>JBBCGN010000001.1:0-320031 GCA_037200905.1 bacterium
ATGTACTTGGGATTCGCCATCAAAGGCACGGTGCGGATTTTCCTGCACCAAATCTGCAATACACAAACTTCAAATCCAATAATGAGCGAAACATACTACACTCCGTCACTCCATCACAAAATACAGAAGTCAGGGAATATTAACCCTGTGTCCATCGAGTACGGATTTCTCCATTCCCTTAGGCCCGACTAACCCTTGGCTGATTGACATTACCAAGGAAACCTTGATCTTTCGACGTGATGCGTTCTCAGCATCATTGCGGTTACTTGTGCCAACATTCTTACTTCCACACGCTCCACAAGCTCTCACGAGTCTTGCTTCACAGCAGAGTGGAACACTCTCCTACCACGCGATGTTCTCGAAAGAACATCGCATCCTCAGATTCGGTAATATACTTAGTCCCAATTATTTTCGATGCAAAATCTCTAGATGAGTGAGCTGTTACGCTATCTTTAAAGGATGGCTGCTTCTAAGCCAACCTCCTCATTGTTTAAGAAATTCCACCTTCTTAGCTTACACTTAGTATATATTTAGGGACCTTATCTTGAGATCCGGGCTGTTTCCCTTTTGGCCAATGGAGCTTCGCCCCCATGGCCTAACTGCCGTGCTGTGACTCTTGGTATTCGGAGTTTGATAAGTTTCGCGAGATTGCTCCCTGTCGAAACCTTCCAGTGCTCTACCCCCAAGAGGAACACACGACGCTAGCCCTAAAGCTATTTCGGAGAGAACCAGCTATTACCAGGTTCGATTAGCTTTTCACTCCTTACCACAGATCATCCGAAGACGTTGTACGATCTACCGGTTCGGGCCTCCATAAGTCTTTCGACCTACTTCACCCTGTCCATGGCAAGCTCACCTGGCTTCGGGTCTTATGCATGCTACCAATTACGCGCTATTAACACTCGGTTTCCCTAAGGCTTCGTCGTTTTAGCCGACTTAGCCAGCAGCATGAATAAACTCGTTGGCTCATTCTTCAATAGGCACGCCGTACTCCGCCGAAGCGGAGATCGACTCCTTGTAGACATACGGTTTCAGGTCTATTTCACCGCCCTAATCGGGCTGCTTTTCACCTTTCCCTCACGGTACTTGTTCACTATCGATCTCTAAATGTATTTAGCCTTAGCGGTTAGTTCCGCTGGATTCCCCCCGGCCATTCGTGTCCTGGGGTACTCAAGAATAACAATAAAAGAGATAAAATATTTTCGATTACGGGACTATCACCCCCTATGGTGTCGCTTTCCAGCAACTTCATCTAATACTTTATTTTTTGACTCCTCTTTAATTAAATAAACATTGTTACCTTACAACCCCCCTGTATTGCTACAGAGGTTTGGGCTTCTTCCTTTTCGCTCGCCGCTACTTAGGAAATACAAATTTGTCTCTATTCCACCTGGTACTGAGATGTTTCACTTCCCAGGGTATGCATCGTCCATCATAAAGATGGAGATTGTCGAGGTATACTCGACAGGGTTTCCCCATTCGGAAATCTCCGGATCAAAGGTAGCTAAGCACCTCCCCGAAGCTTATCGCAGCAACGCCACGTCCTTCATCGCCATTTAGAGTCTAGGCATCCACCGTACGCCCTTAAATTTCCTGTTAAGAAATTTGAAAACCACAATCCACCCCGACGCAAGGTCGGGGAAGCTCAGATTTCCGGACCGCTCCGTACTCTCTCAGCTGCTCTGTCTGGGCTCGAAAAGACCCTCTACTATCGCCCGACAGCCTTCAATTTTCAAGTGACATGGTATCTTTTCCAACAAAAAACCGCCTTTTGGGCGGGCAACAGACAACAAACGTCTGTTAGATCCGCCGTTTTTGCTTGTTTCTATGGTTTATCATACCGATGGGAGAGAGTATATACGAAACCAAAAAAGAAGTCAAGCGAGATGCCGCGAGACTTCTTTCTTTGAAATACCTTCGTAAATAAGGCTATTATCGGATGGTGGAATCAGGCCTTTTGTGAGACATATCTTCCCCCATTTTCGAGATCAACTTGCTTGCCGCATCCTTGCCGCCCAGGCCGAATGCCAGGGCGCCGCCGATAGCAAGCATAGCGATGATGCCGGTAAAGAGGATCTGCATGTATGCAGGAGCCACGCCGAGCTGGCCGAGAGCGATGATGAATGCGAAGACCCAGACCGCATAGCGGACGATGGTGCCGAGCATGTGTGCAGAGGTGAGGTTCATGGCCTTGGAACCGGCGATGACCGCTTTCGACAGCGCCTCAGACACGACAGTGGCGATGACCAGGATGAATACCGCCACGATGACCTTCGGCAGGAAGCCAAGCACATCGTCCCGGAGGAACGATGCGATGTAATCCAAGCCGACGAGCGAGAGCGACGGCAAGAGGAATACGATGATGACGAACCACTTCATGACCTGCCCGAGGAAGTAGCCGGTGTTGAGCGTCATGCCCGCACGGCGGAAGAAATCCTCCGCGCCGATAGACTTGAAAAGACTGTCGACCTTGAGCGCCGCGAAGACATGCTCGAAAGCCTTGGCGATCAAGGAACCGAGCACCCAGCCGACGATAAAGAACACGATTGCGACTATCAGATTCGGAATAAACTGGATAAAGCTCCACCAGAGACCCTGCAATGAGGAATTAAACACATCGCCCCATGTAACCCAAATGTTATTCATATAATAATATTGTTGAATAATAAAAACCTTTAAAGTTCGACCTTGTAAAGTTCTAGGCTATATTATACCAATTTCTAGGCCTTCTTGAGAGACTGTGTGGATAACTCTTTTCCCTGCAGGAGTATCTCGTGCGGGAAGTCCAGGATGTCTCGGATGAGCTTGTCGAACATATTGAGCCTGTATAGAAAATCCTTGGTGTCGAAAACGGCGTAAACGAGCTCCATGCCGATCTCGGCCTCGAGCTTGCGGATCTCCTCGTCGATCTTGCCGCGCTTCATGCGGTCCCCTACTATCAGCAAATCCACCCGGCTGTCCTTGTTCTTGATGAATACGCCGGACACGAGCAGGAGTTTTACTCGTCCGACTTTCTTGAAGCTGTCGGCGATGGCATCCTTGTCGAGCGTCTCCGAGCCGACGAGCAGGTCTTCGAGTTCTCCCGCGTACTTGAAGAGCGGATTGAAGCTCCATTCCTTGCCGCGATGCTTGATGAATTTGATGGACAGAAGGAGCCTGATTTCCCGGCGCGCGGCGGCGATATCCACCCGGCTGCGCTTGGCGACTTCCTTGTTCGAGAAGCTTTTCGTGGGATTGAGGAGGAAGAGGCGCATGATCTTCACCCGTGCCGGACTGCCCAGAATTTTCCCCAGAATTTCCATACCGGGCATTATATGCCTTTTCCCCGAAAAAGAAAACAACCCCGGAATGGTCCGGAGTTGTGTAAACATACGTTGATTTAATGGCCGAAAAAGCCGCGAATTTCCTTGTCAGGCAGGAGTATCAATTTCACGCCTTTTCTCTGGCAAAGTTCGATAGTGAGCTTGTCATTCACCGAACCGCTGCTCGAAAGGATGGCGCTGATACCACGATTGATGAGCGCCTCCGGGGCATCGGGAAACGGGAAAAAGCTGTCGCTGTAGGCAACCGCGCCGTAAAGGTTTGCCTGCCTCTGAGACTTATTAACCAGCTTAACCGCCTCGTCAGCCCGTAAAAGCGCAAGCTGTGCCGCTCCGACCCTGTCCTGCTGCCCTACGCCGTTCGCTATCAGCGCGCCGTCCTTCACGAGCGTGATGGTGTTGCTGTTCGAAGTCGAACCGATGGCCCAGGCAAAGACGATATCCGGATTCTTGTCCTCGTCCGCAAGATCAAGAACGAAGGTATAATTCGGCTGTTCCAAAAATCCGCCGCGGACGAACCGAAGGCGCGGAGCAGTAGCGAGTTCTGTGTTCAGTTCATTTTTCATTTTTATTTTGTTTTATGTGAAGAATTTAATTTCGGCTTTACATTAACACAAATGTGTGAATCGTCAAAACAAAAAACACCCTACAAGATGTAGGGTGTTTTTATTAGTGTGAGAATATTATTTCAATTCTATCTTGCCCCCTGCTTCCTCAATCTTCTTCTTGAGGTCTTCTGCTTCGGCTTTCTTCATACCCTCTTTGAGAGTGACTGGAGCGCCGTCGACGAGATCCTTTGCTTCTTTCAATCCGAGGCCGAGAGCTTCCTTCACGACCTTCATGACTGCGATCTTCTGTTCGCCAGAAGCTGCAAGCACGACGGTGAATGAATCCTTCTCTTCAGCTGCCGGCGCAGCGCCTGCTGCAGGACCGGCTGCGGCGACTGCCGCTGCGGATACGCCGAATTTTTCTTCGATGGCCTTCACCAAGTCGTTGAGCTCAAGGACTGATGCGCCTTCCAAATCTTTCATAAACTGATCAAATTTTGACATGTGATTTTGCGAATCACGTCGCGTAAGTCCTTTCGGCGCGACGCAATTAAATTAGTAATTAATAATTCTACTTGGCCTTTGCTACTTCGTTCACCGCGATTGCCAAGCGCTGCATAGGGCTCTTGAGCAAGAATGCGATCTTTGACAAGAGCACTTCGCGCGAAGGGATCGTCGCAAGTTCCGTCATGTACGCGCCATCCACGAATTTGCCGTCGAAGATGCCGCCCAAGATGTTGAGCAGGCCCTTGTGGGTCTTCTGGAAGTTGTACACTTCGCGTGCCGGCGCGATATCGTCGGAAGCGAACGCGATAGCCACTTCTCCGTCGAGCGGAGGCACGGTACCGGTCGCCTTGCCGTCGAGGGCGCGGGCAAGCAGTGTCTTCCTGGACACCTTGTAGTTCACGCCCTGGCTGCGCAGGTCCCGGCGAAACGCAGTCTCGTCGGTAGCATTCATGCCGTGGAAGTTCACGAAGACGAGGGACTTGGAACCGGTGATGACCTGTTCCAGGTCCTTGATGATTGCCTCTTTTTTAGATTTTAGTAACATAATTGATTTTCTTGAGCGACAGCGATTAGAAAATCTTTACTCCGACCTGGGTCGCAGTTACGAAAATATAGTCACTTCGTTCCTTAATTTTCAATAAAAAAACGGCTTTCGCCGCAAGTAATTCCCTTTCTGCCTTTTCAGACGTTCCAGGTTATCGACCCACTAAACAGGACTTAAGGTTTGCCTGTCTTCTTTGCGGTATGAGCACTATAGCATAGGTATGCCTTTTTGCAAGTATCATTCACCTGCTGTCGCCTGCACGCCGGAATCGCTCCCCGCGCTGCTGTCGTCAAAATAGCCGACGACGAACACGCCGATCAGGCCGACGATGATCAGCACCATGAAGATGACAAGAGTCTTGAGGAAATGTTTCGTTACCATGAAGTGATTATATCACAGCGAGAAAGCTGCTAGTCGAAAATCTGCGCGAGGTATGTGTCGATGATGCGCTGATCCATGCCGTAGAAATATGTCTTATCATCATGAAGCCTGGTGGCGAGAGCAACGCCGACAAAGCGCCAGTGCCACGGCTCATACTTATAGTATGCGTTGTTCGCGGGATAGGAGATGACGAAGCCGTACTGGTAGGCATTGTCGAGAAGCCATTTGTATTCGGGAGTCTTGTCGAAGCCTTCGAGCGCGCCCGCAGTCTTGCCCGTGGTGAAATCGAGCGTCGTGCCGAGCTGATGCTCGGAATAGCCTTGGTCGGCAGAAAAAGAATTGGCGGTGCCGGCGCCGTATATGACCTTATAGTTCGCCTTCAATACCGACTGGGCGGCAAATGAGCGGTACGCCGACTGGGCCAGAAGCGACAGGCCGTCTTCGTCGTTTGCCGCCTCTATCATCTTTTCCAAGTACGGCAGGGCATCGCTGTGGAACTGGAAATTCGTGCTGCTCTTGCTCCTGTCTTCTGCGGGAATATCCGAGAGCGAGATCGGCACATAGTGCTCGTTCAAGAAATATACTTTTGAATATTTCTTCAGCAGTTCCGGGTCGGTGGTAGAGAGCTTCTCAAGCGCTCCGACGGTGTTCGTCATCTCGTTGACCTGGTCCTTGAGGTTCCTGTTGCTCACTTCCGCCTGGTCGAGGGCGCTCGTGACGGTGGATTGCGTGCCGGCCAGAGTGGCTTCCAGTTCGGCGATCTTCTGATCGGCTTCGGACAGATTGTCTTTCGACTGCGCCACGACGCCTGCCAGCAGATCGAAACGGTACTCGACGTATTTGAATACGCCGAAAAATGCCGCTCCGATGAGGATGACGCCGATGATGATCTTGGTAGATGTTTTAGCCAGAAAAGTTTTCATAGATTTAGTATTTCCATAGTACGGCCGCGACCAAGACGACGAATGCCACAAAGACGAGTATCAGCAGCAGGACATAGAGGAAGCGCCAGTACCAGGCATCGCCGTGGATGTATTTCTTGAGATACCCGTAGCCTTCCCTGGTGATCCAGCCAGGAAGCACGAACAGCATGAGCTTGAAGGGATTCATACCGCCATACTAGCAATTTCCAGAACTGATGGCAAAACCTGGGAGCCTAATTATCGATAGGCTGAAAATGAAACTCCGTGGCGCCGTCCGCTCCTATATCGCCCCGGGAACTGTCGGTGTGAGTATTGCCGAGCCCGTCCATATAGCGGATCTGTTCCAACGTGATGGTCCAGGTATTGTCCGCATTGGACTTGCTGATATTGTCTTCCGTGTCAGCCGATAGGTAAAAATACGTCGCCTGATTGCTGCGCAGTACGGCGCCGTAGAGCGGGATCTTTGCGGTATATGTGTCGCCGTCTTTCGACATATTCGCCACGTCGACAGTGCCGACCTTGGTGCCGTTCGCGAGGACGTTTATATTCTTGGCATACTTGCCCAAAGAAGCAGAGGCGTCGCCCTTGGCGAATTCAATTCCAATATCGAATCCCGTGATGCGGATATCGGAAAATTCTTCGCCGGTCAAGACATAGCCGGCAAAATAGGCATTAGTGCTGTGCTCGGAGATTTTCCTGCCCTCGTATCCTGCCGCTTTCGCGACATGCTCGAGCGTGCCCCGCGGCCCGCGGAGCGGCGCAGTAGTGACGCCATTGATGCACGCTGCGCCCGTGGTGGCGCTGTAGCCCTGGCGAGAAGTGCAGCCCTGCGGCAACGGCGTCGTATATGCTGGACCGTCGCAGGACAGGCCTGTGACAGAACTGTAGCCGTCGCGCGAGTCGCAGCCGACGGGAATCGAGCATGAGATACCTGTAGTAATGCTGAAGCCATACGTCGAAGTGCACCCGGCCTGATACGGAGACTGCTGTACTGGTGTACCATTGCACGGCTTGCCAGTCGTCGAGCTGTAGCCGGAGCTTGAAGCGCATCCCGCAGGATACGGCGATGGCGTCGGAGCAGGAATTGGTTGCGGTGATGGCGCAGGTGCTGGTACAGGTTTGACAACTGTGACTTCAAGGGCGCGGCCGGTAGCCGGCCCTACTACGCCGTCGGCTGAGAGACCCTTCGACAGTTGGAATGTCACCACCGCGGCACGAGTAGCATAATCGAAGTTGCCTGTCGTAGGACTGATGCCAAGCCTCGATTGCAAAGAAGTCACCGATGAGCCAGTTGAGCCGAGTTGCAGCACTCCGGAATATGTATACGCGAACGCGATCTGCGCCACGGAGAAAATAGCGATGATGGCACATGCCGCGAGCGCAAACCTGAGAAAGGATTTCCGTACGTCTTCCATTCCGGCCATTATAGCATGATCCGCCTTGTTTATTTAGCATCTAAACCGTATAGTAATAGCATGAAAAAAGGCACGCGCACCCTCTTGCTCCTCCTCGGAGACATCCTCGCCCTGTTCGGGGCTTTTTGGGCCATGCTCTACATCTCATACGGCAAAAACCTGAGCGCATACGTCATCGATATGCACAGCCTTCCCTTTCTGTTCATCGGAGCCTTGTGGCTCGTCATCTTTTTCATCTTCGACCTGTACAGCACGCAGAGCACCCGGCCGACCATCCCCCAGCTGCGCAATATCTTCATCGCCTTCATCATCGCCTCTGCCGTCGCCGTCATATTCTTCTACGTCATTCCCTTCTTCGGCATCGCCCCGAAGACCAATCTCTTCATCTTCGCCGGCATGGCTCTCATCCTTTTCATCCTGTGGCGCAGGCTATTCTACAGCGTATTCTCGTCTTATTTCCGCAAGAACGTGGCCTTCTTGGTCAGCCGTCAGGGCACCGGCCTGCACATCGAGGACTTCAGCAATTACTTCGCCAATTCGCCCCAATCCGGATTCATCAGCATGGGGGCTTATCCGTCGCTCGAAGATTTTTCCCGGAAATATGCCGGCAAGTTTCCGGACGTCTTCATCGTATCGAAGGATGTCTGGCGCACGCCCGAGACTTTCAAAAAGCTCTACGCCACGGAGAGCGAGATCATGGATCTGGCGTACGCGTATGAATACATACTCGGCCGGATTCCCGTCGAAGCCATCGACGAGGACTGGTTCATCCACAACTTGCCATCGAGCCGCCGGAAAACGTACGACATCGAGAAAAGGGTCTCGAGCATCATCTTCTCCGCGCTGGTGATGATCGCGACTTCGCCGTTCCTCTTGCTCGTGGCCCTGTGCATCAAGATCCACGACGGCGGGCCGGTGCTGTACTCGCAGGAGCGCGTAGGCAGGGGCGGCCGGAATTTCAAGCTCTATAAATTCCGCTCGATGGTGGTGGACGCCGAGAAGAACGGGCCGGAGTGGTCTTCGAAAAGCGATGCCCGCATCACGCCCGTTGGCAGAATCATCAGAAAACTCCACATCGACGAAGTGCCGCAGATGATCAACGTCATCAAGGGCGACATCGCTCTCGTCGGGCCGCGCCCGGAACGGCCTTCGTTCGTGGCGGCGCTCGAGAACGAGATTCCCTTCTACCACCTGCGCCATATCATCAGCCCGGGATTCACCGGCTGGGCCCAGATAAAGTTCCGCTATGCCGGCACCGTCATGGAATCGAAGGAGAAATTCGAGTACGACCTGTACTACCTGAAGAACCGGAACATCTTCATCGATCTCGGCATCGTGCTCCGCACCGTGCAGATCATCTTCACCCACTAACATATGGAAAAGCTCAGGAAATTCCTCTTCGTGAATACGAGTACCAGGCAGACTATCGTCAAGAATACGCTCTGGCTCTTTGGCGGAGAAATTGCAGGACGCTTGCTGAAGCTCGCTATCGTCCTCTTCGCAACCAGAAAACTCGGCGTCGAAGGCTGGGGCTTCTTCTCGTACGGGCTGGCCTTCATCTCCTTGTTCTTCATGCTGTCGGATCTGGGCGTCAATACGTTTACCGCCCGCGAAATGGCGAAAAACGAAGATGAAAAGTACCGGTATCTCTCATCTTCGACGATCATAAAGATTTCGCTGCTACTCCTCTCTCTTGTGATCGCACTCGTGATCGCGCCGCATTTCGGCAAGATACGCATAGGCTTCGAGATGATCGCGACGCTGTCCATCCTGTTCCTGTCGGACGGCATACGGGAATTCGCGCTCTCGATAAATCGGTCGCTGCAAAAAATGGAACGGGAGGCTTTTTCAAAGATCCTGATGAATACAATCATCACTGTTCTCGGAATCGTACTGATCACAAATCATGCCACTCCGCTGTCTCTCGCAATCGCTTATGCGACCGGAAGCATGGTCGCTTCCTTATACATATGCTGGTCAATCAAAGATATCCTGCGCAATGTCAAGTGGAAGATATCGAAAGCGGATGTGAGGATAATCTATGATTTTTCATGGCCGATCATAGCCATAGGATTATTCAGCTTCGTATTCAATATCGACGCTATCATGCTCGGCCAGATGAAATCCACCACGGAAGTCGGACTGTACGCCGCAGCTCAGCGACTCGTGCAATTTACGGCCATTATCCCGAGCTTCATCGGCATGTCCATTTTTCCGATATTCTCGAAGAATCACACCGATAAGGAAAAACTGACTGCTATTTTCGAAAAAATCATGATACTGATCCTCGCCATAGGCATCCCGCTTGCTATCGGTGGATTCTTGCTGGGCACCAAGATAATGCCCTTGATATTCGGCCAGACTTATATCTCCGGCGGTTCGACGCTCAGCATATTGATGATTTCCCTGCTTGCGTCATTTCCGAATGCCATCCTGATGAATGCGATTTTCGCGAAAAATCTGCAGAAAATATTCATAACGGCGACCTTGTTCGGAGTGCTGGTGAACATTGCCCTTAATTTCCTGCTCATACCGAGATACGGGACGATCGGAGCGGCGCTGTCCGTCGCAGTCACGCAATTACTCATCATGACGATCAATTGGCAGAGGCTGAAAAAAATATTATCTTTCAGCGTCGTGCCGAGAATCGGGAGAATCATAGCCTCATGCCTGATCATGGCGGCCGGGATACTCGTTCTGGACGGTACAGGAATGAGTCCGATTATTACGATCCTGATCGCTATCGGCATATATGGTCTTTCGCTATACGCTCTCAGGGAGCCTGCTCTCGACGAAATACTGTCGCTCATCAAGAACAGCTAGCGCGAGTGCGAAGGACCGGAGTCGATCACCGACCAGCCGGGGTTGTTTTTTATCAATCTTTTCATTTTTCTCCGGCATTCGACTCGTATCCGGATGAAGAATTTCCTGGTTCTCGAACGATGCCAAGAATTGTCGAGCCATTGGTCTACGCCATGCATACTGCCTCGGTAGAACACGCACCATAGCCCGCCATTGCCGGAATGAGTGATGAGATAGCGGCATTTCGCAAGCACGAGCACGGCCGCGAAAAAATTCGCTCCGAATTCGGCGCGCTCTGGCACCGGAAGCTCGTCATGGACAGTCGAGTTGCTTTTGGATATGCGCGGAATCTCTTGGAAAGAAATACTCGAGGGAAACTCTTTTTGAAACGCTTCCAAAAATTCCCTTTCATCGGTCTGAACCAAGAATGAAATATTCGGTTGCCGTGTCCGTATCTCCTTGGCCCGAGCGATGAACGCTTCGTACGGCGCGATGCGCGTCTCGATTGACTTGTCGTTCCCGCGGTAGAGCACGGCACATGTCTCGTCGTGCCGGACGGCATACGTACGTTCAAGGGATGCAGCGATATCGCTGACGTGATCGCTCGGAGAAAAGTATTTTTGTACGAAAGGCGCCAAGTCGGCGAAATTCAGGTCCTGATAATCTATAAATTGTTTGTCCGTATGAAAGCGGATAGGATGCATATATTCGATCGCCGTCCCGCGCTCTCGGAAATACAGCGGGATGAGATCATCCACGGGATGGGCTTTATAGAGGGCGAATTGCGTCCGTCCGTCGACCGCATCCGGCAGGCGCTTGTACGTGTCGAAAAACCACGCGATAGCCTCGAGCTTTTTCGATACGCAAGAAAAGAATCCTGAATTGTGCGTAATATGTAGAATTTTCACGTTTAGAATGATCGATACCAGCGCTGAATACTATACCATACGGAGGTCTGCATGGGAGATGCGGGAAGCAGCCAGAAAAAGATCAGCCGGGCAATTCCGGTCGCGTATCCCTGCAAGAAATTCGGATACTCTCGCCGGTGGGCTAGCACAGCGCCGAGAACATGCTTGGCCTGCGCGACCCTATGTGATGCGGTCAGGCTGCCCGTCCGAGCCGTCAGCGCAGTGGAATGCATCGACAAATTCGCCATCTTTCCCATCCCGCCCAATCGGAGCCACAATTCATAATCTTCAGCATGGAGCGTTTGCGCGCTTTCGCTATATCCTCCGCTTTTTTTGACTGCGTCAGCTCTCATGACTACGGTAGAGTGCAAGAAACAATTCTTTGAGAGTATCTTTGCGCGAATGGCTGTGTCGGCCTTCGGCATCGTATTGGCCGAAAGAACGGTACCCTTCTCGTCAACCACCACGGCATCTGTGCCGAGCAAGACATGATCCGGATGCTCCTCGAGATATCCCGCTTGCGCGACGAGTTTCGACGGATCGATCCATTCGTCATCGTCATCGATCCTCGCCATGTACTTTCCTTTCGCCCGGGAGACGCCCTGATTGAGGCTCTTCTGGATACCGCGGTTGTCGGCATGTGAAATCAAAACGATCCTCGGATCGCCGTGCGACAATTCTTCTATCACGGCCCAAGTATCATCCGTCGAGCCGTCATTGACGATCAGCAGCTCCCAGGCCGGATATGTCTGCCGCGAGACGCTTGCGACAGCCCGGCCGATAGTGCGAGCACCGTTATGGGTTGGAAGAATAATACTGATCAAGGGGTTCATGTCGTGGAAAGCGACTGTATAGCCGCAAGAAAATTTCGAACGGACGCGGTACGCGCCTTTTTGAAGGTAAGGCGAAATTTCATCTTGTACAGCAAGGAGAAAAAAGTATCCGCGAACATGCTCACAGCTGACTGTCTGGCTTCTGCCGCGACATTTTTTCCTTCTGATCTTGATTTCCTGATCTTGGAGATCCATAACAAGAGCCTGCTCCTGAGATAATACGGATACTTCAGGTACGTGAGAAAGGCATTGCTGGAACGGACGATATATTTTTCAAAGACTGTTACGAGAGTGGAATAGATGAGAACGCCGTCCGTGGTCAGGCTGCCTTTTCGCATCCTGCCGAGCGTCAGATATTCGTCCTGAAACAGGAAATTCGCGCCTTTCTGCGAGAGCGAGAGCCAATAATCGATATCTTCGCAGGCACGGAGATTTTCATCGAAACCGCCGAAGCGGTCAAGGACGCTCCTCCTGAAGAAAACAGTATTCGGACTTATGAAATTACCGTGTTGCAACAGCGTGGTAAAGATATGGGCATCGTCCGGCGTCCTGAGACTACGGGTGTACAATCTCGTTGTACCGTCGACGAAGAGATACAGTCTCGAATACGCTATGTCCGCGGTCCGATGCTGTTCCAAAAAACCGAAATGGGATTCTATTTTCTGCGGGAGCATCAGATCATCCGAATCGATGATGCAGAGATACTCGCCCTTGGCTGCGGCGAAGCCGGCATTGCGTGCCGCCGACAGCCCCCTGTTCGGCTGGTCGATGACGGAGAGGCGCTTGTCTCGCCCTGCATACTCAAGGAGTATCCTTCGCGTTTTGTCCGTCGAGCCGTCATTGACCGCGATGATCTCTATGTGTGCATATGTCTGCCGCAGGATCGCCTCCAGAGCCTGCCCGACGTATTTCTCGACGTTGTACGCCGGCATGATGATCGAGACTAATTTTTGAGATGGTTCATTCATGCGCTTGGACAGGTTGCGGTTTTGGCAGCACGGTGCCGTTCTGGCGGATGGCCAGGGCCAGAATGACATAATACCAATACAGCGACAGCATGGCGTCGAAGAAGAGCACTACCGATAATGCGAACAAGATACTGAGCACGGCGAAAGAAGTACGGTCGAAATTCTTCTTGAGCTTTTTCCTGAGTTCGACGAAGGCTGTGCCCACGATATAGAGATAGCTGGCCAGCCCCGCGAACCCTCCCCATATGGCCGCATAGAGATACGTGCTATCGGGCCCCACGGCGCCGATGCGATTCCCCTGCTTGTCGAGGAAAGTAAACTTGTGCGAACCATTCGGTCCTATGCCGAACGGATGCTCCACGACATATCGAGGGTAAAAGTGCCATACAAGAAGCCGCGCTTCCGTGTTGGGCAGACGCCTGACATCATCGGCTGTGACATTTGCTACTTTGCCCTGGCTTCCAGGCGGCAGATGGCCGGTATGTTCGAACTTGGTAACGATGGCTTGCTGCGTATTGCGCGGCAGCATGAAATGCGCGAGTAATAATATCACCAGGATTACCGCTCCCGACATACAAAGCTTCCGCCATGTGAATTTATGAAATGAAAATACCATCCCTGCAAACATGGCGCCGAAGAGAAGGCTGATGGTCGCCCCGCGAGACACGGACCAGAAAACGACCATAGCGAACAACGAAGCAAGCAGGACATGGATAGCCGCTTTTTTCCATTTCTTGCCCTGCACGGCGAAAAGCGACATGCTCATAAAAAATAAAGCTGGCACGAGCAGCGTTTTCGAGAGAGGATTCGGATTGAGGATGGAACCCAGCACGCATTCGGTAGAAAAGCCCCAGCATCCGACAACGCCGTTCGTCAGAAAATAATAGACGAGATAAGCATTAGGGACGAGGATGGCATACAAGCACAGCCGGGCGTATGTTTCGTCATTTTTAGCGTAAAAGGAGACGAGCAGGAAGATGATGATGCCCATGGTGAAAGTCCCCAGATCGAGGATGGTAAAGAGCGTGACGGGCATGTGCATAAAAAGAACGGCTATGGCCCAGCCGACGAGCGTCGAGAGATAGAAAAGCATGATGGCGGTCCATATTTTTCTCGACACGGAACAGAAAAAATCCCTGATATGACGGTTCGAGATCACGTAGATAATCGTAGCGACGGCTGTCACCAGGAACATTACTTGGAACGGACTCAGGGTAAAATGACGGGCAAAAGAGCCTTTCTGGTTGTTGAAGATGAGACACACAAGCGTGACGAGGAGCAATACCTTGTTTATTCTCAAGAAAGACAGACGTAATCGGGGCATGAAGTTGATTCTAGCATACCTTAATGGTATATTGAAGGCGTCATACTGATGAATACCACATGCTCTCTCCAGGACTGAAAAACCATATAAAGAAAATCTTAGGGCCGGGTGCCATTCAATTCCTGAAACACAACTTGGCTTTTCTGCATTCTCAGATTTCATACAGCCAATCGGGCGAAGACCTGCTTCTGGATTCGTTCTTGTCGCACAAAAGAAAAGGCTTCTACGTCGATGTCGGCGCATACGACCCTGTCTATCTCAGCAATACCTATAAATTCTATAAGCGCGGATGGCGCGGCATACAGATCGAGCCGAATCCGAAAAGGATCGCGTGGTTCAAGAAACGCCGACCGGGCACTATCAATCTGAATGTCGGTATCGGAGAAAAAAGTACTTCGAAATTCTTTATATTTGATGCGGATGCTTTGTCGACGTTCTCGGCAGAAGAGGCCGCGAAAGCAAAATCATTCGGGCACGAAGTCTTGGATACGATCACCGTGGACATCCTTCCCCTGAAGGAAGTATTCGATGCATATGCGAAAGACACTGTTATTGATTTCATGTCCGTAGACACCGAGGGATATGATTTGGAAGTCCTCAAAACTAATGACTGGACTCAATATCGTCCCCAGTTTATCGTACTCGAAACCGTGGAATACGACAGAAATAAGTACGGCAAAAAGGAAAACGCCGTGTACGACAAATTCATGAGCGAAATCAATTATGAAAAAGTGGCTGACACCTATATCAATACTATTTACCGCGACACGAAAGCCGACATACCCGGCTGGTAATCAGCAATCATGATCTGCAACGAACTATACAGCGCGCAAGGGCTCGGCAACCAGCTCTGGAATTACGCCCTTGCCCGCATCATCGCCAAAAGGAACGGTTATGACTTTGCCATCCTGAAAAAGGATCGATTCAAGGGCAAAGACTTTATAGAGCTCGACTTCGGCCGCGACCTGCCGGGCGGGTTGACATCACCGGGCGGCTACATATTCGCACTGCCCCGCGGCATTAGGCACTATTATCGGGAACGGCTGGAACTCGCCGGCACGACGTTCGCCGATATGTCGGACGATATTTCTCGCGCGGACCCGAAGCTTCTCAGCCTGCCTGCAGGTACGAAGTTCGACGGTAACTGCCAGTCGACAACATATCTCGAAGGCTACAGGAAGGATATTTTGGGATGGATCACGATAAAGGAAGAATATGAGCAGTATAAACCCGAACCGAATGTCTGCCTCATCCATCTGCGACTGGGAGATTTCATGCGTTCAAAGGCCTTTCTGCCGCTCTCATATTATCAGGCCGCCATGGCGCATGTGAAATCGATCGATCCGAGCGCAGTCTTTCAGTGCGTCACGGACCAGAAAGAGCGAGCGGAAAAATTATTGCCGGGCGTGCCGGTCGTCGGCACGGCGGCCGAGAAGATCGAAGACCCCCATCATGCCGCGCATCACCATGGCGGGCCCGTTGGCATCGACTTCTGCCTCTTGAAGAACGCTCACTACCTCATCATCCCGAACTCGAGCTTCTCTTGGTGGGCGGCGTACCTGAATACCGATAAGAAAATCGTGGTTGCGCCGAAATACTGGGCCCGCTTCAACATTGCCGACGGCTTCTGGTCGCCGGGCGATATCGTGACTGACGATTTCACCTACCTCGACAAGGACGGCAAGATATTCTCCGCGGATCAGTGCCGGCAAGAAAAAGAAGCGTTCGAAAAAGCTAACGAATACAAGTTCAATTCGGCCCATTCCTTGAACAGGCCGTGGAAACCTCGGCCGCTCCTCGCGGCATATGCGGCTTTTTTGGCCGAAAAGATAGCTGATCGCGCGAAACGATTCTTCAAGACGGAAATGCGGTAGGGCTTTTCCTTGTGGTCCGAAGTGTCCGCAGGACATTCTTGATCGAAATGGCGAGCTTCGAGAGGAGATAGGTCGGCAATTCCCTGAAAGGGATTCGTATCGTCTGCATTGCACGATCGGCACTTCTGAATTCCTCGATGATCTGCGCATAGTCTGCCGCGACCGCACCCATATCAAAATGCCTTTTTGCGTACTCGCTGATCTCCCTGCGATATGAGACATTGTCTCGGATCTGGGCGCGTATGGCATCGGCTATTATGCCGGGGTCGGACACGTCGTCCGGCAGGATAGTCACGAACGGCAGCCCTTCGTCGAGATTTGCTGCCGCTGACCGAGAAACTACCACCGACAGGCCGGCAGCGAGCGCTTCGGGTATGACCAGCGCCGCAGCTTCCCCCGCTGACAGCAGCACTAAGGAGCTGTACCCCGACAGATTTTCATATACTTCTTCCTTGGTCCAAGAACCGATATATGCTTGATGCCCATCGGCTCTGAACGCGTCATCAGCGATAACACCGACGAAATCCAGATCAACATCCGTCCCTCGCAGCTTGTCCGCGAGCCATGCCTGCCGCTTGCGCGAATCGATCCGGCCTAGGCAGATAGCCCGCCCATTGCCCTTTTCTCTGACAGCAAAATTCCTGACATCGACGCCATTTCGAAGGACTCTTGAAAAACCTCCGTACCCGCTGTCGGCGTAGAGCTTTTGGATATACGGAGACAAGGTAATTATCCCGGCACATCTCATGGTATCGTAAAAAACGGAATAGTACCCTATCGACCATTTCTTCTTGTTCGTGATATATCCTGAATGGCATGTGGTAACAAAAGGCATGCGTAACGTCCGCAAGAAAAAAGAAACATATTCGCTATAGTGAAGGTGCACGAAATCGAATCCTCCGCCGTGTATCTGCCGAGCGACGGCGCGCAGATTGCGGTCGTTGAAAATGACCACCGTGTGCCCGAGCGCTTCCAGAGAGAGCTTGTGGTTCCACAGGATGCTCTCGATGGCTCCGGATTTTTTCGGCGGGATTTCCATGATGCCGCCGGCTATCAGTGCGATTTTCATAATTTTATATTCTCACCCATGCCTCCGGCATGAGATCATTGGTATTCATGCTCTTATCAGCAAACCATTTTTTCGGTGTAATGACAATCTTGCCCTTGTGCTCTCCGAGCCATGCTGCCCACCAGGAGAACGTGCTGTTCGGGATGATGAAATGCTTGCAGGCGCTCATGAGCGCCAGATGGCCTTCCCCCTTCCTGCCGGCATGTTCATTGCCCACGAACGTCGTCGGAACGTCGAACCGCAGATTTTTCTCGCACCATGCAATGTCGTCGGAAAAAACATACACCTTTCCGACCGGAACCGACTTCGCGACGAGAGCGATGCCTGCTTCGTAGTACTCTTTTCCGAATGTGCCGTGAAAAGAGCTCGCGACGAAATCGGCTCGTCGTACATGGACGCATACCGATACACCAGATTGAATCTCTTTCTTGAGTTTTTCTGACTTTTCTGACAGGGGCAGTGCAAGCGTAAAATCTTTCCTGATGATCTCCTCAATGGCAGAGAAGTATTTCGGGCTCTGCCAGTAGCCTTCGAGGTATGTGTCTGGCCCGAGTTCTAAAACTTTTTTGTCGAAAGAGAAGAACTTCTCCCATCCGGGAAAGACGGCGATCTTGCGCAAGGCGGCATCGATGGCGAGCATGAGCCATCCGGAAAAGAACGGCCTGTTCCGGAACGATATCTCTGAGGGCTTGGCGATGCGTGCCTGTATATTGAACACATCGAGATCGAAATTCCGGAAAACGAAATGCGGCCGCAGAAACTTCGGCATCCGGTTCCTGTGATTGAGGAACGTGGGGTCGAGCGCGAGCGATACGTCGTGCTTCAGCGCAAGAGCGCGCCCCGCCGCATATTGAAACATCTGATTGCCCATGCCGCCCGAGAGTCGTACGATGATCATAGATTTTCCCCATACCACTGATATGTCGTGCGGATACCGTCGGGAAATGCGATGCGGTGCGTCCAGCCCAATGACGCGATCTTGGACACATCGAGCAATTTCTGCGGAGTGCCGTCAGGCTTCGAACTATCCCAGACGATCTCACCAGCATATCCGACAGTTTTCTTGACCGCTTCAGCCAGTTCGCGAATAGTCATATCCTTGCCTGTCCCTACATTCACGATTTCAGAGCCAGTATAGGCATTCATCAGAAATATGCACGCATCAGCCAAATCATCGACATGCAAGAATTCCCTCCGCGGATTACCGCTACCCCACAAAGTAGCCACATCCGCATTATTCTTCTTTGCATCGTCAAACTTCCTGATCATGGCGGGAATGACGTGGGAATTTTCAAGATCAAAATTATCGTTCGGGCCGTACAGATTCGTCGGCATGACGCTGATGAAGGAAGTGCCGTACTGCCTGTTGTACGACTGGCACATCACGATACCGGCGATTTTTGCTATGGCGTAGGCCTTGTTGGTCGATTCAAGTTCGCCGGTGAGAAGAGCTTCCTCCCGTATGGGCTGCGGCGCGAATTTAGGATAGACGCAGGAGCTCCCGAGAAAAAGCAATTTTTTGACTCCATGCGCGCGTGCATTATCTATGATATTCGTCTGGATCAAGATATTGTCCCGTATGAAATCAGCAGGATACGTGTCGTTCGCAATTATTCCTCCCACTTTTGCAGCGGCAAGGAACACGTAGTCCGGTTTCTCGGCTTCGAAAAATCTTGCCACGGCGGGGCCCGATGTGAGATCGAGCTCCTGCCTTGTCTTCAGCAGCAGATTGTTATAGCCTTTCTGCCCTAAAGCCCGCACCAATGCAGAACCGACCAGACCGGCATGCCCCGCGACGTAAATTTTAGAATTCTTATCCATGGTATGTGAGATACTGGCTGCTTTCTAGCCCTCGCGCCTCGAATTCGCCTTTCATCATGAGACGTACCAGTTCCTTGAACGTGACCTTCGGCATCCAGCGCAATTTCTCCTTGGCCTTGGACGCATCGCCGAGCAGGAGATCCACTTCGCTCGGACGGTAATACAAAGGGTCGATACTGATGATGGTCTTGCCTGACTTTTCCTCTATCCCGATCTCATCCGTTCCTGCGCCTTTCCAGGAAATTGCATAATCGATGAGGCTTGCGGCATATTCTACAAATTCCCGCACCGAATGCGTCTCGCCGGTAGCGATGACATAATCGTCCGGATATTCCGCCTGCAGCATGAGCCACATCGCTTCTATATAATCTTTCGCATAGCCCCAGTCCCGTTTTGCATCAAGGTTACCCAAAAATATCTTATCCTTCTTGCCGAGTGCGACATCAACCAAGCCCTCCACGATCTTCTTGGTGACGAATGTCCTGCCGCGCCTCGGCGATTCGTGATTGAACAAGATGCCGTTCGAGATGAACATGCCGTACGCATCGCGATAGTTGGCGCAGATATGATGCGAGAAGACTTTTGCGCAGCCATACGGGCTCTGCGGATTGAACGGCGTGGTCTCTTTCTGCGGAGTCTCCAAGACTTTCCCGAACATCTCGCTCGATCCAGCTTGGTAGAATTTTATCGGATATCCGCTCTCCTTGATGACGTCAAGGAGCCGCAGAGTGCCGAGAGCGTCGATATCGGCGGTGTATTCCGGAATATCGAAGCTGACACGCACATGGCTTTGGGCCCCGAGATTGTATATTTCGTCCGGACGACTGCTCCTGATGATCTTCTGCAGGCTGTTCGAATCCGCCAGATCTCCATAGTGGAGAAACAGGCGCTTGTCATGCATGTGCGGATCCTGATAGATGCCGTCGATCCTTGCCGTGTTGAAACTCGAGGATCGGCGTATCATGCCGTGAACCTCGTAGCCCTTCGCGAGCAAGAACTCGGCGAGATACGAACCGTCCTGGCCCGTGATGCCTATGATGAGCGCTCTTTGCTTGTTCGTCTCAGGATCCATGGGTAATGCTCCTTATTCTAGCACAGAATGGCCCGATCAGAATTGCGTGCCGAAGGCCTGCTCGAAACGGTCGAGATATTCCTGCGAGGACAGAACCTTCGGATCGATGTCACGAGCTTGCAAGAAATACCGATGCGCGGCCGCAATATCCTGCTTGTAGGTAAAGATTCTCCCGTACACGACGTAGGCCGCGGGATTGTCCGGAGAAAGGGCCCGGGTGCGGTCGGCATACGCCTGGGCCCGCGAGAGCGTCTCATCAGACAAATCTTTCGTGATCGCCACATCGAAGAGCACGAGCTCGGCACAGGCATTCCACAGGCGGTAGTCCGTCGCCGCCGGCGCGGAAAGGGTATCGGCTACGGCAAGAAAAGAAGTGGTGTCGGCATGGACTTGCGCAAGGAGCTGCTGGTCTCCCTTTATGGCATCCGCCCGGTTCTGATACGTGCTGACCATGAGATCCGCGACGTACCCCGCATCGGTGCCGTCGCCCATCGGCGAAACCCCCTTGAGGACGGAAAAATCTTTCGGCCCATTCTTGCCGCTGTAAACGGCATAGATGGCCTTCGCTTTCTTGGCCGGCAGGTGCACGAAAAAGACCCATGCGGGAATGAACAAGAGCAGGCAGGCGCCGGCGGCGATGACTTTTGCTGATTGCCCGGGGTACCACTTCGCCTTCGGCTTTCCCGAGAGCGCCGGCACGGGCATAGCTCCCGCCAAAATACCGAAGACTGCAAATAGCGCCACATAGGTGGCCACCGTATCGAAGATAATCATGTTCTGCAATACATACGCGAAGAATAATCCTTCGAACAGCGCCAGCTCCCGCCCCGCGAGAACTTTCTTCCGATAGAGATACGCGGGCAGGATGAAAAAAGACACCATGAATAAGAGATACAGGATGCCTCCGATATATCCGCCAGCGACGAAGGCCTCTGCGACGGCATTGTGCGGCTTGTCTACCCAGCCCTCATGGGTCTTGCCCGGCTCGAGGATGGTCGGATCGAAATATTTGGCGAATACTACCCGGTAATTCTCCGGACCCCAGCCGAACACCGGCCGCTCGGCGATGCCCTTCTCGGCGATCTTCCAAAAGGTAAAGCGGGCGTCATTGGCCCTTTCCACGAACGCGGCATGCAGTCTCGACGTCGGCTGCATGAATGCCACGCCGGCGGCGACAGTGCCCGCAAGCAGGCACGACAAGAGGACGATGCCGGCGATGCGAGCCGCTTTTCCGGCCCGAGTAGCGAGATAGGCGCACAAGGCCACGCACAAGCCTGCAATGAGCCCGAGCGCCGCACCGCGGGCCCGGCCGACGATCGGAGCAACAAGAATGACGATCAAGCTCGCAGAAACCCATATCCTGTGCCAAACATTCCGTTTCCGAAAGAAGACAATGCCGCCGATGAAAAAGGAAAATATGAGGTATGCCCCGGCATAGGACGAATTGCCGATCAGGCCGCTGCCGTTCGGCAAAGTAAAAAGGGCAGAAATGGCCAGAATGAGGCCGGAAAAGAAGACGGCATGATAGAGTTTCGAGATAAAGCTCTTGCCATGAGCTTTTGCCAGAGAGGCTATGACAACGGCAAAAGCCAGGCAATGATACAGGAAGATCAGCCCCGTACCGCGCTCGAACGACGACCAGAAGGCCAGATTGCGGTTCGGCGCCAAGAGGCCGCTTACGGTGAGCGACACGAGCAGGATCAGAGGAATGCTGAAAGCGACGAGCTGCTTCCTCGAGAGCCTGTAGTCAGCCTTGACGAGAGCCAGGTAGGCCCACAGGAAGAAGCAGGCTTCAGCCAGGCCCATGAAGAAGAAGTTCTTGGAGGTAGTGAACGGAAACAAGCGATGAGGAAAATAGAGCAATGGCACGAAAAAGACGGCACAGACGGCCAAGGTCGCCAGTATTTTCTCCAAGAATGACTTTCGCATAAGAACAGTATAGCAAATAAGGAAAAACAAAAAACCACCCGGTAAGGGGTGGTTTTTTGTTTAGTACACTCTATTGGTTACCCAATATTACGCGCCAAGCTGTCCGTCATTCGTATCAAAGTCATTTGCAGGTGACAATATGTACGATTGAGAAGGAACACCAACTGCTGACCCTGTATCAAATTGAACGGTGTTCAATTGAGCATGGTAGTAATTGCCTGGAGTGCCTCCAGTTACGGAGATACTTACAGTAAAGGTCTCAGTCTCGCCTTCTTCAATGCGGAAGTAAGACAAGGTAGGAGAACCAGTGTTGGTTACCAAGTCAGCACCAGATGTCGTTTGGATTGCTCCATTTGTTGCATCAGTGCTGGTGTTAACCGTTCCGTCAGAATTCTCGATCTGGTAGATCAAGCCTGCGTTTGTACTGGAAGTCTCAGAGGCAGTGTTCGGGACGTACACATCGCTACCGAATGCCGTTACCTTGAAGGTGACGTTATAGGTAAGTTTAGTGTTTGCACCCTGATCGTCATGACTGATAACTGGTTCTGTACCGTTGGTCAACTCAACGCTGACGCCATCGGCAAAGAGAGTAAAGGTATCAGCGGTTGATGAACCATTTACGTTGCCTCCATCGAGCTCTTCACCAGAATCAGCATCTTCTACGTCATTATCCGTAAGAGCTGCTGCTGCGAAGATAGTTGCACCGTTTGAGTATTCACCACTGCTCTGTGAGCGTAGCTTTACCTTAACAGTAGCAGTTATATCATCGCCAGCCTTGATGATAATGTCATCATCATCAATGTCATCAAACTTGAATGTCTGATGATCGATTTCATCGTCAGTGACTGAGTCATCAGTCGTGTATGTCGTACCATCGATGGTAACAGACACATCATCGACTATCTGCCCGATGTTAGGGGAGCCAGTACCACCGACGGTGATAATGACAGGGAAATCATCAAGCTTCACATCACCACCGTCCTCGTCAGCCTTAAGCTTGAAGACAGCGATAGTCTGCGTAGTTGAAGTATTTGCCTTAATTTCAAGACTTGAAGCGTCAGGGCTCGTAGAATCCTCCGTTACGTTGAATTCTGAATCGCCACCTGCCTCCTCGATCGAGAAGTCAGCAACGTCTGTAGTCTCGACGAAAGTGTCGATACCGGCACCGTCAGTGAAGCGCAGGCCATCGTTATCGATACCTACTCCCCAATCAGAACCGTCATCAGCACCATCAACAGAAGAAGCTACGTCAACAGCTACCCAGAGGGAGTTGTGGTTCGAGCCTTCTTTGTAGATCTTGTTGATATTGTTGAAACGGATGCGGTATGCATCATTGTTGTCAAAGTCGCTACCAGCAAGATGATCAGCGTCATCCCAAACATCTTCGTCATCGACGTCCATGCTTGCGACAACTGTTGAACCATCCATCAAGTAAGCCTTATCGAAAACTCTCCAAGGCTTATCTTCATCGGTGTTGCTATCAGCAGCCTGGAAGACGACATCAGCGCGAACGAGTTGAGCATCAGCATCGTCAACGTCGAATCGAATCTCAGCGACAGGAGCTTTAGAAGCGCCTTCGTTGATTGTATCGTCATCAGCGTTATTGAGTTCAGGGCTGTTGATGTCTGTCTCACCACCGGAAAGCGAACCGCTGGAAGCACCTGATGAACAGGAAGCGCCAGTGGTTGGGCTAAAGCCTGAGGTTGAACTACAACCTGCTGGCAACGAAGTGTTAGCAGATGAAGTACAAGGCTGACCTGTAGTCGTGCTGTATCCAGTAGTTGAACTACAACCTGGAGCGTACGTTACAGAGCCACCTGTCATAGCTGCGAGAGCTGTGCCAGTCTGCGCACCAACGATTCCGTCTGCAGCAAGGCCCTTTGCCTTTTGAAAGGCAACAACTGCTGCCTTTGTCTTTGCACCGAAATACGTTGATTCCATACCTGGAGAACCAGCACCCGTTGTTGAAACAAGAAATCCTCCAGCGTTAAGAGTCTGTTGGAGGCTCATAACCTGAGAATTGGTCATTCCCATCTTCAGAAGCGTGGTGTGGGTGTACGCAAGAGCGTGACCTCCACCTACGACTACTGCTGCGACAATCGCAAGTCCAAGAAGGAATTTTGATTTAAGTAATTTACTCATAAAATTATTTTTCTAATTGTTCAGTGACCCGCTTCCGTCTCATGTTTTACGTGAGAAAAATTTCGGGTATGAACGATACGCCATTAATTAGTTTCGACAAAACTAAAAGCGTATTTTGTCTATCATCATTTTCCGGCCGCTATTTTTTATTAATGAAGCGGATGGAAAGCGATGAAATAGAGTCTGCGTAATTGAAAACCTGAACGAAATTCTGCGAAGATTCCGCAGAATAGTATCTTATTCGGTTTTCAATGTCCTTGCCTTTACCCGCCCGGTACACCCATATATATGTATGCGCCGGAGGGCTTGTTTTCACTTACAATTTTTTCGACGAAATTATAAATGAAGAACAACGTTGTACTTGTCGTAACTCGTGCAAGGTTCTGACCGGCACTTTCGTGCCAGGAAACGAGGCATGAGTCATAAGCACAACAACATTATAATATATGCCTCTATTACAAGGGAATACTATAATGTGGATAACTTGCCATTTGAGCCTTATTTCTCCTCCTCAATCTAAGGCTGAGCGGCCAAAGGACAAATATCTGTACCCGTCATACTCGCATACTTTCATGATAAAAGCAACTAGTACCGGTACAGAGGTTATAACGTATTAGCAGGGTAAATGTTGCAAGAGCTTGATTTACAACACGAAAAGCTTATCTTGGCAAAGAGTACTTCGACCAACGCTTCTCACCTGCCTTATTAAGGACATTGTCCTTTACCATAGAAACCAGCTCTCGCTGCAGAGTCTTCTCGCTGCAGGAAAGCAGGGCGACGATGCCGAGAGCCAGAGCGCCGGCTTTGGCGCCGGTGCGTATGTCGGTAATAGTCGCACCCCCTCGCGCCTGAGCCTCTTTATCATTCTTGATAACTTTTATGATCTCATCGCGTCGCTGCTTCTTGAGCACATCGAAATTGTCATGGCTGTCCTTTTGAACAGATGGCATGACGGGCTTCTTATAGGACATGTTTACGCCGCTCAAGACCTTCATGAGGGTACCTGCCTTTTGGACGCCGACATGGGTTTTCTGTCCTTGATAAGGATTCGGGTCAGCCGGAATTTTTGTGATCTGCATGTCCGAGCCGGCTGCCGATGGAGGAGCGATGAATTTTTCCAGCCACGCCGAACTGCCCTGAAGAGTGGATTCCGAGATATTCTTATTCAAATTGATGAACTCTTTCTTGAGGATATTGCAGTTCATCTCGGAGAGCATGCCCATCATGGAAGCGATGTCCAAGAAGGACAGGATCTGCCCGATTTTTTCTTGGGCCTGCGACGGGGCGGTGTACATGTCGGAGATGACCTCCATGCCCAAGGTTCGCAGTTTGGCACGAATAGGCTCATCCTTGTCGAGGATGTCCGTGACCATGAAGAGGGCCGCAATGAGCTTATTAACCTTATTATTCGGGACATTAAGAGATTTGTCCTTTACGGCAACGTCAGCCTGACCCGCCGAGTCCTTTAAGCTTTTATCATCGTGTATCATATGTCCATTATACTCTATAAGACACTAAAAGTCAAGGGTACGGCTAAAGGACTGAAAATGGCGAAATACGGAGGTTTTCGCCTGCGGGCACGGCTGCGTTTTGGCCGCCAGAAAACCTCCGTATTTCGCCATTTCACTATCGGCGTAGCGAACCTCTGCGGATAAAATGTGTTAAAATACCTCCATGGCAAAAAACGACAAGGCTAAGTCCAAGAAGAAATCTGGCCCTTCCTCCCGAGAACCCTCAAAAAAATTGAAAGTCGAGACGAAGCACGGCATCTGGGCGGTCGTCTTTTTCGTTTTGGCGCTGTTTACCCTCATGTCCTACTTCGGCGGGGCGGGGGTCGCCGGCAATGCCGTCTATAATCTCTTCCATTCCCTGCTCGGCGTCGGCTACATCCTCTTGCCGCTGCTCTTCATCCTGCTCGGCTCGTCCTTCATCAAATCCGAGAGCCCGGACATCGGCTGGACCCGCGCCGTCAGTTCCCTGCTCTTCCTGCTCTCCTCCCTCGGCATCATCGACGTCGTGTCCACGTCGCACGCCGGCGGCCTGCTCGGCAGGGTGCTCGCCGTGCCGTTCGTGGCCCTTTTCGACGTCTATGCCAGCATCATCTTCCTCGGGGCCATCCTGATCATTGCCATCCTGATCATGTTCGATGCAAAGCCTGCGCTCATCCCATTCTTCCAGCATTTGATGGACCGCCTGCAGGGCAAGAAGCCGGAAAAGAAAGACAAAGAAAAAGAGGAGAAGGAATTCGAACCGAAGCTCGCGCCGCGCGAAGAAGAAACCCACGAGGAACCGGTCTCCGCTCCGAGTAAGTTCAAGCAGGCTCTCGGCATCACTGCGAAGAAGCCGGACGAGGAGGAAGAGGAAGTCATGCCTATCAAAAAGAGGAAAGGCGCTCTCGTCTCTACCTATGTCCCTCCCCCTCTCAACCTACTCGAAGAAGACCAGGGCAAGCCGAACACCGGCGACATCAAGGCCAATGCCAACATCATCAAGCGCACGCTCGCGAACTTCGGCATCGAAGTGGAGATGGACGAGATCACCGTCGGCCCGACCGTCACCCGCTATGCTCTGAAGCCAGCGGAAGGCGTGAAGCTTTCCCGCATCGTCGGCCTGCAATCCGACCTGGCCCTCGCTCTCGCTGCTCACCCCATACGCATCGAGGCTCCTATCCCGGGCAAGTCCCTCGTCGGCATCGAGATCCCGAACAAGGGCAAGTCCATCGTCGGTCTGGCGACCCTCCTCGGCGACAGCAAATTCCAGGATTCGCCGAAGCCTCTCACTATCGCCCTCGGCCGGGGCATTTCCGGCAAGGCAGTCTTCGGGAACCTGGCCAAGATGCCCCATGCCCTCGTGGCCGGCACTACCGGATCGGGCAAATCGGTCACTATCCACTCCATGGTGGTATCGCTTCTCTATAGGAACGGCCCGGATGACCTCAAGCTCATCATGGTTGACCCGAAGCGCGTCGAGTTGACCCTGTACAACAAAATCCCCCACCTCCTGACCCCGGTCATCACAGACGCGAAGAAGACCATACTGGCGCTCAAATGGGCGGCCAAGGAGATGAATCGCCGCTACGACATCCTCGAATCGGAATCCGTGCGCGATATCGAGTCATATCATAACAACATCCAGGCTGGCGGCCCGAAGAAGACGCGCAAGAACGCCGACGGCAGCGAGGAAGAAGTCGATGTCGAGCGTATGCCGTATATCGTCATCTTCATAGACGAGCTCGCCGACATCATGACCTCATACCCTCGCGAGCTCGAGTCGGCCATCGTGCGCCTGGCCCAGATGTCCCGCGCCGTCGGCATACACCTGATACTCTCCACCCAGCGTCCCGAGGTGAACGTCATCACCGGCCTCATCAAGGCGAACATCCCTGCCCGCGTCGCCCTCAAAGTGTCTTCGCAGATCGATTCCCGCACCATCCTCGATGCCGGGGGGGCGGAAAAACTGCTCGGCGCCGGCGACATGCTCTATTCTTCCGGCGAAGCCCAGCCTGAACGCCTGCAGTCGGCATACATATCCGAGAATGAAGTGAAGAAAGTGGTGAAGTACCTCGCCGATGCGTACAAGGACGAGATCATGGAAGAAATAGCCATATCGGGCGGCGGCATCTCCGCGGACAAGAGCATCTTTGAAAGCACTCTCGATGACGACGGAGACAGCGAAGACGATGATGAGATGTACGAGGAAGCCCGGGCCGTGGTCATCGAAGCCGGCAAGGCATCGACCTCATACCTGCAGAGAAAATTGAAACTCGGCTATGCTCGCGCGGCACGGCTGATGGACAAGCTCGAAGAGCGCGGAGTGATCGGTCCCGGCGACGGCGCCAAGCCTCGCGAAGTCCTCGAAGGCATCCAGCGTGACGAAACAGGAGGAAATATAGTACAGTAAGTGCTATATGAACCGCAACGGCAAAAGAATCATCCGCATAGCCCTCATAAGCATCTTCTTTCTCGGCATCGTCTTCTACGCCTACTACCGCTCCAGAGACCTCATTTTCGGGGTCACCATACGGAATGTGAACCTCGTCGACGGCGCGACCATGCCGGCGGCCCTTATAAAAGTGACCGGAAACGCGAAAAATGCCACGTTCCTGTCCCTCGACGACCGGGAGATCTCCATCAATGAGCAGGGCGACTTCAGCGAAGATGTTGCGCTCCTCCCGGGATATAATATAATCACCCTGAAAGCCAAGGATAAGTTCGGCAACGCCGATGAGAAAGATTATAAGCTAATGCTCGCTCCGCAATAGACGGGCGCAGGGGAATACTATCGCGCTAAATGGACTTGCGCGATATGATTTCGCAAAATCAGATATGAAAAAGAAAAGCGAACCAAAAGAGAAGAAGGTGATCAGCAATAATGACGACGGTCAGGCCCTCGCGAATACACTAAAGGCAATCCAGACGAAATTCGGCGAAGGCTCGATAATGAAGCTCGGCGAGAAGCCGAGAGTCGATCTGAACGTCATTCCGACCGGCAGCTTGGGCCTCGATATGGCTCTCGGCGTCGGCGGAGTGCCTCGCGGCAGGATATTGGAAATCTTCGGTCCGGAATCTTCCGGCAAGACTACCCTCGCCCTCCACATCGTCGCAGAAGCCCAGAAGAAAGGCGGCATCTGCGCCTACATCGACGCTGAGCACGCCATGGATCCGAACTACGCGCGCAATCTCGGGGTGAAGATCGACGAGCTGCTCATCTCCCAGCCTGACACCGGCGAGCAGGCCCTCGACATCACCGAATCCCTCATCCGCTCCGGCAAGATCGATGTCGTCGTCATCGACTCCGTCGCCGCCCTCACCCCTGAAGCCGAGATCGAGGGCGACATGGGAGCACAGCATGTCGGCCGCCAGGCCCGCCTGATGTCACATGCTCTCCGCAAGATGACGGCCATCGTGGCGAAGTCGAAGACCGTGGTCATCTTCATCAACCAGATCCGCATGCAGATCGGCGTGATGTTCGGGAATCCCGAGACCACCCCGGGTGGCAAGGCGCTCAAATTTTACACGTCCGTGCGCCTCGACATCCGCCGCATTGCCCAGATAAAGAAGGGCGAAGACGTAGTGGGCGGCCGCACCCGCGTGAAAGTGGTGAAGAACAAAGTGGCCGCGCCTTTCAAGCAGACAGAGTTTGATATCATTTACGGCGAAGGCATCTCTCATGAAGGCGAACTGATGGCCCTCGGCGAGAAGCTCGGCATCATCGACAAGTCCGGCGCCTCGTACTCGTACAAGGGCAAGGACGGCGAGAAAGTCAGCATGGGCCGCGGCTATGACGCCACGAGGACATGGCTCAAGGAAAATGCGAAAGTGACGAAAGAATTGGAAAAGGAGATCCGCAGCCGGTTCGGCGAGATACAAGTGGCGAGCTCAGGGGAATAACATATGCGAAAGAAAAAACCGCTCCGACCTAGGTCGGAACGGTTTTTTTTGATGCTGACTATCTCCTGCCCCTGAAAAAAACTTTTACATAAAACAGACTGGCGAAAATAGCAACGGCAAAAAATGCTGCGACCCAATAACTGACAAACCATCTCAAGACCTCGTTGCGAATAGACATAGCATCCCGCGCAACAAGCATGAAACTGCCTACAGTTATAAAGAGCAAGAAGATCATCCATACGACATGGTTCTGCACGAAAGAGTTGCCTGAAAAGCGGACAGCTAAAATAATAGCGAAAATCGATGTGGCTGCGGCAAGCCACCACCTAGGAAAAGAGATATCCCAGATACTGATACCCTGCGGACGTATCCAATACAGAGCAATGAGTATAGGAAAAAGCAGAATAAGAAATGTTCTTGTTCTCATACATATGGTTTTAATTGTTATAAAATAACGAAAATTTATCACATCATAATCTTTTCATCGAAAAAGTAAAGAATTTGCAGAGCCTCGAAAAATTTGTTAGTATCGTTCACATGGCACAATTGCAATACAACGAAATACGCGAGAAAAAGATTATCATACACGACGATGAGCCGTGCGAAGTAGTGGAGTCGCATGTCGCCCGCACTCAGCAGCGAAAGCCGCAGAATCAGGTGAAGCTCAAGAGCCTCATCTCCGGCAAAACTTTTGCTGCGACCTTTCATGTTTCCGATTCCGCAGATGAAGCGGACCTTACCAAGAAAGACGTAAAATTCCTCTATCACAACCGCGGCGAATACTGGTTCGCTGATCCGGAAAACCCGCGAGACCGCTTCATGCTCAATGCATCGCTCCTCGGCGACACGACGAAATTCCTCAAGGAAAACGGAAACGTTACCGCTCTCGTGTGGGACAATGACGGCGAAGAAAAGACCATCGGCCTCACCCTCCCTATCAAGATGGAATTCAAGGTGAAAGAAGCTCCGCCGGCAGTGCGCGGCGACACCTCGAAGGGCGGCAACAAGATCATCGTCCTCGAGAACGGCACCACCCTCAACGCTCCGATGTTCATCGCCGAAGGCGATGTCATCCGGGTAAATACCGAAACCGGCGACTACGTCGAACGGGTCTAGTGCTTGTATCTCCTCCTGTGTAATCGAACAGGCGAAGAAACCGATATCTCCAGGGATATCGGTTTCTTGCTGATACACGCGAAGATGATCAGATTACTCAAGATGATGATTCCTCCGACGACGATGGTCCATGTCGGACCGACGATGCCGTACAGGATGCCTCCGAGAATCGGCCCCAGCGTCCAGCCGAAATCCTCGAACAAGCTGATGGTCCCTGAGACAAGTCCGTAATTCTCGTGCTTCTTGTCTATGCCGTACAGCCACGACCACAGCGACAAGCCGGAAAGCTCGTCTCCCGCAGTGGCGAGAAACCCGAGGAGAAGGAACAAAGGACCGAAGTTGAAACCTATACAGATGGCGGCTATGGAAAAGACGAGGAGACCGGAAAACACGAGCAGTTTCTTGTTGAACATATCCACCATCTTCCCTAAGACGAATCCCAGCACCACTACGGAAAAGTCGAAGATGCTGAGCCCTACCCCGAGGAGGCCGCTCTCGGCCTGATGAGCGATAAGAAGCGGCACTACGAACCACACGATTCCGTAAAATGTGGCTGCGCTCAAGCTAAGCGAAAGCAGCATGAGGCTGGCGGGTCTGAGGCGCATGACCTCGCGATATGCATTGGAAAGAAAATTCTTCTTCAGGCGGTATGGGTTATGCTCCGCAAGATGGATCACTCGTCCTGTATTGATAGGGTTCTCTTTCGGAGCGATGGAAATCAATATGTATGCACCGAGAAAGATGATGAGCATGAGTACGGCTATCAGCCTGACGTCCAAGAGCACTATGAACGGGACGACGACGCTCGCGAGCACGATGCCGACAGACGCGAAGACGTCGCGGCTCGAGAGGAACATCGATACAGAACCCTTTGCTGATTGATTTACGGAGTACGCGCTTATCCCCGGACCGAAGAATAGCCATCCGAAGATGCTGGCGACGAGCGATAATACGAAAGATATCTTCGACAGCCCGAACAAGAGGCATACTACGGCGGCCATGAAGAAAAGGGTCGTAGCCTTGAGCATTCTCCTGTACCCGTATCTGTCGAGCATATATCCTGCGGGAATATCGAGGAGAAGCTGGCACAGCGCCGCAAGGCCTATCATCAGGCCGACGAGCCAGAGCGGAAAAAGCCTTTCTCCGAACGGAGACATGAGAGTATAGTGCACAGTCCCGCTCCGAACTTGAAGGAAGTCAGGAAAAGCCAGAACGGCAGGAATTTTTTCAGTGCATGAGACGATTGTCCGGCTCGTATAGGACTATTATTGTCTTCAGACATGGTTACATTATATACGGAAAATAAAATACCTCCCAATCGGGAGGTATTTTAGAGGATAAGCGGACTTATTTAGCTACGAAAGGCAGGAGGCCGAGGAAGCGAGCATGCTTTACGGCTTTGCCGAGCTGGCGCTGGTTCTTGGCGGTGACGCCGGTGCGGCGGTGCCCGACGATCTTGCCGCTCGGATTCAAGAATCTCTTGAGGATCTCGATATCCTTGTAGTCGATGTATTTTATGTTGTTCGCTGAAAAGTAATCTTGTTTCATGGGTAGGCTTTAGGCTTTAAATTTCTAAAATGGTATGTCTTCGGGGTTGATATCTTCTTCGGGATATTCGATAGTATCGATCTCTTCAGGGCCTTGGGACTTCGGAGCGTCGCCGGAAGCGGCGGCTGTGCCTCCGCTCGGTGCCGCGCCTCCTCGCGGTCCGAACTGGGTGCGGTCTGCGACGATCTCGGTGCGGTATTTCTTCTCGCCGCTCGTCTTGTCGTCCCAGCTTCTGGTCTGCATGCGGCCTTCGACGAGGATGGAGTTGCCCTTCTTCATGTACTGGGCGACCGTCTCTGCCTGGCGTCCGAAGACTACGACATTGTGGTAGTCGGCCGACTCCTGCTTCGCGCCGTTCTTGTCCTTCCAGACGCGATTGGTAGCGAGAGAGAAGGAGCAGACCTTGATGCCCGAAGGCAGCGAGCGGAGCTCGGGATCGCGGGTCAGATTGCCTATTACCATTGCCTTGTTGAGATACATATATTATTTATGCTGCAGAAACCATAGCTTCGATTTCCTTGTCGACTTCTTCCTTGTTGATCTCGACTGGAGCTTCGCCTTCGCGCTTCGCGGTAACCGGTCGGCGATGCGACGTGCCTCCCCCTTCGCGGTGCATGAATCGGCGGGCGGCGATAGTGTTCTCCTTTACCGTCTTTACGATGAGGAAGCGGATGATATTCGGGTCGAGATCGAGAGTCTTCTTGAGTTCGAGCAGCTTCTGGGAGTCCATGGTGAACTTCACCCAGCCGAAATATGCCGTATCGTACTTGCTGCGGACGTTCTTGTAGACTTTGAGCATGGTGTACGCGAGCGGGATCATCTTCGGCATCTCGTCGGAGATGAGCGTGCCCTCCATAGAGGTGACAGCCTCCTTCATATTGCCGTAAAGGGCAGGAACCTGCTCCTCGGCGGTCGTAGGCACCAAAAGATAGCCTATTTCATAGACATTTCCGGCTCCGCCGACGTCGACGATAGAATCGCCCTGTATTTCCTGTTTGATTTCCTCATTTATTTCCTTTTCTGCTGACTCTTCTTGCATGGATTCGATAATAGCAGAGAGTCTGTAAAAAGTAAACCCCCTTGTGATATAATGCTTTTTATGAAAGAAAACTTTAGTAATCGGAAAAAAAGCAGGAATCAACAGGACTGAAAGATAAAATGCTACGGGTGCTCAAAGGAACGGTTTCTCGCTGCCGGACTCATGTCCGCTCCGGGAGCGGCATCTGCCCCAAAAGCCGGCAATTGAGGTTCGTAACAAGGAATACGGCAATAAAAATTACGAAACAAAGGACGGCAACTTCCGATATTACCACAACCCCAAGGCTGGCTGGTTTACCGAAATTGGAGATGAGAAAACAACCTACAGCCTAGGAGCTACGAAATCTCCATTCGAGGACACGGACAAAATGGAATCACAGACACGAGTTCCAGAAAGTTTAGGAGAAACGGATTTCTTTAACCAATTACGTAAATGCCGCGTTTTCGACAGATACCGTACTTATTGATAAAAATACCGGAAATAGATACTACAATTTTAGGGAACGCAATCCAGATATTCAAGGCGTTCCCTACGAGGGGCGAAAAGCACTGGAACATTCAAAGATTCCTGATTGATCCGCAGTATCGCTTCTTTCATATACAGATACAGGAAGCTAGGAAAAACGCGCTCTATGATATGTATAAATATTTCTTATATCTCGAAAAAGGCGATCGTGAGAAAGCATGGAAACAAGCAAATGATTTTATAGTTCAAAAAGTTGACCCGATCGTAGAGAGTAAATATGCGAAATGGGCGAATGAGAATTATTATAGTATCGGAATCGGTGCATACCCACCCGATACGGCATATTATAACGCCGACCTGGAAACACTCTATGGCAACAATGATCATACGGACTTACCTGAAGAAATTCTACAACACAATAGTGATGTCATAACGGGAAAGAAAAAAGGAAAGCTGTATGGAGCAAAAGAGATCGAAGATATTTTGATAGATTACAACATAGTGTATCGAAAAAAAAGATGCGGAAACAGCAAAGAAAATAGCGCGCGAATCAATTACATCTGTTATTAATAAGTACAAAGAACAAATAGACCCTGTACCAGAAAAAACCAATCACAGAATACAAAGTTCTGAAAGTGCCCTCATTACCCTCCAGGTTTTGAGAGCTGGCCTGATGACGAGAAAATGATATGGATAAATGATCCAGAGAATAAAGACCTGATCGGCGAAGTACAAAATGCATTTACGGAAAAAGATAGACAAGAAATACTCAGGTTATCTAAGTACTTTTAGATTTGAAGAATCGAAAGATTCCAAAAATTAAATTCCGAAGACTCTTTTAGCGTTATTGATGACCGCCCTGAGCCACTTCAGACTCCGACAAACCCTTCACGAGAGCGATCTTTTTAACTACTTCCCGCACGTAGGCTGGCTCGTTGCGCCTGCCTCTATACGGCACAGGAGTTACGTATGGGGCATCGGTTTTCAGTCATGATCATATCGAGCGGTGCCATCTTGATGACGTCGTCATAATCTTTGGTAAAAGTAATAACGCCGGTATAAATGACAGCGTTAAAGCCGAAATCCAGAAACGCTTGTGCAATTTCCGTATTGCCGGCGAAAAAATGCACATCGCCTTTTACCCGTGAATGCTCTTTCAGAAGTGTGAGGGCATCAAGATAGGCATTTGGCTTTTTCAGTTCCGCCAGTCTCCAATTCTATCTTGTCATTATTGCGGATATGCAGCATCATCGGCTTGCCGACTTCATTCGCAAGTTCTATCTGCTCGACGAAAGCTGTTTTCTGCTTCTCGATGGACTCCGCGTCCATGCGGTAGTAGTCGAGTCCGCACTCCCCTATAGCCACCGTCTTCGGATTCTTCAAAAGTTCACGATATGCATCCTTGTCGAAGACTTCGCCGCGATATGTGAACTCTTTGCCGCCTTCGCCAAGCTCTTTCTCATCATGATATGAAGCGCCCGTATGAATAGGATGGAGGCCGATGATGGCATAGACGCCTTCATCATTTTTTTCCGCCAGTTCTACGGCAGAGCGCGAAGTATCGAGCTGGGGTACCGACATTTATGACCCAGGTCTCGGCATCGAGAGCGCGCTTGATAACTTCATCCCTGTCTTCTTCAAAGGCTTTGAAGTTCACATGGCTATGGATATCAATATACTTAGGTTCTTTTTGGGGCATAACTTAGTCCTTGCGCAAAAATAACGGCGTTTCTGGATTGCGATGACCTTTGATGAGAGCAAGAATCTTTTCCGAAGTCTCGGGCATAAGGCCTGCGAGGTGATATGCGATGTCGGCAAGGCCGCTGACCAGATTCGCGATGATCTGCTTGGCTTCGTCAGGATCGGTCTTTACTAATTTGAACGGTTCCTTTTCCTGGATCAGGGCATCGAGTTCGCCGGCCCAGGACCAGATAATGTCCATGGCTTTCTGGATATTATAGGTTTGGATATTATCTATGACATCAGCATCGTACTGCCCTTCGGATATTTCTACCGCACCTTCGAGATTCGTCGTCGCCATCTTCATGATGCGGGAGGTGAGATTGCCGAGGCCGTTCGCGAGATTGGCGTTGTAGGCTTCTTTTACTTTATCAGGCGTGATGTCGCTGTCTTCAAAAGGATTGCACATGACGAAGCAGGAAATATCTCACTGCTTCTGTGCCGTATTCCGCCACGAGATCGAGCGGATTGATGACATTGCCGAGAGACTTTGACATCTTCTGGCCCTGGGATGTGATGAAGCCGTGATAGACCACCTTGTCCGTATTCTTTATGCCTGCGGAAAAGAGCATGGCCTGCCACATCAGGGACTGAAAGCGCACTTGGTCCTTGCCGGCCATCTGCACCCACTTCGCCCCTCCTGCCAGAATTTCTTGAAGTTGCCTTCCGCGTCTTCCGGCCAGCCGAGAGTAGAGATGTAGTTCGTAAGAGCGTCGAACCAGACGTACATGACCTGCGCATCGTCGCCAGGCACCGGCACGCCCCAGGAAAGCCTTTCCTTTTCACGGGAAATACTGAAATCTTCCAGTCCGCCTTTGACGAAATTGATGGCTTCTTCCCTGCGCCAGTCAGGCTGAATAACATCAGGCTGCAATAGATATGCAAGAAGCTGTTCCTGATATCTGCTGAATTTAAAAAAATAGTTCTCTTCCTTGAGCGTCTGTATCTCGAGATGCGGATGGATGAGGCAATGGCCGCTTTCGTCGAGATCCTTTTCCAGTCTTGAAGGCTTCGCAGCCGACGCAATACTGGCCCTCATAGGCCTTTTTTATAGATATCGCCCGCAGCATCGCAGCGCTTCCAGATCTCTTGGGCAAGCAAGCGACATGATGCTCGTCCGTCGTGCGCACGAAGTTGTCGACGGAAAGGGTTGAGGGCGTCTTTCAGCTTGCGGAACTCTGCCGCATAATAGTCGACGTAGTCCTTCACCTCCTTTCCTGCTTTTTCCGCCGCTTCGTATATCTTCTGTCCGTGCTCGTCGGTACCGGTAGAGAAAAAAACTTCCTGTCCCATGAGCCTGCGGTAACGCGCTATCGCATCAGCAGCTACGACTTCGAGCGCAAATCCGACATGCGGATCGGAATTCACGTACGGCAGAGTGGTAGTAATGTAAAAATTATTTTGCTTCATCGCTTATTCGCGTAGAGACTTTACGCTCTCGATGTCGTTCGTCAATTCCATGATGAACACGGCCACGGGGATGGAAAGGACCATGCCCCAGAAGCCGCCGAGCTCGAAGCCGATGAGCACCGAGAGGATGACCACGAGCGGCGTGAGCCCCACCACGCGCTTGATGATGAGCGGCGTGAAGAGGAAGGTCTCGAACTGGTGGACGATGAGGTACGAGCCCGCCACGATGAGGGCCATGGAGATGCCCCCAGAGGAGATACGAGAACGCGATAGCGGGGAAAGACCGCGATGATCACGCCGTACGGCACGAGCTGCATGATGCCGGCGATGATGGCCAAGAGGAGCGCGTATTGGATGCCGATGAGCGACAATATCAGATACAGCAGCACGGCGATGATGAGACTGATCAGCATCTGGCCCTTGACCCACAAGGCTATTTTCTTGCGCGAGCGCTCCCACAGGTCGACGGCGTAATTCTCGTATTTTATCGGCAGGATGATGCGCAGGAAATTCTCGATACCCTTCTCCTGCACGGGAAAGATAGAACGAGATGATGACGATGAGCACGACGTTGAAGAAGTTCCCGAAGGCCGCGGAAAGAGTCTGGAAGAATCCGCCGGAGAGGTTCGTGATGAAGGCTTTGGACGTGTCGAGAAGCGTGGTGAGAGACAGGCTGTGCGAGAGGTTGTTGATGATGTCTTTCGCCCCCGAGAACGCGTCGTTCTGGAAGTAATTGATGATGGAAGAATTCGGTATATAGGTAGAGAGGAATGTCGAGAAATTGTACACCTCGGTGATGAGGAGCGGCGCGAAGAGGTAGAACACGCCGGCGAGCGCGAGAATCGAAAGCACATAGAGGATGACGATGCCGAGACCCGTCCGATGCCGAAGCGCTTCCAGAACGGCACGGTGGATTCGACGAATGATGCGAGGACGATGGACGTGAGCACGATGAGCATCAGGTCCCGCAAGTACCAGACGAGGAAGAAGCCGAGCGCCACGAGGGAAGACGCGGATGATGGAACCGGTAGATATCGAAATGCGAGTCACTGAATTCTTCTCCATGAAAACATCATACCACAGGAGCCTGCGAATACGAGAACTGTCCTAGAACGTGAGGATTTTTGAGAACTTCGCCTTATCCTTGAACGGCCCGATCAGGGCGAGGTTGAGGTTCTTATCAGTGAAAATCTTCCTGGCCATGGCCTGTATCTCGGCCGCGGTGACCTTGCGGATTTCCTTTGCCTTGTCCTCGATGTTCTTCAGCTCGCGCTTCAGGAGCTCCTGCCCGCCGTAGAAATTGGCGATATCGTCGCTCGACTCGAGCGAGAGCTTGGTGTTGCCGATGAGGCATTCCCTTCACCTTTTCGAGCTCGTCTTCGCTGATTTTTTTATCCTTGAGCTTTTTGCATTCGAGAAGCACGGCCTTAATGACTTCATTGATGCGCTTGTTGTCCCACGCCGGCCGCCACCTCGAAGAAGCCGTGGTCGGTGTAGGCGTCGTTATACGCGCGGACATAATACCCTACGCCCATCTCCTCGCGAAGCTTTTGGAAGAGGCGCGAGCTCATGCCGCCGCCGAGGACGCCGCCGAGCACCGAGAGCACGGCATTGTTCTTGCTGAAAAGATCATAGGTGCGCATAGCAAGGACGAAATGCGTCTGGTCGGTCTTCTTGTATTTCACCATCACCTCTGGCTTTGACTGATGTTCTTTGACTTTCAGCTTTGAGAGTTTCGTGCCCCGAGAAACAGTGCCGAAAACTTTTGTAGCTTCCTTGAGAACTTCTTTTTCTGTCACCTGCCCTGCTACGACAATGACGGTGGCTTCCGGCAGATAATGGTTCTTCTTGTAGCTGGTGAAATTGTCCCGCTTCATGGCGAGGATGTTCTTGCGCTCTCCGGCGATGTTCCATCCTGCCGGCTGATCGCCATAGAGGAGTTCCATGATCAGATCCTGCACGTGCCTGTTCGGCATATCCTCGTACATGTTGATCTCCTCGATGATGACGCCTTTCTCTTTTTCTATTTCCGCATCGGGAAACGTCGAGTTCAGATAGATGTCGGAAACGATGTCAAAGATCTTCTTGAAATGGCGGGCATCGCTCTTGGCATAGTAACCCGTATATTCCTGCGCGGTAAAAGCATTGTACTGGCTGCCGAGGGCGTCGAGCTCCTTGGAGATATCGATGGCCTTCGGGCGCCTGACGGTGCCCTTGAAGCACATGTGCTCGAGAAAATGCGACAGGCCGTTCTCGGCCTTTGTCTCGTATTTGGAGCCCGCTTCGACGAGCACGAGCACGGTCGCAGTCGGATTGTCCTTCATCGGCACGGTGACGACCCGCAGGCCGTTCTTCAAAACTTTCTTGGAAAACTTCATCTTATATTTTTTCTCTTATGTATTTTATTAAATCAGCGACCTGTATCCTCTCTTGAGTCCCGGTTATCGCGGTCGCGCACGGTAACCGTATCTTTATTTTCCGGATTCTCTTCGCCGAGCGGTATCGAAATCTACGACGATGCACCACGGCGTGCCGATCTCGTCCTGCCTGCGGTTAGCGCTTGCCGATGTTTGCCGTTATCGTCCCAGGCCACGCGGCCCGAATTCCTTCTTGAGCGGTTTCGAAAACTTTCTTCTCGGCATACTCCACGAGCTCTGGCTTGTTTTTCAGCAATGGCGACAACCGCGCAGATGACCGGCGCGATGGAGGGCTTCAGCTTCAGATATTCGCGCACGTCCCCGTCCTTCTCATCTTCAGCGTACGCGGAAACCAAGAGAGCGAGGAACGCCCTGTCGAGGCCCGAATGACGGCTCGATGACGTGCGGCACTATTTTTTTCGCATTCTCTTCATCGACATATTCGAGCTTGTGCGTATTCAAATCATAATCAGTACGATACGCGAGGCCGAACAATTCCTTGCGGCCGAACGGATAATCGAACTCAAGATCGATTGTTTTCTTGGAATAAAACGCCCTGTCTTCATCGGGCACGATGAGCTCGTGCACTTTTGTAGCATCGATACCTATCTCCTCGATCCAGGAGAGCATATCGCTCCTCCATGCATCAAAAGATTTTTCCCAATCATCCGGCCGGACAAAGTATTCTATTTCCATCTGCTCGAATTCTCGCTGTCTGAACAAAAAATCGCGCGGAGTTATTTCATTTCTGAACGCTTTGCCTATCTGGGCCATGCCGAAAGGTAATTTAGGATGAAAAGCATCAACAGTATTCTTGAAATTCACGAACATGCCCTGTGCCGTCTCGGGGCGGAGATATGAGATGGCCGACGAGTCGTCCGATGCCCCCACTTTGGTCTGGAACATCATATTGAATTGTTTCGGTGCTCCAAGTACTTCCCCGTCATGAGGGCACAAAGGCATGTTACCGAGCATTTTAAATCCGTCCAACTGATCTGCTCTGAATTTTGATCTGCATTTAGGACACTCTACCATCGGATCGGCAAAGTTTGCGACATGTCCTGTCGCTTGCCAGACTTCTTGCCGCATCAGGATGGCGGCATCCATGCCGTACATGTCGCGGCGCGAATCCACGAATTTCTTCCACCAGGACTGCTTGATATTGTTCTTGAGCGCGACGCCGAGATGCCCGTAGTCAAAAGTACCCGCCAGTCCCCCGTAGATTTCCGAGCCTTGAAAGGCGAAACCGCGCCTCTTGCACAGAGACACGATCTTTTCCATCAGCATATCGGTTTTTGTAGTTTGCTTGTCAGCCATAGCCAGAAGTCATTACTGCTCTACCACCCTGCCTCCGCCGAGCGGGAACGTCGGATCGTTCGAAAGCTGCGAGCTCAAGGCGTTCCTGCTCACTCGTACGTTCACCTTAGCAAAATCGTCAAAGCCAGTCAAAACGGCATCATTGATGATGGACGGCGCGCTGTTGAGCTGCGAGAGCGAAGGCAGGAGCGCGACCTGGAAAGAAACCTCCTTGCCGCTCGCGCCGGCTCCGACATTCTTCGGTATGCTGCCGATGTTCCATGTTATCTGCTTGGTGCCCGCATCGTACTTGAGGTCCTCGCTCGCCGGCGAAGTGGTGCCGACGAAACGCACCCATGGCGGCAGCGACGAAGTCACCCTTGCCTGGGAGATGCTGTTGGTGGTGTTGGAAAGGCTCCAGACGACGGTATAGGTCGTCTCTTTTTCCGCGACCGGCGGGTATCGGGCCGGTATTCTTGAAGGGTCCGCTATAATAGAGGGCTTTGGTAGCAAGGCCGAGACTGGACGTGATGCGGACGATCTGCGAATCGGTGCTGTTGACCTCTTTGACGGCATTGCCCTCGAGCGGCTGCTTGCCGGTGATTGAGATCTCGATATTGATGGCCGGATCGGTCAGCATGTCGACGGAAGCGAGCGGAGAGAATCGGAAGACGAGCGAGCCGGAAGCGCCGGGGTCGATCTGCGCGAACTGGTTCCGGAAGTTCTTGTCCCAGATGATGGCATTGTCCACGGAGTTATAGAACCCCCCGTTCGCGTCGATGGACTTCCTGTCCAGAGCGTTGCCGGTGATGGTGGCGCGGACCTGGACGTCGTTGACCGGCGTGTCGAGATTGTTCACCCAGCGGATCTCCCCCGTGATCAGCGTGCGGGTATCGCTGGCGTATTCTTTCTGATAGACGCCGTTCACGTACAGCTTTGCCTCGATGAAGGGCTTCTTGATGGCGACGACATGCTCGATGGCGTTGAAGACCACTCCGACGACCGATTTGTCGGCGCTCGACTGCGAGCCGCTCGTCACGTGAAAGGTCTTTTCTTCCCCGTCGAAGACGTCTATCATCTTGCCGGTGATGGTGATGGTCCGATCCGCGCCCGGCGCGAGCGTGCCGAGATCCCAGACGTCGTCGTCGTACGTCGGCTTGGGAGTGGCGGACTCGAATTGGAAGCCGAACGGATAATCGAGCTTCATGAGGATGCCGTCCATGGGCTTGGTGGCATTGAGCACTTCCTTGACGCTGAAGGTGAGCTCCTGATTCGGACTGATTTCCGCCGGCGCGTCCATGGAGAGGCTGATCGGCGAAGAATTGATGGAGACGTCGTAGGGCTTTTCCTTGACGAAGATGGCGTTCGAGCCGGCTACGCGGTATTCGACGGAAATCTTGATCTCGCGGGTGCTGCCCTGCTCGCCGTAGAGCACCACTTTCAGGCTGTCGTTCTTGGTGGCGCCGGCGGCGATGGTGCCGAGGGACTCGCGGAAGCGCTCGGTATCCTTCGTAGCATCGCTCGAACCGCCTTTCGGATACTCGACGACGAGGTCGACGAGCTCGAGCGGCGAGCTGTTCCTGTTCGTGACGCCGATGACGAGCGGGAACTCTTCCCCGCCGGTGGCAAAGGCGTTGCCCACCACCGAGATGTCGATATTGTCGTTCGAGACGGTATTGCCGCCCGCGAAATACATGTAGGCGGCATAGCCGAGGGCCAGGACGAAGAAGATGATGGAGAATATGAAAAACTTCCTATATGCGGATTTCTTGGCGACATACTGGGCCCGTCCGGCCGTGCCCGCGCCCTTTCCGGCCCAGGCGTCGGGTACGCTCTTTTTTTGCAGGGAGAAATCGTCCAAGCCCTTGGTCTCGGCATGGTAATTCTTGGTGAAGAGTTTGTTCTTGAGTTCCTCGATCCTGTTCAGTTTGTCCTGATCGCTTTCATGGGGCGGCATGAAATAATTGTACCATAAATCAGAGATGAGTTTTCCTTGAGGGTTTTGTTGATCAGAGAGAGCACGGATACTCTCTGCTTGGAGACTTCCTGCATGAGGGCCATCTCGAGCGGCGAGCGGATGAGGTTCATGAGCGTCTCGTTGCCGCCGATGTAGCCCAAGTTGCTCAAGATGCGGAGCACGATGACCGCTTCGACATTGGCGAGCTCTTCCTTGGCGGGGTGACAGTCTGGAGGATGGAAAGGCCCTGCATGACGTCTTCGAAGAGCGCCGGATTCGCCTCCTCACCGGCGAGCAGGCGCTTGAGGAGGCGAGTAATATTCGAGAGCGCGGAAAAAGTATTAGTATTGCGCGCGAGATTTTCGAGTATGGCGGTCTTCGAAGCGCTCGTCACCCGCCAGAAATCCTTGCCCTGCACGAAGTCTATCTTCACGTACGAGAAATCCTGCAGTATATAGCGCAATTTCGACGACATCTTGCGCACGCCCTGCGCCGAAGCGATGAGCAGGCCCAGGTCGCGGGTGAAAAAGTGATAATATTTGCCCGATTCGCCGCTATTGCGGCTGGAGAGTATCAGTCCTTCGGTGTGGTGAATCTGGTGCATGTGCACCTATTGTAACACGCTCTCTACGGCGCCGATCAGTTCTCTCGGATCTTCAATGATAGCTGCAGGATCGCCTTTTTCCAGGCTTTCCCTGCCGTGCTGACCCCAGAGCACTCCGATCGATGGCACTCCGCAATCGCTCGCTTCGCGCATATCGCCGAGCGTATCCGTGATGAATACCGTGTTTTCAGGCATAATGGCATGCATTTCCAGAAGCTTTTTTATCTTAACTACCTTACTCTTGGCGATATCGGCACCCATAATATCGCTGAAGCATTCCCGCACCCCTTCTTTTGCCAAAAATGCGTCGATATATCTGCTCGGCGTCGAAGAGACGATAGCGAGATATATTTTCTGCGACAGAAATCGCACGGATTCGCGCAGTATTTCCTGAATGCTCATGGTAACGAGGTTTGCATTGTACTTTTCGCCGAAATTTTCAGGTACGACATACCCCGCATCAAGTTCTTTTTGCAGTCCTTCATGAAAATTTCCGTTAGCCCATGAATCAAAACGTTCACGAGAAAGGTCGGGATTCAATTCCGTATGAATGTTATAGCTTCCGTCGAGCGTGTTCACCAGCACGCCGTCGAAATCGAACATCACCAATTTTTTAGGCTGATCGTTATTTTTTTAGATTCGTATTCATCGAGATATGCTTTGGCTTGTTTCAATACTTCCTTGTTATTGTCATAGGTCAACGCAGCAAAAGCTTCATCATATGAAGCCCATTTATATGCTTTGATTTCCTCCTCTTGTATTTTAACTGCATCACTCGATGCAAAACCGACACAATACTGCACTATCTTGTGAAAGATTTTTCCCTCTCCCCAATCAAATGTGTACTCTTCAAGAATCGGCGGCACATCTATAAAACGGCAACGTGTGATTCCTGTCTCTTCTTCAAGCTCACGGATAACAGTTTCCATTGCCGTTTCTCCGCCTTCATGCGTGACCCTTCGGAAAACCCCAGTGTCCTGCAGTCTGCTGTATGATCAGGAATTTATTTTCAAATACCACTATTGCGCCGAATGATCTGTCTTCCGTCATTTTAGCAATGTTACTTTAAAGATCAAATCGCCAATCTTGATTTCTGCGCTATTATTCTCTTCGAAAGATATTTTTTTCGCTCCGACAGTCTTCAAGAAATCCGATTCGAACTTCTTCACCAGTTTTTCTCCTTCTGTGTCAGTTCCGATAGTCAAAGCAATGGCATCGTTCGGCTGCAGACCTTCTTTCTTGCGCAGATCTGCACGGCGCGGACCAGTTCGCGATAATTCCCTTCTTGTTTCAGCTCGGGAGTGATGTTGAGATCTAGCCGTACAATGCCTTCTGTCGGTTGCTCATACGTTTCAAAATCTGGCTCAACTTTTTTTTACATTTACTTCATCTTTAATAATCTCTACAAGTTCTGGCATATGAGGGATATCACTTGATTGATATTTAACTTTCAATACTGAGAGAGGCTGTCTAACCTTTATATTCTTTTCTTGCCTTAACTTTAGGGCTTCTGAAACAATATCGCGAACATGTCTCATAGTTTCAATTGAAGCAGTATCTATTGGGAGAAACTAGCAATGGCCAATCAGTGAGATGCACGCTTTCGACATCCGTTTCCGTGCGGAGCCTGGTCCATATATCCTCGGCCGAGAACGGCGCGAGCGGCGCCATGAGCTTTGCCAGATTTTTCAGCACGAAATAGAGCGTCTGCTTCGCTTCCACATCCCCTTCCTTGATGCGCTCGCGAGGAGCGACGCAAGTACCAGGTGGAAAGGTCATCGATAAATTCGCGGATGGCGCGGGTCGGCTCGAGCAGCTTGAAATTGTCGAGATGCGTCGTCGAAAGCTCGATCAATTGGTTCAACCTCGCTACGATCCATTTGTCGAGAACATTTTTGAGGATATGTCATTCGTCTCCAATTCCTTGTCTCTGTATAATTCATAAAATGCCAGTACGTTGTACAGGAGATTGAAGACCTTGTTGTGAAGCTCGGCCACGGTCTTCTCGTCAAAATTCTTCGATTCACCCGGCTGGTTGACCGAGGTACATCCACATGCGGAGGGTGTCCACACCGTATGTATCCATCATGAGCCACGGATCGATGACATTGCCGAGAGACTTCGACATCTTCTTGCCGTCGCGGTCGAGCAAGTGCCCGAGGCAGATGACGTTTTTGTACGCCTTGCCGCGGCCCATGAGCACGCCGACGGCATGGAGCGTATAGAACCAGCCGCGAGTCTGGTCGATGGCTTCCGAGATGAAGTCCGCCGGATAGCCCGCGCCTTCCACCCAGTCCTTGTTCTCGAACGGATAATGATCCTGCGCGAACGGCATAGCGCCCGAGTCGAACCACACGTCCATGACTTCCTTGACGCGAGCCATGGCTTGCCCGTTCTCGTCTACCAGATCCACATGGTCGATGTACGGACGATGCAGGTCGAGCTCCCAGTTGTCATTGTGAGGGAACGGCACATACGGCGCTTCGCGGATATCAGCGTTCTCGAAATAGTGGAAATCCTTCTTATCGCGCACCATCTCGAGAGAGCGTTCGGCGTCGTAGCCGTGCGTGCCGGCCAAGAGGAGCCAGGCCGGGCCGCCGTGCGTCACGATCAGGATATTCTTCCCCTGCCATTTTATCTCCACATCATGGATGAAGTTCATCATCCAGTTCTTTACCGTGTTATATGATTCTCCGCCTTCGGGCGCGCGGTCGAAATTCTCGGCCGTCTTCGGGAAATCTTCATGGAATTTGTGCCACGTGCCGCCGTTGTATACGCCGATATCCACTTCGCGCAAGCGCTCGTCGAAGAGCAGGGCTTCGGCGGGCAGACCCAGGCCGTCGTGTATGATTTGCGCCGTCTCGGTGGTGCGCACGAACGGCGAAGAGATGATGAGATCGATACCGGCTTCCTTGAGCTTCGGCACTTGCGCGACTACTTGTTCCTTTCCTTTTTCAGTCAGGTGTACCGGCGCTTTCGGGTCGGCGCTCGCAATGCCTTTCAAGTTGTGCTCGGCCTCGCCATGGCGCATGACGAAATACTTGTTGCCGGACTTCTTGGCGTACTTCTTCAGCGTCGCCAGCGAATCGACGACGACCCTCTTCTTGTCGGCGGTTTCCCAGACCGGCAGCGGGGTGCCCCAATAGCGCTCGCGGGAGATAGCCCAGTCCTTGATGTCCTTCAGCCATTCGCCGAAGCGGCCGTCGCGGATATGCGACGGTTCCCAATTTATTTCCTGATTCTGTGCTATCAGCTGTTCTTTTATCACCGGACTCGACATGCGGATATACCAGGAATCGCGGGCATAGTAGATGAGGGCGGTCTTGCAGCGCCAGCAGTGCGGATACGAGTGCTCGTATTTCTCTTTCTTGAAGAGCAGGCCTCTGTGCGCCAGATCCTTAATGATGTCCACGGCCACTTCCTCGTCTTTCACGAAGCGGCCCTCGAGGAAACCCGTGCCTTTGACGAAATGTCCGGCTTCGTCGACGAGATGATGCTTCGGCAAGCCGATCTTGGTGCCGAGCACGAAGTCGTCCTGTCCGTACATCACGGCCGTGTGCACCACGCCGGTACCGTCTTCCGTGGTCACGAAATCCGCATCATAGACCTTGAAGGCTTTTGCCAAAGCTTCTTTCTGCGATTCCGGCACCTGTTCCTGCATGAATGGATACAGGGGTTCGTATTCGAGGCCGAGCAGATCTCTGCCGTATATTGTTTCCAGTTCTTCGTATTCGCCTTCAACGATACCGAGGCGCGCTTTGGCAAGAATCAAGATCTGTTCTTCTTTTTTTATCTTTACGTATTCTATTTTTTCTCCCACAGCGAGAGCGACATTACCCGGCAACGTCCACGGCGTCGTCGTCCAAGCCAGAATATAAGTATCTTCTTGGCCTTTCACCTTGAACTTCGCCGTCACCGACAAATCTTTGTCTATCTGGTACCCTTGCGCCAGCTCGTGCGAGGACAGCGCCGTACCGTCGCGCGGGCACCATGGCACCACGCGGTAATCCTTGTAGAGCAAGCCCTGCTCGTCCACCTTTTTCAATATGCTCCAGACGGATTCGATGTATTCGTTCTTGTACGTGATGTACGGATGCTTCTCGTCCACCCAGTAGCCCATGCGGCGGGTGAACTTGCTCCACATGTCCACGTATTCCCAGACGCTCTCGCGGCATTTCTGGTTGAACTCGGCGATGCCGTACTCGTCGATATCTTTCTTCGACTTGAAGCCGAGCGTCTTTTCCACCTGGAGCTCCACCGGCAGGCCGTGAGTGTCCCAGCCGCCTTTGCGGCGCACGTGGTAGCCGCGCATGGTGCGGTAGCGCGGAATGGCGTCCTTGAACGACCGGGCCTCCACGTGATGGATGCCCGGCTTGCCGTTCGCCGTCGGCGGGCCTTCGTAGAATATGAATTCCCCTTTCGGCGAAGGCTTCTTCAATGTCTCTTCGAATATATTGCGCTCTTTCCAGAACTCCAGGATTCGTTCTTCCTTGAGAGCCGCTTCGCTTTTTTTGTTTTCCATATTTTTTTCTTCCATATAGATTACTATATTTTGACTTCGTTCAGATGTTATATAAATAAATTTATAAACAGCCCTCACTTGTCAAAATAAAATTAAAAAACTCGTCCACGTACAACAATCATTCGATTGCTATACAAGGACGAGTTTCTCTCGTGGTACCACCTTGTTTGCTTCTCATTTGCTGGGCTCTACTCGCCGGCCCCGCCGGTTTTCTTCCCGATGCTCCGAGGTGATAGCCTCTTCAACGCATATGTTTATAGAATATAGAAAATGGCAGACTTTTGCAACCTACATTTTCTCCGGCGTTTCGATGCCAAGGAGATAGAGGCCGTTCTTCATGGTCTCGCGGAATGCTTGCACGAGGGCCACGCGATATGGCGCGTGGATATCTTCTTTGTTCACTATCTGGGTATTGCCATAAAAAGTATTGAAGGCGCTCGCAAGTTCGATCAGATATGTAGCGACATGATGCGGCTCAAGAGTTTCATGGGTATACACCACGATTTCCGGGAACTGATAGAGCATGTGCTCAAGCACTGTCGCCTCGCTCGGCGCTTTTGCAAAGCCGGGAACGATGCCTTCAGCCTGAGCTTTCTTCAAGATGCTTCCCGCGCGCACGGCCGTGTATTGGAGATACGGGCCGGAATCGCCTTCGAAGGAAATGGATTTCTCGAAATCGTAAATGATGTCGCCCATGAGCGATGAGCGCAGAATGGAATATTTCACTGCCGCAACGCCGACAATCTTCGCAATGGCGTCTTTTTCTTCCTGCGACAGTTCGCGCCCTTTCACCTTTTCATGGATCAGCTCCATAGAATCGTTCAAGAGCGATTCTCCCGTGACCACATTGCCTTTTCGCGAAGACATCTTGCCCGAAGCGAACTTCATCATGCCGTGGGTAACATGCTTCATCCGTGATTCATAATCGGGATTAATGAGGGAAACGGCTTTCTGCACCACTTTCATGTATTCGCCCTGCTCGATGGCGGTGACGATGATAGACGTGTCCGGGTTTTCTTTCTCGAATTTCGTCACCGTCAGCCCTAACTCTTTCGTCTCGTACGTCGGCAAGCCCTTGCTGGTGACAAACACTCTCGTATGAAGCTTCGGATCGTGATTTTCAGCATGAAAAACGATGGCGCCGTCCGAATCTTCAAAAACTTTAGGAGTATTCTCTTTGACGATCTCCATGCCGATAGGAGCCATTTCTGATTCGAAGAAATAATGATTGAACTTTGTGCCGAGCAATTTATAGATCTCTTCGAAGGCGTCGAGCGTCACTTGCTTGCCCCAATCGTAGACGGTGTTCACCTCCTCGTCGCTCTTGTCGTAGACTTTCTTGTTGATGCTGTCTATTTCTTCCTTGGCGGCAGGATCATTCTCGTAGGCATCGCTGCCGCGGGCGTACTGCTCGCCGATCCACAGCGCGGATTTTCCCGCGAACGGAACGCCGGCATGCAGGATGCCCCAGATGGCCTTGGCCACGTGCGGACCGACATCGCCTTGATAGTTTGCACGAATTGTTTTCGCGCCGGAATATTCAAAAATACGAGCAATAGATTCACCGATAGCATTCGTCATCAAGTGGCCGATGTGAAACGGCCTTGAAAGGATTCGGGTCAGTGTACTCAACCATGATTTTCTTGCCAGCTGAAATATCGCTCTTACCCCAATCCTCCTTTTGTTTTAAAATTTCCGCAATTGCATCTGAGAAAAATTTGCGAGACATGTAGAAATTAATAAATCCAGCACCGGCGATTTCTACTTTCTCTATCTCTGCTGGCAGTCTACTATCTAACTGTTCTTTTAGCTTTCCTGCGAGTTCTTTCGGGTTTGTCTTTAAATTCTTCGCGAGCGCCAATGCGACATTTGTAGAATAATCGCCGTTCTGTAATTCTTCCGGATGTTCCACGATAAAATCGCCCTCTTCTATGCCGAGGTTTAAGAGCGCTGTTTTTATGAGAGCTATGATTGCGTCTTTAGTCATTAGTTTATACCAGTACTCCCTTCCCGCCCTTCACCTCTTGAAGTATCAGAGAGCTCTGATACTTCTACAATATCACAATCTTCAAATTTTTGGATAAGCATCTGGGTAAACTTTTGACCTTTTTCTATCGTCTGAACCTCGCTTGAAAGATTTACCATAGATGCCACGAACTCTCCGCGAAAACTGCTATCAATAACTCCACCCATTACCTTTAAGCCGCATTTAAAGGAAATACCAGATTTGTCCCAAACTAGGCCAACATGACCTTCAGGTATCTCAAATGCGATACCAGTATGAATTCGTTTTTGTTCTCCAGGTTGAAAAACCACCTCTTCTGATGCGTATATATCCATACCCGCGTCGCCAACATGACCTTTTGTCGGCAGTCTTGCATCAGCATTCAGTTTTTTAACTTTTAGTTCCATTACTTCAATACCTTTTTTACTTGTTTATAAATTTCTTCGTGAATCGCTTCACGCGGCAACAATACATCCTTGGGAGCACATTCAATTTTTGCATAATACTTTTGTGTTTTTGAAAGCCAAAGACCCGCATTCGCAGAATTAGTCAGATATTCTATATCCCCTTCAACGATATCTTTCTTTTTGCTCGTATAGGCGCGCGATGTTTGCTTGTTGCGCTCTTTAATCAATCTTAAAATCACTTTCATTGGCACGCGCAGATAAAACACGACATCTGGTCTCGGAATTTTAAACACTCCATATTCCATCTCATCGAGCCATTCGATAAATGCTTTACGTTTACTGGCATTTTTGATCTTACCGCCTTGATGGATTTGATTTGCGCTGACATAACGATTCGCAATCACGATATACCCCTTATCCAGCCAGCCAGCCAGTTTTTCTTTTGTTTCAAATCTATCTGCAGCGTACAACACTGAAGCTATTTTCGGATGCACGTGCAGAAAGTTGTAATATTGCTCGGTCAAACAGTGTCCGATAAACTTACCAAAAAAGTTGTCATAGTACTCAGGGAAATCTACCATCTTTACCGTATGCCCTTCTTTTTGCAAACGCTTCATCAAGAGATTAACTTGTGTCGCCTTGCCACTTCCGTCAGTACCGTCTATGACTATCAGTCTGCCTTTTTTCTTTTTCATGCTAGAAATCCTCCCTGATGAATTCATCGGCCTCTTCCAAGATCTGCTCGAGCTCTGCGACGCTCTTGAAATCCCTGACTCTCGCTATCAGATCGTCATGGATCGATATCGCCTGCTGGTATGCCTCATCTGCGGCGATCTGAGGCGAAAGCGCCATAGTGCGCCTGGCGAGATATTCGGCGAACGGCAGATACTCCAGTTCCCGGTTCCGCGCCTGCAGCTCTTCCAGCGAGAGGCCTTTTTCCCTGAGATCGAAGCCGATGGCGAAAAATTGATTCTTGGCATCGGCAAATTCGTATCGGAATTTCTCATCCGTATCGATCACCCTCGGCCCTCTTTCGTTTGGTGCGGGATTGCCTTCCATGGTCATGCGGCGTGAGCCTTGTTAAAAAGTTCTCGGACATCTTTCATGATCAGGTCCAGCTCCCTCTTGCCCGTGAACCGCTTCAAGTCCCTGACGAGCTTGTTGTACGTCTCGATCTCTTGCTCGTATTCGGATAATATTTTTTGAGAGATATAGTGATGCTGCTTGTCGCCCAGATAGATCAGGAGCGGAGACAGGCCCTGAGCCATGCTCTTTATCCCTTCGATGCTTCCGCCCGCCTCATACACGCTCTCGATGCCTGCAAATTGACTGTGAGCTTCTGCAAAAAAATGCCAGAAGGCTTCGGGCGTCTCAGCCAGATCTTTGTCCGGCTCCGCATCATTCCTTTCTTCGGCTTTCGAAAGCTTATTGAAATTAAACATATATTTATGCGAAATGCTCCGGTATCGGGAACTTAGTTGCTAATGCTTTTATTTTTGCTTTTATCTCTGCTTTCTTCGCTGCATCATCTTTGTTCTTGAGTGTTTCGATCATGAGCTCTGCTACTTCCGCACAATCGGCCTCCTTGAAACCGCGAGTAGTGATGGCCGGCGTACCGAAACGGATGCCGGAAGGATCAAGAGGCTTGCGCGTATCATTAGCGATCGAGTTCATATTCAAAGTGATTCCTACTTCATCAAGCACTGTCTGCGCAACTTTCCCTGTGACGCCGAGCGAACCGAACACGTCGGCCAGTATCAGATGATTGTCCGTGCCGCCGCCGATCATGCGGATATTATTCTTTCGGAGAACTTCTTCCATGGCTTTGGCGTTCTTGAGGACCTGTTCTGCATATTCTTTAAAAGCCGGAGTGGCTGCCTCGCCAAAAGCTACGGCTTTGGCCGCCACGATATGCATGTGCGGACCGCCCTGGATGCCCGGGAAAATGGCCTTGTCGATCTTCTTCGCCAGCTCTTCGCTCTCGCGAGTCAGTATCAGTCCCCCGCGCGGGCCGCGGAGAGTCTTGTGCGTAGTGGAAGTGATGATGTCGAAACCGTCGTCGAACGGATTGCGCAGCGCGCCTGCGGCGATCAGTCCGGCGATGTGCGCCATGTCAGCGACGGTGATTGCTCCGACCTCTTTGGCAATATCCACGAATTTCTTGTAATCGAGCGTGCGGGAATATGCGGAGAATCCGGCGAGAATTATTTTCGGCTTCTTTTCTATCGCTACGCGGCGCAGTTCTTCATAATCGATTTCTCCCGTTTCCGGATCCTTCATCTTGTACGTGACAAAATTATAAATCTTGGCTGGCAGAGTCATCGGGTGTCCGTGGGTGAGATGTCCGCCGTGAGAGAGATCCATGCCGAGCACGGTATCGCCCGGTTCGAGCAGCGCTGCATAGACTGCGAGGTTGGCAGGAGCGCCGGAGTGCGGCTGGACGTTGGCGAACTTGCATTTGAACAGCCCGCAAGCGCGCTCGATAGCCAGACGTTCGAGCGGATCGGTAAATTCCTGCCCGCCATAATAGCGTTTGCCCGGGTAGCCTTCGGAATATTTATTGGTAAATATGGAGCCGTTCGCCTCGAGCACGTCGTGCGAGACGTAATTTTCGGACGGTATCAGCTCTAGGCCGTCGCGCTGCCTTTCCGCTTCCCCTTGTATCAGTTTTGCGACTTCGGAGTCATTCATGCCTCTATGATATCACAGCCGCTCCGTACTCATCTGTGGAATGAAAAGTCCGCATTCTGGCCGTCCGATTTGAGGATGATATTGCCTACAAGGTCTGTCCGGAGAATCTGCACGCCGAACTGTCCGAGAGTGTCGAGGGTCTCCTGATGCGGGTGGCCGTACTTGTTGTCCCGGCCGTCGGATATGACAGCGTAGGTCGGATTGACGGCCTGCACGAAGTCCGGAGAGGTAGAGGTGCGCGACCCATGATGCCCGACTTTGAGTATCGTGCTATGCAGCGCTGCTACAGAGTTTTCAGAGAGAAGTATCTTTTCTGTTTCGGCAGTGGCGTCGCCGGTGAGCATGATAGAAGTAGTGCCGTATGTGAGCTTCGCCATGATCGAGCCGTCATTGGTGGTCCACGTAGACACGTCGCGATCCGGAAAGAGAACATCGACGACTGCGCCGCCGCCCATGTCGATGCGCATGCCGCGCCGCGCGATCGTATCGGGAATATTTTTTTCTTTTACAGCCGTTTCGATGCTCTGATAGATCTTGGATTCGTTGAACGTGCCCGGCTCGAAGACTTGTCCGACTTTGTATGACTTCAAGACATCCGCAAAGCCGGCGATGTGGTCTTGGTCCGGGTTGGTGATCATGATGGCATCAATCTTCTTATCGAAGAACGGCATCATTTTCGGCAGCTGTTTCATGAGCTGGCCCGGCGGCCCGCCATCGACGAGCATCTGGGTACCGGTCGGCGACTCGATATAGAGGGCATCGCCTTGGCCGATGTCGAGCATGGCAAAGGTCAGCTTCCGGTGCTCGGTCCGCCAGATGAGCCAGAAAATATAGATATTCAGGAAAAGGAGCAGAAAATACGAGGCTATGATCCAGTATTTATTGAAAGATATCTCCCTCTCGTTCGGCATGATACAATAGTAGCATGGAAAAATTTCAAGAAAAAAAATTCGATATCCCCGAGCTCAAGGGCATCTCGGCCAAGAATATCGAGGAGCACCTGAAGCTCTATGCCGGTTATGTGAAGAATGCCAATACGATACTGGAGAAGATCGAATGAGTACGCGGCGGACGCGGAAAAGCATGCCTACGCGCTCGGCGAGATCCAGAGAAGGTTCGGCTTCGAATACAACGGCATGCGCAATCACGAAGTGTATTTCCAATCCCTTTCCGGAGGAGCGAAACCGCTCGCGGAACGAGAGCGGGCTGAAGAAGGCCATCGCGTCCGAATGGGGCTCGTTCGACGCCTGGCTCGATCGCTTCAAGGCGATCGCTCTGACCCGCGGCATCGGCTGGGCCATGCTCTACTACGACCGGGAAAGAAGGGCGATTGCTCGCGACGTGGTCGACGAAGCAGCATCTGGGGCAGCTGCAGGACTGCGCCCTCATCCTCGGCATCGACATGTGGGGAACACGCCTACGTCTACGACTATCCGACGAGCGAGAAGAAAAAATATGTCGAAGCGTTCTTCGAGAACCTGAACTGGGAGGCCATCGAGGAGAATCTCAAAAACGCGCAATAGCTCCTCGACGAAAAAGCTCTGCACATACTAGTGGAGAGCTTTTGGTGTAATCATGGCGCAACGGCTGCCGGGGAAAGGTGAAAACCTGTATGAGCAAGTGATGGTCGCATATATGGTACTCCTTTCCTTGCGGGAGTCAACAAATAAAAAAACCTCCGCCGGAGCAGAGGGTTTATGTGAAAGAATTTTTTTAATGAGATGACGAATACCTCCTTTTTATTACACGGTTCATAATAATGGGATTTACTTCTGGAGAGATTATAGCGGAACGTGGGACTGATTGTCAAAGAAGCGCCTGACGCTCCTGCCGAACATGAAAGAGGACAAACATGCGTATATGAGGAGCGTGGCCCACAACGGGAAATGCTTTATGGAGAGCGCGGCGAATGGGATTCGAGACAAGATGCCGATGACGCCGAGCTCGTATTTGAGAAAGGCGTAAGAAATGAATCCGAACGGCAGAGCGAGCACCTGCCAGACGATTCCCGCGAAGCCGGTGATGAAGCCGAGGAACCATGGTAACGGGCACGAACGGCAGGACGAGAATATTAGCCGGCAAGGCTACGAGCGACAAGTTGCCCATCTCGTAGAGGATGAACGGCAGGACGAACAGGTACGCGGCCACCGTGACCGAAACGATGTCCCGCAGGCCGAAGCGCGGCGTCACCCACAGGAAATATTTCTCGATCTTCGGCGACAAGAACACCACTGCCACGGTAGCGAGGAACGACAGCTGGAACGACACATCATATGCGAGCAGCATGGGATTGGCGAGTATCATGAGCACTCCGGCAAGGACGAGCGCCCGGCCGATGTCATAGGTGCGGCCGGTTGGCTCGGGCGACGAGAGCAAGCGTTGCCATGATGCCTGCCCGGATAGCCGTCGAGCTCGCGCCCGTCATGACGATGAAGGAGCGCGATGGCAAACACGCCGGCGCCGATGCCGACGAGGCGCGGCAGGAAGGCGAAGAGCTTCATGAACATTCGGCCACGATTGCTGACGTTGTAGCCGGAGAGGGCCACGATGTGGATGGTGCCCGTATTCACGAAACTCTGGCGCAGGGCCTTGTCGAATGAAGACTTTTCTCCCAGGATCAGCCCGCCCATGAGCAGGCTCTCCGGAGCCGGGATGGCGAAATTTATCCTGTCTACGAAAGCATCTTTTGGCGGCAAAGAGAGCGCTCTTTATCTTGTTACCGTTGCCGCGCGAAATACGCTCGATATCCGGATAGCTCATGACGTAAAATATGCCGTCCTTTTTCAGATAATCGATGTAATCGAATTCCTTCCCTTGATCTCCGATAAAATTCTCGGGCTCCTCGAGCTCCCCTTCGAAAGCAATCTTGTCACCGTATTTGAAATCTTGGCCGAGGCTGGTAGGTGATGAGCACTTGGGTCTTGTCATCGCCGTTCTCGATCTCGACATCAAGAGCTATGTTATTCTCGCGGAACGTGGGTTCGTCCACCACCTCGCCGGCGAATGAGGCTTTCTCGCCGAGCTGATTCTCGAATGCGCCAGGCGCGGATTGCGGCACCGCCTGGAAACGCAATGCGGCCGAGCGCGCACAGGAGGAAAAAGAGCGAACCGGCGATGCCCCAGCGCCACTTCGTGCCGATGAGAAAAATCAAGAAGAGCGAAAGCGAGAGCGCTCCGACGAGGATAACGATATACGGATGAGAGATACGAAAGAAGCCAGCAGCACGCCGAAGTGCGCATCCGAAACAAGTACTGTAGAATACTCTGCCCCGCATACCGGAAAATGTATTACAAAAATATTATTTTGCAAGAGGCACCGGCTCGCCTTCTGCGAAGCTCGTGGCTATCAGATCCGCGCGATCATTGTACTTGTCTTCATTATGGCCTTTCACATAGGTCCATTTCGGCTTGAATTCCTGGTTGAGGATATGCAATTCTTCCCACAATTCTTTGTTGAGCACCGGTTTTCTTGGCGGCGTTGCGCCAATTATTTTTCATCCAGCCATGAATCCAGTCATTGATGCCGTTGATAACGTATTTGGAATCAGAATAAATTTCAACAGAACCCTGATAATTTATTTTTTTGCAGATACTTCATCGCCTCTGTCGGCGCAGTGAGTTCCATCTGATTATTGGTCGCGTGATCTTTTCTCCCGCCAAGCTCATGAGTCTTGTCGCCTGACAGAATAATCGCTCCCCATCCTGCTTTGCCGGGATTTCCTTTGGCCGCACCGTCTGTATAAATTATCACTGTGTCGTTTTTCATAGACTAAAGTATATCAAGAATTCTTAGACGGAGCTCTTCCCTGCCGCGAAAGCGGGAGAGATCGAATGTAGCGAGAACGTTCACAGGCGTTGAAGTCTCGAGCGAAGTGCTGAAAGAATCCATATTGGAAAAGAATGATACCGCTTTCGCCTTGTGATGTCCTTCATCGGAGAAAAGTATTTCTAAGTGCTCGCCCGAACCGTTCTTGCCGAAAGCCCGGACATTTTCGATCTTTATATTCTCGAACAGGAATACCGGCTTGGGATTGGCCAGGCCGAAAGGCGCCATCTTCTCTAGTTCGCGCCAGTTTGTCATAGTGCAGAGGCTGAAGTCGCCGGCAATGTCGGCGTCATTGGTCTTAGATTCGACAGCATGCTTGATATTGCCATACGATTCGGAAAGAGCATCCTCGAGAAAATGAATCTTGTCGGGATGAACAGTAAAGCCGCCAGCCAGTTCATGTCCGCCGAATTCCATAAAAGAATCGCTTGAGGCATTCATGAGTTCCACGACAGATACCGAGCCGTCGCTGCGGCACGAGCCCTTGATAGCATCATTCTCATCTTTGCCCCAGACGAATGCCGGCTTCTTATAAAGATCGCAGAGCTTTCCCGCTACCAATCCGAGCACGCCGACGCGCCATTCCGGATTCCCGACGACGATGACAGCCTTCATTTCCCTGATGCCGAACTTTTTATTCACGTCTTTCATGATAGCGGCAACGATTTTCTTGCGATCATCATTTATCTTCGACAGGTGATTTGCCAATCTATCAGCATCTTCATCGTTCTCGGTAGAAAGCAATTCATAGGCCCGGAGCGGATCATCCATTCGCGAAGCGGCGTTGAGCCGGGGCGTAAGCATGAAGCCGATGTCGTCTTCGGAGAGATACTGCTGCTCGATGCTCATCTTCTTCAAGAGTTTCTGCAGTCCTTTGCGCGGAGATTTGCGCATGGACCTTCATGCCGAAGTGGGCGATAGTCCTGTTCTCTCCGGTGAGCGGCACCATGTCGGAAAGCGTTCCGAGCCCCGCCATGTCGAGCATCCATTTTTCCGCGCCGGCCTTTATCTTGAAATATTCTCCGTATTTTTTTATGAAGCCTTGAGCGAATTTGAAAGGAATTTGAAAGCAACGCCCGAGCCGCAGAGCATCTTTCAGGATAATCGTCGGTCTTCGGATTGAGTACGGCGAAGGCACGAGGCAATTCGCCGGCGGCAAATGGTGATCGGTGATGATGACATCCATACCGTCTACTGTTGCCTGAGCCACTTCTTCCACCGCCGTGATGCCAAGGTCGACAGTGATGATGAGCTTCACGCCGCTCTCGGCAAATTGCTTTATGGCAGTGAGATTCAGGCCATATCCTTCAGAAATTGCGCTTAGGAATATAAATCTCATAGTTCTTATAACCGGTTTTCTTGAGCAAATCTTCGAGAATGACCGCTCCCGGGATGCCGTCGCAGTCATAATCGGCATAAATGACGACCTTCTGATTGTTTTCGATAGCCTCGTAGAGCCGCACGCAGGCACGCTCCATGTCGCGCATGAGAAATGGATCGTGCAGGCCCTTTTCGTAATCGGGATTGAGAAAGAGATCGGCTTCTGCCACGTCGGTGATGCCCCGCTTGGCCAGTATTTTCTGCAGCAGCTCCGCGTATTTTTGCATAACTCGAATTTTAGCATACAATAGAGAAAGTTATGGATAACTGCATTTTCTGCAAAATAATAAAGGGCGAAATACCGAGCTACAAGGTCTACGAAGATTCTGATTTCTTCGCTTTCCTCGACATTCACCCCAGAGGAGCGGGCCATGTGCAGGTCATCCCGAAGACTCACCATAGATACGTATGGGATGTGCCGAACGCCGGCGCATACTTCGAAGTCGTAAAAAAAATAGCCCTCGCACAGAAGAAGGCTTTCAATACCGATATGGTGCGCAGCCAGATATACGGCGAAGAAGTGCCTCATGCCCACATCTGGGTCTGGCCGGAGGCCGAAGGAAACCGAGAAGCATTCGAAGAGAACGCGCAAAAGATTACTCAAGCCCTTTGATTTTCTTTGCTAAGCCGTATCCGTTGCCATGAGAAAGCATTCCTACATAGGAAGCAATCGACTCAGGCTTCGGATTTTTTCTTATATTTCGGTACATCCTCCTTTTTGTCGCAGTTCGTAAAACTCTATGGTTCGGAAAATGCACCCAGCCGAGAAAATCCACGCCGGAAGCGGCGGTCTTGATAAATACTTTGTCGGGATGCATGTGCAATTTCAGTTCGGTTTCCAGAAAATCTTTCATCCGTACCAATACGCCCCTCTACATATTCCTTGTCTTCCGAGAGGACGGCAAAATCATCGGCATACTGATATAGCATTTCACCTTGAGCCTGTGCTCCACGAACTGGTCGAACTCGTTCATATAGACGTTGACCAGGAGCTGGCTGGTTAGGTTGCCGAGCGGCAGGCCCACTTGGACACCCGGTGTCCAAGTGGTGGAAAAGCTGTCGATAACGGTCGTGAGCAGCCAGAGCGTGTCAGCTTCACCTATGTGTTTCGCCAAAATCTTCTTGAGGATATCATGATCGATGTTGGCGAAGAATTTCCTGATGTCGCACTTCAGGACGTAGCAGGTTCGGGTATTGTTCTTCGACGTTCTGCGGAAGAAATGCCTGAACCGGTCCATGGCCCTGTGCGTGCCTTTGCCTATCCGGCAGGAATATGAATCGTAGATGAACTTCTTGTCGAAGAATGGATACAACATTCTGTATATAGCATGGTGCAGCAGCCGATCGCGCACGCTCGCCTTGTGTATGTCGCGGGGTTTGGGGTCGGAAATCTTGAATGCACGGTATCCGGAATGTTTATATTTTTTTGTTTTCAAATTCAGATGCAAATTGAGCAAGTTTTCCATCAGATTTCTCTCAAAAATTTGAACATCCTCCTTGTTCCTTTTATCTTTTTTAAACTCTTTCCAGGCTAAAAGCAGATTCTCCAAGGATATGGTAACATCATATGCATGACTGCAAATTTTTCTCACAGATCAAATAGTAACCCCCCCCCCGACGATTTTGCCAGTCATGCAAAAAGTGAAAACTGTGTATATCCTCTGGTTTGATTGCTATAAAAAATTAGAAAAAGTACACAAATACACACTTGGACAAAAATCGACAACTTGTTCGTAGAAATTATAGAGGCTATAGCTATAGCTACTTTTTTAGACAAGACAGAAAAACAGCCATGGATACGGCTGGCTATTCGAAAATTGGATACGATAAAAATACTTCTGATGATATTGTGGGAGGTGAAATCTATTGATAATAAAAAATATATGCATATCTCTATGCCGCTCGAAGAAATCGGCAGATGCTCGGCGGATGGAACGGACAGATCGCAAAACAAAACTCCCCTGCCAAAGCAGGGGAGAAATGAAGAAAGTTTCGGACACCCCCGAACCACCAGTTGTCGTTCCTGTCGTTGTCGTTCTGGTTGACGTTCACATTCGGCTCATCGTTCCACCGGTTGAAGTTCACGAAGATGCGTATAAAATATCTTCCGGGCCACTGCGAGCTTAACAAATCGTAAAGCTTCGCTGTATTTTATTTGTGATGGTAATCACTCAATATTTTATACCAAGTATCTTCAATTTTTGAAGTTTCTGCACAAACAACCCTGATTGAAACCTTATGTAATAAAATGACCTACCGGGTTGATTCCAAAGATTCTCTGTTTGTGGATACTGGTTTCGGCAGCATGAAATCGTAATTCCATACAAATTCGCCTAATACCGCTTTTTAGTATAACAAAAAAAACGGAATTTTAAAAAAATTCCGTTTAGAACTAAGGACTAAGTACAAAAGAGTACTGAGTTCAAAGCGATAAGTTCTGCTTGCGGACACCCCCGAACCACCAGTAGTCGTACCCGACGTAGTCGTCCTGGCCGACGCGCACAATCGGCTCATCGTCCCACCGGTCGAAGTCCACGAAGCACCATTTGCCTTTTGCATTTTTCCAATGCGTACCGTTCGGGCGCGTATCGGCGAATAAAGGGTCGGCTTCGTTCACGGCGCATTGTGCCAGGGGGTCAGGCTTGAGACCGCGAAGATCATATTCTTTTTCCAAATCCTCATCGCTGATATAGCGATCCATTTTTGAAGAAAAAGACATCTGTTTCTTCGCCTTCGCCTTTCGGCATGTTAGCAACAACATCATTGCTGACATATTGCTTTCTGCCTGTGGCATCCAATGCTTCCTGTGGAGCGCGTTTGCGATTCACCTGTACATGACGAACAATCATGTTGCTCTGTGCGTCTATATACTTGTGGATAATGGGCTCCAGTTCATCCACGAGAGCCTCGGCATTCTGCTCAAGAACCTTTTGTGTCGGTTCATTGGCAAAACTTTTTTGTTCTTGCGCAGACGAGCTTGCGAGAATTTCGCAAATTTTACCGATCTGGCCCTCGGTAATGGGGCTCAATGGGTTCATGATTTTCTTGTCCATGACGTCATTATTTAAATTATGAAGAACGATTGCAAGCTTGAAATCCCAAATGGGTATAGGGCATAGCTCATATTCACCCTATCTATGGATTATACACCTATTTATGTAAAAAGTCAATACACACAAAGCCTTGTGAAATAGGCTTATTCCAGGACCTTGATGCCCGGCAGAGTGCCGCTCGCCAGGAAGTCGAGGGCGGCTCCGCCGCCGGTCGAGACGAAGGTGAATTCGTTCTCAATCTTCAATTCGGAAATGACGGCTGCCGTGTCTCCCCCGCCGATGATGGAAATAGTACCGTTCTTTGTCGCACCTGCAATCAATCGCAATATGGCTTTCGTAGCTTCTGCCCCGCCGTCTTCGTATTTGCCGAGCGGACCGTTCCACAGGATGAGCTTCGCCGCCGCGATGAGCGGCCTTGCAAGTTCTACGGCGTTCGCGCCGAGATCGATGATAGTATCAGTCTTCTCGATATCGTGAGCATTCTTCTCGATAAGAATGCCATCTTCCATTTTCACTAGCACATCTTCCGAGATAACGAGCTTCGGATTGCCGAGCATCTTGTCGATGCCGAAGTCTCCTTCAGAAACGAAGTGAACGCCCCACCTCAAACCCCTTTGCCTTGAGAAAATCATTGAGCATGGCCCCGCCGATGAAGAGATTGTCAGCAGTACCGATGTATCTATTGATGATAGGAAGCTTGGTATCGAATTTCGCGCCGCCGAGGATGAAGAGAAACGGATGTTCCGGCCTTTCAAAGGCGATTGAAAGGTGTTTCACTTCGCTCTCAAGCTGGAAACCCGCGTATGAAGGAAGCAGGGTCGGCACAAGGGTGATTGAAGAATCATCTCTATGGCAGACAGGGAAAGCATCGTTCACGTAGATATCTGCAAGAGCAGCGAGAGCCTTGGCAAATTCCATATCTTTTCCTTGCTCGCCCGGATTCATGCGCAGATTCTCTAGCAGAATAACATCGCCAGATGCCATAGCCTGCACGGCCTCAGTCACTTTCGCACCGATAACTTCGGGAATAAATTTTGAAGGAATGTATTTCGCAAGCGCTGCTGCAACAGGTGCAAGCGACTCAGTACCTTTGCCGAGATGAGTGATGAGGATTACTTTCATGCCGAGTTCTGATAAGAACTTAATTGTCAGCAGAGCTTTCTGAATGCGAAAATCGTCTGTGATCACGCCATCCTGAATCGGTACGTTAAAATCAACGCGCACGAGCGCTGCTTTGCCCTGCATGTCTTTCAATTCTTTGATGGATTTCATAAATCGGAGCGGAGCATGGTTCTTGAAAGGGCTTGCGCAGGCCGACGGGCCGAGCAGGAGCAAAAATTCAGCAGAATTTTATGAGTACCTTTCAAGAGCCATGTTCCGCAGAGCTGATAATCTTTGTAAATTTCTTGGCATCCAGGCTGGCCCGGCGACGAGCAGGCCCTCCACGCCGCCGCTTCTCAAAAAATCTCCCGCGTCTTTCTCGTTCACCGAACCGCCGTACAGTATCCTGACATCCTTGGCGATCTTCGAGGACACCATGTCCGACAGGGTCTTTCGTACGAAGATAGCCATCTCGAGCGAATCGGCCGGCACGGCATCGCGGCGGTTCGCGGTGGTAGAGATAGCCCATACCGGCTCGTAGGCCACAATGACCTTGGAAATGAGATTCTTGGAAATGCCCTCCAGACATTCCTTTATCTGGGCTTTGACGAGATTGAGGTATTCATGCTTCTCATCGCGCTCGTTCTCGCCGACGCAGAGGATGGGCAGGAGGCCGGCCTGGATGGCCGCTTTGACCTTCTTGTTGATCAGTGCGTTGTCTTCGCCCATGACCCGGCGCTCGGAGTGGCCGAGGATGACGTATTTCGCGCCGATGCCGGCAAGCATGTCGGGCGAGACTTCGCCGGTGAAGGCGCCGACATCCGTCCATGCCGCATCCTGCGCGCCGAGAGCGATCTTCTTGGAAATTTTCCTGAGCTTCTCTATATATAGGTACGGCGCGCAGACCACGACATCGGTCCTTTTCATGCCAGAGACGGATTTTGATATTTCTTTAAAGAGTTTTTCCGCTTCCTTCTCCGAAACCGGATTCATCTTCCAATTCGCGATGATGATATTCTTTCGGGCCATATGGCAAAGTATAACATAATGGGATAAAATATAAGCAACGCATGATTTTTCACCCTCATCACAGGAATACAGGATTCACTCTCATTGAAACTATCGTCGGTACCGCCGTCTTCGTCGTCGTGGCGCTCTCGGCATACAAGGCATTCGGCGTACTGATGGATGCTGTCTCTTCTGCTCGGGCGAAAATCGCCGCCACGAGCGTCGCCAACGAGAAATTCGAGATCATCCGCAATCTGCCGTATGACGACGTGGGCATCGTGAACGGCATTCCGGACGGGAAACTGGCGCATACCGAGACGGTGACGCGGGACAATTACTCCTTCAATCTCACCACCACCGTCAGGAACCAGGACGACAGCTTCGACGGCACCATCGGCGGCAGCCCGTCGGACACGTCGCCCGCCGATTACAAGCTCGCCGAGCTCGATATCGCCTGCGGCAACTGCAAGATTTTTTTCTCCATTGAAGTTCATCACCCTGGTGGCGCCGCACGCCCTCGAAACGGCCTCCACTAACGGCGCTCTCTTCATCCAAGTCTTCGACTCGAACGGCGCGGCCGTCCAGGGCGCGAACGTACACATCGTGAACACCCAGACCAACCCCGACACTACTATCGACGACACTACGGACCTGAACGGCTACCTGAAGATCATCGACGCGCCGCCGGCACGAACGCCTACAAGATCACCGTATCGAAAACCGGCTACTCCACCGACCAGACCTACCCCATCGGCGGCGCGGCCGGGCCCGAGCCCGAGCGACCCCAATGCCACCGTCGTCGTCCAGCACGTCACGCAGACCAGCCTGTCGATAGACAGGACGAGCACGCTGGCAGTTTCTTCCGTTGATCCGACATGCGTGGCAGTGCCTTCCATCGGCTTCTCCGCTCACCGGAGAAAAGACCATCGGTACGGGAGTATTGAAATATCCGACGCACAGCTTCACCACCGACGCGAACGGCAGCTACACCGTCTCGGGCCTCGAATGGGACACCTATGCGAGCGCGCTGACCAATGCCGCCTACGACCTGGCTGGCACGAGCCTCATGCCCGTATTCGACGTGAACGCCGGAGAGAACAAGGCCGTGCAGATGATAGTCACGCCCCATCTCGACAAGGCATTGCTCGTCTCAGTGGTGGACGGGAACGGCGCAGCCATCGACGGCGCGCTCGTGGTGCTGCAGAAAACGCCGTTCTCCGACACCAAGACTACCAATGGCGGCACATGCGCTACGCCGGGCCAAGTATTCTGGAACGGCCTGGCGAGCGGCACATATTCCTTGACCGTTTCCAAGACGGGATATGCCACATCAGTGACATCGGTAAGCCTCTCTTCCAGCTGGCAGAACCCGACGATAACCCTCGCGCCATAATATGAAAAATTTTACGCACAACAAAAAAGGCTTCGCCCGCAGGCCCCTGGCCGAGGGATTCAGCATCGTCGAGATGCTCATCGCCGTTTCCATCATCACCGTCGTCGGCCTGGCGCTCGGGTACTTCGCGCGGAACATCTTCGTCTACAACTCCTTCGTCTCGGCGGGTCTCGCCAACGCCGATGCCGGCCGCAATATCCTCACCGTCGCCGCGGCGGAGATCCGCGGGGCTACGCCGGCCGACACCGGCGCCTACACCATCGACACGGCCACGGCCACGACCTTCACCTTCTACTCCGACATCGACAACGACGGGCTGAAGGATCGGGTGCGCTATTTTCTCTCCGGCACTTCGTTCAAGAAGGGCGTGACCAAGCCCTCCGGCAGCCCGCTCACGTACAACAGCGCGAACGAGAAGCTCTCTACCCTCATCTATAACGTCACCGGCACGAGCATCTTTTCCTACTACGACAAGAATTACGACGGCACCACCGCGGCCCTCCCGTCCCCTGTCGACGTGTCGAAGATCCGCCTCGTGAAGCTCACCGTCACCATCGACCGCGATCCGAACCGTTCGCCTATCCCGATGACGTTTTCCACCCAAGTGTCCATCCGCAACCTCAAAGACAACCTATGAGAAACATCTTCCATGAAAAAAGAATGCGCGGCAACAAGGGCATCCTGATCGTGCAGGTCATCGTCTTTTCGGCCGTGATGATCGCCGTCATCGGCGGACTCTCGGGCTGGGCCGCGACCACGATCAAGGCCGGGCGCATCACCTTCAACCGCGAACAGGCCTTCCAAGCGGCCGAAGCCGGCATCGATTATTACCGCTGGCACCTCGCCCACGCGCCGGCCGACTACAAGGACGGCACGACCGGCAGCGGCCCGTACGTGCACAGCCTGAAGGACAAGAATGGCACGCCCATCGGGCAGTTCTCTCTCGCCATCACGGCCCCGGCCACCGGCTCCACCATCGTGAAGATCACCTCTACCGGATCATCGGCTCTCGATCCGTCGTACGTAAGAAAGATCGCCAGCCAGGTGGCAAAACCGTCCATCGCGAAATACCGCCTTCGCCGGCAACAGCTCCATGCGCTTCGGCTCGGGCACGGAAGTATACGGCCCGATACACTCGAACGGCGGCATCCGCTTCGACGGCCTGGCGCACAATCTCGTCACGAGCGGCGCCACGACATATGCCGATGCCGACGCCGATGCCTGCACCACGAACAATTCTTACGGCGTGCATACCTGCCTCTCGCCGCAGGATCCGACTTCGCCCGCGGTATTGCCGACCCGTTCGGACGTATTCGCCGCCGGACGCCTGATCAGCCAGCCGAGCGTAAGCTTCTCCGGCTTCACGTCCGACCTCAATACCCTGAAGACGGCGAGCAAGACCGCGAGCGGCTTCTATCGCGATGCGGTCGGCGGCTCGTACGTGGGCTACCATGTGATACTGAAGACCAACGACACGTTCGACTTGTACAAGATAGGGAGTTGGACAAGCTTGGGAAACTGCACGACGCAGGCTCCGAACACGTTGAGCTGGAGCATCAACGCGCAGACCATTATCGGCAACTATGCTTTCCCGGCGAACGGCGTGATGTTCTTCGAGGACAATGTCGTCGTCGACGGGACTATCAATGGCGCGCGCCTGACCATCATCGCCGCGGACTTGCCCGTGCCGTCCGACACCACGAAGTACAAGAACATCATCGTCAACAGCAATCTCCTGTATACCAATTTCGACGGCACGGATTCCCTCGGGCTCATCGCCCAGAATGCGGTCACGACGGGCATGGTATCGAACGACAATCTGACCATCGACGGCGCCCTCATCGCCCAGAACGACCGCGTCGGCCGGCCGTACTTCGGAGGCGCGAGCTGCGCCTACAAGAACCGCTCGACCATCACGCTCTACGGCATGATCGCTTCCAATGCGAGATACGGCTACTCCTGGACCGACGGCACCGGCTATGCCACGAGAAACATCGTCTACGACGCGAATCTCCTGTACGCCCCGCCGCCGTCCTTCCCGCTGACGTCTGACCAGTATCAGATACTGTCCTGGAAAGAGGTGAAGTAAGGCTGATTCATCTATATAGTATAAAAAGAAAAAGTCCTGGAAATATTTCCAGGACCTGAAGATGTAAAAACTACTGCGTGTGATTGCGGAAAAAAGATCGATCGCCGGCACGCCACTCGAAGGAGGCACGGAACTCAACGACGAACACGTCCCAGCCGTCGTCGTTCCAGTACACGCACACGCCGCACAAAGCGCCTTTCTTGTTTCTGACCCAGAAGAGATTGGCGTAACCATTGTCGAGAAGGAGCTTTTCTCCTCCCACGATATGCCGTTCGCAAATCTGCTTGACGTGGGCCATATCCACTTCTTCATAGATCCCACCGGCTTTCGCGTCGCCGATAATATTCTCTTCGGTGATATCTTCGGTGAATTTGTAGCTCGCCAGTTCTTTCGCGGGAGAGTTTTTCACTTCGGTCTCTAACCAGCTGAAGATATCGCCGTCGACATGTACAAAGATACCGCCTTGGTCTTTTGTCTTGAAGAAATCTTTGGTGTTGAAAGATTCGGTCGCTTCCAGACTTATGCCGGAAACGGCACGCTTGAGACGTCCAGAGATTTCGGAAACACCTGTAATGCCGAAAATCTCGTCTCTCTTGCTCGCCGACATCTTTAAAAACTTCTCAAGATGAAGTATGAATCTCCCGTCGTTCTTTTTTACAGCCGCTCTCAGCCGTTCAAGAATGCTTCCTTGCAGTCCAAATACTTTATCCGGATCTGCACCGATGTTTTTGTTTGCCATCAGTTTAAATTTTAAATGAACAAATCAGTCCGATTACATTTCTTGCATAGGCGGACTTTTACCTATATGTATATTATACACCTATTTATGTAAAAAGTCAATATTACGAAGCCTTGTGAAATAAAGGTTTTTCAGGAAAATTAGTTGATATTGTTGAGGATCGAGTAGAGCGGCGTCACCATGGAGATGGCGAAGAAACCGACGCCCGCGCCGATGACGATCATCAGTATCGGCTCGATGATAGTGGAAAGATTGGCAGTTTTCGCCTCGATTTCGCCTTCGTAAAATGTCGCCACTTCGAGCAGCATGTCGGAGAGCTTGCCCGTCTCCTCGCCCACTTGGATCATCTCCGCCATCATGACGGGATAGAGCTTCGGGTTGTTGACGAATACCTGGGAGAACGGCGCGCCCTTTTCGATATCGACGACGGCCTGATCGAGGACTTTCTTGTAATACACGTTCTGCACCACGTCCTTGGTGATCTCGATGGCCCGGGTGATGGATACGCCGGAAAGGAGGAGCGACGACATGGTGCGAGCGGTACGAGCGGTGTTGAGCTCGCGGGTCATGGTGCCGATCACCGGCAGGCGCACCACGATGAAGTCGATATATTTCGCCATGAACGGCGCCCGGAAGAGATAGATGATTCCCGCGATGATGACGATGATGGAAACGAGCGACAGGAAGAGGTACTGCGAGAAGAAGTTGCCGAGAGCGATGATGAAGCGCGTGGTCGCGGGCAATGTCACTCCGAGCTCCTGGAAGGTCTTGGCGAGCGTCGGCACCACGAAGGCGAACATCAGCACGCCGATGAGCACCATGGCGGACATGATGACGCCCGGGTAGATAAGCGCGCCCTTCACTTTCTTCGTCAGGTTGTTGGCTTTCTCGAGGTTGCCGCCCACTTCGGTGAGCGCGCCGGCCAGGTTGCCGGATTCTTCGCCGGCTTTCGTCATGGAGACGAAGAGGTTCGAAAAAGTGCCGGGGAACTTGGCGATGCCGGAGGAAAAAGTGCCGCCCGCGTTGATTTCCGCAGTCACGGAGTTGAGGATGTTGGTCAGCGCCCTTTTCTTGGTCTGCTTCTGCAGCACGGACAGCGCCCGCGAGAGCGAGAGCCCCGCCTTGATCATGCCCGAGAGGTTCTTCGTTATGAGTATCAATTCCGAAGCCTTCACTTTGCCGAAGAATCTGTCGAAGAACACGGAGAGGTCGAACTGCTTACCTTCTTCTGCGATGGTTATCGGGATGAGTCCTTTCGTCAGGAGCTCGTGCGACACGGCGAAAGGTCCCCGGCCTCCATGGTGCCGAGTGAGAGCTCGCCGGTCTTCGATTTTGCCTTGTAGGAAAAAAGCATCGCTGTATGTCTATTCCGAGACGACGCGGAAGATCTCTTCGAGCGTCGTCATGCCGAGCACCGCCTGGAAGATGCCGTCTTCGAGCATGGTCATCATGCCTTCTTTCTTGGCCTGCTCTTCCATCGCGTCCTCCGAGCCGCCCTTGATGATCATCTCCTTGATCGTGGGCGAGACTTTCAGGACTTCATGGATGCCCACGCGGCTCGAGTAGCCGTCTTCGCTCTCGCCGGATTTCACCGCCTTGTAAAAAGGAATCTTGTCCCAGGTGTCATTCTCGCCGATGAGGTTTTCCGCCTTGAGGAGCGCGAGCATGCGGTCGAGGTCGACCAGTTTTCCCCAAATTCTTGATCTCGTCGGCGCTCAGGAAATACTTTTCCTTGTTCGAGATGAGCTTGCGCACCAGGCGCTGGGCGATGATGGTCTTCACGGTGGAGACGATCAGGAACGGCTCCACGCCCATGTCTATCATGCGGGGGATGGCGCCGACGGCGGAGTTCGTGTGTATGGTCGAGAGCACGAGGTGGCCGGTGAGCGAGGCGTTCACGGCGAGGGATGCCGTCTCGCCGTCGCGGATCTCGCCCACCATGATGATGTCCGGATCCTGGCGGAGCAGGGTGCGCAAGCCGTTGGCGAAGGTCAGGCCGATCTCCGATTTCACCTGCGTCTGGTTCACTCGCGGCATCTGGTACTCGATAGGGTCTTCGATGGTGGAGATGTTCACTTCCGGCTTGTTCAGGATATCGAGCATGGTATAGAGCGTCGTGGTCTTGCCCGAGCCGGTCGGGCCGGTGGCGAGCACCATGCCCGTCTTCTGTTTCAGGGAACTGTGGATGCGCTCGAGCCCTTCGCCGTGGAAACCGAGGCCTTCGAGAGAAAAACCGTGCGCATTTTCCTTGAGGATACGGATGACGGTCTTCTCGCCGAAGAACGTCGGCAGCGTCGAGACGCGGAAAGAGATCTTCTCGCCGTTCTGGTCGATCTTGAAGCGGCCGTCCTGCGGCAAGCGCTTCTCGTCGAGCTTCAGGTTCGAGAGCACCTTGATGCGGGCAGTGATGCCCGTGCCGGCGCTCTTGTCGAGCACCATGGCATCGTGCAGTATGCCGTCGATGCGGTACCTGACAGTGAGCTCGTTCTCGCCCGGCTCGATGTGCACGTCGGATGCGTTCTGCAGTATGGCATGAGAGATGAGCGAGTCGACGATCTTGATGACGGGCAATTCTTTCGCCATCTTCTTCAGGTCTTCTTCCGAACCCTCGTCGGCATCTTTGGAAATCTCCTGCAGAGAAACGGTCTCCTTCTCGATGATGTCGTTGAACTCGGCCTGCAAGCTCTTGCGGTACTGCACGAGCGCGGACCTGATTGACGCCGTATCGGTAAGGCGCGGCAGGATCTTCAGCCCCGAGCGCTTCTTGATGAAATCGATGACCGGCAAGTCATCCACGTCGAGCATGGCCACTTCGAGCCCGGCCTCGCTCTTCTTGTAGGAGATGATGTTGTAGTTGTGGGCGATCGGCTCGGGGATGAGCGAGAGCACGGCAATGTCGATCTTCTCGTCGACGAGGCTGATGAAGGGGATGCCGAGCACGAATGCCTCCATGCGCTTGAGATCGCTTTCGGAGATTTTCCCCCTCGGAGAGCAGGATGTCGCCGACTTTCTGCTCCTTTTCCGCCGCTTTGGCGATGGCATCGCCGAGATCAGTCTTCGAGACCAGTTTTGATTCGAGAATAAATTTCTTCAACTGTTCCTCGTTGATTTGCATTAGCTATAGTATAGCAAAAAACCCCTCGGAACGAGAGGTTTTTTGCATATCTTGAGAAGATTTATCGCGGCTCGGTGTAGATCGGCTTCTTCTTTCCTGTCGTCACCGTCACGGAACTCGGCGCCGAAGGCACGCCCTGGGAATTGCTGCAGACGATGGTGTACGTGGTCGGCAGGACGGGCGGAACGACCGGCACGCCGACGGAGTTATGCGTGGCGCCGCCGGTATTGAATCCGGTACCGGCGCAGGACGTGGCGCCGGTCGAAGTCCAGGTGAGGAGCACGGTCTGTCCGAGCACGATCATGGCGGGCGTCGGATCGGACATGAGCGTCGCGCTCGCGGGAGGAGGCACGGGGTTCACCACTACCGTGGCGCTCGCGGGAACGCTTGCGCCGCCGATGTTCGTACAGGTAAGGATATAGGTATAGTTCCTGACACTGCCGAGCGCCCCCTGGCTCTGGGAACCGCCGCCGACCGCTTTCGATCCGGACCAGTCCCCGCTCGCGGTGCACGAAGTCGGATTATTGGTGACGCTCCAGGTGATGGTCGGACTGATCCTGTTCACGATGCCGGTGATGGGCGTTGCCGAGACAGTCACGACGGGGACCGGGGGAAGCCCGACGGATACGCCGGTCCATGCCGAACAGTTGTTGCCAGTATCAGATTCAACGACCGCGCCGAAGGCATTGCGATTGCTCTTGTTGGCGCAGGCGCGGACCGACCATTGACCGGCAGTGGCAAACGTATATGTCGCGCTGGCATTGCCCGCGGCTCCCGCGGCAAGGGCGGACATGGTCGCGGCCGGCAAGGTCTGTCAGCGTGCCTGCGCCGTTGCCCGCGCTCGAGAGCTGGAAAAAGTTCGGGAACGAGGCGCCTGTCGTCAGGCTGCCGATGTTTGAAACGGTTGACGTGAATGTCGCCGGCGTACCGACGGTAGCGCTCGCCTGCGGCGGAGCGGAAGCAGTGAGATCAGGGCGCGGCGGCGGCGTAACGTTTACCGTGATCGCATTCGAGACGACGGTCACCACTGATCCGACGGTGGTACGGCATTGCACGAAATATCCGTATGCGCCCGGAGGAAGCGGCGGAATCCAGTTGATAGGATTCGCGGCGCTGTATGCGCCCGCGCCGCTGCCGCCGTTTACCGGAGCCTGGGCATTGTCGAGCAATCGGCATTGCGAACCGCCCTTGCTGACCGAGACGTTATAGGCAAAAGGCACCGAGGTGCCGGAGACGACCGTGTACGGAGTATTCGCGGTAACGGTGATGGTCGCGGGGCAGAGGGCCGAAGAAATATCCGAGAGCACTCCGGAGAGGGCATTGATGTCTCCCAGGGCCACATCGACCTGATTGATGTTCGTGATGGCTTGCCCGGGGAAATTTTTCACCTGCGATCCGGAAATGGCCTCGAGGTTCGCCTGATTGAGCCCGCCCTGCGTGCCGCTCGAGTTGATGCCGATGGCGAGGACGCGTGTGCCGCTCGACTTCAGGGAATTGGCGGCAGTGACGGCGCTCGTGAGCGCGGTCGCGGCGTCCGTCGGATAGTTCGGATTGCCGTCGGTAATGATGATGACGAGATCGCCCGCGCCCGTCATGCCGTCAGCGGCCTGCAAGGCCGCCTGCCAGTTGGTGGAGACGCCGTTCGGATGATTCACATACGTGTTGATCTTGGCAAGGACGGCGGCCTTGTCGGTCGTCGGAGAAAGCGATGCGCCCTGGATGTTGGTGTTGAAGTCTATGACGCCGATCTTGGTCGGCGTGCTCGGCATCAGGCTGTTGACGAGACCGATGGCGGCTGATTTGGCGGTCGCGATGTCCGAAGCGGCCATGCTGGTCGAACTGTCGAGCACGAGCATGACATTGAGGCCGCAAGAGCTTGCGAGTGCGGGATTATTGGCCGCATAGGCTTTCGGGGCAAAAACAAGGCTGGAGAAGAGAAAGGTCGAGGTCAAGATGACTGATAAAACTTTATAATACAAGCTTCTTTTAGGTTTCATTGCTTGAATTATACTCCAGTGCACGGAGCTTGGACAATACACATATATGGCATGTGTGGATAAACTGGCTGCCCGGATGCCCATTTGCCTTCGTTGTCCATATATGCTATGCTGTTTCCGTACAAGTCCTGTCGCAACAGGGCTTTTAATTTTAGAAAAATTAAATAATAAAATCACATGTTAGACCTAAAAACATTCAAATCAGCGCTCGAACAGTTGGAAGAAGAGAGGAAAATACCGAAAGAAAAGATCCTGGACGCCATCGAACAGGCCATGGCCGCGGCTTACAAGAAGGACTACGGCAAGAAAGGCCAGATCATCCGCGCAAAATTCGATCTCGACACGGGCAAGACCGATTTCTACCAGGTAAAGATAGTCGTCGACGAATCCATCGCTCGGATGGACGAGGACGGCGACGATGAAGAAGAATATTCAGTGAAAGAAGACGGCGACGAGCGCGTGCGCTTCAACAGCGAGCACCACATCATGCTCGAGGACGCCAAGAAGATAAAGAAGGGCGCGGAACTCAACGACGAGATCGTCTTCCCTCTCGAGCAGAAGGACGACTACGGCCGCATCGCCGCCCAGACCGCCAAGCAGGTCATCATCCAGAGGATCCGCGAAGCGGAGCGCACGTCCATCATCGACGAATACGGCACCAAGGAAGGCGACATCGTCTCCGGCATGGTGCAGAAGATCGAGCGCGGCAACGTCTACGTCGACTTCAACCGCGCCACCGGCATCCTGCCCGTCGAAGAGCAGATCCCCGGCGAGTACTTCCAGCGCGGCCAGCGCATCCGGGCATATCTCTACCTCGTGGAAGACACCCCTCGCGGCATCAACCTGCGCCTCTCCCGCACGCATCCGAAATTCATCGAGAAGCTCTTCGCCATCGAAGCGCCTGAAGTGGCGTCGGGCGTCGTGGAGATAAAGTCCATCGCCCGCGAAGCCGGAGCCCGTTCCAAGATCGCGGTATTCTCGAACGACGAGCACATCGATCCAGTCGGCTCATGCGTCGGACAGAAAGGCACCCGCGTCAACACCATCACCCAGGAACTCTCCGGGGAAAAGATCGACATCATCCCATGGTCTGCAGACCCTCGCGTGCTCGTCTCCAATGCCCTCTCTCCTGCGAAAGTCACCGCTATCGAGATCGACGAGCAGGAGCACAAAGCCATGGTGGAAGTGGCCGAGGACCAGCTCTCGCTCGCCATCGGCAAAGGCGGACAGAACGTGCGCCTCGCCGCAAAGCTCACCGGCTGGAGGATCGACATCAAGGGCGACGGCCAGCAGGCAGACTCCAAGGAGGAAGAAGAAGCTGCACCGGCTGAAGAAGCAGTAGCTGCTCCGATCCCTTCCGACGATTCCAGCGACGATATTGATAAGGTAGAGCAATAAGACTACAATTCTCATATGGCAAACATAAATGAAAAACCTTCGAAGTTCATGCTCAACCTGCAGCATGTCCTGCCTCCGTATGCTGATGAGGCGAAAGGCATCATCAACGGCTTGGTGGAAATAAACTCAAACTCTATCAACAAATACGAATTCATCACCGAGAGCGGACAGCTCAAGCTCGACCGCGTCGGCTATTCTTCGCTCGCCTACCCTGTTGCCTATGGACTCGTACCGCAGACATGGGACCAGGACAATGATCTCCTCGACTTCGTCATCGCGAACGTCACCGAACCGCTCGTGCCCGGATCGCTCGTCGAAGCCCGCGTCATCGGCGTCATGAAATTCGAAGACGGCGGCGAACGGGACGACAAGATCATCACTGTCCTCTCCGACGACAAGCGCATGGACCATATCAATTCTTTCGAAGATCTCGGCGACCACTGGCAGAAAGAAACACAGCACTATTTCGAACATTACAAGGACCTCAAAAAGCCCGGCACCTGCAAGGTACTCGGATTCTTCGGCGTAGATGAGGCGAAGACTATCGTCGCCGAATGCATCGAGCGCTACAACAAAGAATACAAGCCTAAGTTTACCGAATAACTTTCGGTAAGTTTCGCCCTCCCTATACGTCATAAGGTGTATAATAAAGACACCTTTATTCTTATTAGTAATTTTTTAACTTTTATGAAAAAATACACAGGATTTGTAGCCGCCGCAGGTTTGGTTCTCTCTTTCTCTCTTATATCTTCTTTTGCATCGGTCGCCGCCGCAAAAGAAGGCAGCGATGACATCAAGGCGAACGCCACCCTCGGCGCTTCGGTTGATACGCGCACCTCAGTCGATATACGCCAAGAAGACAGGGGTGAAAGACAGGAGGACAGGCAGGAAGATCGAGGACAGCGCCAGGAAGACCGCCAAGCATTCCGCGCCAAGCTCCAAGACGATCGACAAGCATTTGTAGCAAAATTGAAAACCGACCGAACGGCGTTTCTGGCCGAAGTGCAGGCCAAGAAGGCCGAGTGGCAGAATGCCAAGGCTGATGTGAAGCAGAAATTCTTCGAAACCGTCCGCGGGTACCGTCGCTACGCGATTCGATGCAGTCATCACGGCTCTCGCTGATTTCCAGGTGAAGGCCGGCGATATCATCGTCACCCTTCATGCAGACGGAAATGATACAACGGAAGCCCAGAGCGATCTTGACCTCTCCAAGCAGAAATTGAGCGACGCCAAGGCGAAGTACGCCGAAGTAAAAGCCATGGTTCCGGCAAATTATGCGGATATCACCGCTGATGCCTGGGCAAGGATCAAAGTCGGCGCCCGCGAAACCCGTGACCTCTTGAAGGAATCACGCGAATATCTCCACCAAGCGCTCCAGGAAATCCGCAGCTTGAACGGCGAAGCGGACGCAAGCGCCAGCGCGAATATCAACTAATGCGTCATTATTAATTAACTAATTTCCCCATGGAACCAAATCAACCACAGCAGAAATCGAGCGGCGCCCTCATCGGCACTATCATCGTTATCATCATCCTTGTCATCGGCGGCATCTATTTGTGGCAGAAAAATATGGACGAGAAAGCTGTCGACCGGAATACGCAAGGTTCTACCACGGCGGCACAACTCGATGCCCAGGTACAGAGCATGGACATCGACCATACTGACGACGGCCTCTAAAGAGGCGGAACGCAGAATAACGGGCAGAAAAACCGGATTACTCCGGTTTTTCTATTTTTATATCATCCATCTTTAGGGTAAACTTAAGAAAATCTGCCAAGCTTCCTGAAGAAAGGAAGGCATAATCTTCTTTGTGCATTCCGTAGTGCTTCGCGAAATCTTTTTTATCCGGAATCGGCTTGAAGGTATTGGTGCCTGAGGCATAGAAGCCGATGATGTGCCCGTTCGGGCCGTACACCGGGTTGCCTGGCAGATAGAACGTATTCGTCTCCTGGACCGGAAGCGGATCCTTGCCTTTCTGTTCCATTGCCTTTTGAAGAATATGCGTAGTATCTTTTTTAATTTCGGGTTTTTTGTAGACATACGGCTGAACAGGCTTTTTGAAAACTGGATATTCCATGTATTTGCTTTCTCCTCCCAGCATGCTGAATGACTTTGGATCCCCCATCAAAGATGACGGTTTATGGTGCCTTTTTGTATAGAGATTCTCATTATACGGCGTTTCAATCTGAAGCTCGTTCGGATAACCTGGTCGCCACTTTATATTAAAATACTGCTTTGCCTTTCCCATTTCGGCGCCTTGTTCTGCTTGAAGAGCATGTATTTCGTCTATAATAAGATTTCGCTCTTGAGTGCCTTCGCGTAATTTCATACCCTTGTTGTTAAGTTCATCAATTTTGTCCAATCTTCCAAGAAGATCGGAATGAAGCTGAGTGCCCAATTGCTGCAACAGCTCACCGTAATTGTCTGTTGTATCTAAGTTGTATATTTTCTCAGCAATCTTGCTTTGTTGCCAAGCGTTCAAACTGTCTTTATAATCCAAAATTCTCTTGTCATTTTTATTCTCTACATATATCGGCGGTAATTCTTTCTGTTTCACTTCGTGATGTTTCTGTGCCAAGCCTGGCACCATCAGGGTGGCTGCACCAGCAGCCATAACAACATTTTTTAAACCTTTTCCTACTTTTTTATTTTCTTCTGCCTCGGCTTTTTCCTTAGGGGATTCAAAATTGAATTTCATGGAAATAGTATATCATGGCCTGTTTTTTTGACAAAAACGGCTAATAAATATAGGATAAAAAGCATGTCTAAGGTAAATATCATAAAACTGCCCCAGAGCGAGATCGAGATCACTGGCGAAGTGCCGGCGGACGTCTTCGAGACGTATTTCGCCAAGGCTCTCCACAAGATCGGAGAGAAACCTCGAAGTCGACGGCTTCAGGAAAGGCAAAGTGCCGGAGCACGTCCTCCTTTCCAAGATTCCCGAGATCCGAGTGCTCGAAGAGATGGCCGAGATGGCCCTTTCCGAGCATTATCCGAAGATCATCGACGAAGAGAAGATAGACGTCATCAGCCGCCCGGAAATCTCCATCACCAAGATCGCCCGCAACAACCCTTTGGGCTTCAAGATAAGAACATCCGTCCTGCCGGAAGTAAAATTGCCCGACTATAAAGCAATCGCCAAGAAGACCCTTGCCGCAGTGCCTGCGGAAGAGAAGAACGTCACTGTTACCGACGAGGACATGGAGAACACTATCATGGACATCCGCCGTTCCCGCGCGCCGAAGAAGCATATGAGCGCGAGCGAGGAAAAAAATGAGGGCGAAGACGAGGAGAAACCGCCGGAAGAATCCCGGCATTCGACGATGAGTTCGTCAAAGCCCTCGGGCCATTCGAGAACGTTGCTGATTTCAGGGACAAGTTGAAGGTGAACATCAAGCTCGAGAAGGAAAATCAGCTCAAGGAGAAAACTCGCATCAAGATCATAGAAAATATCATCGACAAGAGCGCCATCGACCTGCCGAACGTGCTCGTGGAAGCCGAGCTCGACAAGATTCTCTACCGCATGGATTCCGATATCACTCAGATGGGCCTGAAATTCGAAGATTACCTCAAGCACTTGAATAAGACAGTGGAAGACCTGCGCAAGGATTTCCGCCCCGATGCCGAGAAGAAGGCCAAGCTCGCCCTGGTCTTGAATGCAATCTCCAAAGAAGAAAAGATCGCTGCCGACCAGGAAGAAGTGGCCAAAGAAGTGGCTCACATCCTCGAACACTACAAGGATGCCGATCCCGAGCGCGCCGCCATGCACGCCGAGAACGTCCTCACCAACGAAAAAGTCTTCTCGTTCCTCGAAACGCAATAACATTTCTCCTAAAAATCGAGACTTGAAAAATGCGCAAAATGAGCGTATAATACAGCTATGTTAATACCAACAGTCATAGAAAAATCCCAGTTCGGCGAACGGGCATATGATATTTATTCCCGCCTGTTGCGCGACCGCATCGTCTTTTTGGCAGGCCCGATCGACGATCACACCGCGAACATCATCATCGCCCAACTGCTCTTTCTCGAGTCCGAGGATTCGAAGAAGGATATCTTTTTTGTATATAAATTCGCCAGGGGGATCAGTGACGTCGACAATGGCAATAGTTGATACCATGAACACATCCGCCCCGACGTTTCCACTTTCTGCGTGGGCATGGCGGCTTCCCGGGCGGCGGCCATCGTCCTCTCCGCCGGAAAGCGCGGCAAGCGCTTCATCCTGCCGAACGCCGAAGTCATGATCCACCAGCCGCTCGGCGGAGTAGAGGGACAGGCTTCCGACATCGCCATCACCGCCAAGCACATCCTGAAAACCGGGACAATCTGAACAAGTTCCTCGCCAAGAACACCGGTAAGTCCCTCCAGCAGATCGAAAAAGACGTGGAACGCGATTTCTTCATGGACTCCGAAGAGGCAAAGAAGTACGGCATCATCGACGAGATCGTCACCAAATCGAAGACTCCCGGCATAAAGTAGATCAAGTAGACAAATCGATACCTTCCTGCTATAGTGTGAATGTTGAAATTTACAATCGATTTTCACTTAATTAAAGCTGGTTTATAGGAATATCCCCATATTATGTCGTTTTCAAAGGAGTTTTTCACATCTTCTCGGATCGGAAAAAGAACCACAGATATAGTGGCCTGTTCTTATAGGCCGGCATAAAACGTATGTCGGCATTAACAATAATTGTAATCGGAGCCGGAGCGCTCCTCTTGGGCGTTGGCATCGGCTACTACCTCCGCCTCATCATCGCCCTCGGCAAGAAGCGCTCTATCGAGATCGACATCAAGCAGATGATGGTCGGCGCCAAGGAAGAAGCCCAGCGCATCACGGACGAAGCCAAGAAGAAGTCAGAGGCGAGCCTGGCCGAACTGAAAGACGAAGAGAAGAAACGCGAGCAGGGAATTCAAGGAGACGGAAAAGCGGCTCATCAAGAAAGATGAGCTTCTCGACGCGCGCCAGCTCGAAGTGGACAAGGAAGTCGAAGGCATCAAAGGCCAAAGTCGAGGAGATAAAAGAAGATCCAGGAAAAGGTCCTCGGCATCGAGGAAGCCAAGCGCGCCGAGCTCGAAAAGGTTGCCCGCCTCTCCGAAACGGACGCCCGCGAGGAACTGATGAAAGAAGTCGAGAAGAAATACGAAGGAAGACCTGCTCGTGCGCATCCAGAAGCTCGAGACTGCGAACGAAGAAAAGCTCGACAAGCGCGCCCAAGGATATTCTCGCCACGAGCATCCAGCGCCTCGCCTCTTCTACCGCGAGCGACCTCATGACTACCACCGTTTCCATCCCGAACAACGAGATCAAGGGCAAGATCATCGGCAAGGAAGGCCGCAACATCCGCTCCTTCGAGCGCGCCGCCGGCGTCGAGCTCATCGTGGATGACACGCCGGGCTCGATCGTCATCTCATCATTCGACCCTATCCGCCGCCAAGTGGCCCGCCTCGCCCTCGAGAACCTCATCCTCGACGGCCGCATCCAGCCGGCAAAGATCGAGGAGCTCGTGGACAAGGCCCGCGAAGAGATCAATAAGATCATCAAGGAAAAGGGCGAGCAGGCGGTATACGAGTGCGGCATATTCAACTTCGATCCCCGCATCGTGGCTATCATCGGCCGCCTCTACTTCCGCACCAGTTACGGCCAGAACGTCCTCCAGCACTCTATCGAGATGTCACACATCGCCGGCATGATCGCCGAAGAGCTTGGCGCTGACGTGGCTATCGCCAAAGCTGGCGCCCTCGTACATGACATCGGTAAAGGCTCTCGACCATGAAGTGCAAGGTACGCATGTGGAGATCGGCATGCGCATCCTCCAGAAGTTCGGAGCCGACGAGCGCATCGTCACCGCAATGAAGAGCCATCACGAGGATTATCCGTATGAGACTATCGAGTCCATCATCGTCCAGGACTGCCGATGCTATCTCTGGCGGCCGTCCTGGCGCCCGCCGCGACTCCGTAGAGAACTACCTCAAGCGCTTGCAGGAGCTCGAGGCCCTGGTAAATACCTTCCCTGCCGTCGAGCGCTCCTACCGCCCTCCAGGCAGGCCGTGAAATAAGGATATTTGTCACTCCGGACAAGATTTCCGATGCCGAAGCCAAGCTTATGGCCCGCGATATCGCTATAAAAATCGAACAAGAGCTGAAATACCCTGGCGAAATCAAGGTTACGATGATCCGAGAGACCCCGCGTCGTCGAATATGCCCGCTAAAACTCTTAAAATACGTCAAAAATAAGACATTTTTTGGAAAATTGTCAATTTTCTTCGGCTATTGCATTGAAAAACCCTTACTATATAATGTATTCGTAGTTTAGGTAGAGGAAAAGCCTCGCCATAGCGGGGGCAAGGTCGAACGTATTACCAAGAGTAACTTTTAAAACCTATGAACAAACAAGCATTGGCTGAATGGGTACACGGAAAGCTCGGCGGCACCAAGGTGCAGGCAGAGGAAATCGTTGACGGTTTGTTTGATGCTATCGTCGGCACCTTGAAGAAGGGTGGCGAAGTCTCAATCGCCGGCTTCGGAATCTTTTCCGTCAAAGGCCGCGCTGCACGTATGGCTCGCAATCCAAAGACTGGAGAGCAGGTCAAAGTGGCTGCGAAGAAAGTTCCAAAATTCCGAGCTGCAAAGGCTTTGAAGGACGCAGTCGAATAATCTTTTTATCTCGAGATAAAAACAAAAGCACCCGAAAGGGTGTTTTTGTTTTTCTGTATAAGATATAATCATCAGATGAACGGACACATCCCCTAATATCCTGCTGGGGTACGTAAAATCATTCGTACTCTCCTGGGTAGTACTGCCTACCGCTGCAGCTATCGTTTTTATAGCCACTGCCTTTGGTGGCGCTGCTCATCATAACTGACAACATATCAGCAGCTCTTCGATGATTCTCTGGCTGGAAGCTACTCTGGTACGGATGTAATGAAGTTCTTCGGCTTGTTCAGCATAGTATTATATATAATCATGGAATTGCTAAAGCTAGCCGGATTGAAAATGCAGCCTTCATTTGCAAGAGGAGCCGGTTTCATAAGTACCTTCTACGTTGCAGACATATTACTTGTAGTGCGTCCGGTAGAAAATCTCAAGCTGTCCGGCTCAAAGAGCGGATTCATCTTCGCATTCATACTCTTTTGGGATAGTATCGATATGCGCCTATCGATTATGGTTTTATCTCAATAAGATAAAAATCAGCCAGGAACCTAGTATTTCCTGATTACTGCCTTCAATACCGCATTGATGTTCAAACTGTGCGTCGGGTAGAGGGGCTTGTAGTTCTTGTTCGCTGGTTCGAGCCACACTTTGTTCCCCTGCTTCCTAAAATATTTCAAAGTAAATTCTCCGTCGATTTCTGCGACGACGATCTGGCCGTCCTTGGCCTGGTCCGTCTTTTCGACGAGCACGAGGTCGCCCTTTTCTATGTGCGCGTCGATCATCGAGTCGCCATCGACTTCGAGCAGGTATGATTTCGTCTTATCTCGTATTAAAAGACTGTCGAGCTTCACCGTATCGGCGAGCTCTTCTTCCACGGATGCCGGAAAGCCTGCGGTAACATACCCGAGCATCGGCCACGCTGGAAGTATCTTCCGCGAAAGTATCTGTCGGCACGAGCCTGCCCAAGTGGTCCTTGGCGACCATGCCGGCCTCCACGAGCTTGTTCACTATCTTATATATGGCATTCTTCGACTTCAGGCCGAACATGTCCATCATCTCCGAATAGCTCGGCATGCGCCTGTTCTCGGAGTAGAACGATTCCAGTTGTGATTGGTAGGAATTATGCATAAATGCTCTTTCGGAAGAAGAAGCTGACGAGCTTCTCGACGAGGGGTTTGCGGGTTGTGATAGCGGACTTTGCGTAGGATGAGCCTGTGGTCCCTGGCTTCCCTCGAGTAGTCCATACCTCGTACGATCTTCTGATCGATGATCTTGTTGAGCTTCTGGATCTCCTTCTCTAACATTCTTAAATATTGTGTTTGTGACATATATTTATATTGATAATTTGACTAATGCGCAGCCCGACGCGGCTACCCAAACAGTATAGGTGAACGAACGTTCACTGTCACAAACACTCTGTGGATAACTGCAAACGCCTTACTTTGCAGAGGTTTTTTTGAGCTTCAAATAAAACAAATATGACGCGAGGGCAAAGACGCCGATGAGCGGGATCCAGTAATCATGCACTGTCTGATTGGAGTCATGCAGTATTTCGAGCGTCAGCAATCCGGAGGACAAACAGGACGATGGCTTTCGTCAGTGCCGTTTGGCGTGAAGAACCAACAGGCGCTTTGGGCACCAGCCCTTTCTCCTTCCTGTTCTTGAAAAAATATATCGTCGCAAAAATGAGGAAAAATACTGCGACAACATAATAGCCGAGCACGGCCGAAATGATGGCGAATCCGAAGAAAATTTTCTCATTCGACATGCGCAGGCTGTCTTTCATTCCTTGCTTGTTCATGAGTTGATTATAGCAGATACCGCGTTATGCGTTTACCTTCGGACGATACTGCAATGCTTCCAAGATATGATTGGCAGCCACGTCCGGAGAACCGTCGAGATCGGCGATAGTGCGGGCGATCTTGATGACCCGATGATAGGCGCGAGCCGAAAGGGCCAGGCGCTCGGCGCTGTCATCGAGAATTTTTCTCGCTTCGGCACCAAGCTTCACATGGATTCCGAGATCTTTCACATTCATCTCGCTGTTCGTCTTCATTTCTCTTTCTGATTTCTTGAATCGCGCTTCTTGAATTTTGCGCGCGCCTGATACTCGCTCTCTTATGCGCTCGCTTCGCTCGCCTGTCCCCCTCCTCTCCGAGCTTCTTGTAGTCCACAGCACCGACAGAAACCCAGAGGTCGATACGGTCGACAATGGGACCGGAAAGTTTCCTCTTGTACCTGTCAAATCCGAAGGCTTGCATATGCAGGCTTTCTGTTTCGATCCCGCATTGCCGCACGGGGCAGGGATTCATGGCGGCGACCAGGATGAAATTCGACGGGAAGATCGCAGAGGCTTTCGAGCGGGAGATGGAAACGATATTGTCTTCGAGCGGCTGGCGCAAGCTCTCGATGACGCGCTTCTCGAACTCCGGAAACTCGTCGAGGAAGAGCACGCCTCTGTGCGCGAGCGTCACTTCGCCGGGCTTCGGGTACGTGCCGCCGCCGATGAGCGACACGTACGAAGAGGTGTGATGCGGCGCGCGGAACGGCGGATTGTAGACCAGTTCGCCGCGCGTCGTGCCCGCCACGGAATGGATGCCGGTGATTTCCAGGATTTCCTTAATGGCGAGATCAGGCAAGAGGCCGGAGAAAGCCCGCGCCAGCATGGTCTTGCCGGTGCCCGGCGGTCCGTACATGGCGATATTGTGTCCGCCGGCCGCGGCGATCTCGAGGCCGCGCTTGGCGGATTCCTGACCGCGGATCTCGGCAAAATCAGCGCCCTTGAATTCTTTCGCGTAGATTATTTCCGTTTTCGGCTGCAATGGAATCTTTTTAACGGGCTTGTCTTCTTTAGACCGCGGTGCTTCATCGATATGCTCCACCACCTCGCGCAAACTGCCCGCGCCGAATATTTTCAGACCGTCGACGAGGGCCGCTTCCACGGCATTCTCTTTCGGCAGGTATATTTCCTCGAAGCCCATGCGCTTAGCCTCCTGCACCAGCGGCAATGCCCCGCGGATGCTGCGCAAGGTGCCGTCGAGGCCGAGTTCGCCGAGGAAAATCCTCTTCTCGGAATTGAATTTCAAGTCTCCCGGCGGCGAGCATGTACGACAAGGCGATGGCCAGATCGAAGAACGGACCCTCTTTCTTGAGGTCCGCGGGCGAGAGCGACACGATGATCTTCTGATTCTTGGCTTTCGGAGACTGGAAGCCGGAGTTCTTGATGGCCGAGCTGACGCGGTCCTTCGATTCGTCCACGGCCTTATCCGGCAGGCCTACCACGGAAAAAGCGTGCAGGCCGCGGGACAGGTCCGTCTCGATAGTGACGATTACGCCTGAGAGCAGATTGACTTGTGCGGAGTAAACCTTTGCGAACGCCATGCCGGCATTATTACCCGTTCATGTGCTTTATGCAAGTGGTGGCCGCAGGGTTGGCTTCCAGGCGGGCCGGCTCGATATCTTTCTTGCAGACTTCGCACTTGCCGTAGGATTCGCGATTGAGGGCCTTCAGGGCATGGAGCACGTCCTTGAGCCGCGGCTCGAGAGACCTGATGAGAGAGCTTCGAGATTCGAAATCCTCGAATCTGTCCGCCATGTCGTTCTGATCCGACTCCGGAAAGTCCTGTTCTTCGGAATGGCCTCCCATTCTCCCGTCTCGGAGTTCAATTTTCCCATATCTTTCAGCTCAACGAGGAGCATATCGCGCTCCGCTTCCAACTTTTCTTTGATTTTCTTTTTGTCTACCATATATATGAATATATCATGTAGCCGAGGGAAGGCAATCTTTATTACTGGATAAGTGCCGTTTCTCCTTATTTCTTCTTCTGGGCCGATGCGAGGCGGAGGATGATCTCCCTGGTAGCGCTCTCGGTATCCGTAATCAGCACGGAATTGTCATCGGCGAAGGAATAGAGCAGTACCCACATTGCCGGCATTGTCATAGAGCACGCGGGCATTCCTGTTCTGTACCACGCCGTCTTCGAACGGCTTCGTCAGGAGATAGGAGTTGGCATCGGTCACGCCTATGCCCAAGAATCCGTGCACGTCGGAAAACATCTTGGGTTCCCAGGCGCGCATGCCGTCGAAGACGTCCGCGAAGGAACGCTCGTTCAAGAGCATGAAGAAAACTGATGCCTGTCGAATCGGAAATCTTGCCCGTGTCGCTGTCGGTGACAGTAGCGGCGCCATCAGGCACCGGAGCAGGCATGGTCATGGACTTGGTCTTGGCCTGGGCGGAATACTGTATGCCCTGGGCCGCATCGAGAAGGCTGTTTTTCTCCTGGGCTGTCATGGCTTTTATCTCCTCGTCGGTATGCGTATCTTTCAGGGAAACCACCCTTGGCGCTCGAGGTGATCGTCATCTGGGCAATGTCCTCCGGCGCATATGTGGCAGTCAGAACTTCGTTCAGGATATCGAGACCGAGCTTGCGCCTCGATTCGGCCAGAGCGTCGTTCTTGCTCGAAGGTCGTTCGACGGAATACGTACCGACAACATTGATCTCCGTCGTCGTGAAATCAATGTCGGTCAAAAATAGAGAGATCGCGGCTTCGGCTTTGTCCTTGGCATCGGCGTTGATGAATTCCGTCGTGCCCGTCTTGAAGAATGCCGAGCTCTCGAGCGTCACCGGCTTGCCTTCTACGACGACAGGCACGGGTGATGGTAGAGGCGTAGTCGCGATTTCTTTTGAATGAAGCGTAGGGACGCCGGAATCGATATAGTAGACAGCGCCGAGGAGGAAGTTCTCGTTGACGAACGGCATGGTGTCGATGGGCAGGCCGGCTCCGATGAGCGATATGAATTCCCGCAAGCCGATGATCGTGCCGCCCACGGTCGGATAGATGCCTTCGACGCCGCCGGGCTTGATGGTAGTGGTCTTCACGAGGACTGCGGATGCTGCCTGCGATGCCGGCCGGATCGAGGCCGTCAATAGGGGCAGGCTCGGCATGGTCGGTAAAGATGAGCGACTGGTATTGTGGCGCCACGGCCACGGTCTTCAGGCCTTCGGTGCGCTTCCAGATGAGGTACGCGCCGACAACTGCCGCGCCGATGAGCAGGATGCCAAGAATGATGAACAAGCCGTTGCGGGCAGACCGGCCGGAAGAATTCTTCTTGGCGGCCTCATAGGCCTCCTGCTCCTCGATCATCTTCTTCACGATGCCGCCCTGATTGCCCTCGACGGCTTTCGTGATGTCGCTGACATACGTCTGCACCGCAGGGCCTTTTCCCGCCATGGCTTGAGAGACATCGTCGACATACGTCTGCACGCCGTCATTTTTTATTGCGCTCGCGTCGCGCGGCGCAGGGCCCTGATCCTTGGTTTCCATTTGCCATAAGTATAGCAAAAATTGTTTATTATTTCTTCGTTCCATTCGGTTCCAAATGAAAAGCAGCCTGCTCGGGGCTGCTCTTTTCTTATGGAACGATTTTGGCTTTCTGGAAGAAGTCCTTGTCGGCTTCCTTGATGGAGAGAGAAATTTTGCCGCGCTCAGGATCGAGCTTGATGACTTTCACCGGCACGATCATGCCTTCTTTTATGATGTCGCTCACGCGCTCCACGCGGAACGGAGCGATCTCGGAGATGTGCACCATGCCGTCGACGAAGGGATTGAGGCTGACGAAAGCGCCGAACTCGGCGATCTTCACCACTTCGCCCTTCAGGAATTCGCCGACTTTGAATTCATGGGTCATCTCTTCAATGATCTGCTTGGCCTTTCCTGCAGAACCGTCCTTGCCAGTGAGATACACCGTACCGTCATCCTCGATGGTGATCTCGGCGCCGGATTTCTCGCGAATCTCCTTCACGGTCTTGCCGCCGCTTCCGATGACCATGCCGATCTGATCAGGCTTGATGTGAATCATCAGGATTTTCGGCGCGTTCGGAGAGATATCTTTTCTCGGCACGGCAATTTCTTTTTCGATGGTATCGATAATTGTGGTACGGGCGCTCTTGGACTGGCGCATGGCCTCGCCGAGAATCTTGATCGGCACGCCTTCGACTTTCACGTCGAGCTGGATGGCAGTAATACCGTTCCTCGTGCCCGCCACCTTGAAATCCATGTCGCCGTGGTGATCTTCGGGGCCTTGGATATCGGTGAGGACTTTGTACGCGGAATCCGATTCGTACATCAGGCCCATGGCGATGCCCGCTACCGGCGCCTGGATCGGCACGCCGCCGTCCATGAGCGCCAGGATTCCCGCACAGATGGAAGCCTGCGAGGTAGAACCGTTCGAAGCCATGGATTCGGAAACCACGCGGATGGTATAGGGGAAATCGGATTCCTTCGGCAAGACCATGGCGATAGCTTTTTCCGCCAATGCACCATGCCCGACTTCGCGCCTGTTGGTGAATCCTGCCCGGCCCGTTTCCCCGGCAGAATACGGCGGAAAATTATAGTGGTGCATGAATCGGCGTTCGGCACTGGTCTGCATGGTATCGATCATGTTGCGGTCTTCCGGCCCGCCGAGGGTCAGCACCGACAGCACGTGCGTGCCGCCGCGATAAAATATGCCCGAACCGTGCACGACGGAGGAGAGTCCTCCGGCCTGGGCATAGAGCTCGCGCAGTTCGTCCATCTTGCGGCCGTCGGCGCGTTTGTCTTCCTTGATTGCTTTCTCGTGAAGCATGTCGTTCTCGGTGTCATCAAACAAGTTATCTTCGAGTGCAAAATCAGTTCGGTCCGGGTACGTTTCTTTCACCAGCTTGTTCCATTCATTATGCAATTCATCGATCTTGGCCTTGCCCGGGCCGGCGAAAACGGCCGCTTCCATCTTCGGCAGAATATTCTGCTTGAAAAGCGCCACGGAATCGGCAGAAATTTCTTCTTTCTCGATGACACGCTTCTCCTTGCCGATTTCTTTGACGATCATCTTCTGGAATTCTTCGAGCTTGGTGATTTCCGCGCTCGCGGCGATAAGTGCAGCTTCGAGCTCGTCTTCCGCAGTCTGATGTGCAGCCGCTTCGATCATGTTTATATTGCCGCCTTTGCCGCAGACGATCAGGTCGAACTTGTATTTGGAATCGTCGTCGCGAAGAGACTGCACTGCGTTTATTTTCAGCGTTTCATCATCGTATTTGCCGATGCGCACTGCGCCGATCGGTCCCGCCCAAGGGATGTTCGACACGGACAGGGCGATGGATGCGGCATTGACGGCGAGCACCACGGAGTCATTGTCATCTACCGAAAGCACAGTGACGATGATCTGCACCGCATGGCGGATGGACTGCTCGAACAGCGGCCGCAGGGTGCGATCGATGACGCGCGAGGCGAGAATGGCCTCTTCGGAAGGCTTGCCTTCCCTCTTTACGAAGCGGGAGCCGGAGATCTTGCCCGAAGCGTAGAACTTCTCCATATAGTCGACAGTCAGGTTGAAAAAACCCAGGCCCTGCTGCTTGTCTTTCGACATGCAGGCAGTGGCGAGCACCACCGTCTCTCCGTATTTGAGAAGCACCGAGCCCTGAGCCTGCTCCGCGAGATCGGTAAACATGGCGGTCATGGTCTTGCCGCCGATTTCTACACTAAATTCTTTCTTGTGCATATAGTATGTTTGCCCTCCGACCCGGGTCGGAGGGGATCGAGTTCCTCTTTAGAATAAAGTATTGTGCCGCCCGGACACGGGAACGGACAGTATCTCTATCTGAAGACGAACTCTCGTTATATTGATAAGCTTTCACGCTTATCCTAGCACTCGAAAAGAAAAAAGCAACGGATTAGAGCACGTATTTGCGGGAGTTCGCAGAGAGATCCACGAAGTCATCACAAACTTCCTTGAGCTTCATGGATGTCGATTTGCCGAAGGAGACCACTTCCACCTGCACGCCCATGGTCTGGAGGTATTCGACGAGCGGGATGAAGTCCCCGTCGCCGGAGATGATGATGACGGAGTCGAGTCGAGGGCTCATCTTGATGGCGTCGACGGCGAGGCCCACGTCCCAGTCGGCTTTCTTGGCGCCGCCCTGGAATATCTGCAGGTCCTTGGTCTTGGTCTCGATGCCGAGCTTGGAAAGGGCTTCGAAGAAATTCTTCTCGTCCCCCGCCTCGGTGGTGATGACGTATGCCACCGCGCGCACGAGCTTGCGGCCGGCCACCGCATCCTTCAATACGGCGCCGAAATTGACCCGGGACTTGTACAGGTTGCGGGCCGAATGATAGAGGTTCTGCGTATCGATGAAAACGCCGACACGCTGTTCTTTATGCTTGATGACTGTCATATATACAGTATTGTACCAGAAACGAGGAGATTATGAGAGGTCGAGCTTCTTTACGAGAGCATCGTAACGAGTCTTGCTCTTGCGCTCCAAGTACTTCAGATGAGTGCGGCGGTCCGCCACCATCTTGATGAGGCCGCGGCGAGAGTGGTTATCCTTCTTATGCTTCTTCAGATGCTTCGCAAGTTCGGAGATCTGAGTAGAGAGTACGGCAACCTGGACCTCGGAAGAACCCGTGTCTTTGTCGTGTATCTGGATTTTCTTTATGACTGTCTGTTTCTTCTTGGTTGTTAACATTGCTATATCCTAGCATATATCGAGAAATTTTGCAAGCCCCCTGAGTCCGGGGGCCGGGACCGCGGAAATCGGGCACACTGGCTCCCAGTTTTTCCGACCGCCCCTGCCTCGGCCCCGATGCTTGACAAATTGCTTATAATTTGCTATATTATTCCCGAAGATATTGATTCTTTAACATCTAAAAAATACGAATTATGAAAAAATTTCTTTTCATCCTTGCCGTCGCACTGGCGACTCTTTTCTCCGCAATGGTACTGCCGGCAGCGGCACAACAAAAACCTGCAGGCCCAGAAAGCCCGAAGGTAGGCATCAGCGTGCCGCTCAAGAAAGCCGTGACCGTCGTCGCCACCGCCGCCACCGCCGGATATGCAGCCATCACGACACAGAGACGGGTTAGAGATTACAAAGTCCGCACAGAAGGATTCGACATGAATGCCGAAGGATTCCTGACCTGGGACGGTTCGCCGTACAACGGCACTGCCGACAGCCTGGCGAAACTGGGAGCGATCTCCTCTGCGTCTGTCGACCCGAAGGGCAATCTCATGATGTTCAGCTATTGCCACAAGCCGAAGAAATTTATCTACCGACAGGAAGATAAGGTTCCCGGCTACGTGAATTTCTTTTCATCTACTGATGATGGGTATTGGAAGATCAATACCGTCGTCCGGAGAAAGCCTCTCAACAAGCGCATTGACGATATCAGCAGCGTAGAGCTAAGGATCGACAAGGTGTATCCCGAAAACTCGCTGATAGTCATCCATGGCGTAAAAAATAGCCAATCCAAAATTCTGACGTACAAAGTAAATACGAACGACGGAAAAGAAATGGCCTGGGCGCGCTGACGCAGAAAGATTTTTCATTCATTCACTAAGAGTCCTCAAAACAGCAAGCCATCCGACTATCGGATGGCTTTTTTATTTATACGGCGCGCGGCCATGCTATTTGTGCAGAGTGATGGGTCCCGCCGCGTACTCGCGGAAGGGTTAAGCTCAAAGAAGTAGCATGGCCGCGCGCCGCTATTATGCGACATGGTATACTTTTCATATATGGCCACGGAAATGGACAAGCTCAAGAGAGAATTTTTAGAATACTTGGAAATCGAAAAAGGTTCGAGCCTGAAGACGGTGGAGAATTACGAGCGCTATCTCACCCGCCTCTTCGAGTTCGCCAAAGCGAAAACTCCGAAAGACATCACCGACGACAAAGTGCGCGAATTCCGCCTCTATCTCAACAGGCAGTCCGGCGTCAAAGTCACAGGCCAGGCGGCGGCCACCATGAAGAAGAACACGCAGAATTATTATCTCATCGCGCTAAGAGTTTTCTTGAAATACCTCATGAAGCGCGGCATCACGGCCATCTCCCCCGACCGCATCGAGCTCGCCAAGATCAAGGAGCGCAGCCTCGACCTCATCTCGAACGAAGAACTGAACCGCCTGCTGTCGGGGCCGGATGCCAAAAACCTGATGGGCCTGCGCGACCGAGCCATGCTCGAACTTTTTTTCTCCACCGGCCTGCGCGTCTCCGAGCTCGCTTCGCTCAACCGCGACCTCGATCTCTCCAAAGACGAGTTCTCCATCCGCGGCAAGGGAGAAAAAGTGCGCGTGGTCTTCCTCTCGGAGAATGCCAAGCGCGCGGTGAAAGAATATCTCGAGAAACGCAAAGACATGGAAGAAGCCATGTTCGTCAGCGAGGGAAAACTGAAATCAAAAACCGCGAACAGGCTCACGACGCGCTCGATCGAGCGAACCGTTAAACGCTACGCCATCAAGGCGGGCATCTCGAAGAAGGTGACCCCGCACGTCATACGCCACTCCTTCGCGACAGACCTCCTCTCGAACGGCGCCGACATCCGCTCCGTGCAGATGATGCTCGGCCACTCGAACATCTCCACTACGCAGATCTACACACACGTCACCGACAAACAATTGCGCGATGTGCACAAGAAGTTTCACAGCAGAAAGTGACTTCTCACGTTCTGCCTTCTTGTGCAAGGCGGAGCCATGTCCCTGTCAGCAGGCAGGACAGCGAGCCGGGGTCGCGGAATTTTTCGAGCGACGGCGAGAAAAATATCCGTGACCACAAGAAGTTCCACAGTCGCAAATGAATTTCCGACCGTTGAGCGATTAACGTAGTTCTCCTATGAGACATGTTATGATTAACACTATGAATCCCGTTAGAAACCGCAGTCGCAATATTAATAGGTTAATCTCTGGTTTCGGTACTTTGACCGCGACCTGTTTCTAACGGGATGAAAATCATGTCATGGAACGTGAACGGCATCCGGGCGGTGCACAAGAAAAATCTCTTCCTCCCTTTCATAAAGAAATTTCAGCCGGACATCCTCTGCCTGCAGGAGACCAAGGCCGAGCAGCACCAGAGCCCGGTCGACCTGCCCGACTACGAGGAATACTGGAACTCCGCCACCCGCAAAGGCTACAGCGGCACGGCTATCTTCACGAAAGAAAAACCATTGAAGATCATCAACGGCATCCCGGAAAAATTCGCCAAGAAGTACAAGATGCATGACGACGGCTACGGCGATCCGAACGCCGAGGGCCGCGTCATCGCCGCCGAGTTCAAGACTTTTTACGTGGTGACCGTCTACACGCCGAACGCAAAAGACGATCTCTCGCGCATACCGCTGCGACACAAGCAATGGGATCCGGCCTTCTTGGAATACGTGAAAGACCTCGACAAGAAGAAGCCGGTGATCTTCTGCGGCGACCTCAACGTCGCCCATACGCCCGACGACTTGGCTCGGCCAAAAGAAAATGTCGGAGTGAAGGGATTTACGAGCGAAGAGCGCGAAGGCATCGACAACATCATCGCCGCCGGCTTCACGGATACGTTCCGCATTTACACGCGCGGCAACGGGCATTACACCTGGTGGAGCCATTTTGCCAACGCCCGGGCCAGGAACGTGGGCTGGAGGATCGATTACTTCTTCGTCAGCAACCGCTTGGCAAAGAAAGTGAAGTCCGCAAAAATATTCGCCGAGGTCCTCGGATCCGACCACTGCCCTATCCTGGTTGAAATATAAACCGGCATCTGCTATAGTGAAAAAGTTATGAATCACCAGCCAGGCCACAAGTTTCTCAGCCTCTTTCTCATTCTCGGCGAGTCCGAGAAGGTTGATGCTTGCGCTGGTTCTCTCTCCTAAAGAAAACGAACTCAAACATCAGCCTTCTCGAGAAACCGGGAGGCTGATTTTTGTTCATCTAAAAATCAATAAGTATGACAAGTGAAAACCATGAGCTCGTTCGCACGGAGAAACTCGGCGACGGCAAGCTCGGCGTCAAATGCACCTGCGGCGGCATCCATCCCTATGATCAGCGAGGGGTCAACGAAATGGACCCGGACAGGGTATGGGATTCTGCCACGCAGCAATTCAAGAACGCGAACCAAAAAGCCGAGAAGGAAGAAGTCCGCAAAGAAGACAAAAATGCCTTTGTGGCATCGAACTGGGGAATGGCGAAAATGTAACTGTTCGTTACCGCTTGCAAAGGGTTCTGGCATATCCAGAACCCTTTTTATATTCTCACGAGCCGCGGCTTCACAGCACCGAACCATTTCGCGGAAAGTTGCCGCACATGTTCCGTGATGCCCGTCACCAAGATGTTCGCACTTCCCTTCTTCGATATCTTCTTGGAAATTTCCGGATGCCGCGCCAGGTAGCCGCGCAGCTTCTTCGGCACTACTTCGTCCTGCGAAATTATTTTTATCCCGCTAGAGGCCGCGAGGGCTCGCAGCGACCCTCTGCCTCTAACGGGATTAAATTCTTTCTTCAGTATCGGGTAATGCGTACAGCCGAGCACTAGGACATCCAGTTTCTTGCCCTTGAGAGGTTTCAGGTATTCTTTCACGAACGCCGCTGCCTCTTTTATCTTTCCCTCTTCGATGAGCGGCACGAGCATGGGCGCGGCGTTCTGGAAGACCTTGGCGCGGGGATTTATCTTCTGTATCTCTTTCACGAACGTCTTCGAGCCGACCGTGCCGGACGTAGCCAGCACGCCAATGCGAGAAAACCTCGCCGCCTCTTCGGCCGCCGGTATCAAAACACCGATTACTTTCCGATCAGGAAAATGTGTGGGTAGGTATTCCTGCTGAATCTTTCGCAACGCCTGAGCTGAAGCAGTATTACAAGCCACGATTACAATCGCACAGTTTTCTTTCTGTAATAGATATTCCACCCCTTCGCGAGTAAACTCAAACACAGTTTTATGAGAACGGTTGCCATACGGCACGCGTTTGGTGTCGCCGAGATAGACATAGTCATACTGCGGCATCTTCGCTCTGATAGCTTTTGCAATGATCAATCCCCCAAGCCCTGAATCAAAAATTCCGATTTTCATATTATTTTATTTCCTCCCACATGCCTTTAAACATTTCACGTAAATTTTCAGCCATAACAGCATCATGAATCTCCACGAGGTAGTGCGGGTGCTGGTTCGTCACACAAAAAAGCACATAATCGCCAAGCACCGCGTGTGTTGCTGTAAAATCTTTTGACTTCGCCCAGTATTTGACTTGCCGACGATCCTCATCCCCGACGTGTTCAGCAAATTTTTCTTCAGAAGGTTTTTTATTCGTGAAAAGTCGCGTGCCATAATCGTTGGGGAAAATTTGCCAATGATATTTAAACCATTCCGGGTATTCATCAATAAAACTCGTATCCTGAAAGCCCCACCAATTTTTGTCCGTGCTTTTAGCGCTCTCAATCCACGTTGGCAACTGCTTATGCAGAAAATCTGCCAAAAGACTTTCATCAATAAATCGAATTTTCGGTACAGAATAGCTTTTATTCTTTGGAAGCGATGCAAGTTCCGTGATTAACTGCTCAATAGATTGTTTTTTCTCTATCAATTCCCCTTCTTCTTTTCTATAGAGTGCTCGAAGTTCTTCAGGCGGCAAAGCTGTATAGTAACGATTCGTACCGCCGATATCTTCGGTGATAACACCTTTTGTAATGAGTTCTTTAGACACACTATATACAGTAGTGCGATTTACTTTAGTGATTCGTGCCACAGCTGCAGCTGAAAGTTTGCCGTGTTCAAGCACACATAAATACACAGTAATTTCCTTGTCGGTGAATCCTAGTTGTCCTAACAATTGCTCTAACATACCTAAATTCTAGCAAGTTGTTGGAGTATCGTCAACAGTATTTAAGCATTATTTTAAAAGGTTTAAATTTATGATTCTAATATTTAATTTGAAGTATTATTGACATTACTTTACAAAAGTGATATAATGTTTCCAGATGATAAGTCATTTGAGTGGTTGAGCTCACCACTTAAATACAAACAACATGAACAACTTATCATCAAAAAGACAAGCTCTTTACAATCAAATATTAGGCTCTGTTAAGAATTCACCTATCAAAACAATTGAATTCGAAGGTAATACATATCATTTTAAACTTGATTATTTGTTACCTTATGGAGAATGCCATTATGCCCGCGTATTTTCGAAACTGATCTATCTCAAAGAATGCTTAGGCATTATTAAGCCAGGAGATATATTACTTGAAACAACATCAGGCTCCGGTGGTCGTGCTGCAGCGGCAGTCGCAACTGCGCTCGGCTATAAAATCAAGATCGCAATTCCCGAAGGCGGAGAGAAAGCCCGCGAGGATGCAATCATAAAAGCTGGTGCGGAGTTACATCGCACACCTGCTGAAAGCTATGTGAACGGGTTTCCAGAGTTCATCAAGAAATTTCTTGCTGAACATCCCGGAACAAAATACATCAACCATGTTATGGGTGATATTACCGGAAGAGGAAGTTCTATCAATGGTGCTGCGATTGAAGCATTCCGACCATTTATTGAAGAAGTCATTGAGGCCGCTATTCAGCCAGATGTTGTTATTTGTCCGTTAGGGAATGGTACAACAACACTTCCCATGGCAAACGGTTTCAAGTCGTTGTTTCGGAAAGTGAAAGTTTTAGGTTTTGAATCAGTTGCATCAGGTTTTGCTCACAGAAAATACTACCAAGGAAAATACGAAAGAATTTTTGGTATAAATCCGGAAGAAGTATTTTCAAGACAAGATATGCCAGGTACTACGTATGCAAAACCGATATTCGCTTCTCCTGCACTTGATGCTGCGATCCCTTTACTTGATGGCGTTGGATTGGTGACTAGCACATATATCGATAATCTGTTTCTGAAAACTGTTGGATTTATACCATCAGAAAAAAGTAATTGCATTGCGAAATGGGATGACTTTTATCCTGAAGAAATGGCAGAATTTGGAAGAACAGGAAAAGCTGGATTTGCAATTGCTCTAAAGTATGTTGAGAAAGAAAAAATAATTGGAAAGCAGTTTCTTATTCCAATCTTTGATGCAGCATGGCATTATGATTCATAAGAATTTTAAAACCACGACAAAAATCGTGGTTTTTACTTTTTTACACCATGTTTACCATGGAGTTTTTTTATTTCTTCCTCCTCAAGTTCTTCTTTTTTCTCTTTACCTTGTTCGCCAAGCTTTTTTAATTCAACATCTGAAAGTGCATCGAGCTTTTTTACTGATTCTGTGAGGTATTCTATGGTGTTTTTAGTTGGATCTTCCAAAACTTCTTCCAAAAGAGCGTTCAATATATAGCCCATGCGAGGTCCCGGTTTGATGCCGAGGTCGTTCATGAGGTAAGTGCCGTCGATCTTGAGCTGGCCGACGGAAATCGGATCACGCAGTGCTTCTTCGATCATCGCAAAATATTTGCGCAGTCTGTACGGCGCTTCTTTTTTCTTCATGCCCACGCGGTCGCATTCGCGGATATTCATGAGCAGCCAGATGTTCTCCTTTCCTACTTTCTGGATAATGCGGCGCACGGCTGAGAGAGTTATCTTTTCAGTATCAGAGAAAAACATATGGTTGCGTACCAATTTTTCCACGAGATCAATCTCTTTACGTGAAAACTTCAATCGCTCCATTATTTTCTTCGCCATGCGCGCACCAACAACTTCGTGACCGTAAAATGTATACTTCCCCTTCCCTCCAGCTTTTGTTGCGTCATAGCGACGAGTTTTCGGCTTGCCGATATCGTGAAAAAGCGCTGCTAGCCTTATTTCCAAAGGCCAATTCTTGTCGGCAGCGTGTTGCAGAGCATGCAACAAGTGCTCCCAGACGTCATAAATATGCTCGCCGAGCTGCTCGCAGCCGATACCCTCTTCGAGTTCCGGCACGATATGCTTGAGCAAGCCGAATTTCTCGAGCATGCCGATACCGACGCTCGGTACCGGTGACAAGATGATTTTCGAAAACTCATCGCGGATGCGCTCCGAGGAAATCTCTTTGATGAGGTCGGCATTCTTCAAAATGCTTTCCAAGGTTTCATGGGAAACGGTAAAGCCGAGCTGTACGGCAAAACGTACCGCACGCATGATGCGCAAAGCATCTTCGCCGAAGCGCTCGTCAGCATCACCTACTGTCCGTAAGGTCTTTTCATGTATGTCCTTTATTCCCTCGAATAAGTCTGTTATCTGTCCATTAGAATCCATAGCCAGAGCGTTGACCGTAAAGTCGCGCCTCTTAAGGTCATCCTCAAGATTGTCGCTGAATTTGACCTCGTCCGGATGCCTGAAATCGCTATATTTTGCTTCGATTCTGTAGGGAGTGACCTCTACTTGGCGCAAGGAGTCCGATTCGGCTGTCTCATTGATAACGGCCACGGTGCCGAATTTATTCTCATAGACCGTCTTCTCGAACAAGGCCATAATCTCTTCCGGCGTGGCATTGGTAGTGATATCCCAGTCCTTCGGTTCCCTGTCCATTAAGAGATCACGGACGCAGCCGCCGACCAAGTACGCCTGAAAGCCGCTCTTTTCGAGAACAGCTGTTATTCGTGAAACCTCGGCCGGTATTTTTATGATTAAATTTTTAGAATTTTGTTCCACTGCCTTTTTGTGCACCCGGAGGGATTCGAACCCCCAACGACAGTTCCGAAGACTGTTGTGATATCCATTTCACTACGGGTGCGGATTATCATTACTTTTAACTCTTTGATTATACACTGTTTTTGAAAAATGACAAATAAAGCTTATTTTATAAGCGTATTCAGTAATTGCAATATTTAGAAAAAACATTATAATGAAATAGTTTTAAGCTGCGGTTATGGTTTAGTGGTAGAACACGTCCTTGCCAAGGATGAGACGGGAGTTCGATTCTCCCTAGCCGCACTAGATAAATGTCCTTTTCTCAAAGCTTGTTAAATAAGGATATTAGGATAAATATGTGGATAAGTCTGTTAGTATGTGTATAACGGACATAGTGAAAACCTGTCTTTTTACTAGCATTTTCTTCATTATAGCTTGTAAAATAAAGGTATTTTGTTAAAAGACACAATAATTCACTGTTTAGTTTCACGTGAAACCTATTATTAAGTGTTATACATGAAACAGTCGCGCCTTAAGGTGAATTGCACTCCTAATCTTAGCTAAATCATATGCCTAAAGTTTTTACTTCAGAAACTCAAAAGCTAGGGGAAATAGGCGAGAATGTCGCTGTAAAGTTTCTCATGAAACATGATTTTGCTGTTATTGATCGTAACTACACTAAAAAGTGGGGAGAGCTCGACATTGTGGCTGAAAAGGGAAATAAGCTTTATTTTATAGAAGTTAAGTCAGTTGCACGTGAAACACTAGACAGTGGTCGCGCTTCAAAGGATAATGCGCGACACGATTCTGCAGAATCGCATGAAACATCCGGAGAGTATCGGCCAGAGGACAATATGCATCCTTGGAAGCTGAAAAGGATGTCTCGGACTATCCAGACATACCTCTTGTCCAAGAAAGTCCCTGATGAAAAGGAATGGCAAGTTGACCTTTTGGTGATATATCTCGATGTGAAAAACAAGAAGGCCAGGGTAAAAGTAGTAAGCGATATCATTTTGTGATATACTCGCTTTTAGTTTCCAGACGGCCAGTAAAGGCTAAAAGGGGACAGATCGGGCCGTAGTATATCGGTTGTACAAGTGGTTTGGGACCATTTAGGCTGGGTTCGACTCCCAGCGGCCCGACAGGAGTCGTAATTGTATTGATTTAAAAAGGTATTTCTGAGGCTTAGCGGGCCTGCCCGCCGTAGCCTGGGCGAAGGCGGGATTAGTTTAATGGTAAAACGTCAGTTTTCCAAACTGAGGTTGGGAGTTCGATTCTCCCATCCCGCACAGCGTAAGAGATAGGACATGCACGCATACATGTCCGTGGGAGAATCGGAAGGCTTTTTCTTATTGAGACTATGGCGGACAGACAGTTTCGCTCAGTTGATTTTTTTTATAAGTATGGTATTATGCATTTGTTATATAATACTTTGACACTTTAAAAAGGAGGTCGTTTTGAAAAGACACATCAAGCCGTGGATCTCGAAGCATGCTCCGCAGCTCACGTTTATGGTAATGGTCATATTCACCACGGCTATTGCCGTGATCATCTCGCTCTATGCCGTAGTGGGCAAGCCGCTCTGGTGGCCGCCCTTCGCCTGGCTCGGACCGAGCGCCTGGATAGCTTTCGGCCTTACCAACAGGATAGCTGAAGCTGAAATAAAAGCGCCCAAGTTCGAGATCATCCTTGTGGTGATAGGGATTTTTCTCCTCGTCGCCCTGTATCTGCCCGTGAAAGCCTTGAACGGCATTTCCCACTACGGCAGTGCCGTTTTCTGGGTATTCATCGCATTCTGCACGATTGTCTACACCGTCCAGGAATGGCGCAAGTTCGGGCAAGGATACTGAAGCGATATCGCTTGCGGCAGGAAAGTACAACACTCGATTGATATCGGGTGTTTTTTTGTTCTGAACGCGTAAAAATAAAAGGCTACGGTCAGTAGCCTTGGTTTTCGTCGTTAGCGGCGTCCTTGAACTTCTTCTTGTCCCTTATTCTCTTTATGGAATAGCATATGCAGACAAAAGCGATGAATCCCGCGATGGACAGCAGCGTCACGACGGCATCATGGAAGTTCTCTGCATGAAAAGTGTTCTTGGTCATAAACGTATCAGTATTAAGTTTTCAAAAAACTAAAAAGCCTTGTGCAATAAGCCCTGCACTAGTACGCCCACTTGCCGGTCGCGCCCGGATTTTGCGCGCCGTGGACTTCGAAATGGAGGTGCGGGCCGGTGCAGCGGCCGGTGCAGCCGACGTAGCCGATGACCTGGCCCTGGCTGACTTGCTGGCCGGTAGTGACGGCGATCTTCGACTGGTGGGCATAGAGGGTTTCGGTGCCGTTCGGATGGGAGATGATGACGAGGTTGCCGAAGGCGCCGTTCCAGCCCATGCGGGCGAGGGTGACACGGCCGCTGGCGGCGGCATGGATCGGCGTGCCCGAGCCGATGGCCAGATCGACGGCGTTGTGGTCATGGATGCCCTGGCTCAAGCGATAGCCCGGCACAGGATTGACATAGTAGCCGGAAAGGTTCTTGGTCGGATGGGCCTGGTAGTATTCGGTGCTTTTGGCGATCGAAGCGCTCAAATTCTTGACCGGCTTGTCGGATTCTTCGGATTTCTCGGCGTTCGGGATGATGAGCTTGTCGCCGACGGCGAGCTTGGCATCGAGAGCGATGCCGTTGTAGGCGGCCACATCGGCGGGGTCGGCCTTGTAGAGCTTGGCAATGCCTTTCAGGGTCTGGCCCTTGGCCACGGTGTGCTCGAGGCCGGAGATAGGCAGGATGAAGAGCACGTCGCCCTCGACGAGCTTGTCGCCCTTTTTCATGTCGTTGGCCCAGAGGATGGTATTGACCGTGACGCCGAACATGTCGGCGATCTGGGACAGGGCGTCGCCCTTGCGGACGACATAGACGCTGACTTGCTGGTCGGCCGCATCGCCGTAGTCGGTGCCGCCAGAGACGGCTAAGGGACCGGTAGCGGGCAAGAGGGCATTGTCGGAAACGATATTGACACTGGCGGAATCGTCGATCTGGCCCTCGTCCTCGGCATCAGCCTTGGCTTTCTTGTCCTTCTTGTCCGCCAAAGCCAGGAGCGGGGCAGCCGTGGCTTGGAGCAGGTCCATGTTCTGCGAGTTCTTCAGGCTCTGGCTCGGATCCTCGACGGTCGCATCGGCCAAAGCCTTGTCGCCGACGAGAGAAGAGAAAAAGCTTGCCCGGGCTTCGTAAAAAGCCGGAAAAAAGGCTCCGAAGATGAGGGAGCAGGTCAGAATAGAGGAAAAAATTTTGATTTTAGTACTTATAAACCAAATTCGTTTACCGCGAGAGTTCCTTTTCCAACCTTACAAAATAAGGGTAGAATTACAGGACGACCAAAAATGTACTGCAAACAAAGGTCTTCGCGATAGTTACTGTCGGTTCGGGTAGGCGGGCAATATATCCGTGCTTCTGTCCAGGAAACGTACCCCTAGAGAATAGCCAAACCGGGGTCGAAAGTCAACCAATCTGTGGAAAAATATTTTTGACATACTTTGTAAAATATTACGTAATATAATGATTCTTCACCAAAAAATTAGGCATACAAAAGCAAAAATCCTATAATAGAGCGATGAGATACAAGACTCCGCAGCCTCCATCAGAAGACAATATCTACGCCAAGGAACCGCTCGTCTCGGTGATCCTCCCGAAAGACAACAAAAAGCCCAATATCGTATCTCCGGCAAAAGGGAGCAAGCGCCCCGGGCCCCGGAAGCGGCCATGGAGATGCCCCCTCGAGCCGGAGCCTGCTCCAAGCTGGACCCCGGAAGAAGAAACGGCCTTGGCGCACAGCGTGACGGAAGCCGGCGAGATCAAGAAGACCCTTGATCAGGCAAACAGTGAAATCGAACGCATAACCAAGATTGAAATCTTGAACCGTAGCTTGAAAGAAAAGGCCGGAGTATCGCCGGAGCAGAAGAACTCTGCGCAAGAACGTGCAGACAGCCTCCAGCTGCTCAAAGATAAAGTGCGCGATGTATTGAAAAAGACGACCGTGCCCGGACTGCGAATAGACGAAGCGAAATTTATCGAAGCGAAGCCCGACAAGGATAATGAGCATATTACGATAGCAGTAACCGTAATGGCGGATACGAAGCTCGGCATAGGGGTGCCTTTCCCCGTTACCATTACGTTCACGAATACATCGGACGGAAAGAACATCGATGTCATGCAGCAGGAAGTCCACGGCAAGTGGTTTGCCGGCGGAACGAGAAAAAAGATTGATTCCGCCCTTGAAGTAGTCTTGGCTGGATTTCCCGAGCAATTTCGAGCTTTCGCTGAACAGAACGCGAAAGAAACGATCAACGACATACATATAGAAGGCGGCCTGCTGGTCATTGACCAAGCATCACCGGAAACTGCGTATGCGCCAAAACCGATCCAGGAACATCCCGGCGTAGAAGCTCGAAAGAATTTAGAAGAGAGAAAGGCCAAGCTCGAGAACGATTACGCGGCAATCAACACCTACATCAGTCTGATGACGGCCAGAAAAGCCGAGGCCCAAGAAAAACAAGGGAAAGCGAAGCCCCCGGCCGAGAAAGCGGCAGGGCCTGAAAGAGCGGCTATCGCTCGCGGCACGAAGCTCGAATATCACGACAGCGGAGAATACGCCGGGACATACTACATAGATGAAATTCCGGATGGCAACAAGAAAAACAAGTACATCATCGCGCGCGAGGGCGGGCCGACATTCAAGCTGACGAAGAGCAGCTCGCGCAAGCGCTCGCGAGCGGCAAAGTAAGCTTGGCGCCTGAGACGGCGGAGCATGTCCAGGCTGTGGCCGCCGCGGAAGGCTTGTCGGCGCCGGAATTGCACGCCCTGCGCAACGAAATCGAATCGAAAATATGGGGAGTAGAGACCGTTCCCGATCTTCGCAAGATCATAAGCAACGAGGCAGAAGTGTCATTCACCGATCCCGAGGCGTGGGAGAAAGTAAAAGCGGTGCTGGGCCTGCTGGAGAAGCGCAAGATCGTGGGCATCACCAAGATATGGGAACGGGATGCGAATTCCGGAGATGCCAACTTGGCCAGGGCGGGACGGGCCTCCCTCGAAGCCCTGGCGGAAGCCCTGCAAATCGAAATCGGGAAGAAGGAAAAATTTGCTGCGACCAAAAGGAATAAAAACACAGAGGAGCCGGAAGGGGGCAAAACCATGGAAGCGAAAACGGCAGCGGACTCCGCGCAAGACGTAAGAGAAGAAGCGGCAGAGGCAGAGATGCCGGAGACGAAAAAAGCGGATGAGCCGGCGGAGATTATTCCGGAAGAACCATCTGCTCCCGAAGAACCGGCGCCGGCGATCGAAGAAAAGAAAGAAGAGAGCATAGAGGGCCGAGCAGAAAATCCCTGAAGCGAAGCCGGAAGAAACGCCCGAAGCCCTCGAAGAGGACGAGCCTTCTATCGAATACATCGATATGGCTGTCGCCAAGGAAGAGTTCGGGGACGAGATCAAGAAAGGCATGGAAAAATTCGTAAAAGACCGCGAGAAATTCTACAAGGACGCGAAGACAGAATTCCAGCCCATCGTCCTCGACAGCGAGGGGGGCGTAAAGATAGCCCCGAGCGACAGCGGCATCGAGTTCACCATCGACATCAATGTAACCGAGCGCGACGGAGAAAAGAGGAAGCTCACCATCGTCACCAGCCTCGTCAACGACGGCGACACCATAAAATTCGGCAACATCACGTACGACGGCAGCTACCTGCTGCGGAACAACCTCATCAGCTACGGGCCGGGCATAGAGAACAACATCCGCGACGTCATCAAGAGCTTCAAGAAGTCTCTCGAGAAGAAGAATGGCGAGAAGATCGCCAAGATGCGCATCCAGAACGGCATGATCGTGGTCAGCGCGGAAAAAAAATAATATGGCTATAGAAAACTTTAAACCAAATACAGATCCAGAGAAGAAAAAAGGGGTGCCTGTATTCATTACGAACCGCATGCGTGCGGATCTGAAGTCTTTCGGCGCGACCGATGCGGAGATCGACAAGATGCGCCCCGCCGAAGCATGGGAGCTGCTTGAAAAGAAACAGGCAGAACAAAATACTGCTCCTGAAACAGAATCAGCAAGGGAACAAGAGGGGACACTCGAGACGGCAATAGCAGAACGCGAAAAAATCGAAGCGGATCTTGAGCTTGACGACAAAATGGGCAAACTAGCCCCGGCGGAATTCGCCAAGAGCTACGAAGAGCGTTTCGAATTGGACGAGAAGATTTTGTCGCTCAACCAGGAAAAGAACAATCGCTCGCGCGACTCGAAGACCGCCGAAGAACAGCAGAAGGCGAAGGAACGCGCAGGAGAAGAGCAACAGGAGCCGAAAAATCTCGACGAGCGCATCGAGCGGGCGGGACTGAAGGCGGAAGAATTGGAAAAGATGCCCGAGTGGCAGAGCCTGTCAGCGGGAGAGAAAGCTCTCGTGGTAGAGCAAGTGTCACAGGATACCCTCACTCGAGTGCGCGAGATCGGCGAGAAGAGCTTCAAGGAGAAGAACAAGGTCAATTTCTCCGCAGACCCTACCAAATGGAACCCCTTCCAGCTCGGCAAAAAAATCGCCAGGAACATGGGCAAATCCTACGGCGTGGACAAGGAAGAGAAAAAAGCCATCACTGATTTCAAAGAAGGCAGACTGAGGCCGAAAGCGGAACTGGTGAAAGAATTAGCAGAGAACATCAAAGGCCTGAACCTGAACGTCACCGAAAAGGACGGCAAGGCGAGCATCGAATTCGTGCCGACCGGAGAATATTCTTCCAAGAGGGAACAGAAGGCCGCCGAAGATTACAATCGCATCGCCAATGAATACGCCCGAATGCCTGACGCCTGGAAGAACAAGCGCGCCGCAGACAGCATGGAAAAAGGGATGTCGAAAAAGAAAAATTTCGAATCATACACCAAGGCCGAAATCCAGTATCGTCAGGCCCGCGCAGTATTCCTGGAAGTGAAAGCCAAAGAATACCGCGCCTCCGGATCTTCTCCCGAAGAGGCGAAGGAGAAAGCCATGCAGGAGATGAACATGGCCGACATGAATATCGCCATGCTCCAGCTCGGCAATACCAATCCTGATGCTATCGAAGAACTGCGCAAAATAGAGAAGCAAAGCTCATGGAAAAAGCTTCTGACCCGGGAGAATGCATGGCGTGTGGGCTACATGGGCATAGGTTATACCGCTCGCGCCGCGACAGCTTCCACGCTCGGCCTCTTGGCAGCGCCGATCGTGGCGGGATCAATCGGCGGCCTCCGGGCGCGCAGGAAAGCGGAGGGCAAGATCGGCAGCGTCTTCGAATCGGGACGCAAGGAAGAAACGGTGCTCGAACGAAAGAAAGCCGGCAAGAAATTCCAGGACAAGACCACGATGAGCATAATGGGCACGGCAAAAGAAGTATTGACGGGCTTCAACGTAAATACCAAAGACGTAGCGGCGTTCGTCGATGCGGATCAGCAGATCAAAAGGCTGGACATGTTGATGGGAAAGCTCGAAAAGGCTCAGACGAAAGAAGACAAAGCATTGGCTGTGAACGAACTCTCCACGAGAGTCTCATACATTGAACAGAAACATGACAAAGGGCTGCTCAACTACGGCACACAGAGCCCGACCGGTACCGGCTACGCCCTGCTCAAGCGCTTGAGCGAGGCATCGGTCGCCGTAAAGATGAATACCTTCGACTTGAAGGAAATTCCATCGGAATTGATAGAAGTGCCGAAGGAAACAGGCCGAGGAACCGAGAAAGTCGAATTGCGCGATCTCATAAAGCGCCAGATGCAGGACCGTGCGGACCTGCTCGACAGCATCATGACGAATAACGAGAAAAGATTCGGCAAGGAGCAGGCAGCTTTCAAAAACATGGAGATGATCCGCGGCATCGCCATAGGTGCAGGATTCTCGGTCCTCGGTTGGAAGATCCGCGACTTCTTCCATCATGACGCAGCGCCTGTGCCTGCCGATACGCTCTATATGCCGCAAGATCAGATAAAACCTATCGAATTGGAGACCGCAAGAACAGGCATCACCGAAGAAGAACTGATCGAGCGCACCAGAAAAATGATCGGCCTGGCCCATGACAAGCTGCCGAACACCGATCACATGAACGACGTGCACAGCCAAGAGGACCTGGTGAAAGGCAAGCCCAAGATCGCAGAGTCAGTCACGAAAAAGATCAAAAAGATTGTTACTGCGCCAAAAGACGACGGTGCAGGAAAGGTCACGGTGGCGCAGTATGACACTACTCCCAAAATAAATTCGCCGACCGGCGAGCAGCCGGGCATGGTGCATGTCAATTACTATGAAAAGCCTCCCGTACCGAATCCGGAAGCCGGTCGCGTCACGGTCGCCCGCTATGGCGATAACTCGAACGTCTATGATAACCAGCCGGAAGGCATGCCAGAAAGTAATCCTCCGCTTGGCCATGAGACGAAGCCGGAAATGGGCATCGACGAACAGGCCCGCCAGAATTCTGCAGTGGACTATACGAAGCCTGAACCGGAAAAGACTTTGGAGAATAATTCGTATGCGAAACCGGTTCATGATGACGTGAATATGGACAAGGCTGCAGACGGTTATGCGAAGCCGGAGCAAGCAGAGAGCATCGCCGAACGCACGAGCGAAACCTTCAAGCAAGACAATACAGTCGAACCGGGCACCGTTCATGAGGATGCGGCAAGCGGCTACGGCAAGCCGGCAGAGGATGACGAACTGCTCCGCGGGGGAAAAGCGGAAACGATACCGCATGAGGAACCGCAGCGGCCGAAGATGGAAATCCATGGCCGCACGTCGCCGGACGTAAAGATGGAAGAGCACAAAATCCCCGAACACGCGGCTGATGAGCACGTCAAGGCTCCGCGCAAAGTCCGCAGGCCGATTTTTGAGCAGGAGAAGCCGGGCGAAACGCGCGTGAACAAATATCCTCCGAACATATTCCAGCGACGGACGAATATCTTCGAGCGTCCCGGCACGGTACAGGTCAACAGGCGTTTTTCGATATTCGATCTCGCACGAAGGCGAAATGTCGAGAACCTGCCTGCTGCAGAGCACATCGATGACGCTCCTGACGTCCGCACCGGCCATGGCGGGGGAGAGATAGGAAATAATCACCAAAACTCTGCAGAAATACACGCTGACAGCAATGATAACTTCTACACCGACAGAGAACTTTTGAATCATGAAGAACTGAGCGGCGAATTGAGCAAGCTGTCTGCCGTGAAATTCCAAGATTTCAAGGAAACCTTCAATAATAATATCGAACATGCCTTCAGGAACTTCGGCAGCAGCAAATGGTACGAGCGCGCGGACCTGCCTGTGGCCAAGGAATTCATCACATACAGCCGCCCGAGGAATGCCGATGAAGTGCTGGCGAACTATATCTCCAAACTGCACAAGCTGACCGGACTCGAGCCGAAAAGCGGCAGCATGGTGAGCCTGCGTGATACCAACATGACGTATATCGCGAAAGCCATCCTCAAGGCTCAAGAGATGGGCATACTGGAAAAGGTCAAACTTTACGAGTAACGCCGGCACTGTGCTATATTTGAATGATGCACGAGCATCTTTCCGGACTCAATGACATGCAAAAAGAAGCGGCACTTCATACGAAGGGGCAACATTGATAAGATAGTCCCTGCCACTAGAGTTTCATGCGTCAGAAAAGTGGGGATAGGGCGAAGCCCTATCCCTTTGTCGCTTCTGATGACAAAACTCAACAGTAAATGATACAATGAGCCCAATTTAATAGAGGCCTAAACCCAGCAATGGGCATGGCTAAAAGTCCCGTGAAGGTCAAAGAACTCCTAGTCAGAGTTCGCCTTCACGGGCCGTGCCAGGAAACTGGTATGTCTGACTGGGAGCTTTTTGCGTTTTAACCCTCATGGCAAAATACAATAAATACCTTCGACCATATTGTAGCCGCTGCAAGAGCGTATACTCACTTATAAAGAATATTGGCCGGCAAACCTGCCCGAAGTGCGGCACACGCTTCAAATCCAAGTCTTATAACCCATATCCAGGCTTCTTTTTAGGTCTGATGATGTTCATTGTCGGCGTCGCCACCCTAGTCGTAGATGTATCGCCGGTAATCTGGATCGGTGGTTTCCTCGCCGGTGGAATTCGAATGGCAACAAGCTTTGATCAATGGGAAAAAATCAAAGAGTTGGATAAATTTTAGAACTTTTCCACCATTTCTTCGTTTTTCCACTTGCGTTTTACGGAAGAACTTTTTATAATATTGAAAGTAATTTTTTCAAAACACAACTCGGAGTGATGCCCGAGCGAAGACCAAATTAAGAGCAGTAATCCTGCTTTACTCTCTATAGGTTGCAAGGTGATTCGCATCACTTGAATACCTACGGATTGTAGGTGTTCAAATAAAGTCTCTTTATTTGGCCACCGACAACCTATAGAGAGTAGTGTGGGATTTTTCGTTTCTCGTTCTTCCGAATAGCAACTAACGTCAAAGTTAGTTGGTTGCTAACGAGGGGGCGCGAGATTAGGAGTAACCCAGAACAAAGCTCCTGAAATTCTGGCGAATGATTGCACGTAGACAATTCACCCGATGACGCAGATTTGCTTCATGGATGCGGAAGGTTACATGGTATGTAACGCGATCCGCCGTGGCGGTAAGTTAATCACTAATCCCTCTGGGAAGTGGTACAAGTTTATCCCACGTAAAAAACAAAAACCGCCTAAAGCGGTTTAAGTCTCACAAGGCTTATCGAAGCACTCTCAGAAATGGGAGTGTTTTCGGTTCTTATTCAACAAGGTGGGCCAGACTAGATACACCTTGAAATCTTCACTTTTGTAATACACTAAATATAGTCTTGGCAGCCCTCCATGTCAAACGCTCATTCTGGGGATAGCAAATCGGCCTTATTTTTTCGCCCCGCTTTAATGTGCTATATTTGAATGATGCACGAGCATCTTTCCGGACTCAATGACATGCAAAAAGAAGCGGCACTTCATACGAAGGGGCCGCTTTTGATAGTGGCGGGGGCGGGGGCGGGTAAGACCAAGACCATCACGCACCGCATCTTGAACCTCATCAAGGATGGCGTGGCGCCGGACAAGATCCTGGCCGTGACCTTCACCAACAAGGCCGCCAAAGAAATGCGCGAACGCATCCTCTCCCAGATCGCCGAGCATGCCAAGGGCCAGAACACTATTCCCTTCGTCAGCACTTTCCACTCGCTCGGCGTCTACATCATCAAGGAGAACGCGCGAGCGCTCGGCCTGACGAGATACTTCACCATCCTCGACGAATCCGATGCCATATCCCTCATCAAGGAAGCCCTCAAGGAACTCGGCATCGATCCGAAGCAGTACGAACCACGAAAAATAAAAAATATCATCTCGAGAGAGAAGGGGAAATTCGTGGAGCATGATCTGTACAACGAACGCGCCCAGGACACCCTTTCGAGAATCGTTGCCCAAGTCTGGGGCATATACGAGAACAAGAAGAAGAAAGAGAATTCGCTCGACTTCGACGACCTGCTGCTGAAAACCGTAAAGCTCCTCAAAGAAAATGCCGAGATCAGAAAGGCCTATCAGGAAAAATGGCAATACATCCATATCGACGAGTATCAGGATACAAACGAAGTGCAGTATCTCATGTCGAAGCTCCTCACCGGAGAGACGAGAAATATCTGCGTGGTGGGCGACGCCGATCAGAACATCTATTCCTGGCGCGGCGCAAACTTGAAAAATATCCTTAATTTCGAAAAGGATTATCCCAATGCCAAGATCGTATTGCTCGAAGAGAACTACCGGTCGACGCAGAATATCCTGGAAGCGGCGAACACCGTCATCAAGAAGAACAGGTTCCGCCCCGACAAGAATCTCTTCACGAAGAAAGAGACCGGCGAGAAAATCTCTATCTATGAAGCCCTCGAAGAGAACGACGAAGCGGAATTCGTATCGGTGAAAATTCTGGAGCTGATGGACAAAGAGGGGAAAGACGTACTCTCGGAAACGGCAGTGCTCTACCGGGCCAATTTCCAATCCCGCGCCCTTGAAGAAGCAATGCTCCGCTACAATATCCCGTATCAAGTGCTCGGCGTGAAATTCTTCGAGCGAAAAGAGATCAAGGATACTCTTGCGTACCTGCGCGCGGCGCTCAATCCCGACAGCCTGTCGGATATCAAGCGCATCATAAACTTTCCCGCGCGCGGGATAGGCAAGGCTACGCTCGCAAAGATCTTCGCCGGCGAGACCGCCACTCTGCCCATCAAAGCGCGCATGAAGATCGAAAATTTCTACCAGATACTCGAGCATATCCGCGAAAAGATACAGAGCGATACCGCTTCGGCTGTCATCAAGTTCGCCATCAAGGCTTCCGGCATCGAGGCGGAACTCTTGGCGGGCACCGAAGAAGAGATGGAACGCCTCGAGAACATCAAAGAATTGGCTACCCTTGCCCTCAAATACGATGCTCTCGAGAACGGCTCCGGCATCGAGAAACTGCTCGAAGACGCGAGCTTGGCGAGCGATCAGGACGGCATACTGCTCAATGAAGAGAAGAAAGGCACGGTAAACGCCGTAAAACTCATGACTGTGCATGCTTCGAAAGGCTTGGAATTCCGCTATGTATTCATTACCGGCCTCGAAGACGGCCTCTTTCCGCACGAGCGTCGAGGAGAAAGCGCCACGGACATGGACAACGAAGAAGAACGCCGCCTGTTTTACGTAGCCCTGACCCGGGCCAAGGAAAAGCTGTATCTCTCGTTCGCGAACTTCCGCACCATCTTCGGCTCGCGACAGATCAATGCCCCGTCGGAATTCCTCGGCGACATTCCGCCCGGCATCCTCGAAAAGGAAGGCGAAAAGAGCGGCATCAAGACCATTTACATATAATGCTATATAATGAAAGGCATGGCTTCGCTTAAAAAACAGATTTCCTACGTCATCGGCTCGTTCCTGGCCGGCTTCTCGGTCATGACCGTAGAGCTGGTATCTTCCCGCATCGTGGCCCCCATCATCGGCAGCTCGGTATTCACCTGGACGTCCGTCATCGGCATCACCCTCGCCGGCCTCTCGATCGGCAGCTGGTTGGGCGGCAAGCTCGCCGACCGCGCGAAGCATGCCGAGATCCTGCCGCTCTCGTTCCTCGCATCGAGCGTGCTCGTCTCCGTCATTCCCGTACTCTCGAAACACACAGACTTTATCACCGGAGCGTCCGACTCCATGCTCGGACTCAACCTTTTTATTTCCTTGTACCTATTTCTCCTGCCAGCCCTCTCCATCGGACTGATACAGCCGCTCATACTGAAGAAATACGCCACTGATTTTTCCACGATCGGCTCGCGCTACGGCCTGCTCTCCGCGGTGTGGTCCGCCGGCAGCCTGATCGGCGTCTTCATGACGGGCTTCTTCTTCATCTCGCACATCGGCTCGGGCGCCACCATCTGGCTCACGGCCGCCATCCTCTTCCTGACGGGCCTGTGTTTCGCCTTCAGCCAAAAAAAAACTCTTAATTTCTTTCTGATTGCGGCCATCATCGTGCCGCTCGCACTATGGTCTTTCAAAAGAAATGAATACGCGGAGAAGAATGTCGTCTTCCACGGAGAGACGGACTACTACGACGCGAAGGTCGTCGACACCTATCTCTCGTCTCTCGGAGAATCGCGGATCCTCTTTCTCGATTTCGACTCTCACAGCGTCGACACCGACGAAGTCAGCCCGTATCTCTACACCGAGATGTATCCGGCCTTCCGCGACATCAAGCCCGGCATCAAGAGCATCCTCGCTATCGGAGCTGGCGCATACACCATGCCGGAACATTTCAAGGAATATTATAAGGATGCCGACGTGTCGGTGATCGAGACGGATCCGGAGATAGAACAGATCGGCAAAGATTATTTCAAGCTCGGCGATTACGATATCAAGACGACGGTCGGGGACGCGCGCCTCGTGCTCAAGAGGGATCCGAAAAAGTACGACGTCATCTTCGGAGACGCGTACAATTCTTTCATCAGCGTGCCATGGTACCTGCTCACGAAAGAATGGAACGACGTCGCGCGGGAAAAACTCACTGACGGCGGCATGTACGCCATCAACTTCATCGGCTCGCTCGAGGGAGAGAATAGCAGGTTCGCCCTCGCCGTGCTCAATACCTTCAGGAAGAGCTTTCCGAATTTCTACGCCTTCACCTTCGGCGCATCGCCCGGAGACGCGCAGAACATAGTGTTCATAGGCGTCAAGGGGGATCTGCCGATGAGCGAGAGCGCCTTGAAAGAGAAGCTGGCCCAGGGCCGTAACGGTTTCCTGGCGGACAGGCTGGCGCCGGCGGCGCTCTTTGACAATGACCAGTCGCTCATCCTGACCGACGACTTTTCTCCGGTAGAAAAGCTCATGGCGCCGATGATGAAAGAATATTTCCCGAAAAATTTATCATTCATGAAAGAAATTTCCAATTCATAGCATGGGAACGAAGAAATCCCTCGAGCTAAACCCCCCCTATCAGTTCGCCCGGGCCAAAAAGGCCTTAGGGCAGAATTTTTTGAAATCAGGCGCGGCGCTCGCGAAAATCATCGACGCCGGAAACATTTCGGCAGGGGATACGGTATTGGAAATCGGTCCGGGCAGGGGCGCGCTCACGGGAAAGATCCTCGCGCAGTGCGCCGCGAAGGGCGCCACGCTCGTGGCCGTCGAGAAGGACGGCGAGCTCTTCGCCATGCTCTCGGAGAGATTCGCCGCGGAAATCCGTCAGGGCATATTGTCCCTCCGCGAGGGCGACATACTCGATGCGGATATCGATGCGCTCGTGGGCAGAGCTCCCTACAAGATCATCGCCAATATCCCGTACAACATCACGGGCGCCATCCTGAAGAAATTCCTTACGGCGCAGCACCAGCCAGAGACGATGATACTGATGGTCCAGCACGAAGTGGCCCAGCGCATCCTGGCACGAGACGGCAAGGAAAGCCTGCTGTCCATCTCTGTAAAGGCCTACGGCGAGCCGCGCATGGTGGCAAAAGTGCCGGCCCGCTATTTTTCTCCCGCGCCGAAAGTGGATTCCGCGGTCATCGCTATCGAGCATATCTCGAAAAAGAATTTCACTCCGGCCAGAGCCGGCGTTCCGATGCAGGTCGGAGAAGAGAAATTCTGGCGGATCGTGCACGCGGGCTTCGCCCACAAGAGGAAGAAGCTCGCCGGCAACCTGAAAAATCTCTTTTCCCATAAAAAAGAGCTGCTTGAAGATCTCGGAAATGCCCGCGCGGAAGAATTTTCGCTCTCTCAGTGGCTCGAACTTATTTCTCGCGCATAAATTCCTCGAAACAGCCTGGGGATATCAACACTTTCGCTTGTTGACAACTGAAACGGTGCTATAATTGAGCCATGAATAAGGAATTTCTCAAAAGAAACAAAAAAGTTCTTTTAATCTCTCTTGGTGTATTGGTGATAGTAGCCGTCTTCTTCCTGAAAACGAGCACGTCCTACAAGAACAGCGCCGTGGCGCGCGTCGGGCTGGTGTATGACAACGAGACCCTCGGCGATCTCGTGAACCGCGACACCGACGGCGACACGGTCATGGACTGGGAAGAGGGCCTCTGGGGCACGGACCCCAAGAATCCCGATACCTTCGGCCGTGGATTGGGCGACGCCGCGGAGATCACCAAGATGAAGCAGGCGGCCGGCATACCGATCGATACGACGCCGGGCCAGCAGCCGGAGAAACTGACGGAAACGGACAAGTTCTCCCGCGAGCTCTTCACCACGGTGACGGCCCTGACCCAGACCGGCGGCCTCGACCAGGACACCATCGACAAGCTCAACGCCTCGGTCATCGACCAGATCAGCAATTCCGACATAAAGAAGACTTTCAGCGCGGCCGACATCAAGACCACCAAGGATGCCAGCGCGGCCGCATACAAGAACTACAGCGACTCCCTCGATACCATCTTCAAGCGCTCTCCCGCCCTTTTCCAGAAAGGCTATAACGGCGTGGCCTATCAGATCGGCCAAGGCTTCATCAGCGTCATGCAGGTCTTCCAGGCGGACGAGAATGCCGACGTAGCCGTGGTATCGAAGCTCGACACGGTCATCAGCCAGGCGGAAACCATCAGGGACGGCATGGCGAAGATGAACACGCCCGTGCCGCAGGCTCTGGCAGCCCTGCATCTCGACGTCATCAACGGCTTGCAGATGGTCATAGAGAACCTGAACGACCTGCAGGCTGTCGAGAGCGACCCTATCCTGTCCGTGGGCGCCGCCAACAAGTTCGAGCCGAACCTGGAACTCCTGCAAGCAAGCATAGGGAAATTAAGAGCAGCAGTCGACGCTACATTAAAAAATTAAGATTTGCATATTAACATCATGACGACGTTTCAAAATAAGACGGTCCAAAAGTTCATCTCCTGCCTGCTCTTGCTCGCCATATTGTCGCCCGCCGCCTTCCTCGGATTCGCCATGCCGAAAAAGGCAGAAGCGGTAGTTCCGGTCACCGACATCCCGAGCCTCATGATTGCCATCAAGGACATCATTTTGACCATATTGAAAGCGTTCCTCAGGGTAGTGGCCACCAAACTGCTCGACAAGATCACCCAGAGCACCATCAACTGGGTCAACACCGGCTTCAAGGGCGCACCGCTGTTCGTGCAGAATCCCGGCTCGTTCTTCATGGACGTAGTCCATACGGAATTAGCGGGCTTCATAGACGAGGTAGCCTACGACACCACCCGTTTCCCGTTCGGACAAGATTATGCTGTCGGAGTAATCAATAAAGCAGTAGGTACGTTCGCTAGCAACAGCGAATATACTCTGAGCAAGCTCTATGCCAACGACCCGACCGAATATGCCCGCCAGCAGAACGACTTCGCCGCCGGCGGCTGGAACGGCCTGCTCATGAATACCCAGCTCATGCAGAACAATTTCATCGGTTACGGCCTGATAGCGGACAACGAGGTCAACCAGCGCCTGACTGGCACGTATTCAGCACCGCAACAAATAAAGGATAAACTGGCCCAAGGTACGGGCTTCCTGTCTCAGGTCACTTGCAAGAGCAACCCGAAGTGGGATCCGGCCAAGCTTGCCCAGAGCCCGGCTCCGACGGACCCCGCCTATGCCGCATATCAATTCACATACGGCTGTCCGGAGGGCCCTTCGACTGTCACCCCGGGCCGGGCGGCGGCGGACAGCATCATGACGGCTCTCGGCTCGAAACAGCGCCAGGGCGAACTGAGCGCCCAGGCCGGCAACGCTCTCGCTGCCATCTTCGACGCGGTTATCAACAAAGTCCTCGACGCCGGCCTCTCCGCTGCCGGCAATCTCGTTGCCGGCAGCGGCAATCCGCCGACCGCCGACCCGCTCAAGGTAAAACTGCAGGACTTCAACCAGTTCGGAGACAAGGGCGGCAGCGAAAAAGGCGGCTACATCGGCAGCCCACCGAACTCAACGGCTCCTCACGTCAGCGTCACTGTCAACATCATTAATGACAACGGCGGACAGACCTACGACCCGGGCATCCTGCAGGCATATCTCGACGACAGCGCCATCAAAACCAATACCCCTATCAATGCAAGCGTCGGCGCGCACAAGATCACCCTCCAAGACCTGGCGGGGTATTACAAGATCATTACCGGCGACTGCGACAAAGAGGGCAACGTGGTTCTTGTTTCGAGTCAAGACACCACGTGCGACTTCACCCTCGACGACATCCCGACGGGTGACGACCATGATGACGGCAACATGGTAGTGCAGGTGAACGTCATCAACGACAACGACGGCCAGTATCTGACCCCGCCGCCGAACGGCAACAACCTCACCCTGCTCGTAAACAATGCTCCCCGCCTCTCCGGCGTGGTGTACGAGTACATAGCCGGATGGGCGAACGTCACCGTGACCCTGCCAGACAAAGGCTATACTCTCACCTGGGTATCCGGCTGCAACGCGCAGGGCGCCATCAATATCCATCACATATGCGAAGACCATCCCAGTCCTTTCGGAGGGTATACTACCTGCGATCGCAGCGTCGACGTCTGCAACGTCACCTTGAACGACATACCGGGCTGGCACCTGAAGCGCGAGAAGGTGGACATCGTGGTGAAAAACAATGCGGCGGTGCCGGGGACGCTCACCGCGAACCAGCTGCAAGCCTTGGTTGACGACAACACCCAGACCACCGTCCCGCCGATCCAAGCCATACTGAGCGGCCCCCTGACAAACACATACACTACGGATATTCCGCCGAAGCTGACCGGATCGACGACGACCGGCATCCCGAACATCTACAGCGCCGGCGATTCGCAGACCGCGCCGGAACACGCGGTGACGGTTACCACCGTCGCAGGCGTCGACCCGGCCATACTGGCGAACTACAGCATCAGCTACAGCGGCAACTGCAGCGGCGACGGGACATTCACCCTGGTCCACACCAACGGCGCAAAGGACGCGAACGGCATCGAGACGGATGTCTCGACCTGCACCGTGACCTTCGACGACAACGATTAGCAAGACTTCCGAGCAAGCTTCTGTTAAAATGAAGTATGAGCAAAAAGTTTTCCTACATACTAATCTCTCTGTGCGTGCTGGGGATCCTGCTGGCGCCTGTTTCGCCGCTTGTACAGATACGCAATACGGAACTGGGGATAAAGATTCAGGAAAATAAAGCAAACGCTGGACCCGATGATACGGACTGGTGGTGGGAAGGACAAAATGTCGGTGGTGCAGCAAGTTATGTTCGAGGACCTTTTACTCAACAAGAGTGTATCGATGACAAAGCTAATTTCCCAGACGCAACAACATTACAACCCTGCCATGAATCAGCCACACAGCCTCCCATAACAGTACCTACAACAGCGGCACCTGCACCGGCAGTGGCCCGCGATACCACTCTCTACGGCAACCTCGAGGACTGCGGCGTTTTCTTTTCCGGCTCCGTCATCGGCTGTTTCGTAGTCATACTCTATTTCGTATTCGTGTCGGTGCCTTCCTGGCTCATGGGCATGACGGCGGGCCTGTTCGACTACATGGCCACGCTCACCATATCGAGCACCATGTATACGGCCACGTTCATCGAGAAGATCTGGGTCATCGTGCGCGACTTCGCCAATATCTTCTTCATCCTCGTTCTCCTCTACGCGGCGTTCCAGATCATCCTCGATATCGGGCACGGAGGAGGAAAAAAGATAGTGGGAACCGTCATCATCGTGGCCCTCTTGGTGAACTTCAGCCTGTTCACCACCAAGGTGATCATCGATTCTTCGAACGTCCTGGCCCTCATCTTCTACAACAAAGTGGCTTGTCTGGCCAAAGATAACAAGCCCTGCAGTTCTACCGCCATAGCCGACCCGGCAAAGACCGGCATCCAGCAGAGGGACCTCGCCGCGGCCCTGACCTCGAGCTTCGACGTCAACAGCTTCTACAAGGGAGACTTCTTCAAGGGCCTGCCGGCGAACGACTTCGCCAACGAGGGCCAGAGCGGCAGGCTCACCCGGACGCTCGCCATATCGCTCATCATCATGTACGGGCTGATCGCCTATTCGCTCGCCTGGATCTTCCTCGTGGTGGGCCTGAGCTTCCTGAGCCGCATGATCACCCTCATGCTCCTCATGATCGTGTCGCCGCTCGCTTTCGTCACCGCAGCCGTGCCGGGCATGAAGGGCATAAACACTATCGGCTTCTCGAGCTGGATGAAGCAGCTCATCCAAGTGTCCTTCGTGGCCACCATATTCATGGCCATCCTCTATCTCGTCTCGGAAATACTCAAAGCCGACATCTTTACCAATGCGAGCATCGGTACCGCGAACCAGGACATGGTAGCTCGCCTGCTGCTGATCTTCATTCCCGCCCTGCTCATCATCATTCTCCTCAAAAAAGGCTCCTCGTACGCGGAAAAGGCTTCCGGAGAATTCACGGGCGCCATCATGGGCGGCGCCAAGATGCTCGGCGGCTTCGCCCTCGGCGCCGTCACCGGCGGCGCGGCCGTAGCGCTGCGCGGCACCCTCGGCTCGGGCGCGGCGCGCGTGGCCAATGACGACAACCTTAAGGCCAAAGCGGCGGCAGGGGACAAGGGCGCGCAGAGGAAGCTGGCTCTCGCCAACTCCATGTCGAAATGGAGCTTCGACGCCAGGAAGACCCAGGCAGGCGGGCTGGTCCAGAAGCAGACCGGCATGAACCTCCAGACGGGCACCAAGATGTTCGGCCTCGACTCGGCAAAGCTCGCCGGCGGCCGAAAGGCTCAGACGGAACGAACGGTAGCGAAGCATGAAAAGAAAGTGCAGAGCTACCAATTGAGCAAGTCAGCGTCCATGAAACAAGATGCGCGAGGCGCAGAATACCAAAAAGATTTAGCAGAAGCTCAGGCCAAAGCCGCGCCAGCAGATGCTGCGAAAAAAGCTGCCTGGGATGCAGGAGCTGATGCGGAAGTTACAAAAGCAAAAGCTGAAAAAATGAAGACGTTTGAAACGCTCAGTCCGGACGAAGAGAAGGCGATACGGGAAGAATATGCGAAAACCTCTCCGCCACCCGGAGTATTCAATGAAAGCAAGTTCAAAGAAGCCTATGTCGCCGGAGACAAAGAAGCTCTCAAGAAGGAATTCGGCACAGAAAAAGGTGCTGACTTCAAGGCTGGAGAAGTTGGAACCGCAAAAGATGTCAATCAGGGCCGCAGAGATGCATACGCACAGGCCATCGAAGACAAGGCCAACAAACAAGAGGCACGGGGTCAAGTCAGGACTTTCTGGGACGAATGGAAGAAAGGCTCGAAAGAGATGTTCACTACCGTTCAGGGTGCCAGCATAACTGCAGGCGCTACCGCAATCGCGGGCCCGCTAGGAACCGTGATCGCAGGCATCGGCGGAGGATTCTTGAGCGCACTGAAGAGCCACTTAGGGGTGACGGGCGAAGAAAACATGGAAGTGGCCGCAGCAGTCAGGAAGGGCGTGGATCCGAACAAGAAATTCATGGACGACATCACCAAGCTCATGAAGGGAGGAGACCACAAGGCGGCGGAAGAAGTCAAGAAAGCGGCAGCTGCCGCGGCTGCAAGCAGCGCAGGAGGAGATAAGAAAGATGACTCTGGCGGCGGAGAGGGCGGAGATGCACACCACTAATAACATATAAACATATGGATGAACAGACCCAGAAAAAAATAAAAGAGAAATTCGATTCCTTGCCTGAAGCCATCAAGGAGACGATTATGTCTTCCCGTTACCAAGACGATCTCATCGAAGTCGGCCAGAAGTACCAGCTCTCCACGGAACAGCTCGGACTCTTGGAGAGGGAAACTACGCTCGTCCTGATGGGCCTGACGCCGCCGGACGAATTCGCGGAAGAGCTGCAGAGAGAACTGGCTATCGACAATGTCCGGATAGGGCAGATGATCGAGGATATCGGCCAGAAAGTATTCATGCCGCTCAAGACGCTGCTCAAGATCATGTACACGCCGGAAGGAGAAGCCCCGGAAGTGGAAGATGAAGACGAAGAAGAACCGGCGGCGGCCGTACAGTCCGCATATTTCGACCGCAACTTGCAGCCGCCAGTGCATGAAGTCCCCAGAGAAGCAGTACAGGTACCGATAAATCCGACAGCCAGGTCTTGAGTTCGGCCGGTATCGAGCTCGCGCCGAAAAAAGCGGAGATCAGAGCCGAAACGCCGGTACCGGTAGAAGCGCGCGAGGAGATCATGGCCAAAGTCGAGCATCCCGACAATGTCGTACCGGCGGCAGTGCTCCGTGATACGGTCATACGTCCCGCCCCGGCGACAATCGTCGAAGCTCCCAAGGCACAAGCTCCCGTGCAGGCTCCGCCGCCATCTTCGGCACCCGTGCAGGCTCCTGCGCCCGCATCTGTATCGGCAGCGCCCGCGCGGACTGCGGATCCGTACCGGATGCCGATCGAGTAGATATCCATTATGCAATTCAAAGTTCCACAATTTCTCGACATCGAAGACACCATCTTCGGGCCGTTCACTTTCAAGGAGTTCGTCTATCTCGTGGGCGGGGGGGGAGTGTGCTACATCCTGTACAAGGCCCTCGGCTTCTGGGTCGGCGCCGTCCCTATCCTCATCGTGGCCGGATTTTCTCTCGCGCTGGTGTTCTACAAGCCGAACGGCAAGCCGTTCATCAACCTCATCCAGTCCGCGCTCGGGTACGTCTTCGCGAGCAAGCTCTACATCTGAAGCGCAGGAAGTACAATCCCGAAGAGGAGAAGAAAAAGGCGGCGGCCGTGACAGCGCCGATGCACGAGAACAAGCTCGGAGGAGAGAAGCTGAAAGACTTGGCATGGAGTCTCGACATCCTCGACATGAAGAAAGAGAGGGCCGAGAATCGCTAAGCATCAATAATTAGGTTACAATAAGGATATGGCATTAAACGCGCGGGCAACTCAAGAATTCGTACCGATCAAAGAAGTGCGCGACGGCGTCATCCTCCTCAAGGACGGCGGCCTGCGGGCCATCGTGCTCGCGAGCTCCATCAATCTCTCGCTCAAGTCCGACGACGAGCAGAAGGCCATCATCCTGCAGTTCCAGAGCTTCTTGAATACTCTCGATTTCTACATACAGATATCGGTGCAGTCGCGCATGCTCGATATCCGGCCATACCTCTTGCTCCTCGAGGAGCGCATGAAGGTGCAGAACGAGCCGCTCCTGAAGCTCCAGACCAAGGAATACATGGATTTCATCCGCAATTTCACGGAAACCGTGAGCATCATGACCAAGAATTTCTTCGTGGTCGTGCCGTATACCGAGACGAAGATAACCGCCGAATCCGGCATCCTGAAAGACATCCTGCCCAAGAAGCACAACGCGGAGATGAGAGTGGCCGAACAGCTCGATTTCGAGGAGAAAAAATCCCAGCTCGAGCAGCGCGTGGCGGTCATCCAGCAGGGCCTGGCCCGGTGCAGCATCAATACCGCCCAGCTCGGCACCGAAGAAGTCGTCGAAGCCTTTTACAAGGTCTTCAATCCGGGAGAGATCGAAGGGAAGATAAAGCTCGAATAATATTTTATGGCATTCTTGGATTCATTGTTCGGAAAAAAGAAGAAGGATACGGGAGAGGGAGTCAATGCTTCCATCGTCTCGGTCGTGCCGGAAAAGATCTACGAATCCGCGAAGCTCGAGCTGCAGGACGTCATCGCGCCGTCGGCATTGAAGATCGAGCCGAAATCCATCAATCTCGGCGACAAGATCGCCCGTACGTTCTTCATCATCTCGTATCCGAGGTATCTCACCGACAACTGGTTCTCGCCCATCATCAACCTCGACAAGATTTTCGACATCTCCGTCTTCATCCATCCCGTCGACACCTCGCTCGCCCTGCGCCAGTTCCAGAAAAAAGTGGCCGAAGTGCAGAGCCAGATCAGCGTGCGCGAGCAGAAGGGCATGGTGCGCGACCCGAAGCTCGATACCGCCTATCAGGACCTCGAATCCCTCCGCGACAACCTCATGCAGGCCCAGGAGAAGATGTTCGACGTGGGCATCTATATCACCATCTACGCCGACAACGAGCTCGAGCTCTTCAAGATCGAGAACGAGATCAAGTCCATCTTCGAATCGAAGCTCATTTACATAAAGCCGGCCCTCTTCCAGCAGGACGAAGGCTTCAAGAGCGTCATCCCGATCGGCAACGACTCGCTCCAGGTCTATCAGAAGCTCAATTCCGAGCCGCTGTCCTCGATCTTCCCGTTCGTGTCGTTCAACCTCACTTCCGACAAGGGCATCCTCTACGGCATCAACCGCCACAACTCGAGCCTGGTCATCTTCGACCGTTTTTCGCTCGAGAACTACAATTCCGTGACTTTCGCCAAGTCCGGTTCCGGAAAATCGTACGCCACCAAGCTCGAGATATTGCGCAGCCTGATGTTCGACATCGACGTCATCGTCATCGACCCGGAAAGGGAATACGAATACTTGTCGGAAACCGTCGGCGGCAGATATTTCAATATCTCGCTCTCCTCCGACCACCACATCAACCCGTTCGACCTGCCGATCCCTCGCGAGGACGAGACGGCCGAAGACGTGCTCCGCTCGAACATCATCAACCTCGTCGGACTCTTCCGCCTCATGCTCGGGGGGCTCTCGCCCGAAGAAGATTCGATCGTCGACCGGGCCATCTCGGAGACGTACGCCATGAAAGACATCACGCCGGATTCTGATTTCTCGAGCATCGAGCCGCCGCTCCTGTCGGACTTCGAGATGGTAGTCTCCGGCATGGAAGGCAGCGAGTCCGTGGTGCAGCGCCTGACGAAATACACCAAGGGCTCCTGGTCCACCTTCATCAACAAGCCGTCGAACGTCGACATCAACAAGAAATTCGTGGTCTTCTCCGTCCGCGACATGGAGGACGAGCTCAAGCCGGTGGCCATGTACATCGTCACCCACTACATCTGGAACACCATCAGGAAGAACCTGAAGAAGCGCATCCTGGTCGTCGACGAGGCCTGGTGGATGATGAAATCCGACGACACCGCCTCTTTCCTGTATTCCATCGCCAAGCGCGGCCGCAAATATTACCTCGGCCTCGCCACCATCACCCAGGACTCGGCCGACTTCATGAAGAGCCCATACGGCGTGCCGATCGTCACCAACTCTTCCATCCAGCTCCTCCTCAAGCAGTCGCCTTCGACGATAGATATCCTGCAGAAAACCTTCAACCTGACCGACGAGGAGAAGTATCTCCTGCTCGAGTCCGGCCTCGGAGAGGGCATATTCTTCGCCGGCACCAAGCACGTGGCCATAAAGGTCATCGCCTCCTACACGGAAGACCAGATCATCACCTCGGATCCTTCGCAGATCCTCTCGATCAAGAAGGAGAAGAAAGACTTGGAAGAAATGGAGGCCGCGCAGAACGTGCGCAAGATCTAAATCCCCCGAAAGGGGGATTTTCAGCTTTATTTAAAGGTCTATTTGTTTTATAATGAGGTCATGGAACGCCAGCCGTTCAAACTTTTTTGCTCATAGCATCTCTATGCCTCTTGTTCTGTGTGAGCATCTTCGGCTCCAAAGCGCATGCGCAATCCTACGGCGGCATTTCTGCCGACGATTACGCCGAGCTCCTGCTCCAAAATCCGTTGCAGGGCCTTGCGCCGAGCTCGTCGACCCCGGAATCGACAAGCATCATCATGCATGTCATACCGAAAACCCCGCGCCCAACCAGAGCGTCACCGTCAATGTCACGAGCTATGCCGAAAATCTTGATACGAGCAGGATCGAATGGTACGTGGACAACAAGCTGGTCTCGTCCGGCATCGGCAAGAAGGAAATCATGGTGCAATCTCCGGTCCAGGGCGGCTCGATGTCCGTCCTCGCGAGGAATCACCACCAGTGTCGGAACTACTACGCAGACCAGCGCCACCATACGGCCGAACATCACATCGCTCCTCTGGGAAGCCACGAACTCGTACGTGCCGCCCTTTTACAAGGGAAAAGCCTTGCCCGTGTCGGATACGTATATAAAGGTCGTGGCCATACCGGAGATCAAAGTCTTGAACGGCATCGTCAAGTCGGATAATCTGGTATACAGCTGGGAAAAGGACTTCACAAATTCCCAGGACGGTTCCGGGTACGGAAAGAGTTCCTTCCTGTACAAGAACAATTATCTTGATCGCTCCAACAACATCGCCGTCAGCATCAGCACCATCGACCAGAAATATTCCGCCCAAGCGAGGATCGCTATAAAGCCCGTGAGGCCGGAACTCCTCTTCTACAGGGAAGACCCGAACCTCGGCGTAGAATGGGGCCGCACGCTGACGAGCCCGCACAAGATAAACGGCGAAGAGACCCTGGTGGCCGCGCCGTATTTCTTCGCGCCGGCTGATCTGACAAAGCCAGAATTGTCGTTCAACTGGTCGCTCAACAACGTACCGATAACGCTCTTCGGCAACACCAAGAACCGCCTGCCGCTCAAGGTGGAAGGGGGCACCTCGGGCTCGTCGGACCTGCGGCTCCACATTGAGAACAAATACGAATTCTTCCTGACCCTCGACAGCCTCATGAATGTGCAATTTTAAACGATGAAAAAGATACGTAGCAGAATAGCCGTCCTCGCCTTCATGGCGCTCCTCTGTGCCGGTTTTGCCGGCTTGGCGCACTATGCGTCCGCGCAGCAGATGGGAGCCTGTTCCAAGGCGGACCCTACCGGCAATACCATCATGCCGAAAGAGACCTGCGATACCCTCGGAGGCATCTGGATCGCGGGAACCATCAATCCGAACACCGCGCCGACGGCTACTCCTCCGGCCCCTGCGAGCTACGGCACGTACAAATTCTTGGCGCCGCTTTCTCCCGACCTCGAGACCTTCGACTCCGCGCAGAAAATTCTCTGAGCGTCTACCTGAACATCATGATAAAGGTGCTCATCGGCATCGCCGCCGTACTGGCCATGATCATGATCGTAGCAGGGGGCATACAATACATGACCAGCGGCTTGGTCTCGAGCAAGGAGGCGGGGAAGCATCGCATCACCAATGCCATCATCGGGCTCCTCATAGCCCTCGGGGCGTACATCATCCTTTTCACCATCAACCCGAACCTGCTCAAGACCATCGACCCGAGCGACGAGGATCAGTTCGCCACCACGACGCTCACGGATTATGGAGGCGACCTGGAAGGCACGGGAACATATACTCCGATATCGCAGGGTGTTTCGCCCGCCAGTTTGGCCGCCTTGCGGGCCATGGGCATCATCTGCCCCGGAGAGGGAGGAGTCAACGCCCTTCCGCAGATAGCGCAAAGCTTCTCGAATCACGTGACGTACAATAACAACCTGAGAGGCACCATCGACGCTTCCGTCCCGACCGTATACTTGGACTGTTCCGCGTTCGTCGCCCAGGTATACGCATGCGCCGGACTGAGCAATCCGGGAAGCACCACCACGTCCGACTTCTCTTCCAAGACTGCCGTACCGAAGAAAGCCGACGGAACGCTCGATGTCAACGCCCTGCATGTCGGCGACCTCGTCGGATGGACGGCCTCGGACTACGGCACGCCCATGGGCCATGTCCTGATGTATATCGGCAACGGGCAATTTATCAATGCGGTGGGAGGCTCCACGAACGGCGTATTGCATGCGCCAAATGCCTCAGTCAGGGTAACGACGACGGTCTTGAGCAAAATAAAGTGGATTAATCCCGCGCCATAAATCTTATGTCAAAAAGAAATTTCAAAATCTTAATAATCGTCCTCCTCATACTGGCCCTGATCGCTTTTCTCTATTTTTATTTCTACAAGAAGCCGGCCGGGCCCGCAGGCACCGGCGACGATGCCAATTCATACTCGGGATTCGGCAACGGCGGCGGTAAGAACAACGGCTCGGACAACAATTCTCCGACCGACATCTCCGGGACGGGAGGGACGGGGACGAACCAGCCGGTACCGAAACTGCGGAAGGTTTCCAGCATGCCAGTCGCCGGCTTCGGCATCTTCACCAAAGAAAGGTTCAAGGAAGTGCCGGCAGCCGCGCCCGCATCGGATCCGGCGCCCGCGGCGACAACTTCTCCAAGCGCAAGCGCCACAGATATGGATGCGGACTACGCCGGCGACGCAGAGGGTAGCGGCACGTACACTCCGGTCACGCCGCCGAAAAGCTCTGCCCCGGCGACGTCTCCTGCTCCTCTCAAGCCGGCTGCCAAGACGACGGCAAAAAGTCCGTCTGCGCCGACGACCGAATTCGTGACGGCGGTGCGATACGCGGCCCGCGCCACCGGCAACATCTATCAGACTTTTGCCGATACATTGAACGAGCAGAAATTCTCCTCGACTATCATCCCGAAAATTTATGACGCGTACTTCGACAGCAAGGCCGAATCCGTGGTGATGAGGTACCTGAAGAACGACCAAGAGACCATAGAGACGTTCGCGGGAGTGCTGCCGAAAGAGCTGCTCGCGGGGGACACTACCGGCAACAACGAGCTCAAGGGCTCCTTCCTGGGAGAGGGCATTACCGATATCAGCATGTCCGCCGACCTCCAAAAGATATTCTATCTCATCGACATCTCCGATACCGCGACGGGCGTGACGTCGGGCTATCTCGGGGACAAGAAGACGGAGGTATTCAACTCGCCGTTCACCGAATGGCTGTCGCAATGGCCGAACGCGAACATGGTCACCATCACCACCAAGCCCGCCTCCGGCTACCCGGGCTACATGTACTGGTTCGATCCCGCCAAGCAGGACCTGCAACAGGTGCTCGGGAACATAAACGGCCTGACCGACCTGACCAGCCCCGACGGCAAAATAGTGCTGTACAGCAATGACCAGTTGGGCCTGAGCCTGTACAACGTGGCGAGCAAAAACGTCATCCCCGTCGGCTTGCGCACCATGCCTGAAAAATGCGTATGGACCAAGGCCAGCACGGCGCTGTATTGCTTCGTGCCGAAGACCCTGATCCCGAACAACCAGTATCCGGATGACTGGTACAAAGGCAAGATCTCTTTCTCCGATCAGATATGGAGCATGAACGCCCTCGACGGCACGGTCAGCCTGGTAGCGGATCCGATCAGCTTCCCGGGAGGGGAAGAGATCGACGGCACGAAGCCCGCGCTCGACAAGGACGGCCGCTATCTCTTCTTCGTGAACAAGAAGGATTCGTTCCTGTGGGAATTCGACCTGCAATAGCATGTCTTCATTTTTAAATATGAAAAAAATACCGAAGAAATTGATCATCTTCCTCTGCATGACCCTCTTCGGCGTGATGTCTCTGTTGCCGATGCATTCATCGGCTCAGGCCAATCCTGATTCGGGCACCGTCACCTACACGTTCCTCGCGCCGCTCAGCGACCAGACCACCTTTGACGCGGCCCAGGACAATGCCTTGAGCATATATCTGAACATGATCATAAAGATCCTCATCGGCATCGCCGCCGTACTGGCCATGATCATGATCGTAGCAGGGGGCATACAATACATGACCAGCGGCTTGGTCTCGAGCAAGGAGGCGGGGAAGCATCGCATCACCAATGCCATCATCGGGCTCCTGCTCGCCCTCGCGGCATACCTGATACTCTTCACCATCAATCCCGACCTCTTGAAGACCATCGATACCGGAAATAATTCGACGCAATTCACCCAGACTACCGCTACGCAAACCGTCTGCCCCGCCGGCACCGTGGCTTCGAACACGGGCCAGTGCACGACCCTGGTGCAGGGCGTATGTCCTTCCGGACAGCTGTACAACACTGTTACCAAAGCCTGTCAGGCGGTAGCGCCGGCAACGACAGGGAACGGCACATCGCATTGCACCGTCGGTCCCGCGTTCGGAGGCTTTGACCAAGCCCAATGCGCCGCCAATGGCGGGCAATGGGTTCCGTCATAACAAGAGAGAGCTATATTGCTCCTATATAAGTGATGACCACATGCCGCGCAGAGCCCGTACCCTCGGACTCTGTTTTGACGTCAGCCTGATCGGCCAGGAATTCGTGCACAACTCTGCGCTCGAAGGCAGGCATGGGATCGATGGCTATCTTGGATTTGAAATATCTGGCCCGTTCGGCCATCATGTACGCCACGGCATGGATCGCCTCGATCCTTTTCTTCTGGAAGCCGTTGATGTCGATCATGATCTCGCTTCCGGCATCCCTTTCCGCGTCTGTTTTCGCCGGAGCGTTCTTCTCGATGATCCTGCGCACGAGATGGTTGAGAGCGGCGAGAGCTTCGGCATTGCGGGAGAGGTAAAGGTGCGGCTCGCTGATTTCCACCGCGAACCAGGTCCCGGCCGATGCGGCCTTGGCATCGACGATGGCGATGTCGTTCACGGAAACGGCAGTTTTCTCTATCAAAATCCCTGATTAAGTTTTTGATATCGTCGTTCTGCATGCTTATTTTTCCGCCACAACGGTGATCTTCTTGCTCTTCAGGTACACCTGCTGGCCGATGGCCATGGCGTTGCTGACGATCCAGTAGAGAGCGATGGCGCCGGAGACGTTATAGGCGATGAACGTGATGAGGACAGGGAAGACGTAGCGCATCTGGACCTGCATGCTCTTCGAGAAGCTCTCCTGGAAAGAGGCCTTGCCGTCCACAGCGGCGGAAGGGGCGGGTTTGGGCATGTAGTATGCCTGAAAGAATTGCGACACGCCGGCGAGCAGGGCGAGGATCAGGCTCTTCTGGCTGATATCGAGCAGGCCGAGGAAATTCATGTTGAATGTGCGCGGGCATCGGCACGAAGGAATACAGCACCCCGCTGTCGAAGTTAATGCCTTTCAAGAAGGCGTAATACAGGGCGAAGATGATGGAATCTGGATCAGCACGAGCAGGCAGCCGGAGAAAGGATTGGTCTTGGCCCTCTTGTAGAGCTCGAAGGTCTGCTTGGCCTGTTCCTCCTTCGAGGCGCCGCTTGCCTTGATCTTGTTGAGCTCGGGAGCGAGCACATTCATCTTGCCTGGCTCTGTATGGAGCGCTGCGACAGGGGAAAGAGGGCGAGCTTCACCACGATCGTCAGTATGATGATGGCCACGCCAACATCGCCGCCCGGCATGACGGTGATGAGCGCGGCCAAGAGGTTCACGAAGGGCCTGTATAAGATAGTATTCCAAAGGGTATGAAGCATTTCCCCATTCTATAGGAAAACTGTGGAAAAGGCCAGAAAACGCTGATTTTGCTTCACGGGAGCGGATCCATATGCTTTTTCTGCCACGGATGGCAGCGCAAGACGCGACGGGCCGAGAGATAGGCTCCTTTGATGACGCCGTACTTCTCAAAAGCCTCCTTGGCGTAGTTCGAGCAGGTAGGGTAAAAGACGCAGCTCGGCTTCTTGAGCGGAGAGATATATCTCTGGTACAGGTCAATTGATTTTACGAAGTATTTTTTCAATTTCGTTCTCCAGATTGGTAATCGATTCGCCGCGGAAAGCCTTGCTGCGGCTTCTCTGGCCGAACTGTTCCATGCTTTTCTTGTTGAATATGAAAGCGCCGAGGAATTGCGCCGGCAGGGCCGTAGCATGCTTCTCGAGGGCCCGGTAGCCGCGGCGGCGCAGCATGTTGCGGTCGACGGCCCTCTTGGCTGCCGCCTTCGGCACGATGAAAGAAACCCGGAAATGCCTGCCGCCGCTTCGTGGCACGAACTTGAGGGTGAGATACGGGAAGAGACCGACAAGCCGGTCGAAAAAAGCTCGGCTATCGCTCCCTTGTCCGGCCTATTTATTTTAGGAAGCATGGAAAGTGGGCGAAATTAGACGGTAAGCTTGGCGCGCCCCTTGCGGCGGCGGCGCTGTATGACTTTTTTACCGGTTGAAAGCCTGGACCTGACGAGAAAGCCATGGGCTTTAGCTCGTTTCCTTTTCTTAGGCTGGTATGTTTGTGACATGGGGACAGTATATATTGAAGATGCCCATAAGTCAAAACCACTTCATCGTTCAGCTTGGAAATTATCAACAGATTATCAACAGAGTTAGTACGGTTTTAAAATTTTGACTCGGTAGGGGAATAGTATACTATAGGGCAATGGATACGAAGCAACTTTGGAAAAACTGCTTGATAGAGATAGAAGCGGGTGTATCTAAAGCGAATTTCAGCACATGGTTCAAGAATACCTCGATCCTCAAGGAGGATTCGGGTATTGTCTATGTAGGCGTCCCGAACGAGTTCGTCCGAGACTGGCTCAAGAACAAATATCACAAGCTCATCACCAAAACTATAGCCGATACGTATGAGAATATGCGCGCGGTGGAGTACGTCATCACTAAAATAGAGGCGATCAAGCAAGATCTCCCGAATACGGGCGAATCCTTTGCGAATAAGGAGCTGCCGCTCAAGGATCTGTACATAAATCCGGATGACAATCTCAATGCGCGCTACCGGTTCGATTCTTTCATCGTCGGCGGCTTCAACGAGCTCGCGTATGCGGCCGGTCAGGCCATCATCGAGTCTCCGGGCACGAAGTAACAACCCGTTTTTCGTCTACGGCGGCACCGGCTTGGGCAAGACCCACCTCCTGCAGGCCGTAGGGAACTCCATCAAGGAGAAATATCCGAGCAAGAAGGTGCATTATCTCACGCTCGAGAAGTTCGCCACCGATTTCGTGAACTCGCTCCAGGCGAACAAGGCGAATTCTTTCAAGGAGAAATACCGCAAATACGACCTCCTGATCATCGACGACATCCAGTTCATCGGCAAGATGGAAAAGATCCAGGAAGAGCTCTTCCATACCTTCAATACCTTCTACGAGAACAACAAGCAGATCATCTTTTCTTCCGACAAGCATCCGAATTACATCCCCGAGCTGGCCGACCGCCTGAAATCGCGCTTCGCCGCCGGCATGATCGTCGACGTCTCCGAGCCGGAATACGAGTCGCGCCTCGCCATACTGAAGGTGAAGCTCCAAGACATGAATATCGACCTCGGCCAGGATGTCATCGAGTATGTGGCGAGCGCCATCCAGGGAAATATCAGGGAACTCGAAGCAGCTTGAATACCATAATCATGCAATTCCGCTTGAAAAATAAGCCTCTTTTGCTCTCCGAGGTCAAAAACCTGCTCAAGAACAATATCCGTCCGAAAAAGAATGTCGCTATCAAGGATGTGGTGAAGATCGTCAGCGATCATTACAATCTCGACGAGGCATCGATCTATGAGAAGACCCGCAGGAAGGAGATCGTGAAGGCGCGCCAGATCGTCATGTACATCCTGCGCGAGGATTTCAACGTATCGTACCCGCTCATCGGCCAGAAGCTCGGCGGCAAGGACCACACCACGGTCATACACTCGTACCTGAAGATAAAGGGGGACATCAAGAACGATCCGAACTTGGTGCAGGAGCTGGAACAGATACGGGTGATGTTCAAATAGCTGTTGATAAGCGGGTAGAAACAATTTATAACCCGACAATAAGCGAAATAAAAATGTTTATAACGAATAATAAGAAAATTAAGCTAAGATTAAGAAATAAAAGTTGTGCATACATGGAAAAACTTATCAGTTAGAAACAAAAATAAAAATCGCTCTCATATCCATACATAACAATATCAAATCAACTTATCCACTTATCAACAGGAACTAATATCATTAATAGATTATATATATAAGATATACCCATATGAAGCTCGAATGCGAAATCGAAAAAATTAAAGACAGCATCTCTCATGCGGAAAGGATCACGGGCAAGAATCTCACCCTGCCCGTGCTCGGATCGATCCTCTTCATCGCTTCGAAGAAATCCCTGAAGATCAGGGCGACGAATCTCAACCTCGGCATCGAGATCGAGATTCCGGCGAAAGTGGAGAGGGAAGGGACGCTCGCCGTATCAGGTTCGGTGCTCGCCGGCATCTTCTCTAATTTCTTCCAGAACGAGACCGTTTCCTTCGAAGAGGACAACGGCAACCTGACCATCAAGACCAAGAAGAATAAGATCAAGCTCAAGGGCACTCCGCACGAGGATTTTCCGACCATTCCGGTAGTTACCGGCACGAATTTCAGGATGGAGGCCAAGAAGCTCATAGACGGCATCAGGTCGGTGTATTACAGCTCTTCCGTGTCGGACATCAAGCCGGAAATATCGAGCGTGTACATCTATTCCGATAACGACGCATTGGTGTTCGTTTCCACGGACTCTTTCAGGTTGGCGGAGAAGAAGATAAAGATGAAAGGCCTCGATGAGATTCCGGGCATACTGATCCCGTTCAAGAATGTTCCGGAGATCATCCGGGTATTCGGAGAGACGGCAGGGGAATTGAAGATCAGCTTCAGCAAGAATCAGATTTCTTTCACGAGCGACAACATCTATCTCACTTCGAGAGTCATAGACGGAGTCTTTCCCGACTATCGGCAGATCATCCCGAAAGAATCTTCGACCGAAGCGGTGCTCCTGAAGCAGGATCTCTTGAACGCCTTGAAGCTTTCCAATATATTTTCCGACAAGTTCAACCAGATAAACCTGATCGTGAAGCCGAAAGAGAAGGTCTTCGAGCTCTCTTCCGAGAACAACGATGTGGGAGAGAATAAGACTCATGTGGACGCCTCTCTCGAGGGAGAGGACGTCGAGCTCGCGTTCAACTACAAATATTTCCTCGACTGCTTCCAGTCCATCACTACCGACAGCGTGCTCATAAAGCTCGATCAGGGCGGCAAGCCGATGGTCATATCGGGCGTCTCCGAGAATTCCTTCATTTACCTCATCATGCCGATGAACCGATAGATGATAGAGATAAAAGACTTGCTGGCGCGGTTCTCGAATGTGCTCCTGAAAGAGGAGCTGAAGCAGGAAGCGGTCAGGGAAGTCATATCGAAAGTCATACGCTTCGACATTCCTTCCGAAGGTATCTCCTTGAAGAACGGCACGGTATATCTCGATATCAAGCCCATTTACAAGAGCGAGATATTGCTCAAGAGGGACAGGATAGACGAGCTTCTGCGGCAGGCTCTCAACAAGGAAAACCCGTACGATATCAGGTAGCCCTACTCCGCCACCTTGAACGCGGACGTCGTCTCGCCGTGATTGTACGCGCTGTCGTACGACACGATCTTTATGGTGTTCGTCGCCTGGAGATTGTCCAGTTCCGAAGGGATGAACGAGAAATAGAAGGGATAGTCGGAACTTCCGAGGTACACGTCGTTGATGTACACGTCGATCTTTTTCAGGGCGAAGGATCCCATGTTCGAGATCTTCAACTCTATCTTTTCATCGGGAGCGTACGTCTTGCCCGCGTTCGGCTCGATGATGGAAACTTTTGATTCTTCCGCGCTCGTATGTATGTCGTCGGTGGCGCCGGGCTTATCGTTCCATCCCACGATCGGATATCGCGAAGCGTTCTGGGCCCACCAGTTCTGCACCGGAACCTCCCATAACTGGAATTGCGGATTGGTTTCCGGATGGGCCGGAGCGGGGCCGGTGATATTGTTGCGGTCGATCCAGTACAGTATCGAATGCACGTTCGTCACCACTTTTTCCTCGCGCGTTTCCGGCGGGGTGTTTTCCGTGGCGAGCTTTCCCGACACTCTGTCTATGAAGAAGTTGTCGTTGCCTTCCCAATGCCCGCGCAGTACCGGCTTGACCGCTGCCGGGTCGACGGAGAGATTCGGCGCTTCGAACTTGTCGTCGGGATATTTTTTCAAAGCTTCGGTCATGAACTTGTTCCAGATCGGCGCGGCGATGGCCGAGCCGCCGCTCTTCATCTTGGTATTGTCATTGTTTCCCGCCCATACGCCGACAGCGATGTCGGGCGTATAGCCGATGGTCCAGGCGTCCTTGTCGTTGTTGGTGGTACCGGTCTTCACCGCTACCTGCTTGCCGGGAATTTCCAGGGCGGAATGCAGGCCGAACGTCGGCACGCGGGACACGTTGTCGGAGAGGATATCGGAAACGGTCAGGGCCGCGTTCTTGTCGAGCACCTGCTTCTGGTTCTGCTCGTATTCCTCGAGGACGTTGCCCTTCTCGTCCTCGACTTTCAGGATGCCGGTATACGGATTGCGCACGCCGCCGTCAGCCATGACGCCGTAGGCGCTCGTCATGTCGAGCGGCGTGACTTCGCCGCCTCCGATGACGAGGGTAAGGCCGTAGCGCGAAGGATCGGTCAAGGTGGAGATGCCCATCTCTGCGGCCTGATTGGCAGCGTCCTTCTGTCCGACGAGATAGAAGAGCTTCACTGCCGGCACGTTGATGGACTGGGCCAGGGCGTTCCGGAGCGACATCGGCCCGCGGAACTTGCCGTCGAAGTCCTGCGGCATGTAACAATCATTCTGATTGTGTCCGGGCAGGGCCTTGCCGTAGGCGTTGCAGTTTGTATCGAACTCCGTCGGCAGGTCGAAGAGCACCGTATCGGGCGTGAAGCCCTTCTCAAAGGCCGTGGCGTAGATGAACGGCTTGAACGAGGATCCCGGCTGCCTGTCGGCGGTGGCGACGTTATAGTTGCCGTCGATGGCCTTGTCGAAGTAGTCCCGCGAGCCCACCATGGAAAGGATCTGGCCAGTCTTCGGATCGATGGGAGAGCGGCATTGGTGGCGTTGAAGGTCTTCTCGTTGGCGAGAGCGCCGTCCTTCACGATCTTCTCCGCGCTCTGTTCGAGGTCGTAGTCGAGCGTCGTGGTGACTTTCAGTCCGCCGTTTTCCACCATGTCGGCGCCGTATTTGTCCTCGAGATAATCCTTGATGAAGAAGACGAAGTGCGGGGCCTTGATGCCGAGCGTCGATTGCGGCTGGAAGGCTACGATCTCGGTCTTCGCGGCGCTGTACTCGTCATCCGTGATGAATCCGAGCTCGCGCTCGCGCGAGAGCACCAGGTTCTTCCTGTCCTTCGAGCTTGTCCTTGTGCTTGCCGTAGGGCGACAGGGTGGTCGGCGACTGCGGTATGGCGGCGAGATAGGCCGCTTCCGCGATGTCGAGATCGCGGGCATCCTTGGCGAAATACGTCTTGGCCGCCTCCTCGATGCCGTAGATGTTGCCGCCGTACGGATTCTCGTTCAGGTAGTATTGCAGTATCTGCTCCTTCGACAGCACTTTCTCGATCTTCACGGCGAGCACCCATTCCTTCATCTTGCGTATGACTTTCTTGAACGTGGTCGTCTCCGGGGTGAGCAAGGTATTCTTGATGAGCTGCTGGGTGATGGTCGATCCGCCGCCGCCGATGCCGATATGGAATACGTTCGAGAGCACCGCGCGGATGGTGGAGGTGATACGCACGCCGCTATGGCTGTAGAACTGGCTGTCCTCGATGGCCACCGTGGCGTTCTTGATATTGGCGCCCATCTCGTCGAAGGTGATATTGGTGCGCTTCACGTCATTGTGGATGTCGTATAGCAGGATCTCGCCGGTGCGGTCGTATATCTTGGTGGAACTTATGTCCTTGCGGTCCTCGAACGAGTTGAAGTCCGGGATCTTGAGCGTCGAGATCCAGATCAGCACGATGCTCGCGAATATGATGCAGGCGCCCGCGAAGAGCGGCCAATACCTGCGCTTCAGGTATTTTTTCGAGAATTTTCGGCGAAGACGGAAAGCTTATGCAGTTTCCGCTTCGCCATGACGAAAAGGTACGTGAAAAGTATCTTCATGTTCCTGAAAAACGTATCTATTTTGCCCCGTTTTGCCATTCATATCATCATAGCAGAAAACGGCCTGTCGGGTAAGAAACTTTTAAAAATCAGGACGCGATGGTAGAATGACGATTATGGCAATCATTACTGACGAGAAAAGAATCGATGAAATTCTCTCCCGCGGGCGTTCATGAAGTTTTCACCCAAAGAAGAGCTGAAAAAGCAGCTCATGAGCGGAAAACAGCTCCATTTCAAGCTCGGAACCGACGTCACGGGGTCGTTCTTGCACCTCGGGCACTCCGTCATCCACCGCAAATTGCGCGATTTCCAGGAGCTCGGGCACAAAGTCACTCTCATCATCGGCGATTTTACCACCCTCGTCGGCGATCACTCTGATAAGGTAGATATGCGCGATGAGACGACGGCCAAAGACATCAGGAACAATGAACGATCATATAAGGAGCAATTCTTTAAGACAGTCATCAAGGGGCAGACCAGGATCTATCACAACTCAAAGTGGCTCAAAAAGCTCCGCTTCAATGACGTCTTGAATCTTTCGAAACAATTCACCATATCGCAGATGCTTGATCGAGAATCGTTCATGCTCCGCTACAAGGGAGGCAAGCCGATCGGCCCTCGACGAATTCATGTATCCTCTCATGCAAGGCTATGATTCCGTGGCCATTAAGTGCGATGTCGAACTCGGCGGCACTGATCAGACATTTAACCTTCTCGCAGGCCGTCATCTCATGCCTTCGTTCGGATTGAAACCCCAGTGCGCCGTTGCCATGAAGCTACTGACCCGGTTCGGACGGCAGGCCGATGGGCAAGAGCTTGAAGAATTTCATCCCTATCGCTGACAAGCCGAACGATATGTATGGCAAGATCATGTCCATCGTCGACGATGTCATATTCGATTACTTCGAACTGGTGACCCGCGTGCCTATGGATGACATCCGCGATATGAAAGCAAAAATAGTGGGCGGAGAAAACCCTATGCAGTTCAAGAAAAAACTCGCGCTCGAGATCGTGACCTTTTACCATGGCAAAGAAAAAGCAGCAGAAGCGGAAAAGAATTTTCACAGTACGTTCCAAAAAGGAGAAATCCCCGAAGATATGATGTCGTTCAAGCTGACCGAGTTCGAATCGACGCTCATGGAAATCCTTACGGCCGGCGGCGTGGTGTCCTCGAAAGGGGATTTCAGGCGCCTGGTGGAAGAAGGAGCCATCACGAACCTCGACACCGATGAAAAGGTCACCGACGTGCAGTATAAGCCGGAGAAAGGCATGAAATTCAAGATCGGCAAGCGCCGGTTCGTGAAGATCATATAAAAGAAAAAGAGCCCCTCTCGGGGCTCTTTTCGTATTAGCTGAAACTGGAATCAGGATCCTCCTCGAACTCGTCGTCATCGAGCGTTCCCGGCTCCAGATCCGGATCTTCGAGAGGGTCGAACGCTTCGTCTTCAGCATCTTCGTCGCTGACGCGGAACGTCTGCTCCTCCATCAATATGTCATCATCGTAACCCATGTGATTTGCAAAAAAATTTTCTAAAACGACCTTTATAAAAATAAATTTTCATCAAATGTATTTGTGCATACTTTGTATCAAATACGGAAAGCCTTCGCAATAGAAAATGTGGATAAGTCGGAACGTTTTTACGAGCGATGATGTGCGAAGCCGGTAATGGCGATGGCGATGGCATCGAGCTCGTCGTCAGAAGTCTTCGTGCTCGGTATTTCCACGAGCATCTTTACCATCTTGATGATCTGCTGCTTGTCCGCGCGTCCCGAGCCGGTAACGGCCACTTTTATCTGCGAGGGAGTGGCCTCGAATATCTCGAGGCCCGCCGATTTCGCCTCGTAGAGTATCACGCCGCGCGTCTCGGCCACGTGCATCACCGTTTTCTGGTTGTTAGTCATGAAGAGCGTCTCGATGGCCAGCCGTTCCGGTACATATTTCTTTATGACAGCGCGTATTTCCCGGCCGACGAGCGCCAGGCGTTCCGGGAATTCCAGCTCCTTCGAGGTCTTGAAGCACTCGGAAAAGAGCACTCGCTCGCGCTTGTCGCCCGCATTCTTCTCGAGTACTGCTACACCGAGCCGCTCGAACCCCGGGTCTATGCCTAAAATTCTCATCCCGTTAGAAACAGGTCACGGTCTGACCGTGACGAGTTAAGTCTAATTTGTAAATAGTGCGACCGCGGTTTCTAACGGGACTCATAGCTTGATTCTAGCACTTATTCGGCGTTGGTATAGACGTCCTGCACGTCGTCGTTCTCTTCGAGCTCGTTCACCAATTTCTCCAGCAGTCCGAGGTCGGTGTCGGAGAGGGGAATGGTAGAAGTGGGAATCCAGATCAAGCCTTCCGGCATCATCTCTTTCTTGAAGGCCCAGGCCACCGCGCCGATGCCACTGAGCGCCGTGCCGTTTTCTGACAGGATATGCTTCACTTCCTGCGCCGTCCTGTTCTTCGAATCGGTCAGCGTCTCCACAATGATTCCCACGCCGCCCGGTCCGTAGGCTTCGTAAGTGATAGAGTCCATGTGCGCCGACGGTTCGGCGGCTTTCCTGATGGCCCGTTCGATATTTTCCGAAGGCATGTTCACTTTCTTGGCCTTCTCGATGGCGGCGCGCAGGCCCGGAGATTCTTTCCCGCCCGAGAGCCGTGCTTCGACTGCGATGAAACGCACGAGCTTCGAGAATATCTTGCTCTTCTTCGAGTCGGTAATAGCCTTCTTGTGTTTTATCTGCGCCCATTTATTGTGTCCTGACATATTTTTATCTTAAGAGGTTTTTAAGCAAAGAGCAAATTATTTCTTTACATATCATCATTCTATGATAGACTTTTGAAAAATTTAGTATGTTTAACGCTCTTGCTTATTATGGCTGGAAAGTCAAAGATCAAGTTGATAATAATGAACTTTGCCAATTAAATCACATCCAACTTATTGAAATCTCGAAAATTCTAAAAGACGAAAATGAAAAATGGTCAATTGAGAATTTGCTCACATCTTTCAAAAGCGATTTCGATAAAACCCTTTGCAATGTAGAAATAATGGAATTTGTGCTGAATTACCCAGCGAGCATTAAGAGCTTGTGGAAAAATAAGAGGATCTATTTTCTTGGCACTAGATTTGCATCCCCAAAGGGAAACTTGCATATGTTTCCTCTTATTTCCACCAGAAACAATTTCAATTTCTCTGCGGGTTATCGATGTGCTAACGACTTACACTGCAAAGATTCTTGTGATTTTATTGCTGTTTTTTAAAAACGAAGGGAAAATCCTCTTCGTTTTTTATTTACAATAAAGTATTCTGTTCTCTTTTAAAATCAAATCCGAGATGGTCGTAGGCTTTCTTGGTAGCCACTCGGCCGCGGGCGGTGCGTTCGAGCAGGCCTAATTGGATCAAATACGGCTCGATGACTTCCTCTACCGTAGCCTCTTCCTCGCTCATGGCTGCGGCCATGGTCTTGAGCCCTACCGGCCCGCCGTCGAATTTCTCTATCAATATTTCCAGGAATTTCCTGTCGGAAGAGTTCAAGCCGATGTCGTCGATGGCCAGCATGTTGAGGGCATCTTTCACCGTCTGCTTGTCCATATTCTTCTTGTTCACTTGGGCGAAGTCGCGGACGCGTTTCAGGAAGTAGTTCGCCGTGCGAGGAGTGAAGCGGCTGCGCTTGGCAATCTCTTCCAGGGCTTCGGTCTCGAGTTCCGTCTCCAAGAGCTTGCTCGAGCGCTTTACGATCTCGGCGATCTCTTCATTGGTATAGAACTCGAGGCGGAAGACGCCGCCGGAGAAGCGTGAGCGGAGCGGGGAGGACACGAGCGCGACGCGGGTGGTGGCGGCGATCAGGGTGAACGGCGGCAGCTCGAGCTGGATAGTGCGAGCGGAAGGGCCTTTGCCGATAATGATGTCCAAAACACCCGACTCCATGGCGGGGTAGAGGATTTCCTCTACCATCTTGTTCAGGCGGTGGATCTCATCGATAAAGACGATGTCGCCGGGGGCGAGGTTGGTGAGGATCGAGGCCAGGTCGCCGACTTTCTCGATAGCCGGCCCGGAAGTGATCTTCATCTGCTTGCCCGTCTCCTTGGCTATGAGGTGTGCCAGGGTGGTCTTGCCGAGGCCCGGAGGGCCGTAAAAGAGGATATGCTCGGGTATCTGGCCGCGCTCTTCGGCGGCCCGGAGCAGGATTTTAACGTTGTCTTTTATATGTTTTTGGCCGATGTACTCGTCCCACCGGCCCGGGCGGAGGGTTTGGTCCAAAAGGAGTCCTCTCCCAAGGCGGTCTTGGAATCTCCTTTCTTTTCAATTTCGTTCTGAGTATCGCTTGACATTAATTTTATATTATGCTATACTGTATTTATAGGGGATTATACACAGCGTATCAACACCCTACCAACAGATATGTGCACATTATAGCATTTACGCCTCGGTTGCGTATTTTCCTATATAGTACAATTACACACGTGAGACAAGAGGTTCGGTTTTCGCAAGAAGGCGCTAATCTCTAAGCAATCAGCCATCGGTTATACAAATTCGCAAAGGACGTTCTGGTACTATTTATAGGCGTCTGGGGTTATCCTTAAGAATTTGTTACTCTCGGGGCTCAGCCCTGAAAGGATTGTTTAGAGATTAGTGCTTTTTTAGTTTCTGTTACTTAAACAGCTTCTTGATTGCCTGAATGTTAGGCATGAAAATGTGTTTCCTCTTTTTAGAGACTTGAACAAGTAACCCTTTATCCACTAAGTAAACTAAGTCATTGTATGCTGTCTGGGCGTGAAATCCATGCTTCGATTGATGAATAGTGACTTCTGTGGAAGTGTAATTTTTATTATCCAAAAAATATTGCAATAAAGCAATTTGCCTCGGATTATAGTCATCAAACTTATACGCAACCAGTTTTAGGTTTTCTGCCTCTTGCATTTTCTCATTAAAATATTCTAGGAATTTATTAATTGCAGTTTTAAAAGAATCAGCTATATAAGAAATAAAATAAGTTAAGTCGTTTTCATTTTCTGAGTAAATGAAGACGTTATCATATTTTTTTCTTGAATGCACGATTGCTCTAGAAATGGCCAAATATTGAACTAACCAATAATCATGCTTTAATAAATACCAGTGAAAAACAGCTCGAGCAGTTCGGCCATTTCCGTCAACGAAAGGATGCAAATATGCTATCCAAAAGTGTAGTATTATTGCTTTGACTACAGGATGGATAAAATCACCATCTTCTTCAACTTCAGGCTTATTAGCAAATTCAATCAGCTTTTTTAATTCACTATGCATATCTTTTTCTACTGGTGGCGTATGTACAATTTCGTTCGTAACAGGGTCTTTTACAACAATCTCGTCAGCATCGGTCCTAAATCTCCCTTGATCATGATTATCGTCAAATGTTTTATTGGTGACAATTGTTTGAATTTCAAGTAACATATCTTCGCTTAAATCCAAATTCTTCCATTCCGTTAATTTCTGCATCATTTCGTAACTGTTCACTATCATTTGTTCATCCTTTGTCCTTGCTGGCCTTTGTGATCTGAGCAATTCCTTCGCAACCTTTCTTGATGTGTTTGCTCCTTCAATTTGACTGGTTGCAATTGCTTCTTCAGTCAATCCTGCAATAATAAATTTATTTTTCTGTGTATCAGAAAGTTTAGTTGTTTTTATAAAGCTTGCAGCATGAGTATCAATGAAATTTAATTTCTGGTAAAGAGTATTAACGACAGCAAATTCAAATAATTTTCCAGTTGTTGATTTAACTGGTGTCCTTTGAGAGAGAGAACTTCTTCGAAGTTTTAAATATGCCCAAGCTTCTTCTTTTGTGAAGCCGGCTGGTATGGTTTGATACTTAAAAGTATCCCAATAAAGGTAATTTTTCTGTGCTTTATGTAACAGCTCTTCCAGAGCGGGGGAATTGGCTGCTCTTTTTATTAAGTCATCACTTATAAGCTCTATCCAAGCTGTCGGTTTTGGTATTTTTGCCATACTGTTAATTTTAACATAATTAATAGTAAAATAGCAAGTACTATTTTAAGACCAAAAAATAAGGCTATAATTACAAATTATTAATTTTTTCTAAATTAGAAGCTAATTAACAGTAAGTAGCTTTTATTCCTCGTTCAAGTCCACGACGGGATTGAACTTCGGCGATAGAGGTAATGCCGTTCAATATCTTGACCGCGCCGTCCTGGCGCATGGTGAGGATGCCTTGGGCCCGGGCGGCTTTCTTGATCTCGCGCTCGCTCGGATTTTCGGTGATGATCTTCTCGATTTCCGCGTCGGTCTTGATAGCCTCGAATATGCCGATGCGGCCCCGGTAGCCGGTGCCGTTGCACTTGTCGCAGCCGACGGGGGAAAATATCTTGAACGGCGCGTTGGGATTGATATTGTATGTGGCCAGATCCTTGCCCTCGTCCTTCATGCTCTGCACCGCGAGCATCAGGGTCTTCTTTTCTGCTTCGGCCAATTCCTTCTCCTCCTTGCAGTCGGGGCAGAGCACTCGCACCAGGCGCTGGGCGATGGAGAGCGACAGGGCCGAAACGAGGATCTTCGGATTGACCGACAGGTCGATGAGGCGGGGGATGGCCCCGGCGGCGTTGTTGGTGTGGAGGGTAGAGAGCACTAGGTGGCCGGGTGAGCGAAGACTGCACAGCGATCTCCGCCGTCTCGGCGTCGCGGATCTCTCCCACCATGATCACGTCCGGGTCCTGGCGGACGGCGGAGCGCAGGCCTTCGGGGAAGGTGTAGTTGTCTTCGGCCTGGGTCTGGGTAATGCCTTCGAGGTGGTACTCGATCGGGTCTTCGATGGTGATGATATTGATCTCCGTGGAGTAGATCTTGCGGATGAAGGCGTAGAGGGTGGTGGTCTTGCCGGAGCCGGTCGGGGCCGGTCACCAGGATCAGGCCGTTCGGCTTGGCGATCTCCTTCTCGATGATGGCCATCAGTACGGAGTCGATGCCGAGGTCGGTGAACTTCACCTGGATGGACTTCGGGTCCAGTATTCGCATGACGATGGCTTCGCCGTAGGCGCCCGGGATGAGCGAGGTGCGGATGCTGATCTCTTCGGCGTCTTCCATGATGCTGAAGCGGCCGTCCCTGGGCCACGTTCGAGGTGATCTTCATGCCGGAGAGGAGCTTGATGCGGGAATTGAGCAGGTGGTAGAGATGGGCGTCGAAGAACATCACGTCCTGGAGCACACCGTCGAGGCGCAGGCGCAGGCGGATCTGGTCCTTTTCCGGCTCGATGTGGATGTCGGAAGCCTTGATGGCGATGGCGCCGGCAAGGATGATCTCGAGCATGCGGGAGATCTTGTGCACGTCGGAGACGAGCGAGTCCTTGATGAGAGCCTCGATGTCCTGCATCTTGTGGATGTCCTTGGCCGTTTCCTTGAGCACTTCGCCGCTGATATCGAGGCCGCCCACTTTCGTGTTCTCCGGCGAGCGAGATTTCCTTGTAGCGGTCCCAGACTTTCTCGAGCGAGGCCATGGAGGCCATGTAGAACGTCGGCACGAGGGTCTTCCGCTCCGCCGCGTCCTTCAGGCGGGAGATGATGTCCGGGTCGGGCGTGCGCACGGCGATGAAGATGTTCTTGCCGGAGAGCTTGAACGGCGCCACGCGCCATTCGCGGGCCTCGCTCTCGGGGATGATGCGCAGGGCCTCGTTGTCGACGCCGAGGCGGGACAAGTCGACGTAGGGCAGCTTGTATTTCGACGCGGCGAGCACCTCTACGAGCTGTTCCTCCTCTGCCTTGCGCAGCTCTTCGAGCTGCCGTTCCGGTTTTTCTTCATCAAATTGAGCCATTGTACTGACAGTATATCGTATCCAAGTGCGGAATAATAGTGGCCCGCACGCGCTCATGTTAATATGGAGGCATGGTGAAAGCCGCGCCGAAAATCTCCAAAAATATCAAGGATACCGAAAAGATCGCGGAAGCATTTTTGCGGGAACTCGCCGAGAAAAAGCACGCGAAGGCCGCAGTGGTCGGCCTCTACGGCGATCTCGGCGCCGGCAAGACGGCTTTTGTGAAGCATGCGGCCAAGCTGCTCGGCGTCACGCGGAAAGTCAGCAGCCCCACGTTCGTCATCATGAAGAAATATCCGCTCAAGGGAAAGGCTCACAAAACACTCTTCCATATCGATGCCTATCGTCTCAAGAACGAGAAGGAGATAGAAATCCTCGGCTGGAAAGACATCATTTCGAGCAAAGAAAATCTCATTTTCATCGAATGGCCCGAACGCGTCCAGAAAGCCATGCCGAAAGGCCACTCGCGCATCGCCATCGCTCATGCCAAGGACGGCGGGCGGGTATTCAAGGTCAAAATATAAAACCGGCCGAGGTGCTATAATCACCATAATGCCAGCCAAGAAACCAGCCGCACAGCCTGCAAATACCAAGAAAACTCTGGTGCTGCTCGATGCGCACGCCATCATCCATCGCGCCTATCACGCCCTGCCGGAATTCCTGTCCTCGAAGGGCGAGCCGACCGGCGCTCTCTACGGCCTGTCGAACATGCTCATGAAGATCATCGCCGACCTCAAGCCCGATTACATCGTGGCCTGCTATGACTTGCCGCAGAAGACATTTCGGCATGAAGCCTACAAGGAATACAAAGCCGGACGGGCCAAAGCCGATGATGCGCTCATCTCCCAGCTGAAAAGTTCCCGCAGCATTTTCGAAGCGTTCAATATTCCAATCTACGACGCTCCCGGCTTCGAAGCCGATGACGTGCTCGGCACCATCGCCGATCAGCTGAAGAAGAACAAGGGCACGAACATCATCATCGCCTCCGGCGACATGGATACCATGCAGCTCGTCGACGGCAAAAAGGTGCAGATCTATACCCTGAAGAAAGGCATCACGGACACCATATTGTATGACGAGGACGGCGTGATGGAGCGCTTCGGATTTGCGCCGAAACTCCTGCCGGACTACAAGGGCCTGCGCGGCGATCCTTCCGACAATATCATCGGCATCAAGGGCGTGGGGGAGAAGACCGCCACGGACCTCATCAGGAATTTCGGCACCGTCGAAGACATATATAAGAAGCTCAAGAAGGACGAAGGGGCTTTCAAGGCTGCCGGCATCAGCCCGCGCATGATAGAGCTATTGCGCGCCAACGAAGAGGAAGCGCTCTTCTCGAAGACCCTCGCCACTATCCGGCGCGATGCCCCGGTCGATTTCAAGATTCCTGAGAAGACATTTTGGCAGAACGCCGATATCAAGAAGATAGAGCAAATTTTCTCGCAATACGAGTTCCGCAGCCTGGTGCCGCGAGTCCGCAGCTTCTTCGGATCGAGCGGCAGCCAGAGCGCGACAGAGAAGCTCGAACTGATAGCTCCGCCTTCGAAATCGAGCGAGACGGTGAAGAGCGGGGAATTGATGGAAACTTCTATCGCACTTTGGCTTATCAATTCCGACATCAGCAATCCCACGCTCGATGACATCCTCAATTTCGCCAACACCGATTCCTTCGAAACGGCGCGCGAGCATATCTTCAAGAAGCTGAAGGAAGGAAAGCTCGAAAAAGTCTACGAGGAGATAGAGAAGCCCATCATGCCCATCATCCGCGAGATGCAGGATCACGGCATTCTGATCGACAAGAATATTTCACTGCTCTTTCCAAGGAATACCACCAGGAACTCGACAAGCTCACGGCCAAGATCTACAAGATGGCCGGCACGGAATTCAACATCAATTCGCCGAAACAGCTCGCCGAAGTCTTGTTCGAGAAGATGGGCCTCAAATCCGGCAAGAAAAAAAGCGCCAGCGGCTCTTTCTCTACCAAGATTTCCGTGCTCGAAGAGCTTGAGGAAGGCAACCCCATCATCAAAGAGATTATCGACTATCGCGAGCTGCAGAAACTGCTCTCGACCTATGTCGATCTCATTCCTCAGATGGCCGGTCTCGACAATAGGCTCCATGCCCAGTTCATCCAGGCAGGAGCGGCGACGGGCCGTTTTTTCTTCAAAGGATCCCAATCTGCAGAATCTGCCTATCAAGTCCGAGCTCGGCCGCCGCATCCGCGGCGGATTCATCGCGAGCCCCGGCCACAAGCTGCTCGCTCTCGATTACAGCCAGATCGAGCTCCGCGTGGCAGCCATACTCTCCGGCGACAAGAATCTGACCGAAATCTTCGCGAAAGGGGAGGATGTCCATGCCGGCGTGGCGTCGTTCGTCTTCGGCGTGCCCATCGACAAAGTCGATGCCGAGATGCGCCGCCGGGCCAAGGTCATCAACTTCGGCGTCATGTACGGCATGGGCGTGACCGCTCTCCGCAAGAACCTCGGCGGCACTCGCGAAGAGGCCCAGAAATTCTACGACAATTATTTCGAGCAGTTCTCCGGCATCCGGGACTATCTCGAGCACGTGAAGAGCTTCGCCATGAAGAACACCTATACCGAGACGCTCTTCGGCCGCCGCAGGTATTTCCCGAACATCAACTCGCGCATCCCGTTCCTGAAGAACATGGCCGAGCGCACGGCCATCAATGCCCCGATCCAGGGCACGGCCACTGCCGACATCATCAAGCTCTCTATCCGCTTCGCCCATGAAGACCTTGAGAAGGCGGGCCTCCTCGGCAAGGCGCACCTGACGCTCCAGATCCACGACGAGCTGGTGTACGAAGTGGAAGAAGGCGTGCTCAAGAAGGCCGAAGAGATCATACGAAGCGCTATGGAGAACGTTCTCTCCCGCTCGTTCCTGCACTACCAGACCGCTATCCCGCTGACCGTCCACTCCGGCTCGGGCAACAATCTCGATGAAGTCAAATAGGGGGTTTTGTGCTATGATGCCGGTATGAGCGAAGCGGCACAACATCACACCGGCCTTCACAATACCGTGCACCACGTCCTGGCACGATCCTATTCCTTCTACTTCCTCTTTTTCATCATCGGCGTGGTGCTCGACGCGTTCTTCCCGCTGCCGGTCTTCCGCGGAGAGGCGCATGTGCAGATCGGCATCATTCTTTTGATGCTCTCGTCGCTCCTGATCCTCTGGGCGCAGAACACCTCGCGCAACCTGAAGAAGCATACCGTCTCCAAGGAGACGTTCCTCGGCGGCCCGTATTCCTTCACCCGCAGCCCGACGCACTGGGGCCTCTTCTTCCTGACCCTCGGCTTCGGCATCATGGCCAATTCTTTCCTCATCATGCTCTTCACGCTCATCTCCCTCGCCATCACCCGGGCGGTCTTCCTGAAGAGGGAAGAAGAGATCCTCGAAGCGAAGTACGGCGCGCCGTATCTCGAATACAAGAAGATGGTGCGCATCTAACGCGATGATATACCTATTCGCCGGCGAGGACGCGAAAACCAGGCACGAAGCATTCGAGCGATTCCTGAAATCGCTGCCCACGGGCGCGGATGTCCTCTCTATCGGCAAGAACGATTTCGACGAGATGCAATTCGAGAGCCTGGCCTCCGGCGCCGGACTCTTCTCCCCGAAGTCCGTCGTCGTGCTTTCCGGCACGTTCGAGAATGAGAGCGCGAGAGAATTCATATTGAAAAAGCTCGAACTGGCTGCCGGCTCGGCCAATGATTTCGCCTTCGTGGAAGGCAAGCTCTTGAAGCCCGTGCTCGAGCGCTTCAAGGATGCCGGCGCCGATATCAAGATCTTCGACAAGCCTGCCGACAAGAAGGAGCGTTTCAACAGCTTCCAGCTCGCCAGCGCCTTCGGCCTGCGCGACAAGCTCAATCTCTGGATCTATTTCCGCATGGCCATGGATCAGGGCGTCGGCATGGAAGAGCTCGTCGGCGTGCTCTTTTGGAAGGCCAAGGACATGCTCGTGAAGCGGAGCTATGGGAAATTCTCCGAGCAGGAACTGAAACACTTCGCGGGCAGGATTTCCTATCTCTTGCCGGAAGCTCGCAGGAAGGCTCTCGACGATGAATCAGCCTTCGAGCAGTTTTTGCTTGAAGCTTTCTAGAAATCTGATATTATCAATCCACATGCGCCCGTAGCTCAGTCGGTAGAGCAGCTCCCTTTTAAGGAGATGGTCGAAGGTTCGATTCCTTCCGGGCGCACAAAGTACAAAAAAGAGCCTTATTATAGAAGGCTCTTTTTTGTTGCAAAGTTATCCACAGTTTTCCCTTGTATGGGCTTTACAGTATTCCTGTGAGCGCTATAATGTATTCAGAAATCCAATAAGCAATAGTACATTGAGTTTCGGCCAAAAACTAAAAAAGTGCTTTCCTTAGAAAGCAAAAACATAAACAAAACTGGTTCAGCCGAACAAAACACAACAACAAACACACAACTCAATAAACATATCTCCATCACACAAACCCTTTCTATGAAAGGGTTTTCTTTTTGTCTTTTTTCATAAAGTGCTATAGTGCTACTAATACATGTCAAAAAGTATTTTCAATTTAAACAGCGAGTTCGAGCCGGCCGGGGATCAGCCTGCGGCGATTTCTGCGCTCGTCAAAGGCTTGGACGAAGGCATGCGGGCCCAGACCCTGCTCGGCGCCACGGGCACGGGCAAGACCTTTACCATGGCGAACGTCATCCGCGAGCATAACAAGCCGACGCTCGTCATCGCTCACAACAAGACGTTGGCCGCCCAGCTCGCTCAGGAGTTCCGCGGATTCTTTCCGGATGCGGCGGTGCACTATTTCGTCTCGTACTACGACTACTACCAGCCGGAAGCCTACATGCCGGTATCCGATACGTATATAGAGAAGGATGCGCAGATCAACAAGGAGATCGATCGTCTTCGCCATGCTACTACGCAGGCCCTGCTCACGCGCCGCGATGTCATCATCGTCGCGTCGGTTTCTTGCATCTATGGCCTCGGTTCTCCGGAAGAATACGAGAAAGTGAATCTCAAGCTCGATGTCGGCATGAAGATGGACCGCCTCGCCCTCATGAAGCGCCTCATCGAGATACATTTCGAACGCACCAATGCCGACCTTTCTCCCGGCCAGTTCCGCGCGGTCGGCTCGAAGGTGGAGTTCATGCCGGTGTCGGAGACCATGATGTATCAGGTCGGCCTCTCCGGCGGCACCATTTCCAATATCACGAAAGTCGATCCCGTCTCGGCGCAGATTCTCAAAGAAGAGGATAGCATCTTTATCTTTCCCGCGAAGCACTTCATCACCGAAGACGAGAAGAAGAAGAAAGCGCTTGTCTCCATCAAGGCCGAGCTCGAGGAACAGCTCAAGAAATTCAACAAGGAAGGGAAGCTCTTGGAAGCCGAGCGCATCAAGCGCCGCACCAACTACGACCTCGCCATGATCAAGGAGATCGGCTACTGCAACGGCATCGAGAACTACTCCCGCCATCTTTCCGGCAAGCGCGCGGGCGATCCGCCGGAGACCCTGCTTTCGTATTTCCCGCATATAAAAAGTCGGGCACACTCTCGCCGCCATTCGCGCTCTGTCTTGGAAGGGCAAGATCCATCTGCTCGCCGCGAAGATGGCTTTGAGAGTGTGCCCGACTTTTTGACAATTATCGACGAGTCCCATGTCACCCTGCCGCAGCTCCAGGGCATGTATGCCGGCGATGCGTCGCGCAAGAACACCCTCGTGGAATACGGCTTCCGCCTGCCGTCTGCCAAGGACAACCGTCCGCTCAAATACGAAGAGTTCAAGGAGCGCATCGGCCAGGTCATCTATACTTCTGCTACGCCGTCCGACAAGGAAAAAGAGGAAAGCGCCCAGATCGTGCAGCAAATCATCCGCCCGACCGGACTGATCGATCCGGAAATCACTATTAAGCCGGTCAGCGAGAAAGCGGCGTATCCCGGCCAGATACAGGATTTCATCGCGGAAGCGGAAAAGACCATCAAGGCAGGCTTTCGAGTACTGGCGACGACGCTGACCAAGCGCATGGCCGAAGACCTGTCTACATACCTCAAGGAGAAAGGCATCAAGGCCGAATACTTGCACAGCGAGATCAAGACCATCGAGCGCATCCAGATCCTGACGAACTTCAGAAAGGGCAATATGGACATATTGGTAGGCGTGAACCTGCTCCGCGAGGGCCTCGACCTGCCGGAGGTGGCACTGATCGGCATTCTTGATGCGGACAAGGAAGGCTTTCTGCGTTCGGAGACTTCGCTCATCCAGACCATCGGCCGCGCCGCCCGCAACAGCGAGGGAAGGGTGATACTCTATGCCGATATCATGACAGGCTCGATGGAGGCAGCGATACGGGAAACGAACCGCCGCCGCGATGTGCAGCTCGAATACAACAAGAAGCACGGCATTACGCCGAAAACCATCCTGAAGAACATCAAGGATATTACCGAAGAGATGGAGTCCGAACACGGCAAGGCCGTGAACGCCGAACTGGCCCTCGATATCGAGGTGTTCAAGCGGGCCTATGCCAAAGAATTGAAGAGCGATAAGGGGAAAGTCACGAAAAAGGACGGCATTACCGAAGTAAAGCTTACCATGTCCGACGAAGAGAGGAGCGACGCCGTCTACGAGAAAATCATCAAAATAAAGGAAAAAGAGATGAGCAAAGCCGTCAAAGAGCTCGATTTCGAGACGGCCGCCATACTCCGAGACGAGATAGCGGTGCTCCGGACCAGGATGGAAAAATAAAAAGTGGTTCTCTCTGCGTCAGAGAGAACCACTTTTGAGCTGCATGCTTTCTTGTTTAATTTTTTTTAGTTGGAGGTATTAGTTTTAATCCTAAAGCGGCAATACCGCCACCGAGGAAGATGCATATAGCAATCCATGCGAATACATTGATAGGGCGTGGGGCAAAAGGAATGTGGGAATTGAACCACTCTGCATACCCAGGAATATGCCACAGCGGATTGAGGCTGCTGCCGTGGAGTACAACCAAGATACCGATCAGGAAAACCAAAATGCCCGAGATAGATTTTATTGCTTTCATATTATCAAATTTATGAATGAACGAACTTGTTTCGGTGAAGAATCATGATTCTTGTTCAGATTACTAGTTTCATGCGTTTTGTCAATTTCTGGACTGATATGCTATACTACGCATAGCTTAATACTGATACACCCCCCATAGAACTGTGCGGGGTGCGAAATACGTTATATGGCAAAAATCAAATGAAACACCAGCAAAATATAGACAAAATAACCATAAAAGGGGCACGAACCCACAATCTGAAGAACATCAGCGTGGAAATGCCGCGCAACAAGATGGTGGTCATCACCGGCGTCTCCGGCTCGGGCAAGTCTTCGCTCGCATTCGATACCATATTCGCCGAAGGCCAGCGCCGCTATGTCGAGTCGCTGTCTTCCTATGCCCGCCAGTTCCTGAATCAGATGCCGAAGCCCGATATCGATGAGATCACCGGACTTTCGCCGGCGATATCCATCGATCAGAAATCTCGCTCGAACAATCCGCGTTCGACGGTGGCCACTATCACTGAGATCTACGACTACCTGCGCGTCATGTACGCCCGCATCGGCCATCCGCATTGTCCGGTCTGCGGCGAAGAGATCAAGAAGCTCTCGAACGAGGAGATTCTGAATTTCATCTTGGAAAAGATAAATGCACTGAACAAGGGCGGCAAGGACAAGAAGAAGGACAAGTCTGTCATGGGCGTGGAATGGAACGAGACGGAAATCAGTATCTTCTCTCCGGTAGTCCGCGGCAGGAAAGGCGAGTACTATCAGCTGCTCTATGATTTGCTCGGCAAGGGCTTTGCCGATGTCCGTCTCGACGGCGAGATGAAGAAACTGCGCGAGAAGATCACTCTTTCAAAGAATAATGCGCATGACATCGATGTCTTGGTGGATAAATTCTTTTTGCATGAATTTGTGAGCGATAAGGATGGCAGCCGCATGCGCTTGTCCGAAGCGCTCGAGCGCTCATTGCTCGAGTCCGACGGCCTCGTGTCGGTGAAGATCGGCGAAGAAGAGACGCTCATGTCCGCGAAATTCGCCTGCAAGAACGACGGCTTTTCTTTCCCCGAAGTCGAGCCGCGATTATTCTCTTTCAATTCTCCCTACGGCGCCTGCCCGGTCTGTAATGGCCTCGGCACCAAGTACTTCGGCGGCGACGAGCCGTGCGATGCCTGTCATGGCGCGCGCCTGCGTCCCGAAGCCTTGAATGTGTTTCTCTCCGCGCATAATGTCGGCCCAGAAAACAAAGCGAATAAGACCCACAAGAAGCAAGTGAATATCCTCGATCTCGCCGGTCTGACCATCGAAGAGGCCCATGACTTTTTCAAGAATCTGAAACTTTCGGAACAGGAGAAAGAAATCTCCGTGCCCGTAGTGCGTGAGATCGAGGCGCGTCTGCAGTTCATGCTCGATGTCGGTCTCGATTACCTCCAGCTCTCGCGCAAGGCCAACACGCTCTCGGGCGGGGAAGCCCAGCGCATCCGCTTGGCTTCGCAGCTTGGCTCTCGTCTCGTCGGCGCACTCTACGTGCTCGACGAGCCGACCATTGGCCTGCATCAGCGTGACAACGACAGGCTCATAAAAACCTTGTTAAACCTGCGCGATCTGGGAAATACTATTCTCGTTGTAGAACACGACGAAGATACGATCTATGCGTCTGACTATATCGTAGACATCGGTCCGAAGGCCGGCGTGCACGGCGGAGAAGTGATCGTAGCCGACTGGCTCGAAGACCTGCTGACCGCCAAGAAGAACACCAGCGGTTCGCGTACGCTCGCATATCTGCGCGAGGAAACGAGGATCGAAGTGCCGAAGAAGCGCCGCGAAGCCAAGGGTCATCTGAAAATCGTCGGCGGAAAAGTTTTCAATATCAAGAATATGAACGTCGATATCCCGCTCGGCGTCATGACCAGCATCACCGGCGTCTCCGGCTCGGGCAAGAGCTCGTTCATGTACGAGATCCTGCACAAGAACCTGCAGGCCCGTTACGAGCGTGCCTTCCGCACGGCAAAGGTTTACAACTGCGCATCATTTACTGGCACGGAGTATCTTTCCCGCGCCATTCTCATCGACCAGTCGGCCATCGGCCGCACGCCGCGCTCGAATATCGCCACGTATACCGGCACCTTTACCCACATCCGTGATATTTTCGCGACGACTGAAGAAGCTCGCCTGCGCGGCTGGAAAGCAAACAGATTTTCCTTCAACGTCAAAGGCGGCCGTTGTGAAGCTTGCGAAGGCAACGGCGAGATTGCTGTAGAAATGCACTTCCTGCCGACGGTATACGTCACCTGCGATGTCTGCGGCGGCAAGCGCTTCGACAAAGAGACGCTGACGGTGAAATACAAGAAAAAGAATATCTATGAAGTTCTCAAGATGACTGTCGAAGAAGGCTTGAAATTCTTCGAAGATATTCCGGCGATAGGTGATCGTCTCCAGACTCTCATGGACGTGGGCCTTGGCTATGTCGAGCTGGGACAGTCGGCGACCACACTCTCGGGCGGAGAAGCCCAGCGCGTAAAAATCTCGAGCGAGCTCTATCGTCCGCATACAGAAAAAACTATTTATCTTCTTGATGAACCGACAGTGGGACTGCACTATGACGACGTGGCGAAACTCTTGGAAGTATTGAACAAGCTCGTCTCGAAAGGAAATACCGTCGTCCTTATCGAGCACAATCTCGACATCGTGAAGTGTTCGGACTATATCATCGACATCGGCCCAGAAGGAGGAGTGAACGGCGGCACGCTCGTGGCCAAAGGCACGCCGGAAGAAGTGGCGAATAATGCCAAGAGCTATACGGGGAAATATCTGAAGAAAGTGCTGAAAAAATAAAACACGAGTTTATATAAACTCGTGTTTCTTAAGTAGAAAATTAAAACATCATCGATTGGCAGCGAAAAGACATTGTCTGTTTAGGTACATATTTCCACTAAAATATTTAGTTATAATCAATGTTCCGCTTATTCCATCATCGCCAGTATAGGGCATTCTCCATATTTTGGTATCTACTTGTCTACCATTTGTTTTTGCCTCATAGGCATGGCCCTTCTCATCTGGTTCTTTATCTTTGATCATTTCATCTAGTTTTTTCCACCAGTCTATTTCTGCCTGTCTTGCTCTTTCCATTGATTCTTGGGGCGATGGACCACGATAAGTTCTATTGTACATAAAATAATATTTAAATTTCAAATATTGTTTAGATTCGGAAAAAATGTTAACATATAAAAAATGTATAGTCAAGACTTACAAAAAATAAAACTGCCTAACAAGCCAGGGGTTTATTTTTTCAAAAAAGGAAAAAATATCTCTTACATTGGCAAGGCTACTTCGCTCCGCGACCGCGTGCGGAGCTATTTCGGCGCGGATTTGATACAGACCCGCGGCCCGCTCCTGGTGGACATGGTGACACGGGCCGAGAAGATTGATTTTGAGGAAACCGATAGCGTACTCGAAGCCCTCATCCTTGAAGCTGCCCTCATCAAGCGCCACAAGCCCTACTACAATACCCGCGAAAAAGACGATAAGAGCTGGAACTGGGTCTGCATCACCCGCGAAGAGTTTCCAAAGGTGCTGACCATCCGCGAACGAGCATTGTCATTGGAAAGGGAGGATGTGAAATTCCAAGCCTCATACGGGCCGTTCACGAGCGGTCCGCAGCTCCGCGAAGCCATGAAGATCATCCGCCACATCTTTCCCTTTATTGATGCCCAGTCCGGCAAGCGCGACAATTTCACTTTTTACCGCCAGCTCGGCCTCAATCCCGATATCGGCACGGAAGAAGCCAAAGAGATATACGAAAATAATATAAAGAATCTGAAACTCTTCTTCGCCGGCAAGAAGAAGCGCGTCATCTCGAACTTCAAGAAAGAGATGATGCAATTCGCGAAAGCCAGAGAGTTCGAACAGGCCAGCGTTATGAAGAAAAGAATTTTCGCCCTCGGCCATATCAATGATATCGCCTTGCTCAAAGACGAAGGCAAGAATTTTCGCCAAGTTTCTTTCCGAATCGAGGCGTACGATATTGCTCACATGGGCGGCAAGAACATGGTGGGAGTCATGACAGTAGTAGAGGATGGTGAAGCGGCCAAGAATGAATACAAGAAGTTTCGCATCAGGACGCAAACGGACGCGAATGACACCGGCGCCCTCCACGAAGTCCTGACCCGGCGTTTGCGCCATACGGAATGGAATTTCCCGAATCTGATCGCCGTCGACGGCTCGACGGCGCAGATCAATACAGCCAAGCGCGCCGTAAAAGAAGCTGGCTTGGATATCCCGATCGTTTCCGTCATCAAGGATGACCGCCATCGGGCCAAAGATATCGGAGGGGACAAGGAGCTCGGCAGGAAATACGAGCGGGAGATACTGCTTGCCAACAGCGAGGCGCACCGCTTCGCCATCGCGTATCATAAGAATCGTCGCAACAAGAATTTTCTGGGCAGCAATCGCAAGCGGTAAAATTTTTCGACCTGCGCCCTTCTCGGAGTACCGAGTGGGACCCTCGGACAGAAAAATTTCACCAACTATTCATTTATATGGACAAAAAGGAAAACATTTTAATTATCGATAATATACGCAGTGTGGAAAATGTCGGAGCGATGTTTCGTACGGCCGATGCGGCGGGCATAGACAAGATTTATCTGACCGGCATAACGCCCGCCCCCATTGATCGTTTCGGCAGGAAGCGGAAAGATTTAGCAAAATCTGCCCTTGGTGCTGAGGATTTTGTGCCGTGGGAACAAGTAGAAAACAGTATTGAATTAATTACCCAGCTCAAAAAAGAAGGTTATTTTATTGTTGGCATTGAACAAGATAAAAAATCTATAGATTACACAGAACTGAAAATAAAAAACAAAAATGCCTTTATCGTCGGCGCGGAAGTGACCGGCATTCCGAAAGAGGTTTTGAAAGAATGTGATGCAATAATAGAAATTCTCATGAGAGGGAAGAAGGAATCCTTGAATGTTTCTGTCGCGCTTGGTGTCGTATTGTTCAGATTAATATAAAAGTCCTGGAAAACTAAGTTCCAGGACCGGCATTTTTGGCATTTAATCCGAGCTTGTGTAACGATAAGATTTAAGTTCTCTGATCTCTCTTTCTCTATCCCTAATAATTTCATTTAGCTCGTTCTTAAGCTGAAAAGTGCTAGGGTGCGAAGTGTCATCCCATAGGGAGTCGTCAAGCTCAAAGAAAATTTCCTTAAGGCGCCGCCGTTTCCTTGAAAGGAACATGCGATACAACAAATTGGGCAGTGATAGAAGGAAAACCATGGTAGCTAAAACAACCATCCAATTTACTCTTTGTTCATTTCCTTTTTCTTTCGCAAAGTACCAAAATACCCATACGGCAAGCGCGATTGCTAACATGTTTACAAAACCGGATAACGCAGATAATGCTTTCATTTTTAAAAGTTTTTATAACTCTATAATCTATATCAGGAAAAGTCAATGCGTCTATTTCTGATGCGTGTCGCAGAAATGCGCGCCGCGGCCCATGAAAGGAATGCGGACGATTGTGCCCTTGCAGCCCTTTTTTCGGCAGGGCTGTCCAGTGCGACGATAGGCTTCGTGCTTGCCTTGGAACGTGCCGCGCTCGCCGTTGATATCCCTGTAGTCGCTCGTCGAATCGCCGCCGAAGTCGATGCCTTTCTTGAGGACGCTTTTCATAGCTTCGTAAAGCTTGTTCATTCCGCCACAGTAATGTCGCGTACTTTCCGCAGGGATGGATGCCGGCGAGCCAGAGCATCTCGTCTGAGTAGATGTTGCCGATGCCGAAATGATGGTCTGGTCGAGCAGGACTTGCTTGATGGGAGCGTTCGGGCGCTTGGCGAGCTGCTGGAAGAACTTCGTCGAGGTGAAGCTCTCGTCAAGCGGCTCGGGGCCGAGATATTTGAAGCGCGGGTCTTCGGCGATGTCCGCCGTTTTCAGGTAGCTCACGGTGGCGAACTTGCGCATGTCGGAAAAAACCAGGTGCTTGCCGTTCGACAGGATGAAGACGGTATGTAGGAAGCGGTTGAACGGATCGCGCAGGGCATCGTTCTTCTCTTTCTTGGCGGGAATCCATTGCTTCGTCGCTTCATCGTATTCGTATGTGCCGTACATCATGTGTCCGGTCATCTTCATATGGATGAGGATGGTAGTGCCGCGGGAGAGATGAATGAGGATATTCTTGGCCTTGCGCTCTACTTCTATGATTTTCCGGCCGAGGACGGCGTCCTTGAACTCCGCGAAGAAGGCCGCGCTCTTGGTGGTCGTGGCATGATGGGCGAGCGAGGGCTTGGCTACGGCGATGTCCGTCCAGACATCGGTGATGAGCTCTCTGACCACTGTCTTATTGAGTCCGTCGACGGTCGTTTGTACCTCGGGAAGTTCAGGCATGGTATCATCATACTATGATGCGGCGCGTTGTAAACATTTTCATATTTCTCTTCTTTTTTCTCGCGGCGGGGGAGGCGCACGCCGCGCCGGTGAAGATCCTGATCGTGCCCGGGCACGACAATCAGGTCTGGGGCGCGCAATACAAGAATATCAAGGAGGCCGACATGAATCTCGCCCTGGCGACCGAGCTGTATGACGAGCTGAAAGCCGATCCGCGCTTCGAGCCGTACATCACGCGCAACGACTACGGCTATCTCACGGACTTCACGAATTACTTCAACACCGAGCGCGACGGCATCGCGGCTTTCCGCGACTCGGCGAAAGCCGCTCATCGCGAGCACATCGCGGACGGCAGCATCGAGGAGAACGAGGGCGTGCCGCACAACTCCGTGGCGGAAGAGACGTCCATCGTATTGTACGGCATCAACAGGTGGGCGGATCACAACCACATGGATGCGGTCATCCATGTCCACTTCAACGATTATCCGAGGAAGCGTCCGTGGATTGCTGGCAAATACCAGGGTTTCGCCATCTATGCTCCGGAGAGCCAGATGGCGCACTCGAAAGAAAGCACGGCACTCGCGACCGATGTGTGGGCCGAGCTCAAGAAAAATTATGCTACCAGCACCTATCCGCCGGAAAAAGGAGGGCTCGTGCCCGACCAGTCGCTCATCGCTCTCGGGGCGAGCGGCACGCTCTTGCCATCAGTGCGCTCGATTCTCGTCGAGTATGGCTATATCTATCGATTCAGCAACAGCGCAATGCGCCATAAGGCCTACACAGACATGGCACACCTGACCGCCAACGGCATCAAGGATTATTTCTTCGCTCACTAGCTACTTTCCTCCGAGGATCTTGAGAGCTTCACGCACTTTAGCGTTGGTGGCCAGTCCTGCTGGCACCTTTTTGAGGGCGTCGCGAGCTTCGTTCTGCGAATAGCCGAGAGACTTGAGGGCTTCGAGGGCGTCGAGCTCTCCCTGGAGGGAAGCGCCGCCGGATTCCTCCTTGCCGACTTTGTCGCGGAGCTCGATGACGATCTTTTCCGCCGTCTTCCTGCCGATGCCGGAGATCTTCGTCAGGTATGCCGTGTCGCCGGAAGCGATAGCCTGCTGCAAGGTATCGATAGTGGCAACGCCGAGTATCACTAATCCTGATTTCGGGCCGATGCCGGAGACGCCGATGAGCATCTCGAAGAATTGCAGTTCCTCGTATTCGAAGAATCCATAGAGGTCGAATGAATCTTCTCGCACATGCGTGTGTATCCAGAGCAGGATGCTGTCGCCGGCTTTTTGTGCCTTCACGAGCGTCTCGGGGGAGACGCTGACCTTGTATCCGACGCCGCCGGCTTCGACGATGAGGAACTTGTCTGTTTTAAGGGTTATTTTACCGTTTATGCTGCCGATCATGCTTAAATGGTAGCAAATACAGGACTTTTTACCCTATTGACTTTTTGTTCAAAAAGGTATATAATATAAAAGATACAGTCCTTTAACATAATTTTAAACTTAAAAATCTAAACTGATGAAAAGTAAAATTCTTTCAACGACTGCTGACGTCATGTCAGCGCTATTCTTGTGTTTTGTATTGTTCCTCTTAATCATGTATCCTCTTGCCAGGACATGGAGAACAAATATTATTGCAATAATATTCTCGGCGTCGGTTATCGGGATTTCTGGCCTACTGAAAATTCTCGCTGGCAGGAGAATATCAATCTGGCAAGTGTTTGCTGCCGTTGTGTTCTGTCTGTGCGTGGTTAGTTCGATAGAAGCATATGATTCAGATCATTCTACCTATTTCCATAACCCAAAACCCTTCCCCGCATGAAGACACAGTTCTCGGATTTCTTTGATCTTCGGTTATCAGAAGATATTCGAATGAAATACCGGATTGAAAGAAGAAAAAGGCTCATCGTATGGTTTAGAAAACAGTGGCAATTCCTTACCGGAATTCAGAAGATCAGGAAATAGCCTTTTATCATCACCCCGCATCTATCATGCGGGGTTTTTTCTTGCCCGTCCGGCCGGTTTGCAAAAGCTCGGTATTTCTGTTACAGTATAGCCATGCCAATCACACAATCAGCCAAAAAAGCTATCCGGGGCTCTCTCCGCAAGAAGGGCTACAATGACCGCCAGAAGCGAGCCATGAAGGAAGTCATCAAGAAGATCGAGAAGTCGGTCAAAGAAAATAAGGGAGACAAGAAAGAGGCGCAGAAGATGCTTCCGGCTGCGTTCTCCACTATCGACAAGGCCGCGAAGCGCGGCGTCATCAAGAAGAACAACGCTTCCCGCAAGAAGTCCCGCCTGGCGAAGATCACGGCGTAAAGCATGAGCCACCTCCTCGAATTCTACGGAACAGAATGCCCTCACTGCGTGAGGATGCATGATCTTGTCGTGCGCCTGGAAAAGGAAGAGGATGTGAAGGTGGATACGTTCGAGGTCTGGCACGATGAGGCGAATGCCAAGAAGCTCGAGGAGATCGACCAGGAATTCTGCGGCGGCGTGCCTTTTTTCTACAATACCAAGACCAAGAAATGGATCTGCGGGGAAGCGGAGTACGCGGAGCTCAAGGAATGGGCCCTCGGCAGGTAATCTCGAACGTTGGAAGGGTAAGAACTATATGGATACTATTGTACGATTTGATAAAGTCTCTTTCGATTTCGGCATCAACAAGCCTATTCTGGAGGAGGTCAGCTTTTCTATCCGCCGCGGCGCCAAGCTCACCCTCATGGGACAGAACGGCGCGGGCAAGAGCACCATCTTCGGCCTGATCTGCGGAACCAATGCTCCCGAGTCCGGCGTCATCAATGCAGTGAAGGGCGTCACTATCGCCCTCGGCAGGCAGGTCATACCCCGCAGCGAGCTCGAGCTCACGGTCCGGGAATTCTTCGAGAAATGCTTCAAGGAAAAGATGTACGACATCGATCCCCGCATCGACAAGATACTCGAAGTGGTGAATCTCAAGAACCACGAAAAGATACATGACAAGCCCATCAAGAGCTTTTCCGGCGGACAGCAGGCACGACTGCTTCTTGCCTCAGCATTGATCCAGAACCCCGACTTATTGCTCCTCGACGAGCCGACGAATAATCTCGACAAAGCCGGCATCGCACACCTGACAGACTTTCTCATAAATTATAAAAAGACCGTGGTGGTCATTTCCCACGACGCGGAATTCCTGAACGCTTTCACCGAAGGCGTGCTGTATCTCGACGTGTACACGCGCAAGATTGAGCAGTATGTCGGCAACTACTTCGACGTGACGAAGCAGATCACGGCTCGCGTAGAAAAAGAGAATATGAAAAATGCCCAGCTCGAGAAGACAATACAAGCCAAGAAGGACCAGGCCAATGTCTTCGCGCACAAAGGCGGACGCCTGCGTCTCGTTGCGCGCCGCATGCGCGAGATGGCGGAAGACCTGGAAGAGGATATCGTCGATGTGCGAAAGGAAGACAAGACTATCAAAGGATTTACTATTCCGGCCCAGCCGGACTTAGTGGGGGAGATCATAAATATTTCTTCTTTCACGACGCTGTCGCCGAAGACGCATAAGGTAGTAGAGCGCAAAGCCGCTCTCTCGCTCAACAAGAACAAGCACTTGCTGCTCAAGGGTCCGAACGGCATCGGAAAGACCACGCTGCTCGAATCGCTGGCTACCGGCCGCGCCGCCGGCACGAAGATGAAAGAAGGCGTGCGCATCGGCTATTATCGCCAGGATTTCTCGACGCTCAATTTCGACGACAGCGTCTATCAGTCGCTCTCGAGCGCCATGCTTGCCGGCGGAGAACGTCTCGACGAAGAGCGTATGCGCGCTATCGCCGCGGGATTCCTCATAACCGGAGAAATGATACATACCAAGATCGGCAGTTTGTCTGAAGGCCAGAAGGGCCTCGTAGCCTTTGCCCGCCTCGTGCTCGAGAAGCCGGGCATCCTGATACTCGACGAGCCGACCAACCACATAAACTTCCGCCATCTGCCCGTCATCGCCAAAGCCCTCGATGCGTATATGGGTACGATGATACTCGTCTCACACGTACCGGAATTCGTCTCGCAGATCAGGATTGATGAAGTACTTGATCTAGAAAAGTAGAAAGCTCCGCGCCTTTGATCTCTCGCGAGCCGTTCGGAGCCAGCTTGCCGAGCTCGATGTTCATGATGCGGATGCGCTTCAAGTCTGCCACTTCCTGGAAGAGGGCCGAGCACATGCGGCGGATCTGATGCTTCTTGCCTTCGGTGAGTATGATGCTGAATGTGAAGTCATTGATGATGGTGACTTTGCATTTTTGCGTCTTGTAACCCTCGATATTCACCCCGGCTTCCATCTTCTGCTTGAAGCTCGAGCGTAATTTTTCTTTGGTGCGCACGACGTATTCCTTGTCGTGTATGTATTTCGGATTGAGCAGTCGGTCGGTGATGCGGCCGTCATTGGTGAGGATGATCAGGCCATGGGAATCCTTGTCGAGACGGCCGAGAGGAAAGACATCTTTCGGAATTTTCGATTTCTTGATGTTGCTCTTGATATCTTTTTCTCCTTCGCCCGGAGAATGAGTGATGGTGCCGATGGGCTTGTTGTAGGCGAAATACACGTAATTCTTTTTCTCGATGCCGCCCTTTTTGCCGTGCTTTACTTCTACCTTGTCGGTTTCTTTCACTTTGCTGCCGAGTTCCGCCAGCTTGCCGTTGATGAAGACCTGCTTGTTCTTTATCAGCGCGTCGGCGCCGCGCCTGGTCGTGATGGCCTTGTAAGCGAGGTATTTGTTTATGCGCATAGGGAAAGAGTCTTCCATGACAGAGAGTGTAGCATTAATTCAAAAACCCCGCTCATAGCGGGGTTTTTGAATCTGAAAATATGCGATAACCGTAGCATTTATTTCTGGGAGTCCATCCTCTCTTTTATTTTTTTAACCGTATCAGCGAAGTCTTCCTGCGCCTTTTTCCCTACTTCGCTCCTGCCAATTATGGAACCATTTTCATCTACGCCATAGGCCTCACTCGATTCTCCTTCATCCACATCAACGGTCGCGGCAATAATTACTCCACTTTCGCGATCAGCATCAAACTCGACCACGGTTACGCCAGTTAAGTTGCTATTGGCAAGAAATTCAAGATAATGAATGGTCTTATCGTCGAATCTTATTTGATTACCCATTGTATATTCAACGCCGCCATAGTTCATTTTATTACTCTCTCCCAACGATATGTAATCATGCGCATGATAGCTGTCCACTGTATCTATTTCGATATCACCTTCGTGGTTTTCAAAGCGAATTTCCGTTTTTCCGCTAGCCTTGGCTTGCTGTATGATCGCTGTCAAGGCAGAAATGTCTGCCGTTGAAATAGCAGGCGCACCCTTCTCTTTGAGATTTTTCAAGATCTCACCGCTTGGCATATGGTCTTTGTTTCCGCACGACGCTAAAAATACGGCAAAAGCTATTGGAACGCCAGAAAGACGGAGGACTTTCCCGGCTCTCTCTTTCCAGCTCGGCCTCTCTTTGTTTATCGGATCCTCCTTCTTTTCAGAACTATTCAAACTGCCTTCTATTCCCATAAAAATTATATTTTTAATATTGATGCGCACTGGCCGCGCACCTTCTTCTTCAAGCCGAAGCCTGATGCTTTTCTGAACGGTCTGGCCGGGGTTGAGGCCCCGGAGATCCGAGGATCTGAAGAAAAGCATCAGGCGAGGCGCTACATAATAACGAAAGCAAAATTAGAAGACGGAAAATTCGTCATCAAAAAAGTCATCCCTGAGGGCGGCAAGGAGATTGAATATACATATTAGCTGTTATTTCTTCCAGTTCCTGATGCCTTTCAGGGCATCTTTTATCTTGCGCGCGCCGCGATGGAACAACGCCAGGCGCTTGCCCTTGTCGCGGCTCATCTCCGCGAACAGGCTCGCCTTGACCTCGTCGATGGCCTGATACAGGTCTTCCTTGTCGGCGCTGGCATAAAATTCTTTTCCGTCTATCTTTATCAGGCAGTCGGCATGGAAGACTTCGCCCGCCTTGTGGTGATTCGTGCTCTTCGATACTTCGAAATTGACCATCACGGCCTCTCCGCGGGCCTCGATCTTCGACAGCATCTTGTCGAGGTTGGTCACGCGCTTCTGCACGTAGTCCTCGATCGCCTCGGTCAGTTCCAGATTCTTGCCGTATAAATTTATTTTCATATTCTCATTATACCCATAACGACCGGAGAAGCAAAACAAGCCCGAAAATGCCTTGCGCAGGAGCTTAGAAAATAAAGTTTGAGCTCAAAATTATGTGTGCATTTTCGGGCTTATTTTGCTTGGCAGCCTCTATTCAAGCCTCATGCCGTGTACGAGCGCATTCACCAGAACCTCTGTTTTCATGGTCGCCACGCCCACCACCGTGTCCGCGCCGCCGTAGTAGATATACAAGACCCCTTCTTTTTCCACGACGCCGCACGGGAAAACCACATTCGGTATGAAGCCTTCCTTCTCATATTTTTCTTCCGGCTCGAAGATCGGTTCAGCCCCTCGTGCGAGCACTATGGCGGGATCCTTGAGATCGAGCAGGGCGGCGCCGATGCGGTACGTGTTGTTTGATTTCGATACGCCGTGGTACAGCAGCAGCCAGCCGTATTTGGTCTTGATGGGCGGACTAGCGATGCCCACTTTGGCGCTGTCCCACATATTGGCGCGCGGCCCGATGATATGGATGCATTTCTTCACGGAATCCGTGGCGAAGTCGAGGGTCTTCAGATAATCGCCGCAGACCTCGTTCGAGACGCGGTGCATGACGAAATAGCCGTGCTTGAATTTCTCGGGAAAGAGGCAGGCATCCTTGTCATCCACGTCGTTCGGCGTGATGATGAACGGCCTGGCCCAATTCCATTTCTTGGCAGCAAAATCTTTAACTGAAATCGAAGCGATGGCCACGCGCGGCGGCCCGATAGTGTCGAAGGCCGTGTAGCACATGTAGAGATTGTCGCCGATCCTGGTCAGGCGCGGATCCTCGCAGCCGGAGAACCCTCCGTCGGATTTCTTCGCCTCGAAATCCTCGCGCGGCACGTACACCGGCTCCGTCAGCCGCTCGGCGATAGTGAAGCCGTCCTCGCTCATGGCGTAGCCGATAGTCGATGTATTGTCGTTCGAAAAAGCCCGGTAGAGGATATGGATCTTCTTGTCCACCATGATAGCGGCGGGATTGAAGGTGCCCTTGGCTTCCCATGGCATGTCTCTCGGCACGATGATAGGATTTTTCTCGTAGCGCTTGAAGCGATACTCTTTTCCGAATTCGGGATGCATGCTCATGACGAGATCGGTGAAATTCACCCGCGCCATGCAGACAGTAGTATCTGCGGCGCCATAATAGATAGTCAGGATATCCTTCTCGAGGAGCGCGCCTGTAGGAAAGATGACGTCGGACACATACCCCGAGAGCTCGTACATCTCTTGCGGTACCAGTATCGGCCCGCGAGTCCTGCCAACAATCTTCTTCGGATCATCGAGGTCGAGCAATACCGCTTCAACGCCGAAAATCCTGTCGAGATTCCGCGGATGCGGATAGTAGTTCTGAATATGCGAATATACCAGCAGCCAGCCGTATTTGGTCTTGATGGGCGGAGCGCCGACTTCTATCTGGTCATAGTCGGCTCTTTTGAGATTTACCACGTCGTTCTCTATATTCTCCTCCCATTTTTCCCAAAATTCCGGCGACCACAGCTCTTCTATCGCATCAACTTTGACTATCACCATGCGCGTCGGGCGGCGAATCGGTATGGGCGGAAAAGATGACTACTATCTTGCCGTTCACGCGCTCGGGAAAGAGCGCCATGGCCTTGGCATTGAACGGCGTCACGAAATGCCGCTCGTCCACCTTCTTCATGTCTTTCGATATGGCCACCGCCACCTTGATGCCTTCGGGGCCCAGCGGATATTTCGAGAGCGCGGTATAGAAGATATAATATTTGCCTTCGAAAAAAGTCACCCGCGGGTCTTCGCAGCCGAACTGGTCCCACTCCTCCTCGGGACCGATGAATATCTGCCTGTCTTTCCAGTGTATGCCGTCTTTCGATCTGGCGATGCCGATAGTCGAGATCTGATGCGGATTCCTGATAGGATCGACGGCCGAGATGGCGCGATAGAGGCCGTATATGGTAGTGCCAACCTTGACCGGAGGACATATTGAACGTAGCAAATTCTTCCCAGTAATGGTCTTTGTTCGGCAGGAGCACCGGATTCTCTTCTGTTCGTTTTACGACGTACATAATTATATCTTTTCAAAACTGTCCTTTTTCAGCGTGATAACTCTATTTTCGGTGAGGTCCTGCAGCAGCTCTTCGATCTGTATCGAAGCCACGCAGCCGACAGTATCCGCTCCGCCGTAGTACACGAACAGCTCCTGATCCTTGATAACGGCTCCGCAGGAGTAGATGATGCCCCATTTGTTGCCTTCGTTCTCATACCGCTCGTCTGGCGCCAAGATCGCGCCCTTGCTTCGGTACAGCACTTTAGTCGGATCATTCTTGTCGAGAATAAGGGCGTACAGCTTGTAGCGCCCGGGATCACTGGGTTCGGTGACATGATAGAGTACCAGCCACCCGAGCCGGGTTTTCATCGGGCTCGGCCCGACGCCGCGTATGCCGGTTTCTCCGACATTGCGTTCGCGGTCATGATGAGAGATGCTCTTGATGAAATCCTTGTCGCTGAATTTCTGCCAGTCGTCGACATAATCGATGAGCACTTTCGGAGAAATGCTATGCAGAACGGCAACTTGCCGTTGATCTTGTCCGGAAAAAGCGTCCAGTTCTTGTTGATCTCGCCGGGAGGAGAAATGAATATGGTTTTTTCCCATTTCCATTTCTTTCGCTCGAAATCAGCAAGCGGCATCGAAGTCAGCGCGATGCCGCACCGAACCCCAGCCATCGAAAGGCCGTATACAAGAGATACACGATATCGCCGATCCTGGTCAGGCGCGGATCCTCGCAGCCGCCGCCCCAGCCGCCGCCGGAACTGAAGAAGAGCGGCAAGGAGAAGTCAGGCCGGTCCTTGAAGCGCTTGTAGACGAAATGAGGGGCCCGCTCGCTGATATGCATGCCATCGTCGCTCCGCGCGTAGCCGAGCGCCGAGCTGTCATCCTCGCCGATGGCGCGATAGATGATGTGTACCTTGCCTTTCGATTCGAACGCTGTCGGGTTGAAGGCGGCTTTCGATTCCCACGGATACAATCGCGGCTCGATGATCGGATTGTGCGGCGCGCGCTTGAGCTCGGCAGGCTTGCCTTTTCTCTGAAGCGCCCGCTTTGCAGTTTTCTTGATAGCTATAGCTTTCTTTGCGATTTTCTTTATTATTTTCTTCGGAGGGATCTTTTTCGCAACAGTCTTCTTCGGCTTCGCCTTCGGAGCGGTCTTCTTTGCCAAAGATTTTTGACAGCCTTTACCGGCTTTTTCTTAGATGCTGCGTTCGCCATTGCCTAAGTATACCAGCAAATCGCCGGCTGATACAAGAGACGATACGGCCCGAAAAGGGCCGTTTGACAATTCCCTCCCGAAGGCTATGATAGGAGTAGAAAACAGCATTTGATAACCGAAAAATCACAGCGTATGAAAGATAGGAAAGTGGCCATCGTCCAGATATGCGTGCTCTCTTCTTTTTCTTCCTCTTCAGATCGTGCCAGAAGTAAGCAATTTTCCAAACCATAAATCAACACACATGAGAAAACTGATGTTCCTCCTGTCCCTCTCCTGCCTGATCGGCGAAACCGCCTTCGAGCAGGAAAGCGCGAGCGAGACCTGCACGCGCAGATTCCATTACGGCCTCGATTTCAGCTTTTCCCAGAAGCCCGACCTCGACGTATCGGGCGGAGCCTGGTTCAAGGTCTTGAAGCAGGAAGCAGCCGTCCTTCTGGGCGTCAAGCAGCACAAGGGCAAGGGCGTCGCCATCGTCGAGGGGAAAGAGCGCGAGCTCTCCACCGTCACGGCCTTCGGCACCCTGCTCGCCGAGTTCAAGGTGTTCACCTTCGGCAAGAGGCTGCCGAAAAAGGGCGATGACGCCTTCATGGGCAAGATCCTCGTCGTGCCGTACGTCTCGACGAACGCAGTCCGATTACTGCGAGACCGGCGTCAAGGCGGAATACCTCATGAACGGCGTCTGGGGCTGGGATATCGGCATCAACACCAACAGCGACAGGAGATTCGCCAGAGGATTCACCTGGAGCGCCGGAATATCGGTCGTTCTCTAGCACGAGCTGTGCCATCCATGTCATTCCTATGACAACGCAAAAGCTGTTTCCTTTTGGAAGCAGCTTTTTATTTTTTATATTCTATTGAGCCGATGATGGAGTCAGCGCCTCGCCCGTAGAGCTATGGCCGAGGGCGTCGATGACATTGGCGGACATATTGTGGTCATCAAGCGGTACTTCGGTTTTTGCTCTGAATACATACAGGTTGAAATACGAGAGCAACAGGATCACGGCGATCATGGCGAATCCCCTCGCCAGGGCCGGCTTGTGGCGCACCTCCGAACGCACGAACATGATCACGAGAACCAGGAGCACGATCAGGCCGAGGGTTTCAAAGATATAGGCCGCCGTGGTGCGCGGCGAGGAAAGGGCCCGTTCGAAGAACGATTTTACCGACATCTTCGGAGCAGCTGCGGTGGCCAGAGGCATGGAAGTGGATTCTTCGCCGAGGACTTTCACGGCCACTGGAACCACTGGTTCAAGAACCGGCTCCGTGACTGTCGCGTAGTTTCTGGTGCCGGTTCAACTATAGGTGCTGGACTTGGGGCTGGTTTTGGACTTGGAGCCGGGCTAGGCTTCGGAGTTGGCTTTGGAGAAGGTGTTGGAGCCGGTGCGGGTTTTGGCTTAGGTTCTGATTTTGGTGCTGGCGCAGGCGCTACAGCCGGAGCAGGCGAATCAGCTGATTTGATCGGCGCATCTGCGAAGACCAGCGGCTTGCCGAAGAGCTGGGCCACGAAGACGGTGTTGTGCCCCTGATACGTGCCAGTAGCCACGCCGATGCCGATCTCGGTGTATTCTTTCTTCACGATATTCTCGCGATGCGTCGGCGAGTTCATCCAGGCCTGGGCCACGTCGTTCGATTCGAAGAAGTTCACGGCCAGGTTCTCGCCCGCATAGATGTAGTTGTAGCCGACCTGTTGGAACCAGTACCATGGCGTCTTGCCTTCGGGGCTCGTGTGCGCAAAATATCCGTTCCGGGCCATGTCATCGGCTTTTTCCTGGGCCGCTTTGTCGAGGAGTGCGTTTTCCGTGAGCGGCGCGGCGCCATTGTCGGCCCGTTCTTTATTGGTCAGGTCGGCGAGCACTGCGGGCAATACCTGGGCCAGAAATTTTGTCTTGTCGAAAACCAGGAAGACCTGCACCAGGAAGCCGAGCTCGATGACCATGATGACGAGGAAGAACACGAGCATGCTCTCGTGGCGCAGGAGGTGCGGGTGGAAGTCATTCCCGGCATGCGGAACGAAGTATTTTTTTCAGCCATTTAGAAATCCTTTTCATTGCTATAATTATACACCATTTACAGTATAAAGTCAATACACTATCCCAGCCCTAAATATGCAGTAATTGTAGCGCTTTTTCGCCCTCCGCACAAATAAAAACACCCGCCTGTGAAAAGCGGGTGTCGATGAGATTTCTGGGTAATTTACTTCCTAAAGAGCACGATGGTGCCGGGCGGTATGGCTGTGCCGTCGATCTTGTCCCCGCTCCTGATAGTCTTATCAGGAAAGCGGTAATAGGTGGAAGGCAGATCAGCATCTCCGTCGGTGATGTGGTACGCAGTGCGTTCTTTCGTCACAGTCCGCCATAGATGTAACCTACAAGGACTTTGGTTGCCGACAGGCAGAGCTTTGAGCTCGGCTTCTTTGAGCTGCGCTCCGGTGAAGATCAGGCCAGTGGCGTAGAAAATAAATCGTTGTTGACTGATTGTATTCTTCGCCGGCGATGGACCATACCCCTTTGTTCGTGATGACGCGGAAGCCTTCGAAGTCGTCGTCCGATTTGACCGTTTTCCCCTTGGACAAAGTTCTTCTTGTCCTTGGCGATCTCATCCGGAGACACCGCTTTGCGGTACAGCACGTTTGCCAGATACGAATCCGCATCTATCAGGCGGTGCGCGTTCACGTCCGGATCGGAAGAGAACGTGTTGCCGAGGCCCATGGCCGTGCGCACGTCCCTTGGTGGCAAAGAGCATGCCGCAGCGTTTCCTGCCTCTGTGACTCTTCGAATACCATTGATTCGGAGTATCGTAGGCGACCATCGAGTGCGTCACTACTTTGTCTTCCGACAAGCGATACTTGGTCCGCAGGTATGCGATGAGCGTCTTCAGCGCAGCGAGCTGCTTGGCAGTCGGCTTCTTGTCGTGATAGCCGACCACTTCGATGCCGACGGAAGTGTTGGACAGGTTCGTGCGGTTATACCACATGCTCCGTCCGGCGTGCTTGGCTACGCGATTGTCCTTCGATGATGACCCACACCGTACCGTCGGAACGGACGATGTAATTGCAAGTACCGTACCGATGTACGGCATGGAACGACGAATTGTCATTGCCTTCGGTAGTATGGAGGACGATGTAATTCGTCGCGGGTGCGCACATGGCGCTTGGCATTCCACTTGGAAAGCTTTGCCGGGTATTTGACCGCGGCGGCGCTCGTGAGGATAAATCCCAAAAAGATTGAAAGGAACAGGCTGACCTTCTTCATATGATTGGTTTTGATTTAGTTTAAAAATGAAGAGATATCTGTAGTATATTATATACCATTTTTACTTATTTGTCAATAGATATTCTGGCTTGTCATATAAGGCTTAAATAGCAAAAACCCCGCAAAAGCGGGGTTTTTGTCGAGAAGCTGTTATGAGTGCTTCGGTGCGGCGGGATGCACGCTGAACGGCACGAGGCTCGGAACGGTGAGGTTCAGGCTCGGGCACATGATGTTGTTCACCGCGGTCTGGGTCGTCAGGTAGAAGATGCCCGTCGGAGCGGCGATGTGCCATGGGTCGAGGATAGCGTCCTTGTGCGCGAGCTGGAAGGCCTTGAGGGCGTCTTCCGTCGGCTGGTCGAAGATGCCGCTCGTCGCGAGAGTCGTGTGCGTATAATCGTTCAAGAATTTCTGGAGCTTTGCTACCGCATCGGCGTCGTTGTCATAGCCCTTGCGCAGGAACTTGTCCACGTAGATGCCGCAGGTATTCTCTGCTCCGAGGACCGCGCCGTTCGTGGTCGAAGCGCCGAGGACTCGTCCGCCTCCCCCCGCCGCCGGAGGAGTGGCTGCCCTTGCGGGAGCTGCCGCCGGAGTGATGCTTCGCGGGCTTCGGATCCTGCACGCACTGGCCGTCCTCTTCATGCTCGTCGCTGTCGCATTCGAGCGGAGGCGTATCGTCGCCCGGCGGCGTGACTTCGTTGTCGACGCACTCGCCCTCTACTTCGTGCTGATCATCGCCGCATGTTGTCGGCTCGTCCGGAGTCTGCGGCTGTTCCGTTTCTGCGGGCAGGCATGGCAGCGCTTCGCCGAAGTTGCTTGCAGTATTGTCTTCGCAGAGTTCGGGTACAGAAGGATTCTGTTCGTTATCGCTCTGGCATGGGCCGGTCTCCTGTATGCCTGGATCGGTCTCTTCGTTCGGACATGCATCGCTTGGAGGCGTATTGTCATCGCCATTGCCGCCGTTGCCCGGAGGAATCACCTCTTCCCCGGTCGGTACGTTGAATCCGATGCAGTGGTAGGTCTCGCCCGCTGCCACTGTCGGGATGGCGTCATAGTTGTCATAGTGGACGATGTCCGTCGAGCAGTAGAATTCTGCCGAGACGCTCTGGTTGCGATTGTTGCCGGTGAACGGGATGTAGCCGTCCTGGAAGACTTCGCGCACCCAGACCAGGCTGCCGGCAGGAATCTCGGTCGTGCCGCCGAATGTCGTCCATGGCGCGCCCGCCTCCTCGGCTTCATCGCCGGGATTGGTGTAATCCTCGAGGTCCGTGCCCGGGCGCCACTGGAATGTCCACGGCGCGAGTTCGCAGTCAGGATGAGCGGCGAGGAATGCCGTCGCGGTATTCCCGTCGATGCTCGTCACTGCGTCGCCGTTGCCCCAGTTCGGCAGGTCGCTTTCGGCCGGACAGATGATCTTCACGGCGTCGATGGTCGCGGTATCTGCCGGCTCCTCAGGCTCTTCCGGAGCGGCATCGACGCACTCGAGGGTCACGGTGACCACGAGGTCGTTGAAGTCGTTGTCGAAGCCCGCATCGCTCGTCTTCAAGTCTTCGAAGGCGAGGACATAGGTATTGCTTGCCGGATTGTAGACCACTGCGTGATCTTGGCCGGAATTGTTGAGCGAGTTCTCCGTGGCCGCGGTCGCCTTGAAGGTATTGCCCTCGAAGGTCTTGATGGCGAAGCCGAGGGTCGTTGCCCCTTCAGGCACAGTCACATCGAACGGTCCGGCTGATGCGAGCGGCGTCGAGCCGAAGCCGGTGATAGTCGCAGTCTTGAAGACCGGCACGAAGTTCGCAGTGTCCCCGTCCACGTAGTAGCCGAAGACCTGGTTGCGTCCGGCAAAGCTGTTCACGAAGGCTGCATCAATGTGGATCTCCGAGCCCGGCGTGACGTTCCAGGTCTGGAACTGCTTCTGGTCGGTCTGTGCGTCGAGAGTGTATGGAGTGGTATCGAGGATTTCCTGCAAGTCCTGTTCCGCGCCGGGAGCCGGGTTCACCGTTTCTGCCGTGCTGTCGCCGAGAGCGCTCGGTACCGGGCAGGAGTTTACCACTTCTACCGGAGGCTGCTCGTCCTCGCACTTCTCGTTCCAGACGATGACGTACTCCGTAGCCTGCAAGTCAGTGAAGTCCGGTGCGGTCAATGCTGGTACTTTCGAAGCGGCATCTGCGAATGAGACGGTGCTCGTGGTGTAACCGACGAGAGCGAAATCGTGATCGGCGTCGCAGGTATTTCCGACTGCGCTGTTGATGACTTCGTGCGCCGCGTAATCAGCTCCTGCATCCGCATCGATGAACGATGCTTCGTATGCAGGGTCGCCGTACCAGCCGTTCGCATCGAGGGTAAACGGCACATTCGCGTATGATCCCTGCGGTACGCCGTCGTACGTCGTGAGCATCGCAAATGATGCGTTGTTGGTATTTGCTGCTGTGGCATGCACGCCGTCGACGTATTTCGCGATGTGCACGCTGACTTTCGTCGGAGGCACTACGATCTCGCCGCACTCGTGGTTGTGAACGATGACAAATTTGTTCGCAGTAAGGTTGGTGAAGCTCGGAACGGTTGCGGTAACCGGAGCCGCTACTGCTGCCTCGTACGTGTCGCCTACCGAGTAGCCGACAAATGCGAATGGCGTGCCGGCATCGCATGTCGCGCCGACGACGCTGTCGATGTGCTCGTGGGTAGCATAGTTCGCGCCAGCGTAGAATTCGAGCGTCTGTGCCTCATACGGAGTAGGTGTCAGGCTGCCGACAGTGCTTAGTGTATACGGATCAGTGCCTGTGAGACTGCCTGGGAACGCTTCGTTCGTGAAGCTGTAGTCAGCCTGCATGGTGAATGTCGCGCTGTCAGCGTTCTCTGCTGTCGCATGCGTGCCATCAATGAACTTGGCGATGGTCACGTGGACGTGTGTCGGAGGTACGACGACTTCGTTGTCGATAGTTATCTTGTACGGATTTTCGGCATCGTTGCTCCAGGCACTGATATTGCCATTGACATCCTTTGCACGGACCTGGACGTAGTAATCGCCTTCTGGCGTATTTGGAGTCGGGATGTTCGTATCGGTCAACCAGCCGCTTGAGTACGCGAGAGCCGTGTATGCCGCATCAGTGAAAGCTTGGTACTGGTACGTGATAGGGGCATCGCCTGTCGATGCTGACCAATCGACTTCCGTAGCCGCTGCTGTCGTAAGGACTGCGCCGTTTACAGGGCTCGTGAATGCTGGAACACTGAGAGGATTTTGTACCACTGGGGTTGTCGTCGTCTCACTTACTTCGTCTGAGATTGATTCAGGCGAACCGTGCGATACGCCTCGGAAGAAGTACGGAGTGCCAGGAGTAAGGCCAGTAACTACGACTGTATGCGAAGTAACTTTTGTGACTGAATCGGTTTCGCTAGTTGAAGATTGGTAACCATAGTTTGGCGTACCGGCAGTATGTGCATCAATATCTGAGACTGGTGAAGTGCCGTATACCACTCGTGAAGTTGCAGGGTGGTCAGTCGTCCAAGTGACGGTGATGGTCGTATCTGTTGGCGTTGCCGCATCAGCTGAAGTAATGACTGGAGCTGGAAGGTCGCTAATAGTAAATACTCCAGCAGTGAAGTTGATTGTGTAGTTAGTGCCAGCTGAAAGCGTACCTTGATTTATCGCATATGTATTTATTGTCTCACCTGCTACGCGAGCGAGTGCGCCAGTAAAGTTGTTGCCTGCGATAAGCGCCGGAGCAGTGTACGTCAACGCTGGGTCAATGTCGCCAACTGTTTTACTCTTGTTGTCTGCGGTGACTGATACCGTCGCTGGACTGATAACAAGTGAACCAGTTGTAGAACCAGTGTAGTTTATATCAACGATAGTTGCTTCTACTGCATATGTGCCAGCATTTGTCGGAGCAGTTGCCGAACCGTTATATGTAACTGTTGTAGTAAGGCCTGATGGAGTTGTTGTAACAGTCGCAGCATGAGTATTACCATCATATGTCGCAGTTAAATCAGAAAGTGAGATTGTTGCAGAAGTTGTACCGACAATAACTGTGCGAATAACTTGTATTGCATGATTTCCATGAGCATCTACCGCATCGTAATTGATATGGTATGTGCCGACTGGAGTTGTCGGAGTGACAGTGTCTCCTGTTACTGTTACTGCTACAGAGCCATCAACGAGGTCAGTTGCTGTCGCACCTTCATCAGGGTAACCGATTCCGTATGCAACATTTATATTTGCATCGCCAGCAAGTGTAATTGTCGGAGCAGTATTATCTACGATTTGGAATGTCGTTCCATTAGCACTTGTAAGATAGTTTGCTGTCGCTGTGTATGTTGCAGATGCGTTTGCTATACCAGTGTTTGTATTGTTTGTGTAATCTACTGCAACTGCTTCACTCAGACCATTTACGCCTGTGACATTTGCTGTACATGGAGTAAGTGCAGAGCCAGTGTAGTTTGCTGTCGCCGGGCAAGAGATAATTGTATCTGTAGGTGCTTTTGCGATCACAAGAGTGTCACCTGCAGAACCTGTGTAGTTTATATCATTGATTATTGCAACAACTGGGTAACTTCCCGCTTCGGTAGGAACCGTTGAGGAACCGTTATAAGTGACATTCACAGTGAGTCCAAGCGGAACAGTAGAAGTCGTAACTGCTTTCGGCGTGCCGTCGTACGTCGCAGCAGTAGCGCCGATCGTTACGGTTGCTGTCGCTGAAGTGATCTGATCATGAACGGTCGAGCTTGCGTTGTTATAGTTTCCAGTGACATCGGTAAATATCCAAGCATCAGCTGGATAATCGCCTGCCGCTGTGTGGGTCGTGCCTGAAAGATCGAGGCCGGAAAGCGATTCAGCAAGTACGCCTGTTGCCGTACCTGTCGCAGTGTGAGCTGCCGTGTCATAAGCGGTATTGTAAGAATTTACGACGATAGTTGCATTAGCTTTATTTATTGTTATAGCGACATCGCCCGATTGTTCAGCGTAGTTCGGATTCGAGAATATCCAGTGCGCATTGCCTCCAGGAGCGTTCGTATATGAAGCGCCGAGAGTCAAACCTGTCAGAGTGCCTTCTACGCCAGTACATGAACCAGTTGCGCCGTGCACTGCGCCGTCATATGCATGGTTGTATCCGGTGATAGTACAGATAGCCGTACCGGAATCGATAGAATCATCGACTGTGCCATTTGTAGAGTTATAGTTTCCGTTACCGTCAAATGTCCACGCATCGCCGTTAAATGTGCCGGCTACGGTATGCGTCGTGCCGCCGAGGTGGAGCAAGCTATCGAGGTTAGCAGGAATTGTTTCTACGCCACTTGCAGTACCAACAGCCGTGTGAGGGTTGCCGTCATATGTGACATGGTACGCAGTGACTGAGATGTTTGCATCAGCTTTCGCAATAACGAAATCTTGTTCGTCGACGCCGGAATAATTTGGATCAGTAATAGTTGCTACCGCATTATATGTGCCTGCATTTACCGGAGCATCCGGTGAGCCGTTGTAAGTAATCGTGTAGTCCAAGCCCTCTGGAACTGTCGTTGCAGTTGCAGACTGGGCATTGCCATCGTACGTGTGAGTAAGATCAGAGAGCGTAATTGTCGCAGCGGCTGCCGTTATAACGCCGGTATTGTCTGCAACCAAGGTGACGTCGTAATCATCGCCGACGAATCCGTCATTTACCGTGTAATCAGTAACTGTGAGCGTCTTCGTTATACCGACGCTTGCATCCGCATATTCTTGAACGCGGCCAGTAACCGTATCCAAGCCTTGCAGGCCGTCTACAGTTGGAGTTTCATCAGAAGCGACAGTACCGTCGTAGACTTTCGTATCAGTAACGGCAGTGATGGTCAAAGGTGCAGCGGTGATATTTGCAGTAGTTGAAGGCTGGGTCAGCGTATAGTTTACAGCGTCAGCACCAGAGAGTGTGAAGCCCAAGACAGATATTGTCTTGCCATCGCCAACATCTTTCGTATCAAATGTGCCTGCTGCAGTCCCGATGATAGTGACATCGTCTCCATCGACTACTCCGACAAGGGCTGCGCCAGAGGTATCAAGAGTTGCATCTGTTGTAGCATCGTACGTTTTATTGCTTGCGGTTACTCCTGTGACTGTCAGAGCTGTTGGCGCGATAATTTCGCCTGTCGTATCCGCTACGAATGAAACATCGTAGTTCGCTCCCCCATTTCCATCAGAAACTGTTCCCGATGCAGTAAGAGTTTTGCCGGAACCAGGATTTTTGTCATCATACGTTTCTGCAAATATTGCTGTATCGCCTGGGACAAGAGAACCTACCGTGATAGTACCGACTGCAATTGCAGAAGTGTTGCCGTCATAAGCTTTGCTGTTTGTGTTTGCAGTTACAGTGATCGATCGCATGGTGATTTCGAGGTTTGCACCAACAAATGAGAGCGTGTAGCTCGCAGGAAGTACAAGCGTACCCTGTGTGATCGCATATGAGTCTACATTTTCACCTGCAGTACGAACGAGTGAGCCAGTGAAAGCATCGCCTGTTGCAAGCGCCGGAGTAAATTGATATGTCAGAGCTGGATCATCTTCACCGTATACTTTCGTCTGTGCATCCGCGGTCACCGTGATAATCTTTGCACTGATTGCGTCAGAAACATTGCCTGAAGCATCGTTGTAGTTACCAGTCGCATCAGTGAACGTCCACGTATCGTTGTAAGTGCTTGCGGCAGTATGTGTCGTAGTAGAGAGGTCGAGGCCAGTGAGAACTTCAGCGTTTACGCCCGTTGCAGTACCTGTAGCGGTGTGAGGATTACCATCATAGGTAACATCGTAACCATCAATAGATATGTCAGCGTCAGCCTTAGCAATGGTAATAGCGACATCGCCAGACTGTGCAGCATAGTTCGGATTAGAGAATATCCAGTGCGCAGTGCCGCCTGGAGCATTTGTATAGGAAGCGCCGAGAGAAAGTCCGGAAAGCGGGCCTTCAAATGAAGTACAGGTACCGGTCGCGCCATGTACTGCGCCGTCATAGGTGTCAGAGTATCCATCAATGTCGCAAGTCGCTGTCGCAGCGGTGATGTCTGCACTCGTAGTAGCAGTAGTGTTTGCGAGATCATAATTACCGGCATCTGCACCATCGATAGTGATACCATCGACTGCTATTGGCTTGTCTACACCGACAGTTGCGGTATCAAATGCTGACGATGCGTAGTGAGCTACGACATCGTCTGCACCGACTGCGTCGGTAGTAAGAGTAACTGTTGCATCTGTTGTACCGTCGTATTCCTTATCGATACCTGTCGCAGAGACAGTGAGAGCTTTTTTCGTAATGTCAAAAGTTTCCGAATCAGTGCTTCCTGCATAATTCCCATTTGCTGCATAGGTCGCAGTAGCGGTAGCCGGGCCGACGATAACGTTGTCTTCGTATGTAACATTTACGGGTTCATTTAATCCGGGACCGGTGACAGTCGCAGTACAAGGCTCGATTGCTGAACCGGTGTATTCCTTTGTGTCAGGACAAGTGACAGTCGTAACCGTTTCCGCGGCTGTGATAGCGTCATCAACGGTGCCCGATGCATTGTTATAATTTCCTGTTACATCAGTAAATGTCCATGCATCATCATCGTATGTACCGGCATCAGTATGTGTAGTGCCTGTGAGTACGAGACCTGCAAGTGTTTCATCGAGTACGCCTTTTGCCGTGCTGGTCGCAGTGTGAGAGTCGCCGTCGAAAGGAACAGAGTATGCCGTCACCGTGATACTAGGATTTGCCTTGCCGATCACGTCATGCACGCTTCCTGAAGCATCGACATAATTGCCATCTTCATCATGGAAAGTCCATGCATCTGTCGGATAATCCGCTGCGTTTGTATGAACTGTTGCAGAGACATCGACATCGGCTGAAAGATCTTCACCGTGCGCGCCAGTGGCGACGACGGTTGCAGTGTGAGCCGAGCTATCATACGTAACGCTATACGGACTGACAGTGATGTCGGCTGTAGCCGGAGTTACAGAAACTGAACCATCTACATATGTGAATGTGTAGTTAGGATCAGCAGCACCAGAACAACTTGAAGTGTTTACAGAACCGACAACTGAAGCAGTCGTTGCTGTCGTGGAACATGTCGGAGCAGTTATAGGAATTATAGACGGCGCGTATGAAGGCGTGATTGTCGGAACAGTTCCGCCGTATACCATCGTGTCGCTCGAAGCGGTCACCACTACGGAAGCCGGAGTGATAGTAAAGTTCGCAGTGTTATAAGTGATGTTGTAGTTCGCAAGAACGCCAGACGGAGAAAGAATTGCGGAAATCGTGTACGTGGCGACAGGTTCCCCTGCTGTTCTACTATATGTAGCAGTAACGCTGTCAGCCGGCAAGAATCCGGTGAGTGTTCCGGTAAATGCAGGATCAACTGTGCCGAAAACTTTTGTAGAAGCGTTCGGAGTTACGGAAGCTGTTTTCGTAGCGACTGTGAAAGACTGATCGACAGCTGCTGCAGCGTTGTAGTTTCCATCCCCTGCCTGCGTTGCCTCTATAGTACAAAGACCAGCAGCTGCGATGTGAACTGTTGTGTCGGTTACAGTACAGACGCTCGGAGTAGTCGAAGCAAATGCCACGGTCAAACCAGAAGTTGCTGTTGCAGAAACTGCAAAGTCAGCATCGCCGTAAGTCTTGCCAGCCAAAGCTCCGAAAGAAATTGTTTGAGAAGTTGCTGTAACGGTAAGTTGTCCAGCATTAAACGGTGTAAAAAAATAGTTGCTTGCAGAGAGAGTCCCTATCGTACAAGTAATTGCATATGGACTACCAGATACAGGACTTGTAGGCGTAGCAGTTGTAGAACATGCGGGAGCGCCTGCTAGTCCAGAGGTTCCAAGATTTTGGCCGTTTACGAATCCAGAAACAGTCGCGTCGAATGCCGGATTTGCAGCGTTGTATGCTCGGCTCTTATCGTTTGCAGTTATTGCGAGAGGAGCTTTGGTTACGTTAACTGTTCTGGTTTTCTGGGTTGCAACATTACCTGCTGCATCTGTCGCATTGTAATTGATAGTGTATGCGCCGACGACAGAAGAAGGAGTAACTGTTGATCCACTTACAACTACTGCTCCCTCAGTTGTCGTTGCACCAGCATCAATATATGTACTGCCATAAACAGATGAAGTTGGATTTGAACCTGTGACAGTTATGACAGGAGCAGTTGTATCAATAGTTATTGAAAGATTTCCAGAAGCAGCTGAGACGTTTCCTGCTGGGTCAGTCTGTTTGGTATTCATAGTTGCATGAATACCTTGAGACAAAGCTGAAGAAGTTATAGTGACAGTTGAAGAAGCGCAGAGGCCTGTGCCGACAGAAGTAGTGTTATCGAATAAAGTAACTGTGCTTCCTGTGACACAAGAAATTGTAAAAGTAGGAGTCGTATCAGAAGTAATATTGTCGGTAGAAGATGAACCTAAATCGGTCGCAGCTGTCATGTCCGGAGTTCCAGGAGCAGCGTCAGGTGTTACATCAGCTGTGTAAGAAACCTTTGCCTGAATCTGATCCACACGAAACTCATCACCCGCACTGGTAGTTAAAGCAGTTAATCTTATTCTAAAGTTTGCATTTGTAAATTCAGCTGGTGACCATGTTCGTCCCCATATATCAGATGTTCCACCGAAAATAACAGTTTTGTCTGCAGCGCCAGTGGTAAATAATGTTCCTGTATTTTTTACCGTTGTCCAATGCACACCATTATCGTATGAAAGTGAAATGTCTATAGTTCTTGGGTCTGGTCTGTTTCCTTCAAGAGCTACCTGAATACCATTAATAGTAGCTCCTGTAGGAACGCTTAAGCCAAAAGTTGTGTAATCAATAGAATCGCCTGCACTATTAAAAACTGCATACTGGTCATCAGAAGAAGCTGCATTAGTAGGGGTATCTACATTAGTATTATTTGCTGTACCACCTTCTGCACTCCAACCACCGTCGAAGGTAGCAGTAATAGTTTTATCAGACGTAACGTTCGTAAAAGTATATGAATTTACACGTCCTTGAGATGCAGGAACAGTAACGTCAGAAACTACATATCCAGCAGATGGAACAATAGAAAGGGTTTGATTAGCACCATTAGAAACTGACGGGTTTGCAGGTGTTATCGTTCCTCCTACGCCAGGAGTAGTAGTAATTGTGTGAGGGGAAGCAACAGTGATAGCATTAGTTAATGTTAGAGTATTGCTATTTGAACTACCATTACAATCATCTGCCGAGTTCATTATGAAATATGCGTTGTATATTCCTGGTGTAGTTGGGGCTGTGATAGTAAAACTTTCAGTAGTAGAACCAGAGAAAGAGGTATTGTCATCGGTATTAGCACAAGTCGTTGAACCAGGAGCAGAATTATTAATTCTCCATTTTGTACCTTGCCAATCAGTATTAGAACTCCAACTTCCAGTTACAGCAGCTGTAATTGAGGCACCAGGTTGTACCGTTACAGTACTTAAACCGTTTAAGGTTGCTGAAGTAACAGTCGTTGCTGCCAACGCTGTTGAAGCATTAGAGAATAAAAATCCGACCACAAGGAGAACTGGTAATACAAAACGAAAAGCTGATGTAAGTTTCTTCATAACAATAATAATTAAACTTTTAATAATTAAACTGACTTCGACTTTGTGGCTCTGCCCCTAGTGGTGGATCTGGCCTTTGTTTATTACTTTGAGCCATATAGGCTATATGACCCGACACTACCACACGCGGATATATTGTCAACATGTTTTGACACAGCAAGTTGATTCCCGCCGCCCGTCAAATTTTGCTTTTTCTCTTTCGCGCTCCGCTCCTCCCGCCCCTGTCGCGCCCTTGCTGTCTCTTCGCCTCCCTTCATCCCTCCACCATTCCTCTCTCCAATCTACGCCATGGCGTAGATTTAAAGAGTATGCTATACTCCTCGTAATATGGCTTCCCCGAAGAAAAGATTCAGTTACAAAGGAGTCTGGGTAAACATGTTCGGTCTCAACAGCCCCAGGCCTACGGCGCAGCGCCCGGCAAGAAAGCCGGCCCAGATAAAGCGGCATTATCTCCGCTCTTTCGCCGCCACCGGCAAGCCGGATGCTCCGAGGAACTTGCTTCTCATGTACGACATCCCCCACGCCCGCAAGAAGGACCGTGACTGGTTCCGCCGCCAGCTCAAAGCTCTCGGCTTCATCATGATCCAGAAAAGCGTCTGGGTCGGCCCCGGCCCCCTGCCTAAGGATTTCCACGACTACGTAAAAAGCATCGGCATAGAGAACGAGTTCAAGACCTTCAAGCTGGCCAAGGCCTACCCTTCCAGCACTAGCGGAGCCCGGACCTAGGGCCAGTCCGTAATCCCCTTACCCTCTTTTTGGCGCACCTGCTCCAAGCCCTTCATCTACGCCATGGCGTAGATGAGAATAGAAAGGAAGTGAGTGACAGACAAATAAAGATCGGCGGGATAAGGAACAGGAAAAAGATAGATAAGGCGCCAGAAACACAAAAGCCCCCGCTCGGGGGCTTTTGTGTCGGATCGGTATAAATACCTTCCTATCTTAGTGAGCGACTTCCGGGTTCTGGCTCCAGTTGATCAAGTCCGCAGGAATCGGGGTGATGGCTGCCGGGCAGATCAGGTTTTTCGCCTTCGCGAGGGTGGTCTTGTAGAAGATTCCCGTCGGGTTGGTGATGTGCCATGGATCGAGGATGTCAGCGCGGTACTGCAGCTGGAAAGCCTTGACCGCGGCCTCGGTCTTCGGACCGTAGACGCCGTCGACGACAAGACCGGAGTTCATCAGGCCGTTCAAGATCGCGGACTGCAAGACCTTCACCTGCTCAGGATTGTTCTTCGGGTAAGCCTTTCTCATGTAGGTGTCGATAGAGAAGTTGCATACATCCTGCGCGCCGAGGACTTCTCCTGCCGGAGGAGTGCTCGAGCTGCCGTGATGGCTTCCGCCGGAGTGGTGTGATGAGCTACCTGAAGAATCCTTCACGCAGTCTTCGCCGTCCTGGTGATAGCCGGATGGAACCGTAGACTGGTTGCCGTTGATGTTTGGACAAACGTCTGTAGGCTGTTCAGGATTCCCCGGGGTAGAGACCGTAACGGTTGCTGAAGCAGAATCATTGCCGTCGTTCGGATCAGAAGGATCCTCTTCGCCTCCTACCGAAGTAACGGAAGCAGTGTTCGTAATCGTTGATCCTTCCGTGCCAGAGTTTACCGTCGCAACGATCGTGAGCGTAGCGCTTCCATCAATCGCAAGTGCGCCGACCGTCCATACGCCACCAACGTATGCGCCTTCGCTGTCATCTGATACAAAGGTAAGACCTGCAGGAAGAACATCGGACAAGACTACGTCTGCAGCAGCCTCAGGGCCGTGGTTCGTAGCGGTCACCGTGTATGTGACAGTCTGTCCGACATCTACCGTAGCATCGTTCACAGTCTTTGCGACTGCGATGTCTGCGCCCTCCGGATATTCGCATGAACCGTCGTCTTCGTTGGCGAATTCGTCAGGGTTCAAAGCTTCCAGATCAGTACATCCGAGGATAGTGACTGTATTGTGGAAAGTACAGGAAGTGATGCCATCGGTCGTAATTTCTACGCCGGAGACACCGTTATCTGCTGAAGTACCAGTGCTGTCCTTCTCCGACAGAACAGGTTGCACCAGTAATTCATAATCGGCATCAACAGGACCGCCGATCTCGGTAACGATGTAAGAACCGTTTTCAAGATCAATTGCCTCAGTCTTGCGGTTTCGTCTGTTGTATACGGGTTTTCAGTATCGCCATTGATAGCGAACTTCCAGCCTGCAAGCGTGCGCCTGGATTGACTTCCTTGGTAATGGTAAGAGTACCGGCACACTGCGCAGTAGCAATGTCAGCCAAATCGGATGCCAATGTGTCGAAATCGGAATCATATGTGGTGCCGCTTGTAGAGATAGCATCCAAGTTGTCGAGATCGAGCGCCTGATCTTCACCAGAACCACCACCGATACCGACAGTGAGGATAGTCGTACCGCCAGCCTTGATGGTGTTTGCAACACTCACAGCAGAAGCGAGAGCAGTTGGTTCGCTGACAGAACCGCTGCTGTTGTGATTCGGGTTACCGTCTGATGCGAAAATGATAAGATCTGGATGAGAAGATGGCTCCGGACTGAAATTGCCTGCAGCTTCGTTCAAGCCCGCCTCCCAGTCTGTAGCGTTTTGACCGACGCCAATGCCATTGATAGTCGACTTGAGGGTAGCTGCATTAGCGCCAGCATCATCCCCGAATTCGAAGACCGTTTGTGCACTGCCGTCAAACTTTACTACTGAGAATAAAGTCGGAGTCGGAAAGAGCGCAGTAACGAAATCGTTAAAGGCACCTTTCATCGTAGTTAACTCGCCGGCATCGATCGAGCCAGAGTGGTCGAGCACGAGCGCGACATCAAGACCGCATGAATTGCGATCGGAGACACGACTGCCGCCTTCGCAGCATTCAAACCGAAACCAGAAAACACCATTGTGAACATGATCACAAAGGTAGAAACTTTTGATAATATATTCTTCATAATAATTGCGACGGCTTGCTCCGCCCTGCGGCAGCAAGCAATTAACTAATAAAACGTGGACCTTTAATAAATGAACCTTATAATATAACCCTTTAGACGTTACCGCCTAATACCCCACAAAATTACCACACACTATAATATAGGGTCAATAGTATATGGGATAACAACTGCATAAGTCAAGAGCGCTCTTGCAAACATTGGCTTTTGCAGTTGTGGACAATCAGAGACTGGCAGCAGCAGGCTGGGGAAGGTCGGGTCAGATACGGCAACCGCTCTCGCATGACATTCCGAAATTCTTGAGAATATTGGAATCTTCCTATCACATACCTTTTGCTGCTCGCGAGGGCTGCGGCCATGATAGAGCCGAAATAAAAAAAGCCGGCATCGGCAGAAATAAAACAAAAATTTCCGACTCTGGTGAATCGGAAATCGGCGAAACGATTTGTAAAAAAAATGCTGCTGAAAAATTTTTAATTCTTTTGGAGAATTTCGACATACTGGGTGTGAAGCATGTTCGGCGTAAAAACTTTTTCGAAATTTATGGAAATAAATTTCGAAATGAAAATTTTCCAACCCGGCTGCCAGTAGAGTGAAAATTTTCTGTTGCTCAATTGCGGAAATCTCTTGTACAAAGAATTTTCAAAAAATTGATAAATGCACACGCACCTGTCTTCGAGGATGAATACTTTCGCATCGTCATGTTTTCTTTTCCTTCTGCGGCTTTTTATCTTCTGGATTCTTTTCATCGCGATCATGATGAGCGTGTACGCCACTTTTTCATCGGCATTCATTTCTCCCAAGAGCTTCGCGTTCGGGGATTCTATTTTGAGCGAAGGAACCTCTGCTATCGGGCCACAATAATTCTTCACTGCCATCTGTACGGCAGCTTGTTCGGAAAACGAGAGTGCCTTTTTCATAGTCGTGAGTTTTATTTTTATTACGAAGAGGATGTTTCTTGCCTCTAGTATACTCCAACTTCCCCTCTACGGATGAGTGGATAAACCGATGCTCCCCTTCGGGGCCAAAACTCTGGAAGTGGATAGTTCCGATAGTGAAATGCTTCCCCGTCTGACGCTGCATTTTCTATAGGACACGAGCATCGCCCATGTCCTTTATAAAGGACACCTCGCGTTTGCCTCAAGCATTAAACAACAAACACCCTGCCACTCATGCAAGAGCGGTCAGGGTGTTTGTTGTATGCAGTTATAGATACGTAGTTGCCTCTTCTAAAGCTTTGAGGGTATTAGATATTCGCAGCCGGAGCCGGGATATGCGTAGGAGTTACGGTAGCGGGAGCAGGAGCCTTTTGGGAAGCAGCGACGTGAGGAAGCGGAGCCGGAGTCACGCCGGGGTTCTGGCTGAAGTTGATCAGGTTCGCAGGGATAGGCAGGTTGAGGGTCGGGCACATGATGTTGTTCACTTCAGTCTGAGTAGTCAGGTAGAAGATGCCGGTAGTGTCGCTGATGCCCCACGGAGCGAGGACGTTCGTATTGCGGGCCGCCTGGAAGTTTCGGACTGCGGCTTCGGTCTGAGGGCCGTAGACGCCGTCGATAACGAGGCCTGCGTTCATGTAGTCATTCAAGAAAGTCTGGACCTTCTGAACGGTGAGCACGTCGTTCGCATAGCCTACGCGGAGGTATTTCTCGACGTAGATGCCGCAGGTGTTCGATGCTGCGAGCACCTGGCCAGCCGGGCGTCCGCCGCTCTTGTGGGAAGAACCGCCATGATGGGTGCTTCCGCCGCCGTTGTCAGTCGAGTTGGTCTCGTCGTCATCGGTAGAAACATAAGATTCAGCGTTATCCGCATTGCCGTCTGAGTGACAGCCCGGATCGAGGATATCGATAAGGTTGTCGCCGTCGTTGTCGACGGTATCCGAACACTGATACGTGTCATCGCCGCCTCCGCCCTGGCCGTCATCGGTCTCGTCATTGTCGGTAGGAACGTACGAACCCTCGTTGTCGGGGTTACCATCGGTGTGGCAGCCTGGATCAGCCTGGTCGATCTTGCCGTCGCCGTCGTCATCGCCAGTATTCGAGCACTGAGGGACGTCGGTCTCGTCGTTATCGTTCGGGTTGTAGGTATCGGCATGAGTCGGATTGCCGTCAGTGTGGCAGCCCGGATCGAGGATATCGATCTTGCCGTCGCCGTCGTTGTCAGCACCATCAGAACACTGCGGGTTGCCACCGCCGTTGTGGATAGGATTCACGGTGATAGTGACCGTGTCGGTAGCCGTAGCGCCGTCGTTGTCGGTAACGGTAAGCTCGAATACGTACGTGCCCTCGATCAAGTCAGTGATAGTAGGGTTTACGGCATCATCAGGATCTACGGTCGAAGGGCCTGAAACTTCGGTCCAGACGTATGAGTCGATCGTACCGTCAGAATCGGCAGAGCCGGAAGCATCAAGGTCTACGGTGTTCGCAGGAAGGGTGATGATCTGGTCAGGACCCGCGTCCGCTACCGGAGCATTGTTATCGTCCTCAACTTCTTTCAATACGTTGAATCCGATGCAGTTGTAGGTGTGGCCTGCTTCGATCGGATTTACGAAGTCGTAGTTGTCGTAGTTCAAGACATCGTTGTTGCAGTAAAATTCTGCTGAAACGTCGTCGCTGCGAGGGTCAGTGGTGTCGCCTGAAAATGGGATGTAGTCGGCGTCAAATTCTTCGCGTACCCATACTTTGGCACCGACAGGGACAGTGGTCGTTCCTTCAAAAGGAGTCCATGCCGCGCCGCCTTCTTCAACCTGGTCGCCCGGGTTCGCGGTGCCGTCAGGAGCCCACTGGAAAGTCCAGTCGCTCTGCTCGTGACAATCGGAATGAAGGGCGAGGAATGCGTTCGCGGTAGAAGCCGTGACGTTCGGTCCGCCTGCGCCCCAGTTCGGGAGGTCGGACTCGTTGTCGCAGATGATCTTGGTAGCGACGATAGTAGCGGTCGGAGTGTTGCTAGAGTCGTCTACGCACTGTCCGCTAGCGAGATGCTTGCCGGCAGGGACAGTAGTCTGGACGCCGTCGATGTTCGGACAGACGTCCGTCGGAGGAGTAGGAGCGCAGTGCTTGTGCTCGACATAGTCGTACGCGATGAGGTTCGCGGTACCGTAGCTCGGGTTCAAGTGGGGCCTGGACAGGGCCTCCGTAGAGGTCAGTCTGCCAGTTGCAGGCCAGGTCGGAAGACAAAACTGATGTGGTATGTTCCCGGGCTGTAGGTGTCGGTGACGTTGTCGGTCAAGACTTGGTCTTCGAATGGTCGGATCGTACCTGCATGGGAGTAGCTTGAGAAGCTCACTTCCACAGGGACAAGCGCCGGCAGGGACTATGAGGGTAGCGTTCGCGCCGTGCACCGTACCAGTAGCAGTCTTGGTGGTACAGCCCTGGTTGCCGCCATGATTGTTGAAATCGTGGCCGAAGGTGGTGACAGCGTCATTGTCGCCATTGCTGTCATCCTGATGGGTGTCAGCGTCCTGGCTGTCGCCGCCATGTCCGTTATCGGAACCAGCGTCATGGCTGTCATTGGGACGGGCCATGATTGTTATTGAAAACGCTTACCACTTTCTTGTGGATGGAGCCGTGCACAGCCTTCGAGTGGCTGCTCGCCGAAACGATAGCGGGATGAGCGAAATTCGAGATCGCTGCGAGACCGGCAAAGCCGAAAACCAAAACCATTACTGCGTAGTGAAATTTCTTCATAAGCTTTATAAATTACTTCTAATAAATTACGTTTGACCCTTGATAATAAAACTGAAAACGAAACACTTGAAAACACTGCATTTGATTGCCACTAGTATAGCATAATGTCAAACCCATGTCAAGAGTCTCTTTACAAAGAGGTTAAAAGGATGGGTAATATTTTTAGCATTTCAAGAGCTCAGAACCGCCGCAATCCTTCCTTGAACTCAACCTATCACTCTAGCCGAATAGGTCAAGAAAAAATGTGAAAAGTCCTTGAGAAATAAGGCTTAAAGGACATGCATCTTTTATATCGGACATGATATGTTTATTGATGTCCTTTATAATCACCCGCCTGCCGACAGGCAGGGACGCGGCTGAAATTTGACATTCCCGTATCCGTCTGCTATTATAGATGAGTAAATCAATTCGTTCATTACAAAAAAACAATTCTGATGAAGAAACAAGGCAAGAACGGCTATGACCGCCTGCAGCCTCAGTATTCCCACGGCCCCTTTTCGCTACAACGCTCCCCGGAGGAGTTTTTTTATTCTCTGGCAGCAGAGAAAGGCACTGCCAAGCCCAAATTGATCAGCAATGGTATTCCCCATGTGGACCTCCCTGCCCTTTTCGTGCCGATCATGACAGATTCGTTCCGATGGGGAGTCCTGTATTATCGCAACAAGCACACCACGACTGCGTCCGTATTGGACAATGACACACCCTATGATCTCAAGACACCGGCCTCCACGCTGCTCGTAGCAAAGGCGGCAAATGGGAAAAGGTTGCGGGAAGCGACAACAAAGTTCAGGTATCGCAATGTACTGACTTTCGGGAAACCCATGACTGATGTCAATTTTGAAAAAAATGAGCTTGAAGCAGTGAGTTGGATCATCGGAGAGCTGACCAAGCTCAAGAAAATGGGTAACTATATCTTGTCCAAAGATATCCCTGAGGGAGAAGAATACAAGGATTGCATCCTGAAATTCCGCCCTTTCCAGGAAGAAGACTTTTTGCCGGAAGATGTCATACACATCACTCGCGAACAAAAAAGAGATCCCTGCTCATGTTTAAAAGTTAGAAACCATCAAATCCGTAACCCCCTTACTATCAGGGGGTTATTTTTTTGTTCATCTTGAGCTTGTCGAAAGGCCTCAAATCAGTTTTTTATACGCAGTGCGGCACTTGCTAAAATGCCCTACGGCGTGGTAATATGCGAAGCATCTCAGCAGCTACGATACGGGCTCGTTTTTTTGTTTATAAGGCGGAAAATTATGGATCCCGTTAGAGGGTCAATCAGTCTGACGGAGCAGGAGTGTTTTAATAATGAAGGTCGGCTTACTTTATTAGTAATAATTGTGCTCACGGAAATCAGGAGATTCCTAGCTCTAACGGGATGGACGAATTCAACAAAATCATCGAGGGCGAGCTCGCGCACGGCGCGAACCTGTCTATCATCAACCTGATGGACCATCTCATACAATACGCCTCGGACGTGCACGCCTCCGACATCCACATCGACCCCCAGGAGCACGGCGTGCGCATCCGCTTCCGCATCGACGGCGTCCTCGAAGACTGCAAGCCCCTGCCGAAAGCCATCCACGGCGAGATCATCTCGCGCATCAAAGTGCTCTCTTCGCTCCGCACGGACGAGCACGCCGCCCGCCCAGGACGGCCGCTTCCGCAGCACCATCGGCGACAAGACGTCCGTCGACGTGCGCGTGTCCATCGCGCCGACGTATCATGGCGAGAACGCCGTGCTCCGGCTCCTCGCCGACAAACGCCGAGAACTTCACCCTCGAGGCCCTCGGCTTCACCAAAGTCGACAGCAGAAGATCCTCTCCGCCATCAAGCGCCCCTCCGGCATGATCCTCGTCACCGGCCCGACCGGCTCCGGCAAGACCACTACCCTCTACACCCTCATCAAGATGCTCAATTCGAGCGAGATATCCATCGTCACTATCGAGGACCCGATCGAGTACGCCGTGGACGGCATCGAGCAGATCCAGGTGAACCCGCGCACGGGCCTCTCGTTCGCGAAACGGCCTGCGCTCGATCCTTCGCCAGGACCCGAACGTCATCATGGTCGGCGAGATCCGCGACATGGAGACGGCCGGCATCGCCGTGAACACCGCCCTGACCGGACACCTCCTGCTCTCCACCCTGCACACCAACGACGTCTCTACCACCCTGCCCCGCCTGCTCGACATGAAAGTCGAGCCGTTCCTCGTGGCCTCGACCGTATCCATCGGCATCGGCCAGCGCCTGGTGCGCAAGATCTGCGAGCACTGCAAGGAGAAGCGCACTATCACCGATGACGCTCTTCGCGACCTCGGCAACCATGTTTCTGCCAGTACCCTCGGCGATAACAAGGAGTTCTATTACGGCGCGGGCTGCGACAAGTGCGCCGGCACCGGATACAAGGGCCGTCTGGTCATCGCCGAAGTGCTCGTGGCCGACGAGGAGATGCGCGAAGCCATCGTGCGCAAGTGCTCGGCGAGCGAGATCAAGCAGATCGCCGTCAAGAACGGCATGACGCCGATGCTCGTCGACGGATTCCAGAAAGCCCTCCAGGCCTGACCACTGTCGAGGAAGTGCTCCGCGTCACGCACGAATAATCTTTTACATACTCATGGCCCTCTTCAAGAAGAAAAAGATCAAGATCATAGCCCAAGACGAACTGCCGGCGAACGAGAAGGTGGTAAAGGCTCCGGTTGCCAAGCCGGCGAAGAAGCGCCCGTTCGAGGGCATGACCCTGTTCTCGTCGACGAAGTTCTCCATCAAGAAGCAGACCTTCTTCGCCAAGCGCCTCTCGTTCCTCATCAAGGCCGGGGTACCGATGCTCGAGAGCGTCATCGTCATCCGCAAGCAGACGAAATCGCGCGGCGAGATAAGGGTCTTCGAGCGCGTCATCGGCGACATCTCGAATGGCCAGACCCTGGCCACCTCTTTGGGCAAATTCCGCGGCGTCTTCGGCAATTTCGCCATCAACCTCATCAAGGCCGGCGAATCGAGCGGCACGCTCACCCAGAACCTGGCATATCTCGCCGACGAGCTGCGCAAGAAAGAGATGCTCAAGAAGAAGATCATGGGCGCCCTGCTCTATCCGATCATCGTGACCGTGGCCACGTTCGGCATCACCGGATTCCTGGCGGTGTACATCTTTCCGAAGATCCTGCCGATCTTCCAGTCGCTCAACGCCAAGCTTCCCGCTTCGACGCGAGCCATCATCTGGCTCACGGAGACGCTGAAGAAAGACGGCCTGTGGATCTTCCTCGGGCTGGCGGCCGTCATCACTACTATCGTGCTCCTGGTGAAGAAATCGAAAAAAGTGGCCTTCTTCTGGGACGGGCTGATACTGCATCTGCCCTTTTCGGCAAGATCGCCAAGAGCTACAACCTGACCAACAGCACCCGTACCCTCGGATTGCTCTTGAAGTCCGGCATCTCGGTCAACGAAGCCGTGCACATCACCAGCGAGACCACCGAGAACATGCAGTACAAGAAGGCTTTCATCGACCTCAACAAGACCATCATGAAGGGCAAGAGCGTCTCGGAATACCTGATGCAGAACGAGAGCCTCTTCCCGCCCATGATCGGCCACATGATCTCCATCGGAGAAAAGTCCGGAAACCTCTCCAACACCCTGATCTATCTCTCCGAATTCTATGAGAACGAATTCGACGATTTCACCAAGAACCTCTCGAGCGCCATCGAGCCGCTCCTCATGGTCATCATGGGACTCATGGTCGGCTTCATCGCCATTTCCGTCATCACCCCTATCTATGAAATCACGAACAATCTCAACCGGTAATAAGGGGTTCACGCTGATCGAAATGCTGATCGTGGTCGGCATCATCACCATCGTCGGCGGCATCAGCCTGTTCTTCGGCTTCGATTCCCTGCGCGGCTATTCCTTCCACTCGGACAGGGACGTGCTCGTCTCGGCTTTGCAGCATGCTCGCGCGGAAGCCATGGCGAACATCTGCCGCGGAGCTTCCGGCGACTGCACGACAGGAAAATCGCACGGAGTAAAGATCCGTCCCGATGAATACCCCGACTCGTTCGTCGTTTTCCAAGGCACGAGCTATGCGGCTCATCTGACTACGAGCGACAAGAGCTTCGATGCGGTATTGGAATCCAAGCCGAGCATCACCTACTCGGGTGCGGATGAAGTCGTTTTTACCCAGCTCTCTGGCGAGACGAATTCCGCGAACGAGATCGCCATCACCGTCACTGACCACAACACCGGCAAGACCGATACCATCAGGATAAACCACGCAGGCCAAATAAAATGGGACAACTAACTGACAAGCAAAAAGCCTTTTCCACCATCGAGCTCATGATCGCCATGGCCATCATCGTCATGGTCCTGTCTGCCGTCGTCATGACCTCCTTCGGCTCACAATCGTTCCTGATCGGCAGCCAGACGAACGCCGAAGGCATGAAGCTGGCCCAAGGGCTCGTGGAAGAACAGCAAGCCTTGGCCCGAAAAGATTTCAATCTCGTGAATTCGATAGCATCGCACATATATACCGATGCAAGCGGCTTTGCTTGGACGGAAGAAGTGAGTGTAGAAAATCCCAAAAACCCGAGCACGGACAAATACGACTATCTGGCCAAAGAAGTCACAGTGAAAGTTTCCTGGCAGGACCAGCGCAAGCAGGAACGAGACGTGACCCTCAAGACACTTGTTTCCAACCTCGATAATTCGAGTTCGAGCGCGACATGCAACTCTTCTCCATCGGGCAATTGGACTTCGCCCGATATGCAGTCTTATAGCCTTTCAGCTATCGGTGCAGGAATAAATAATCCAGTCACGGGCCTTGACGCTTTTCAGGATACTGTCGGAGACAAGCTCTATGTGACCACAGCGACATCGGGAACCGTTGATAATAAATTTTTAATATTTGACCTGGCTGACAACGGCGAACCGTCGTACAAGAACGGCATCGATACGTCGCTCAAAGGCGCAAACGCCCTGACCGTAGTCTCCCCTGCTACCGGAGAAGAGAAGACGTATGCCTTTCTCGCAAACGCGGCCACGCCCACCAATTGGACCTGCCTAGAGAGCGACGACTGTTCCCAATTTCAAGTAGTGGATGTCAGCAACCCGTCTTCACTCTCGAGCCCTACCAATCTCAAGCTGAACTGGATCTCAGGCAGCGGCTCGACAGGAAACGGCAAAAGCATCTACTATCGCAACGGATACGTTTTCCTCGGGCTCGTCACCGGCGGCGGGCCGGAATTCAACGTCATCGACGTGCACAATCCCCATGCCCCGCAAGCAGTCGGCAAATACTCTGTCGGCCGCACCGTAAACGCAATTTACGCGAATGGAAATTATGCCTATCTCGCGACGGACGACAATGCCGGCGGCAATACCCTTTTGGTCCTCGACATCAGCAATCCTACCACTCCAGCGCTGAAGTGGCCGAAGGCAGGCTCGCCTATCATGGGTTCGACGTTCGGCTACGGCAACGCGATCACCGCGGTGGCAAATTCGCTCTATTTCGGCATGAGCAACAACTCTTCCAATCCTGAATTCTATACGCTGGCAAACCCCAATCCCGCCGTGGCGGCTCCGACGACGAGTACGCCGACAGTAGACCTCCCAAGCGTGAGCGTCAAAGGCATCGCCATCAGAGACTATCTGGCGAACATCCTGCGTTCCGACAACAAGCTCGCCATATACAACATGACCACATCGGCAGAACATGACATAAGCCTGCCGTCTAACGGCACCGCCCTCGACTGCCAGGGCAATTATCTCTATGCGGGAGACGCGGGCGGGCACATCACAGTAGTAACCGGCTCATAAACATGAAGAACAAAAAATACAATTCGGGATTCACGCTGGTCGAGACGATGATCTACGTCGCGCTCTTTGCCATCATCATGTCGGGCGCCATCGTCTCTATCTACGGCATCATCAGCTCGAGCACCCGCAACGCGACCAAAGCCATGGTGCAGGAGGAGGCAGTTTCCTCGTCGGCAAGATCGACTGGGTCTTGAGCAAGGCCGCGCATGCATCGGTGAGCGCAGACGGGCTCTCGCTCACTATCCAGACTTTCGACAGCCCTGCAGTCATCATGGAAATTTCCGTATCGTCTGACGGAGAAAGCATGAGCATCGACACCGATGTCGTCGGCGGGATATACGACGGGCAGAATCTGAATAATTCCAACGTGACCATCACCTGCAATCCGCCGGCAGGAGGGTCCGGATGCTTCACGTACAATACCGGTACCGGAGACGGCATCAACCCCGAGAGCGTGACCGCGGATTTCACCCTCAATACCAGAACGAGCGAAGGCTTGTCTTATTCCCAGGAATTTTCTACTATAAAATATCTAAGAAAGTAGTTCCTCCTTTCCTGCCTGCCATGACGAAAATAACTAACAAAACCAAAGAAAGAATGAGAAACCGACAGGAAGGCTTCATCGCCCTCGTCACGGTGCTCATCCTCATGACGGTCCTGATGATGCTCATGTTCGCGAACAATACCTCGAGCTATTTCGCCCGCTTCGATGCCCTTGGCAGCGAGAACAAGAGGATCAGCCTCGGCCTTTCGGAATCATGCTCGAATGCCGCCCTGTTGCGGCTGGCACAGAACTATGATTACGCAGGCAGTGAGACGATCAATGTCGGAGACGATGCGTGCTACATAGAGCATATCAGCAGCGCGAAAAATTACGATATCTATGGCACGGAGATCAGCAAGACAGCGACCATCAACACGAAAGCCCAGCACCCTTCCGTCAACGGCTCATGGAGCACGAACAGCATCGTGGCGACCATCAAGGATCCCACGTATACCACCACCGCCATCGCGCCGACATGCACGCTGACTCTCGACAAGAGCGGCACCATCAACAGCGGACAATCATTAACGGCAACCTGGACAGTTTCCAACAGTCCGACTTCTTTCACTATACGCGGCATCACGAATGCTGCGCCCAACCCGATCCCGAGCGACGGAGATCCTTCGGGGGGTTCGAAGACTTTCCATCCGACCGAGAGCACCACCTATGTGGGCTTGGTCACGGGCGCAAACGGCCTGCAAGGACAATGCGTAGTATCGATCTCGGTCAAGCCTTCCATCGGCGAATGCGCGAATACGGTCATGATGCTCGACCGCACCGCGAGCATGAACGACGAAGCCATTGCCGATGAAAAAGCCGCGGCAGAATCATTGCTCGATTTGTATAACGAGCTAGGCATCCCTCCGCTCACCGGCATCGGCCGCTTCGGCAAGGACAGCAAGACCAGCGCGGAAATCATCCCCGCCATCGGTTCCATACCGGAAGCGAGCATGACGAGCTCGTACGGAGAAAAATCTGCGCCCGGCAGCCTCGGCCCGTATGCGCCATCGAATGCATCGGCCGGATGGACGAACCCGAACAACGGCCGTGCCCACGAATCGCCTGCCGCTCTATACGCCACGAGCACGACAAGCGGGCAGAAGCAGAATTATTACAATTTCGGCTTCAATACGAATTCGTCGAACACTATCCCGTCGAGCGCGACCATCCAAGGCATAGAAGTCACCATCGACGGCAAGATAGCGGGCACGGCATCGCAGGATTCGGCGAAAACATATCCGACAAGCACGGGCAATTTCAATTCCTGGACGGCAAATAATGCAAACAATTGCAGAAGCACTCCCACGAACACAAAAGGAACGACATGCGTGAACGGCACTGACGCCAGTGATAATACGTACCTAGTTGCACCAGCGCCTACCCCTACGCCCACACAGGCCACACAGACTTTTATGCTGCCGAACATGAGCATTCCGCAAGGTTCGAAAATAAATTCCGTGGCATTCTTCGCTGTAGTGAAAAATGGCAGCGCCGGAACCAGCAATGTAAAACTGGTGCTAGAAAACAGCACCGGCCCAGGACATCAATGGCTCGACAGCGGGCATGCGTTATCATCGACTATGTATACGACCATACAATACAATAATACACCGACAAATATAAACCCAAGCACCGGCATAGCATGGACGATTGACGACGTGAACACATGGGCTGGAAACGGCAAATTACGCTTTGGCATACAGCGTACGAATACGAACAGCGTCGCGCCGCGAGTGACGCAGATCTATGCGATCGTGAACTATTACTCCCCTTCGATCAACGTGGACCTGTCATGGAACAACGGAGCGAACGGCACCTATACCACCGGAAGCGGGACAGGAGTAAAGACGGTCGTTCTCACCGCCACCGACCCCGGCACGGGAGTCATCCTCGGAGGCGCGACCGACCTGTGGGACGAACCGGGATGGGACGATTTTGATTTCGATAACGGCAGCTTCCTCGTGCGGCTGACAAACAATGCCGCAACGGGCAATACTCTTTCTATCGATTATGTGAAAGTAAAAGTCTATTATACCGGACCGTCGGGCCTCTATGCTTCGATCAAAGAAGGACTCGATAACAGCATAGGCAGTTATACCAACTTGGGCGATGCCATAAAGTACGGCGCCACGGAACTCGGCACGGTCAATGACGGCAAGAAAAAAGTGCTGATACTCATCTCCGACGGCACGAATGTGAACTTGGATTCTTCAAATGCTACAGGCAGCACGAACACCACGCAGTCCGCCATCAACTGGGCCAAGACCGAAGCCACGAATGCGAAGAACGGCTCCGGCGGCCTGCCGCAGACGGAAATCTATACCATCCACTTCGGCAGTACGGCATCTGACGGAACATACAATCCTTCGCCGCGGAATTTCATAGCCGGCCTCGCCACGAGTTCCGCAAACGATAAAGCGACTGCTGCCCTGGAAAACTCGGACGATGATCATTTCTTCATCGCTCCAAGCTCCTCGGACATGCAGAAAGTCTTCAATACCATCGGCAAGCTCGCCTGTCCCGCCCTCACGAACCCAGGCTCGCCTGAACCGATTCCCGACCCGCCGTCTCCTCCGCCTCCACCACCACCGGTGTCTATCGGCTCATGGGACGAAGTCATCACGCCATAGCATTTGCTTATTCAACCGATGTGTGATATAAATATCGCTATAAAATATGTCGAATTAGTAACATTTATTATCAGTTAACTTGCTCCGCCGAATGCGGAGGTAAAAACAAATCATTATGAATTTCAAGAAATCGAACAGGCAGTCTCTCGCCATCATGGGGGGGGTAAAAGGCAATAAGGGTTTCACCCTCATCGAAATCCTCATCGTTATCGGCATCATCGCCATTCTCGCAGCTATCGTCATCATCGCTATCAACCCTGCCAAGCAGTTCGCACAGGCTCGCAACACGCAGCGTACTGCGAACGTGAACGCGATCTTGAACGCTATCGGCCAGCGTATTGCAGACAATAAAGGTAAGTTCGACGGTGATTTTGCAATAGGTACTCCTGCCGTTACCTACACATGCCCAACACTGCCAGACATAGATGCAGGTGACATTCCTACTACTAATATACATATGGGACCAGAATTGGATACTACACCAGCAGAAGACAACCTTTCATGTCTAGTACCAACCTATATCCCCACTTTGCCTTACGACCCTTCTCTATCAGACAAGCCAGCGGGTTCAGACTCAATTGGATACCAGGTTGGCGTAGATCCACAAGGAAGAGTCACTGTATGTTCTACAGAAGCTGCAACTGAGAAAGCAATCCCAGATCCAGAAGAAATCTGCGTCACTCGCTAAATTTCTTCCCTCATTCAAAAAGCCCCTCACGGGGCTTTTTGTTTTATTACTGAGATAAAAATTAATAAAAGGGCTGTCCGTAGACAGCCCCAGAGCTGGATGTTCTTTGAATGAAGAGAAACTGTAAAAGATCTAATTCTTTTCACGCATATTGGATACAAGACTGCACCACAACAAGCTAACTATAATACAAAAGGCAGAGAAAGCAAATAAAAAAAACCGCCCTCATACGAAAAAGGGCGGTACTTTCCTATGAAAATTCACCAAAAAGAACTGTGGTTCCTCACCGGACACTGGACATGCATATATATCTCGTCTGCAATATATAGCACATATTTGAAAATAAAGCAAACGAAAAAGGACTGTGCGGAACAGTCCTTGTGGCTCTCGACAGGATCTGATATTAAAAACGGGTGGCCATCTGCCTATATCATACAAGATGCGACGTATCAGCACAAGCGGATGGGATGGCAAGAAAAAACCGCCGCTAGGAATAGCGGCGGTTGGGACCCTGGCTCTTGGCTCTGTGCTGACGTTCTGTGCCGGAGAGTCCCGATTCTTAAGAAGAAAACTTCGGACGGGCCTACTTGGACACGAGTTCCATGACCGCTTCGGCGCCGCGGATAGCGCCCTTCTCATACGTGGTCATCTCGTCTTTCCTTTCCATGGGACTGCCGTTAGTGCGGTTATCGATCCTTTTGTAGATCTCTTCCCTGCGTATTTCGCAGACTTTTTTGATATCTTCGGGAGTGCTGTGCACGCTGATCTTGGCATTGATCTTGGCGAGCGACGAGACGAACCCGTCATGGAATTTCTCAGAGAGCTGAAATCGAGCGCTTTCTGCGCGGGCGTGAGCGTGGTAGCTTTGGACTTTGCGGCTGTTTCCATACTTTCTTGATTTTGAATTTTTAGTTTGAAGAAATAGATTGGGCATCCTTGCCTCCCTCCCGGAGATGCGCAGGGCGAGGAACAAAGACATCCAATCTACACGAGCATGGAAACGGCCCGCCGGAAAGAACAAAATCGGCATATACTATATATGATCCAAGCTCGACTGTCAATCGGGCACATAAAAAGGCCTCCGCTTCCGGGGAGGCCTTTGGTCAAGATCCGATTATACTGTAATCTTGTGGGGAATTCTAAAAAATGTGATCAGCCGCTCGAGCCGCCTGAGAGGATTCACGTGCTTGTGCACGGCGAAGTCGAATAGGACAAGCTCCAAGTTGTAGATCTCATACGTTTTTTCATGGTACGACACGCGCACCTGGCAGCGCCGCTCGTCCTTGCACAGACGGTAATACACCGTCTCGGAACTCGCCGATTGCCGCTTCTCTTCTATCGCGATCGAAAGGGTGCCGCATACCATCTCAAGCAGAGAGCAGAATTTTTCCACCTTGTCGCGCTTGACGTGTTCGCATTTCCGTTCGGCGATCTCATAGCCGAGAAAGCTCGCGATGTGCGCGGGCCTGCAATTCTCGCCGATCAGTACGATGACTTCCGGATACATCTGCGCCAGCACGATGCCGTGCGCCATCTGGAAGTGGAGCGGACGCCGCAGCACTACGTCGAACGCATGGCCTTCTGCGTGAGTGATCCTGTACGCGACAGAATCGAGAAACTTGGCATCGAGCCGTTCCGTAAGCTTTACGAAAGAGAGTATGCGCTTCTTCTTCAAGAGACCCTTAAGGATTTTATTGGCTTGGGTTATATGCCCAAGCGTTTTTCGTTTTTTGGCATGACAAACCTCCTTTTTGTTAAAGATATATTCGGGTTTATTATATACCGAAAACGAAAAGATGTCAAAGGCTGCCCTCTGACATCTTTCGCAACCAAGAGAACCCTAGTTCACGACGACGATGGTGGCCTTCATATTCGGATGCAGGGCGCAATGGTACGTGTAGATGCCGGCCGTCGAGAGCGTCAGGCTGTAAGTACTGCCCTCCGCGAGCGAGCCGGAGTCGAGCAGCTTGCCCGAATCCGAGGTGACAGTGTGGCTCATCTGGTCGTAGTTCTCCCAGGTGACCTTCGTGCCCTTTTTAACGGTCAGATAGGCGGGGCTGAAAGCGGAGTCCCTGATCTCGACAGTGGCAGTGCCGGTAATCGGCGCTGGCGCAGCAGTGGTAGGGCTCGGTGCCGGAGCAGTCGTTGCCGGCTTCGTGCCCGGCGGAGTCGTCGGCCCGCTCATGCCCGCATCCGCGCCGGCCGGCGGCATGTCGGTGGCGGGCGGCAAGCTGTTCTTCTTCATCATCACGTACGCGACGATAGTGATGATGACTACGATTATCAAAACGATATATATTCCCGATTTTTTCATATGAATTTACAAGTTATCTGCTAATAATGATTGTTCTCGGCATGACAGGTTCCGCTATGCTAATAGCCGAGCGAGCAAGATATATGTTACGCATTCGCCACCCTCTTCACCTCGTCGAGCGTGGTGATGCCGGCGACCACTTTTTCCAGTCCTGCGTCCCAGAGCGTGCGCTTCTGCTTCTCCTTGAATATCTCGAGCAGCGAGGAGTTCGGCTTGTCGAGGATGGTGGAGCGGATCTCTTCGTCGAAATTCAGGATCTCGTAGATGCCGACGCGGCCGATATAGCCGGTCTTGTGGCACTTGTCGCAGCCGGCGCCCTTGCGGAAGTTGTTGTAGTTCGTGACATGCGGCATCAGGCTCTTCTCTTCCTCGGTCGGGCGGTACGGCTCGGCGCAGGCGTCGCAGACCTTGCGCACCAGGCGGGACGACACCACGCCGGCGATGCCGTAGGCGATGACTGACCGCGGCACCTCCATCTCCATCATGCGCGATACCACGCCACGGATGTCGAAGGTATGGAATGTCGAGAATATGAGCATGCCGGAGAGCGATGACTGCGAAGTGATCTGCGCGGTCTCCGCATCGCGGATCTCGCCCACCATGATGATGTCCGGGTCCTGGCGCAGGACGTACTTGATGGCCTTCGAGAAATCGAGGCCGATATCCTGGTTTATCTGGAGCTGGCGGATGCCTTCGATCTCGAATTCCACCGGATCCTCGATGGTGACGATGTTCTTCTCCACCTTGTTGCACGAGTTCAGGAAGGAATACAGGAGCGAGGTCTTGCCGGAGCCGGTCGGGCCGGTGATGAGGATCAGGCCGTTCGGGCGGTAGATGAGCTTCTTCACGTCCTCGAGCTGGGTCGGGGTGAAGCCGAGATCCTCGATCTTCATGACCACGTCTTCCCTGTTGAGCACGCGGAGCGCCAGAGCCTCACCATGGGCCGTCGGGAACGTGGAGATGCGCAGGTTGTACGTCTGGCCCTTGGCCTTGGATTCGAATTCGAAATGGCCGTCCTTCGGCAGGCGGAACTCGGTGATGTCGATCTGCGACAGGACCTTCAGGCGGGAGATGACGTGACTGCGCAGGTCTTTCGGCAGGGCGAGCTCGTGATGGAGGATGCCGTCGATGCGGTAGCGCACGTTGAATATTTTCTTGCCCGGGTCGAGGTGAATATCGCTCGCGCGTTTCGCGATGGCGTTCTCGATGATGTAGTCGATGAGAAATTCCGGCTCGATCTGATCGATGACTTTCGTGATGTCTTCCATATGGCAAACATTATACCAAGACGCCTAAGAGAGTGCTAGCTATCGGTGCGCTCGCCGATCTGCTGGCGCCACATGGCGTTGTAGAGGCCCTTCTTGGCGAGCAGTTCGTCATGCGTGCCGATCTCCGCGAGTGCGCCCTTCTCGAGCACGTAGATGCGATCGGCGTGCATGATGGTGGAGAGCCGATGGGCGATGAGTATGGTGATGCGGCCCGCGCCGAGCGAGACGTCGCGGATGGTCTTGGTGATCTCTTCTTCGGTGATGGAATCGAGCGACGACGTGGCCTCGTCGAAGACGAGGATGGACGGCTTGCGCAAGAGGGCCCGGGCGATGGAGAGGCGCTGCTTCTCGCCGCCGGAGACCTTCACGCCGCCCTCGCCGATGACCGTGTCGATGCCCTTTTCCGCGCGAGCGAGCAGCGAATCGGCCGCGGCCCGGTGCAAGGCGTCGAGGCATTCTTCTTCGGTGGCGCTCGGATTGACGAAGAGCAGGTTCTCGCGGATGGTGCCGGCGAAGAGCTGGGTGTCCTGGGTCACGAAGCCGAACTGGGTGCGGAGCTTGTTCAAATTGACGTCTTTGCCCGAGATGCCGTTATAGGCCACTACGCCCCCCTTTGGCTCGTACAGGCCCACCAGGAGCTTCACGAGGCTGGTCTTGCCCGCCCCGGACGGGCCTACGAAGGCGATGGTCTCACCGGCGCGGGCCTGAAACGAGATGCCTTCGAGAGCCGGCCGCTTGGCGGCATTGTACTGGAAGCCGACATCCCTGAATTCGAGCGAGTCAATCTTGCCGACGGACTGCGCATCGGCAGGCACGGGTTCGACGGGCGTATCCATGATGGCCTTGAACTTGCCGAGGGCCACTTCTGCATCGCGGTAATTGTTTATGACCGTGCCGAGATCCTGCAGCGGGCCGAAGACGAAGAACGAATAGATGTAGAGCGAGAAGAATTCCCCGAAGGTAATGGTGCGTGAGAAGACCAGATACAGAAGGAACGCGAGGATCAGGGTGCGCAGGGCGTTGATCAGGGTACCCTGGATGAAGCTGATGCTCCTGATATAGCGGAGCTTCTTGAGCTCGAGAGCGAGGATGCGGTCGGTAGTATTGTTCAGGCGCAGGATCTCCTGATCGACGAGGCCGAGGGACTTCACGAGCTCGATATTGCGCAGCGACTCCGTGGTCGAGCCTGCGAGCGCGGTCGTCTCGGCCAGGATGACTTTCTGTATCTTCTTCACGCGCGACGTCAGGGCATAGCTCGCCACGCCGATGATAGGAATGGTCAGGGCGAAGACTACCGCTACTCCCCAGTACACGTGGATGGCGTAAATGGTGACGAAGATGAAGCCGATGAGCGACACGAACATGATATTGATGAAGGTATTGAGGAACGTCTCGCTGGCCGTGCGCACGCTCTGCAGGACGCCGAGGGTCTCCCCGCTGCGCTGATCCTCGAACACGGCGTACGGCAAGGCGAGCGAATGCTCGACGCCGTCGTTATAGATCTTTGCGCCGGTGCGCTGAGTGACCGTGTTCAGATAGTAGTCCTGGAAATTCTTGGCCACGCGCGAGACGAAGGCCGCGCCGACGGCCAAGAGCAGCAGCACCGACACGCCGCGCAGGAATTCATGCAGGGTGTACGTGTCGAATTTGGTGGCATAGTCGTCGATGACGTGCCGGAAGATCAGCGGGTCGAGCAAGGAGAAGACCTGGTTGACGGACGCGAGCACCACGACCAGTATGCAGAGCTTCCAGTGCTTTTTCAGATATTCGTAAAGTATGTTCATATGGATAAAGTGTAAAAAACCCGGCAACCGGGTTTTTTATTTATCTTATTTCCTCTTGCCTTTTGTGCCTTTCTTGGCCGCCTTCTTGGCGAGCATCTCGTGCTTGATAGCCAGGCGCTTCTTGGTCTTGTGCGAGCGTCGTGACTTATTTTTCGGGCTCAATGTAGTACCTCGTTTTGCCATGTGATTCTGCGAATCACTCCGCGCAAGTCGATTTGGCGCGAAGCTTTCGTTTATTATCTGTTAAAATTTTTGCCCACTGAGTATAGCATACTTTTCGAAAAGTGAGCCTTTTGACATTTTGCCGAAAATCTAGTAACGTAAACGAAATTTTGCTCATCAAAAAACCAAATAACATGAAACTGAAAAATCTTGATTTCAGAACCTACGTCTTCGGACAGTCGGGAGTTCAAGGCTTTTACGGCGGATACGAATATCCGCACCAGAAGCTCTTCCGATACATCCCTGGCTATTCGTATCGGGGCATGGGATTGGTGGCGAAAACCATCACCGCCGAACCGCGCACCTACCCGGAAAAATCTAATACCCCCCTCAAGGGGTACAAATTGACCAGCTGGCTGCCAAAGTCCATCTGGGTCAGCATCAGGTCATTTTTCGGAGGCTATATGCTGAACGCCATGGGCATCCCGAACGAAGGAGCGAAAAAAGCACTGGAGCGCCTGTGGTGGCAGCCGTATGGAAAACCGTTCCAAATATCTTTCGCCCCCGAGGGCAAGACTGTCGCGGAGAAAGTCGCGGATACCAGGAAATTCTGCAACTTTCTCAAATGGTACATGCCTTTCAATTACAGGTACGCCATCCAGGTGAACTTGTCCTGCCCGAACACCGAAGTGAAGCACAAGCAGGACACGGCTGAAGCCATCGCCATCCTCTCGGCCATCGGCGAAGCACTTCCGCACGTGAGGATCATCCCGAAGTTCGACCTCTTGGTCGAGCCGGAGACGGTTTCCGCGCTGAAGCACTACTGCGATGCCTTCTGCATCGGCAATTCCCTGCCGTTCGGCAGGATACTCCCGGAGTCATGGTGGAAACGCCAGTTTCCCCACGGCTCGCCGCTCGAGAAACGCTTCAAGGGTTTCTCCGGCGGATTGTCCGGCGCTCCCCTTTTCCCGCTGCTCGTGAAGTGGCTGAAGAGGATGCAGGCGCACGACTCCGATGTAATCATCATCGCCGGCGGAGGCATCATGCAGAAGAAAGATATTCTTCGCCTCTCGCATTTCGGCATCGTCCACGGCATCGCTCTCGGCGCCGTGGCCACGCTGCGGCCCTGGAGGCTGCAATCGCTCATCGATTACGGAAACAAGATTTTCTCACAACGCAAAACAGCAAAGAATGAAAGAGATTACGCTTACGAATCCTTTTGAAGGACACGGGCACTTGAGAAGACTGGCGACATTGATGCTCGAAGTGATCGAATATACTATCCGCCAATTTTCCGGCATGATAGTCATGCCGAACGTTGCCGTAAAGGAACTCAATCTTCCTCACATCATTGACCTGAAAAAACTGCTGGACTACAGAAAGGAATTAATAGGAGTACTGAGAGGATTAGGCCAAAAAAGTAATTTCATGCCCTGCTTCACGTACTACCTATCGCCACAACTGACCGTACATGACCTGCTCTTCGCTTGGGAAAATAACCTCATTACCGGCGTAAAATCATATCCTGAAGGAGCGACAACGGGATCGGACATGGGATTAGGCAGTTTCAACGAAGTCACGAAGATCCTTGAAGTCATGGAAAAGCATGGGATTCCCCTTCTCATTCATGGCGAAACGCCGAAATGGAAAGGTGACGTCGTCGAGGACTTGAAGCGCGAGCCGCTTTTCTTCAATGAAGAGGCTTGACCCCTCCTTGAAAAATTCCCGGGATTGAAAACTTCTTTCGAGCACATCAGCACCAAGGTAGCCAGAGATTTCGTCCTGTCAAAAGGCGACAATGTCGTAGCTACCATCACGCCCGGATTCTGCACGCTCGATCTGCGCGCGGTATTCAACGGCATCACCATGGATGATGACGGAAACAATTTCCATTATGATCTCAAGAAGAACGGCGTGTATCCGAGCATGGTCATGCGGCCCATACCCAAAGAGATAAAGGATCTGCGCGCCATCCAGGAAGGGCTCGTTCTTCAGGCGAAAAACGGCCTGCGGAAATTCGGCCTCGGCACCGACACGGCGCCGCATCTGACCGAACACAAGCATCGCGAGGGCGGTTCATGCGGGCAGTTCTGGGCGCCCCACGCGCATGAGATGTATGCTTGGATATTTGAAAGACTTGGCATTCTTGATGATTATCCCAGGTTCGCCTGTGATATTATGCCGGATTTTTACGGCATCAAGGACAAGCTGCCGAAGAAAACGGTTACCCTGAAAAGAATGCCTTTAACAATTCAGGATGATTATAACGGCATTATTCCCCCGCTCGCAGGACAGACTATCCCCTGGAGCGTGGCGTATGAACAGTAGTTCTTATTCATCGGCTTTGTGATAGAAGCCAAAGCATGCTTTGTATCACGTTGCAATCGCTTCCCTCACCCGGAAGCGGTTTTTTTTATTGCAGATACCGCTTGATGTTCACGAGATGCTCTTCGTACGTCTTGGCGCAGTGGATCTTGTGGCGCTTGTCGTGCAGGTAGAACAGGCAGTCCGTCTTGGCCGGATTGAAGGCGGCGGAAATGGCGGCGAGGCCGGGGTTCGAGATGGGGCCCGGCGGCAGGCCCTGGTAGAGGTAGGTATTGTACGCGGACTCGATAGTCTTGTCTGCGGAATCCACCTTGGTCCACCAGCCGTCCTCTTCGTTGCCCTTGGCGTACTGGAGCGTGGCGTCGATCTGCAGCTTCATGCCGTTGAACAGGCGGTTCCAGATTATGCCGGAGATGAGATTCATGTCCTGCTTCCCCGCCGCTTCGCGCTGGATGATGCTCGCGATCTTGATGGCGGTATCCTGATTGATGATCTGCATGGATGCCGGTTTCTTGACCTTGCCCATTTCCTTGGCGAACTCGTCGGTCATGGTTTCCGTCACTGCAGCCGGATCAGCGTCCTGGTCGAGCAGATACGTCTTCGGAAAGATGTGGCCTTCGACGGATACGCTGTTCAGGAATTCCGCCTTTTCCGCCTCGCTCCAGGCGAGCTTGTCGCCGACGATGTCCGCCACCTGCTCGTTGCGCAGGCCTTCCTGCACTTTCACGATGCGCACGTAGGGGTTGGCCAGGTTCAGGTAGAATGAGAGCCGCGTCAGCAGGCCGGGGTCGAAGCGGTAGTAGAAGAATATCGCCAAGAATATCCCGAGAGTCAGCGAGAGAGCGATGAAGACATACTTGAATTTCATGACAGTGCAGGAATTATAGCATACGGCAGGGGCAAATAAAAAAGCCCCTGATATTCGGGGGCTTCATGCAAACCGGTCGGCATCGCTCAATGCTGGTTCGCGGGGCATTCTCCGCCGTGGCGGCCGTAGCCCTGGTAATTGCCGCGGAACTCTTTCGAGGTCCCGCAGGAAGCCAATACGCCACAAGCTATGAGCAGAGCGAAAAAATAAATCTTTTTCATTTGAAAACAGTTTTGATGTGAAGAATATGTCGGGTATATGATAGCATAATAGTATTATTATGTCAAGTTCTGTGAATGAAAGGCGGGAGGGGCCTGTAAACCAAAAGCCCCCGTACATGACGCAGGGCTTCGGCTCAAACAGCTCGCCTGTGGAGAAGGGGCGCTTACCTTTTTTGTTTACATTTCGTCCCGCTCATCGGTTCATAACTCCCGACGAATATGGAACTATACTTTGTTAACGAAGCTCCCCTTCAAGGCTTCGCTTGCGTACATTATTGCACTATCACAAAATTCGACAAGCCTTAATGTGAATTTAACCAATGTACAAGATGTGCATAGTTTGTGCATAACTGCCATATTCCTGTGCAAAACATTTTAGGAAATATATTTCTATGATGTCCATAGCGGAGAATATCTTTGCAGAATTTATTATTATTGAAATTTAAAATAAAAAGACCCTACGCATGAGCTGCGCAGGGTCTTGCTGTTTTTGAATAAAGAACTAAGGCTTGTTCGCGATACACCAAACTCTCGCGTTCTGGAACATTTTGAGCCAAGGTGATGCTTCCAGGTCCTGCCAAGAAGCCGGCATCCAAGGCCATTGCCATTTGAGGAATGAGCGTTCCGGATGCGGCATCATAGCGAGATGTCGCCCATCAGGTGAACACAGTCCCGTGACACCCATCGGCGAACCGTTGGGATTGTACGGATACTTTGCTGTTGGCGCACCAAGCGAGTTTATATAACTCATGCACCAGAGATTCTGATCGATAACCTGATTCATTATAGTATCATCAGGAATTATCAGTTGTCCCTCGCCATGAGCGACCCAGATACCCAACCGAGAACCTTCCATACCTTTTAAAAGTATTGATGGGCTCTTTTGGATTTCTACATTCACCCAGCGCGATTCGAATTTGCCGGATACATTGTCCATGAAACGCAGCCGTTTTTCCATTGCCAGATCCTTGAATGGCACCCATCCGAGAATCAGCGCTAGCTGTGCACCATTACAGACTCCGAGTGAGAATGTATCAGGCCGAGCATAAAATTCATCAAACATCTTTTTCAACTTCTCGTTGAAGAGGATGCCCGCTGCCCAGCCTTTCGCGCTGCCAAAGACGTCCATATAGGAGAACCCTCCGGCGAATATAACTCCCTGAAAAGATTTCAGAGTAATCGCTCCGCTCAAGAGATGCTGCATGCTGACATCGACAGGTTCAAGCCCCGCAGCATAGCATGCTGCTGCCATTTCCCTGTCGCCGTTAGTGCCTTCTTCGCGGATGATTGCCACCCGCGGATTATCACCTATGTCGAAAATATTCGGCGATGTTACCCCCGGAACAAACGACAAGCGATACATCTTGGATCCGAACAATGTATCGGAATGGCTCTGAAATTCTTTTTCAGCGCATTCTTCATTTGTTTGCTGCTTTTCCAATTCGTAGCTTGTCCGTTCCCACATCCTGCGTACCTCCTTGATATTCGATTGCCAGTATCTCGTAGCATCGTTACCGACACTACATACATCTTTTTTATCAGTTCGTCCGATCTTTTGAATCTTCACAGTGACTGATGCGCATATCTCACCAATGCGCTCTTTGTTCTTTTCTTCGTACTCAAATACGAAGCCGAGCTCTTCATTGAAAAGCGTTGCAAAAGGATTGAATCCAGAATCGAAATTCAATTGAAATCCGCACTGGCTCGCCATGCACATCTCTGCGACGGTAGTTATCAAACCGCCATCGCTTCGATCATGCAAGGAAAGAATCAAATTTTCTTCGATCAATGCTTGTACTGCGTTGAATGCGTTCAAGAGATGATGCGGAAAATCCACATCAGGACATTCATCGCCGATTTGATTGAGCGCCTGGAGAAATGCAGAACCGCCGAGACGATTCTTGCCGAATCCAAGATCAATCATGCCGAGCAAACTTTTTCCTGCTTTCTTGATATCGGGAGTCACTTTCTTCGTGATATCTGGCACCCGTGCGTAGCCGCACATTACCAGAGACCCCGGGGATTTAACTTTTTCATTGCCGACATTAGCGACCATAGACAAACTGTCCTTGCCGCCATCGATGCCGATACCGAGATCTTTCAAGATGTTTACCAATGCGACCATCGCATCATACAGTCCTGCTCCTTCGTGAGGCATCTTTGCCGGCCACATCCAGTTAGCGCGCGTCATGATGGAATTAATGCCTTCAATTTTCACGCCTGTCATATTGGTAACCATTTCGCCGACTGCCATTCTGGCACCGGCTGGATCATTGACCAGCATTTTCAAAGGCTGTTCGCCGATCGCAGCTACGCTGCCCGTCAATCCAAAATGGCTCTGGGCAACAACGCTTGCATCAGCGATAGCGATCTGTGCGATGCCGCAGCATTGCTGCTGTGCTACCAATCCAGTCACGCTTCTGTCAGCTTTGTGCACCAAAAATCCTTTCGAACCGACGCTGGGAAGTTTGAATACCATTTCTATTGCATCACCGACACTCATTGTCGGTATGTACGCAGGTTTGAGATTCTTTTTTCTCCGTTTCGACTTGAATGTCTTCTGAGGCATCTTCGAGAGAATCTGCTCCAAATTCAAATCGACCGGTGTCGTGTTATTTGAAGAATCTTTTACTACGACTTTTCCGCTGCCGGTAATTTCTCCGAGCACTTCGCAGTTAACTCGTTCGTTCTGGCAGATGAATTGGAAAAGTCCGATACATTCCGGCCTGATCAAAAGACCAAAACCTTCTTGAAATTCTGCGCTCCATATTTCCATCACTGACATAGTCTTGTCGCCAAGTACTATCTTTCTGATATCTATCTCTCCGCCGAGCGGCTCAAGTAGTTCAGTCAATACATTGCTTGGGCCGCCAGCGCCCTGATCATGAATGCTTGAGATGGGATTCCTTTCTCTCATCTCAATACAAGCGCGAATAACACGATGGTTTTTATTTTCCATCTCTGCATTGCCGCGCTGTACGGAATTGAAATCCAATGCTTCAGTATTCTGTCCGGGCATCATGCTTGAAGCAGCTCCTCCGCCTACCCCGATCGGGTATGCTGGTCCGCCGATCCGCACGATCAGCATTCCTACTTCCGCTTTTTCTTTCTGCAGGTGTTCATCAAAGATTTGACCGACACCAGCAGTGTAGAGAATTGGTTTTCTGTATCCATACCATTCTTCATCCACCATCTGTTCAAATGATCGGCTAAAACCGCCAGTCAGCGGCTCGCCGATTTGATTGCCATAACTCGATATGCCGTTGCTGCCTTCGATTAAAATCGAAAGTGCTGAAGCATATTTTGACAGCTTGCCTTTGCCTGTTACTTCACCAGGAATTTCATTTCCTGACATAAATAAATTGGCAACTGCATAACCAGCCAAACCCATACCAAAAATTCCTCCGCGCCCATCTGCTTCTATATCACGAAGCCGTCCACCTCCGCCAGTTTCGGCGCCAGGTCGCGGTGCGACAAGAGTCGGATGATTGTGGGTTTCTGCAGTACAGCTGACATGAACAATCACATCAAAGAGTTGAAATGACGAAGATCTACCAGGAATGATGGGCAGCATTACCCGTGTTGGGAATCCGCGAATTACCCCGGCATTGTCTTTGAATGAAACCAGACTGCGGTTGTTGGATCCGAGATTGGCCAATGGCTCTTTGACGAGCTGCATCAGCGTTTTCTCCATCATAACACCGTCGATTTCCTGCAATGCATTCCAATAGCCGTGCCGCGAATGCTCGCTGTTCATGTTGCCGAGTTGAAACAACTCAACTTCGGTCGGATTGCGTTTTGCCAGCTCTGTAAAAAGATAGCAGTAATAATCCATGTCCGAGTCTTCCATGCCCAGTCCGCGATCGCGGTTCACTTGTTGAAGAGCAGCTTTGCCGCCGGAAATAAGATCAATCGTTCCAACAATTTCTGGAAAAACTCCAGTGTCGAAATTTTGAATTCCAAACGGGTAATGCTGCTGTACCATCTTATCAAGATGTTTTTTTAGAATTTCGTTATCTGAATGGATACTGCCACTCAGGTAACGATTTGTGCGCTCGATTCGTACGACTTGAGGAATGCCCATAGAATGAGACATCCCTATAGCGTTCGATGAGTACGGAGTCTCGATAGAAAGCCGCGGGCCGATTTCAACAATTTTTCCTTCAGTAAATTTTGATCTCACTTGTGTGAGATCCGGTTCAAATGTTTCAGCGATGAGCCAATGCAGCATGCTGAGTTGCGGCTCTGACAAGGGGCTGTTAGTTTCAATACAGAAACCATTTTCAGCCGGTACGCCGTGTAACAAGCGATAAAAACGATACATCATAACTTCTCCTTTTTTATTTGAGTATTTTGTTTACGAATAGCGGTGCGCCCGTCGGAAGTCGAGGGCGCTATCTGCCCGTCATACTACCTGAAAATTGACACAAAGCAAGAAAAATTCTGTAAGAAAAAAGCGGCTCGTTCGAGTCGCTTTTTGATCGTTTCAGGCATCAGCATCGATGCTGTAGCCAGGAGGCACATGGAGTGTCCGATGGTTTATGCCATCCCAATAAATCTCACGATGCACCACCATGCTGGTGATCCTTGCCTGCCATCTATGCTCTCCGATATTCACTCGGGCGCCGAGCGTCACGGCATTGTCCCCGTCGATGATATCCACGTATCGCCTGCAGAAAACCGGACCTTGGTCATACACAGGCGTCACGAAGTGCATACAAAGCGCTGAGCGCGTAATCTTGCCTTCCTTGTAATCATGTATGACTTTTTCATGCACATGATGTCCGTACATTCCGACGCCGCCGTATTCTGGCAGATCACCGGGATGAATGTTGAAAACTGTCTGCGAATTGAAGGCTGTTTGCGGATCAAGCCCGTATGCGGGCAGCAGCCATCCGGAAAAAGCGAAAAAGTCCGCGCCTGATTCTTTAGCTACCTGCTGATAGAGGCCGGAATCCCATCGCGAGGTGGGATGATAAATCATCGGTATGCCGAGCCTCTGCGCCCGTTCATGGATGCCGGCGCTCTTTCTATTGCAGACGAAGCCGACGATATCAGCATCGAGCACTCCGCCGGGGCGGGAACTTTCTACTAGCTTTTCAGCACCCGAGCCGCTTCCCGAACCGTAAACAAGGATTTTGGGTTTACTCATTATGACCTCCTTATGTTTTATTTTTGAATGTTGTTTCCAGAGAGATACTACTCCAAATCCCCACTTTTGCAAGAAAACTGAATTTATTGCATTTTGTCAAATTTCAGGTAGTATGAGACCGAACAATATTGCTCATCAAAAAAATAAAAAGGAGGAACATAATTATGGAAAGTATGACGTATGCGGGTTCAGCTGGCGTGAATTACGCCCTTATGGATCCGTTCAAACTGCAGGCACAGCTTGCCGCACGAGAAACCGACAAAGAAATCAAGCGCTTCGGTTTCAATGTAGTGGAGTGGACCCGAGGAGAAAGCGCATTTCTCATCGAAACCCCTTGGGCATATTTCGGTTTCGTAGTGGAAGGCTTAGGTACAAAATCTCTCGTCGCTGATGCAATGCGCTTGGCAAAAGATCTGAAGTCTCTGACCGGAGTGACGCATTACGACAAAGTCGCCCAGTGCAATGCAGCTATGGCATTCAATGACCTCTGCACTGTCGGAGCCATGCCGTTAGTGTACGGCCAGTACACGGCAGTCGGAGAATCAGAGTGGTTCGAAGACGAACAGCGTGCCAAAGATCTGATCGAAGGCACCAAGAAAGCCTGTCTGCAAGCACGATGTGTCTGGGGCGGTGGAGAAACACCAACGCTGAAAGGCATCATCGTACCAGGAACGGTAGACTTGGCAGGAGCGACGTTCGGCATTATCCCCTACAACAACCGCGTCATAAATCCGGCGCGTATTAAACACGGCGACGTGATTGTCATGATCGAAAGTTCCGGTATTCATGCTAACGGCCTTTCTCTGGCAAGAAAAATTGCTGAAAAAGTTAAAGGCGGCTACCTTGCCAAATTGCCTGACAGTAAAACGTTTGGTGAAAGCCTGCTTGAACCGACGTATATTTACTCCCCGCTTATCGAAGACTGCATCGATTATGGCATCGATATCCACTATGCGGTGAACATCACCGGTCATGGCTGGCGCAAGCTCATGCGGGCGAACGAGCCCTTCACGTATGTCATAGAGACTCTGCCGCACTCGCTACCGATCTTCGAATTCATGCAGGAGCATGGGCCAGTGAGCGACGAAGAAGCCTATGGCAACCTGAATATGGGTGCCGGTTTTGCCCTCTACGTACCGCAAGGCGATGCAGAATACATTATCGAGAACATCGCTCCCATGCTCGGCTTCCGCGCTTTCATCGCCGGACACATCGAAGCAGGCGAGAAAAAAGTGGTCATCAAGCCGAAAGGCATTGTCTTTGAAGCTGATACTCTCGCTGTGCGCTAAATTATTTTTTCCTTTTACAAGCGCAATGCTCCGCACGGATTTTCCGGCGGAGCATTTTTATTTTAAAAATTAAAAACCCTCATGCATTCGCATGAGGGTTTTATAAACAGATAGGCAGATTCAAAACGTCTTTTTGACGATCACCGACACGGGAAAGGACACCGTGAGCTTGCCGTCTTGTATCTCAGGCCGGACGGCAGTGGGCATCGTTTCCGTATGCACGATCGTGGGTTCTATGGGCAGCCACGTCTCGGTCGAGATGACCTTGAAGATAGCTTCCCTGTGTTCCGAATTTTCGCGAGGAATCCATTCGCTGTCTGTTTTGACAAGCAGGTGCTCTTCCGTGAAATACTCATGGTCGAACTTGAGCTCGACCTCCTTTCCCGGCAGTCCGTCGGGAATAGCGGACGGGAAAAATGCGCCAGTATCCGGCCGCCACACGTAAAAGGACCGCGCTGAGAGCCCCAACCCCTCGCCAATGGCTATGACCACATACTTCTGAAAGATATGCCGGAAGATTACGCAGCTAGTTCTGTATTTTTCCTGAAAACCAGGCGGGCTTGAGATACTGAGATATCCGCCGGCAAGAGATTTCAAGAAATATAATGAAAACGGATTCATGGCCCTTTTCTCGCTCGTCAGCAAAAGCGCTTCCTTCGTGCCAAAGGAGATCTTCTTGATTTCCTTAAAGTGAATGACAGGGCGAGGAAAACCCATGTCCGCATACGGCACGCTGATCCACTGCTTGTGCCTGAAGACATATACCCTGTTCTGGAAACAGTCGTGCGCGCAGCCGATATGGATGTATTCGGCCTGCACTTCGAGCACCTCGAAAAAGTTGTACATCTTCCGCTTGCTCTTCTTTTGAGCAGGATCGAGCATCCGGACTATCTCTGGATTTTCGAGCCATTTTCGGGACTCCCGCACATATACCCGGAATCTGGACAGAGGCTCTTCTCCTTCCTTTTCAAGATTCGCGGGCAGACGACAGACGACAATGTGCTCGTGCACGTTAATACTTGCGAAAGCCGTACGGCCGTCAGGGCATTCGGCTATTAGATTTCTCGACACAACGGGTTTGAAATACATCAGGCCCGTTTCTTCGTTCTTATACAGCCGGACGCCGTACCTGCTTCCTGCCTCTGCGAGAGGCATGGTGATTGTTTCCATGATAAATGGTTTTATGTTAAAGAATTAGTTTCATCCTCAAATTACCACATATGCCCGTTTTTGCAAGGTCGATCCGGACGCTGTCGGACCGCATTTGCTTTTTGCCTCCGCTTGCCCCACAATACGGTCAAACGTAATCGCCGATGGACTTCAAGTTCGAGAGGTTGAGCGACTCTCAAAAAAGAATAGAGGTGGAGAAATTCTGCAAGAATCTGGAAAGCGTCTGCAAGAGCTTCGGCATGCAGATCCGCAAGAAGACCGAGTCGGGCCGTTCGGAGAGCAGGTATTACGTGCTGTTCAAGAAAGAGAGGGAATGCACTATCAGGGTGTCCTGCCACAGGAGCTCGAGCGACAGGAAGAGAGATTTCGATTTCGTCATCACGCATCGGAGCCTGAACAATTTCCAGAGCGAGATGGACGAAGTGCTCCTATTTTTCAATATCCGCAGAATTGCGCCAAGGACCGAGTGATCGGTCCTTTTCCTGTTTTGCGCGGCATGTGCTAAGGTGGAGAAAAAGGAGGTTCTTGTGTACGAATTCATCACCGACGAGCAATGCAAGGCCGACGGCGCGAGCGGAGCCCGCTTCTGCAAGGCCTGCAGGCAGGTCATCTATATGGGGAGCACGCTGCCCGAGGATGCCTACTACGCCGATGCGGACGGCTATTACCGGCACCAGGCATGCCCTGCCCCGCTCCCCGAACGGAGCCTGGCCGAGAAGCTGGCCGCCATCACGGACGACATTGACGAAAGCCTCTTCCCCCTGGAAGACCGCGACGAATTGTGGGGCTTGCAGACAAGCCATTGAGACTATGCCTTACAGGCATAGTCTTTTTATGGTATGATAAAGCCATGGAATTCAAACCGGAAAACTACGAGAATATCGTCGGCCCGTCGTCGCAGATCGATCCGGGCATCCCCAAAGTGGAAACGTTCAACGAAGCCCAAGGCGCCCTGACGGAGAACTCGAGGAACGTCAAATTCGTGCTCGATGACCTCAAGGGCCGCGGACAGTTTCCCGAAGAAGTCGAAAAGCGCATCCAGGAAGTGCGTGACTTGGAAGACGAGCTGGCAGAGATAACAAACAGCATCAAGATGACATCCGCTCGACCGCTCGATGTCCCCGAGCGCGGGAAAGAGATCGAGGAGCTGCTGAATCAAAGAAAAGAGATCCTCGGAAAAATAGATAATGAATATATGCAGATAGGAAAATTGCTTCAGGGAAATGATGACATGCTTAGAAATCTGAACGACCATGAAGACATGCATGACGAGCACAAGGACATCATGAACCCGGGCGATCCGAGGGCTAATTAAGCGGCCATTCTTGTTTTTAATAGGATTTCTGGTACTATATCTGAGTTGTTTTTCCGCATATTCATTCCGGGGTAGCTGAAATGCCATGGGTATGGCATTTCAGGGGGCGCAGGCGCGACGGCGCCGAGCCGGGGTAGCGAGATTTTCCAGCAGGAACATACTCGTGACCAGCGGTTCCGCTGAGCTATCTCTGATATAATACATAACATTCCGGGGTAGCTCAGCGGTAGAGCGGTCGCCTGTTAAGCGATTGGTCGTAGGTTCGATCCCTACCCCCGGAGCCAAGTCGTGCTAGCACGAGACGCGTTGAAATAATTATTAAACTTATGAAATACTCCCTTGAATTAGCCAAAGACTATTCGCAAAAGAGAGAACAATTTAATGAGACCGATAAGGTTTTGGTGGACGCACTAGAATCTATTGGTGTTCAAGATAAAAAAATTCTAGACCTTGGCTGTGGCGATGGTCGACATGCTCGGCTTATCAAAGAAATGGGCGCGGCTCATGTTATCGGTATAGACGTGAATGAAAAAATGATTGAGATTGCCAAAGACAAGAGTGCTGAAAATCCTGACGTTACCTTCTTTGTAGCAGATGGAAGAAATTTGCCAGCAGAAGACAACTCAACAGATATTGTAGTTTCAAACTTTGTTGTTCACTATTTCCCTGACGCGAAAGAAATTTTTAATGAAATAAGCAGAGTATTGAAAGACAAGAGTTACTTTATCGGGACTTTTAATATTACAGATGTGGAAGAAGGCTTTGAATATCTTTATAATCAGCAAATGCCAATACGACTTGGTCAGGGTGAAGGCTCGATAATTGTTCAGAATCTTATTAAGTCTCGCCAGGAGATTGAAGCGGCAATAGCAGAAGCTGGTTTTATAGTTACACAAGAACAGGAACTGGATCATCCCAACGCTATAGTTGATGACTCGTTCTCTGATAAGCTACATATTCAAAAGCATGCTACCATGCTGGTTTTGCAAAAAAATATCAAGAAGTAATTGTCGTGCTCAGGATGCGTCGGTTTAGTATATTGGAAAGTACCCAAAAAGCCTTGTGGGGCAAGGCGGTAAAAGTCCCCATCTCAGGACAGCGAGCAAGCAGATCAAGGAAACAGCGATGTTTCCTTTTTTTATTTTCTCTACCCTACCCCGGAGCATAATTAAAAAACGTCCGGCATTGCTGTGGGACGTTGATAATTTCCTGATGTCATTTTCTGAAAATGAGCCAATTCTCCCCTCTTTCATGATTAGGATTGCCTATCACGCTAGCTTGGCAGATCAGGCACGGCCTGACTACTTCATTGCAATCCGTACAGAAAAGCCGTAATAATTTTATTATTACGGCTTTATGATTTCTACATGCAGATAAAACGGCTTGCACCATGCCATCCAATCGGTATCCGGATTTTCATCGTCGAAATCCTGCCGGGTCGATCGCTTGAGCGCTTTGTACGAATTCGGAAGATATTTGAAGAATTGGTCAGTGTTACTGTTCAAAGTTCCTCCGCTTTGATTCCAATGGCTGGCATTCAATTCGTCAGGAACGCTTCGCGCTTCCGCGACAGAAAGGGCATTTCTGCAAGTTGGAAAGACAGGATCTTCGTCAGCAATCAATAGAGACAAAAAAGGTTTTTTCCGGAACCAGAGCACGGTATTTTCGATCTGCGCCGCTTCCGGCACGAAGCGTCTGTCTGACGTCTTCGTGAACCAGATCGGAAGAGTATGCATTGACGGCTCCTCTGCCAGAGCGAACTTCGTCTCGAGTTCCAAGATCCAATTGGAAAAATGGTCCGGCGATGAAGCCGCATGCTCATGCGCCTTATCCGCTCCCCAGAGATCGCGTTCCCCTATCTCGCTGTCGCAGATCAATTTCCAAACGACATCCACGAAAGGAAATCCGAATTTCGTCCCGAAGAAATGCGCGGATATGTATTCATAGCCTGGGCGGTGCCAGCCGAAGCGCCATTCCGGTTCTTTCATCTTTTCCGGCTTCTCGAACCAGAGCTGCACGCCGCCTGACTCGAAACCATCGCACGAGAGATCGAACGAATCCCTTTTCGTGATCCACAGACTGACTGTGTCGCTGATAACGCTCATGATTCTGATTTTTTAATGAACAATATGTTTCGAATGTCGCTCATACCTTATCATAGAAAACAGGAAAATCAAAGAAGAAAGAAAGTCTTTGGTACCTCCTGAGAGCAAAAGAAAAAGACCTTAGCTTTTAACTAAAGTCTTTTAACAAATACGTCGCATACAGCGTATTTTCCGCCGTCGCAACGACGATGTCTTCTGCAGCCTTATAGAGGTGAACACAGCCGTATCCGCCCGGGTCGTGCAGCCGCGTCGACTGCACCAGCGTCCGGCTCTCGTACGTCTTTTTCACTTCTGCTCTCGAGAAATAGTCGCCGTGATCGCGGAAGGCGAAAAGTACGCCCCTGCTCCCCAGCCAGATGCCGACGACGACGCTCGTGCCGGTGTCAGACCTGTTCCCGTGCTCCATGGCATTGCGCAAAGGCTCGTGGAACATGTTTATCAAGAGCAGCTGGCTGTGTCCTCGCGTATACCTTTCCCGGTAATACTCGGAGAATATCGTCCGCAAGGCGCCGACGCATGCGGCATCGAGCCTGGCCTCCTCTTCGGTCGCGCCATCTTCAGCCAAGGTCGGGATGATCAGGATCAACGGCGATCGGTGCTGAAAGCCTATGGACTGCAGAAGCTTCTGTTCCGGAAAGAACTGGATCGCGGCCATATGTATCGATTTGAGACAACTTTAGCCCAGTCGCGGCAAATGGTCAAATCCCCTTGTATCACATATTGTAATTTATATATTTTCGTGTATTATGGGCTATACGAATATACGGGCCGTTAGCTCATCTGGTAGAGCACCTCATTTGCAATGAGGGGGTGGCAGGTTCGAGTCCTGTACGGTCCACTTGTAAAAACATGAGCGCCTTCGGGCGCTTTTTGTTTTTTAAGCGGACCGTAAGCGAATGAACTGCTTCATTCGCGTCAGGACGAGAAAGACTTTTCCATGCGAGCGAAGCGAGGCGGAAAAGTACCCGCGACCGTAGGTCGAGAGTCCTCCCCTCACAACAAAAAAAATGCCATCATAACGATGGCATTTTTGTTTTCTATACAATTTTTATTTACTCATGACCATGCCCAAGAGGTCTACCCTGATGCCTGCATAGAAGGCGCCCCAGGTGCCTGTGAGCCCCGTTCCCCTTAACAGGAGCGGAAAATTCAGCGCATGCCAGTCACGTTCATAACCGAACAGAAATCTCAGCTTGCCCATGGGCTTCATGGGAATGTTGTATGATCCTTCTATCTTGCCGGTCGATTCGCCCGGCACGATGCGATCATAACTTGCCTTCTTTCCGGTAAGCAGAGTTGGCAACTGCAGATCAACAAGTCCTGACCAGTGTTTCGTATCATACTTTGCTTTGACGCGCAGAGCATGCACCAGCGTGCCTTTCGGCTGCCACGTGTTGAACGGCGCGCCGAGATCGGTGGGGAGCATGACGTTAGCTTCGAGAAAAAGCTTCTTATTCTCGGAATAATTCCGTTCCCACTGGCCCACCAGATACAAGGTGCTGTAATAGGTGCCACGGATGCCCGACACTTTCTCATGCACGGCATCGCTCACATCCTGAAATGCCTGATTCTTGGGCCCGGGCACGACGGATCCTAAAAAATAGGAAATCCTGTTCCAGGCGGGACCGACGTACAGCCTCCCGCCAGCAAGCTTGCGCGTATACACGATACCGAGCGCGCTATGAAAGCCTGACTGGCCCAGAGATCGCGACTCGATAGAATACGCACGGTCATACCTGTCATAGCTCTGCCACAGCCTGCCCGCCTGCCATGATCGATATGTGCTTATGCACATTGAGGATGAACTGCGTTCCTGCGGAAAGGCGCCAGGTCATGTTGAACCTGTTACCGCCTGAAGGAAGATAGCTCTGAATCTCCGCGAAAAGCGGCACGATGAGTATCGGAAACGAGTGAGAAGGTTTTCTCGGTACGGAATCGGTTTTCTGCGCCTTGCCTGCAAGGCCTGCCGCAGAGATGAGCAGAAGAAGAGCGATACGCTTCATGTTTTTTATTTTTAAAAGGTGAACAATCTGATTCGTCAAAACACTACCATATTTTATAGTAAATGTCAAATATGACTGCTTGGCCCGCTACAGGATCTTCAGCTCCCCTCCCGGCTCGCCCTTGAGTATGAATTCCGCCACTTTGTTCTCTACCAGTTCCTCGATGGCGCGCTTGATAGGGCGGGCGCCGAACTCCGGATCAAAGCCGGCCGCAGAGACTTTATCTATGAGGGCATCGCTGATTTCCAGTTTGATATTCTTATCAGCCTGCAGGCGCTCGGCGAATTCTTCGAGCAGGAGCTTGGCGATGCTGCGGGCCTGAGCCGCGTCGAGCGGACGGAAGAGGATGATGCTGTTGAAACGGTTCAGAAATTCCGGCGCGAAGATGTTGTTCTTTATCAGTCCGTCGACGAGGGTTTTCTTGTCGACGTTCGGGTTGGCGATGATGTCGGCGCTGCCCGCGTTCGACGTGGTGATGATGATTGCTTCCTTGAAGTTCGCCTCCCGGCCCGACTCGCGGGTCAGGCGACCCTCGTCGAGGACCTGGAGCAGCAGGTTATGGATGACGCGGCTGGCTTTCTCGAGCTCGTCGAAGAACACGAGCGACAGCGGCGCTTCCTCGATGACGGCGGTGAGCCGGTCGGCGAAGGCGCCGACCGAGTCCGGCTGGGAGAATTCGCTCATGTCGAAACGGATCATGGCGTTCTTCCTGCCGAAGTAGCTCTCGGCCAATATCTTTGCCGTATAGGTCTTTCCCACGCCGGTCGGACCGAGGAAAAGGAAGCTGCCGGCCGGTTTGCTCGGATCGTTCACGCCGGTACGCAGGCGGCGCAGGGCCTCCGACACGTCTTTCACGGCCTCGTCCTGCCCCACGATCTTCTTGCGCATATTTTCTTCGAGGTCGAGCAGGACTTTCTTCTCGTCGGCGCCCATGGCCCCGACGGGCACATTGGTCTTGTCGGATATCACTTGGCGCACGTCGTCGATGGTGATGGCCCGGTGGAGCGAGCGAAGCTCGTCGAGTATCAGGAGCGACTTCATAGGCTGGGGCTGGTTGCCGATGAGGCGGTCCGTCAGGCGGATGATTTCCATCAGGGCCTCATCGCCGACAGCCACGCCTTCGACGCTGGTCTCGTTCTTCAGGATGGCGAGCGTCTCCTCGGCGGTCGTCGGCTCGATGTCTATCTTCTCGAATTTGGAAAGGAATTCCGGATAATTTTTCAGCACTCTGTCGTAATTTGAAAAATCCGTAGTGACGATGATGCCGAGATGGCGCGAGTTCAGGTACGGCGCCAGTTTGTCATAGATGCCGGTATACGAATGGATATTCTCGATGGCCACGATGACGTTGCCGGCCTTCGAGGCTTCTTCCAGGGATTTGTCGAAATCATCTGCCGTGATGTTCTCGGCAGAAAGCTCCACCACGCGGTGATTCTGGATGCTCGGGAACGACAGGCCGCTCTCGCCGAGGCGGGCCAGGTATTTGATGATGGTGGACTTGCCCACGCCGGTGTCGCCGACGAGGAGGACATTGTGATTGTTCTCCTTGGAAAATGCGCGTTCGATCATGCGGAAGACGCGCTCCTTGCCGAAAAACTTCTCGCCGGGATCGGTAGCGAGTTCGCGGCTGTGCTTGTTGAGCGTATAGGTGTTGCCGTACGAGAGCGAAGCGCCGAAGCTGCCGAGGCCCTGCAGGCGCTCGCGGCCGATCTTCACCGGCAGGATGAGGAATATCGGAAACAAGCATATCATCACGGCAGTAAACGCGAGGCCGAGGGCGATGAGCACGATGCGAGCCGCAAAACCGAGCACTCGGGAGATGATGCCGAAGACGAATTTCTCGAACCAGGAGTAGCCTGAGCCGTCGGCCGTGTCCATCTTCCACGGCGCGAAGAGAGTCTTCACGAGGAGCCGTATGGAAAAGACGTTGAAAGCGAAAATCACCAGATTCTTCCACGACTGTATGCCCGAATTCATAGCGATATTTTACCACAGGGCCCGGCCCGCACCAAGGCGCGGCCATAGACGAAAAAACATCCCTGTGAGGGGATGTTGATCAGATTGGGAGCAGAAGCACTACGGTGTGCGGACGGAATTTGCCTTCGAGGATCACTCTGTTGACCATGCGCTTGATCACGGTCACAAAGACGTCTTTGGAAAAGCCGGAAAATCCGAGCAGACGATCGATTTCGTAATAGGCCGTCTCATAAATATGCGTGGCATCTTTGTGAAGTACGGGATATGCCCGGGGATCGAACGGATCCAAGACATGCTTGCCGCCATGCGCCCTGACCTTTTCTATCAGGTCAGCAATGAGGTTCACCAGCCTGTTGTGCTGCTTGAAATTGTACTTCCCGTTATATTTCGGCAACCGCACATCGGGCAAATGATTCGGGATTTCAGAAATTATATGCGCTGGCAAGATATCAGCCAAGGTCGGCATATCGGGCAGAAATTGCCGCACGGCACGGGTCAGAGAGACAGCATTGACATAGCCTCCGTAGCTCCTGCATTCTTTTTTATTTCTTTTCATGCAACGAACTGTTTTATGCTGTATATTATAGCAAAAATATATGGGATAGTCAATAGCATGTCCTGCCTGTCGCACAAGCTTTACTGAAAGATCTTGACGAGAGCAGCAACGCCCTCTTCAAGGGCGTGCACTTGATTGCCGAGGATATTGGCGAGCTCGGCGTTCACGGTGACGGTATCGTCCTGCCCTGCCGTCTCCCATTTTTTCATGAGTTCTACTTCGTGCTCCGAGTGGATTATCTCGTTGGCGATGTCTTCTATGTCTTCGAGCAGTTTTGTCTGGCTCTCGTCGAGCTGCGGGCCGAAATCTTTCTTCAGGCGGAAGACGGTCGAGCGGAGCTCGCCGACGGCGAGATGCAGCTTGATGAGCTTGTGCACGTCGAGATTGTGAAAACGCTCGGACGCCGGCCCCTTGTAGTCGAAGGTGCCCCAATAGCGCTCGTCGCGGTCGAAGTCTGCCGCGATCTTCTCTATTATCTTTTTGAGGGCCGGCTGTATTTCGTGCATTTCTTTAGGCGTTTGCGGTGATTCGAATCCCATATGTCGATTATAGCACTTTTACTTCTTTCCCTTCTTCCACTCTTCAATATCCTTATGGTTTCCGGAGAGCAATACGGGTGGTACTTTATAGCTCTTATTCTTGTATTTCAAAATTTCCGGCCGCGTGTAGACCTCGCTCGAGGACACGCGCTCCTCTTCGAGCGATTCGTATTTGCCGAGCACGCCAGGAATCTGGCGCGAGATGGAATCGATCAAGAGCATGGCCGGCAGCTCGCCGCCGGTCAGGACATAATCCCCCACGGAAACCTCTTCCGCCTTGAAAATCTTTTTCACGCGGGCATCGATGCCTTCGTACCGGCCGCAGATCATGATGATGTCGGTATATTTCTTCACAGCTGATTTTGCGTATGCCGTCTCGAACCTCTTTCCTGACGGAGAGAAAAGAATTATTTTAATCTTCGAGCCGCTCAGAAGTTTTCTGAATGGTCTGGCCGAGGCAGTAGCCGAGGAGATCCGAGGACCTGAAGAAAACTTCTGAGCGGTGAGAACTGCCTTCTCAATCGCTTTCAGCATCGGCTCGGCACGCATGACCATGCCCGGGCCGCCGCCATATGGTTTGTCATCGACTGGTCGGTAATTATTCTTTGGAGCTTTGATGAAGTTGCGCGGATTGTAGAACTTCACATCAATCAGCTTATTCTTCAGTGCCCGCCCGATAATAGACTCATCGAGATATGAGCTGAAGCTGTCGGGAAAAATGGTGATGATATGAAAACGCATAAGCACACTATAGTATAAAAACAGCAAATAAAAAAGCCTGAACTAAAGTGACACACTTTCGGCCTATGCTAAGTTTGTGTCACTTTTCATGTATACGGTTTGGCCAGTTTGAAGGTCTTTATGCATTCCTTCAGCTTTATTTCTTTCATATACTCCAAAAAGTCTTTGGGCAGGGGCGACGGTCCTACCCAGACGCTCTTTTGTATCATGCTGTAGCCGAATTTTTTGAGATGAAAACGGAACCATTCCCTTTCAGCTTTCTGTGCCACCGGCACGTCAAACATCACCAAGAGATCCTTTACTGAACTCATCGTCGCCGGCTTGTGAAAAATCCGGAGCGAGTCTGCCTTTTTCCTCAAATATTCCCTACCCTTAGCGGTCAAGATAAAACCGTTCAATTCTTTCCTGATCAGGTCATTTTTCGCCAATCTATCGGCACTAGACCGGAGGCTTCTCTTCGAGTAACGGCCAAGCCGAGGCACACCGAAAAGATTTACTGGTATCCCTTTATATTTCAGCTGTGTGCGCGAAAGTTCCCTTAAAATTTCTTCCACCAGAGACATGCCCGCATCATATCTCAAACTGCCAAATGACACAAACCCCGCATAGGCAGAGTTTGTGTCATTTCGTTGTGCATATGTATAAATAAAAAACGGCCAAATAAAAAAGCTTCCGCCGTGGAAGCTTTTAAACATGCAAAAATTAAGGAATCATTCGGTCACCGCCCACTCGCCTGCTAAAAACTTTTCTGACATAGTTTCCTTGTACGCATCAATGAGCGAATCGATGTCGGGATTAAGCAGTAGTATTTTTTCAACGATATCCGCTTTCAGTGTCTTTTCCGTCTCCCGCAATTCTACAGCTTCTTCAAACTTTTTTGCTCTCACATATCCATGCTTTTCTGTTTTTATATCATCGAGCCTCACCTCGAGGTGCAGTATCTCATCGTTAAGCGTAATGCGTTCATGGATATCTTCCGGAAGATACAGGATGGCCTGAAAGCCGGTCGTGAGTTCGGAAAGGTACGCGAGCGGTTCGTGGAAGGAGATAGGAACGAAATAATTTTTCTCGCGCACTTCGATGCATAGCACCATTTTCTTCTTGCGGCCATGGCTGACTTCCTGAGGAAGCATGCCGTTGAATTCGCCCGGAGAGAAAGTGACGCACCCCTTGCCAATAAGGGGCAAGGTGATCTTTATATTCTGGGAAATCAATCCGCCCCTTTCTTCAGGAAGCCTGAGTCCGGGCGTAGTGATCTTGCCACCCAGAGCTACGATTTTGAGGCAGAGATCGGTAAAATTGCCGTGCCTCGGCAAGAGGAAAATCCTTTTGTCATCGCCAATGACGAGTTCTGTAATTTTCATGATTATTAAGTTTTAGAGTTACAAAATCGGTTTTGCTGTAATAATACTATATTTTTCAAAAAAGTCAATTCATCTCCTGCACACAAAAAACTCGGATTGCTCCGAGTTTTTTGTGTATTTATTTTAAAAACTAGATTCCTTTGAGATCTTCCATCGCCTCATCAACGGTTTTCATCGTTGGACTGGCTGGGCGTTCATGGACGATGTCTGCATGCGTGCCTCCTTCCGGCTCGTTGATCTTCAGGTTCACGCGGGCATTGTTCTTCATGCCGATGATGCGGAGCAACGTGCGGATGGCTTTCGCAGTGTTGCCCATGCGGCCGATGATCTTGCCCATGTCGGCAGGATTGACGGTGAGGGTGATGAGCACGCCCATCTCGTCGACAGTGCGGTCTATCTCTACGTCGTCAGGATTATCGACGAGGGCTTTCACTACGTACTCGAGGAAGGCCTTATCAGTGTCTTGCATATCAGATATTATATTTAAATTTTAAAATTGGAGTGCAACGACCAAAAAGCGAACTGCACTACCTATGCGTATAGTATAACAACAAGCGAGAGACGGAAGCAAGCAAACTTGTTTATAGTCCGAGCGCCGTTGTTATATGGTAATCCATATAACAAGCGGAGTGGAAAAGGCGCAAGCCTGTCCCGCAGCAGGCGAGGCTATTTCGCCGCCTTCATTTCTTTTCGCTTGCCGGTAGGCTTCTTCTTGGACAAGACGTTGATCTTCTTGCCCGGGATGACTTTCTCGTGCACGAGGAAATTGTGCATAGTATCGGAGAGCTTGGCGCCCTTGCTCATCCAGTATTTGATGCGGTCAGCCTTGAAAGCAGTCTCTCCGGCCTTGGGATTGTAGGTACCCACGATCTCGAGGAATCGGCCGCTCTTGGTGCTGTTCTTGGAATCGGTCAAAACCGCCCTGAAAGCCGGGTCGTTCTTCCTGCCGATGCGCTGTAATCTGATCTTTAACATACGGAACAGCTTAACATATTTTTGGAAAAAGGCAAACCCCGCCGCGGCGGGGCGAATAAAAAACCGCCCAAGCATTTGCTTGAGCGGTAAACCTACCATAATACACGAATCAATAATGATACACACGAACCTGTCCATAACCGGCTGCGCCATAAGCGACATTTCTGATTACAGCACCTAACACGTTGCCGGCAACGCCTCTGTTACGGCCATAATTTCCTGAACCGTAATAGTTGTTGTACCAGCCATCATAAGCTTCCTGCGCAGTCTGATACTTGTGACGCTTGCCATTGTTGCCATCTACCACTTCACCGTTTCTATTGGTCATAGTGTAAATCCAACCCTGGAGACGTGCACCCTTGTACAAAGGTATAAGGGTAACGACATTGCCATTCGGCAGCTCTGTGATTGTGATCTGGTTAGTGGCAGTACCGCCCGTACGGGTGTTTATGCCGTTGGTGGTAGTCCTGTTGTTGCTCTCATCCTGCGTACCGCTTACGGTAGTCCGGCGAGCTGCGCCGCATGAAGTAAGGGTTACGATTACGATAGCGGCAATAACTGAATAGATTGAACTTTTCATATACTTTTTATTTAATTTTCAATGAAGAATTACGAACGATATCTTATACAGTATAGCATATTTTATACCTATTGTCAAGCACTATTTTATGCTATATTTACAGGGTGAAAAAGCTCAAACAGGGTCCTACCCCGACCAAGTCCGGCCAGCCCGAAAAACATACTGACAAAGGCGCAAGGCTCGAAGGCCTCGCCCGTGATCGGGCTACGGCCGAGGGCACCATATCTATCAACTCAAAAGGCGTCGGCTACGTCAGGGTGCTCGACCGCGAAGACGATCCGGAAATACAGCCGAAAGACCTGCATACGGCCCTCCATGGCGACACGGTAGAGATCGCCCTCGGCAGCAAATCGCGCGGCCGGCAGATGGCGGAAATCACCAAGGTCATCAAGCGCGCAAAGCCCGGCTTTGCCGGCGTGCTCGAGCGCGAGAACGGCAGGACATTCTTCAAGCCCGACGACAGCCGCATGTACACCGACATCATCATCCCCGCAGGCCAAGAAAGCGGCGCCACAGCCGGACAGAAAGTCTTCGTGAAGATCACCTCCTGGGAGGACGGCATGAAAGCTCCTGAGGGCCAGGTGGTAAAAATCTTCGGCACCCCCGGCGACAACAGCGTGGAGATGCACGCCATCGCCATGGAAAAAGGCTTCGATGCCGATATCGGCGGCAAAGCCGAAAGCGAAGCGGCCGCGATCAAGGCCCGCGGCATCCAAGAATCCGACTACGCCGGCCGCCGGGACTTCCGGAAGATCCTGACCTTCACCATCGACCCGTCGGATGCCAAGGATTTCGATGATGCCCTGTCTTTCGAAGAACTGAAGGACGGCGATTTCGAAGTGGGCATCCATATCGCCGATGTTTCCTACTATGTCCGCCCTGGCAGCGAGCTCGATATCGAAGCCCGCGAGCGCGGCACCAGCGTGTACCTCGTCGACCGCACTATCCCCATGCTGCCGGAAGTGCTTTCAAATGATCTGTGCAGCCTCGTGCCGGAGGCTGACCGCCTGACCATGAGCGCGGTATTCGTCATGGACCGCGAAGCGCGGGTAAAGAGCGAATGGTTCGGCCGCACCATCATACATTCCGCCAAGCGCTTCACCTACGAAGGCGCGGAAACATCCATCAAGGACGCGAGCGCACCGCTGCACAAAGAACTTTCCATACTGAACGCCATGGCCAAGCAGCTCACGAAAGACAGATTCGCCAAAGGCGCCATTTCCCTCGATCAGGAAGAGGTGAAATTCGTCCTCGACGAGAACGGTGTGCCGATCAAGGTCGTCAGGAAAGAGCGCGGCGACTCGAACAGGCTCATCGAAGAATTCATGCTGCTCGCCAACCGCAAGGTAGCGGAAAAGATTTCCGGCGTCATAGCAGGCAAAAAGGACAAGAAGGAGGATGAAGAGGGCGACAGTGTCTTCGTCTACCGCGTGCACGACCTGCCGAGCAAGGAAAAGATGGAAGACTTGGCATTCTTCCTGAAGAGCCTCGGGCACAAAGTGGCGCTCGAGAACGGCATCATCCCTTCGTTCGAGCTCAACAAGATATTGGCAGACTTGGCCGGCACCGGCGAGGAAGACACGGTAAACCGCGCCGTCATCCGCTCCATGGCCAAAGCCGTCTACTCCACCAAGAACATCGGCCACTACGGCCTGGCATTCGAATATTACACGCACTTCACCTCCCCCATCCGCCGCTACCCCGACATCGTGGTACACCGCATCCTGGCCGAATACGTGGCAGGCAAGAAGATCGGCAAGGAGCGCATCAAGGAATACGACACCATCTCGCGGATATCTTCCGAGCAGGAAAAGCGCGCGAGCGACGCGGAACGGGCCAGCGTGAAATACAAGCAGGTGGAATACATGTCCGTCCGCGTCGGCCAGGAATTCAACGGTGTCATCTCCGGCATCACCGAGTGGGGCATGTACGTGGAAGAAGTCGAGACGAAATGCGAAGGCCTGGTGCGCACCCGCGACATGACGGATGATTTTTACGTATTCAACGAGAAGAAGCTCGAACTGGTAGGAGAAAAGAAGAAAAAAGTATTCCGCCTCGGCGACAAGGTCAGGATAAAAGTGGCAGGGGTTGATTTGGAGAGGAAAAACATAGATTATGTATTAGTATGATCCGCGGCCCGAGGGAAATGAAACTGGTATTCGGCATTATCGCATGCGTGATACTGAGCTTCGTGTTCGCCTCGATATATATGAGGACCTCTGCCGGGTACGAAAAGATTCCCCAGGACAAGAGCGCACTCTCTCCGAGAGAAAACGAGCAGCCGGACCAGGCGGACAAGCCGCTGCAAGGCTTTCTATTTCATAAAAGACGCGAAGAAAAAGCCGCAGGTATCCGCGGAAGCCTACTATGTCGGCGATCTCGATACCGGAGAAGTGATACTCGCCAAGAACGAGGAAAAGATCTTCCCTATCGCCTCCGTTTCCAAGCTCATGACCGCCGCAGTATCCGAGGATACGGAAGACCAGAATGACATCACGGAAATCAGCGCGAAAGTCCTTGCTACCGAGGGCGAGAATGGCGACCTGCGCACGGGCGAAAAGATCCGCGTCGGCGACCTGATATATCCGCTCCTCCTCGAATCGTCGAACGACGCGGCAGAAGCCATCGCTGCCGATTCCGGCCGCGGCGCTTTCATCGCCGCCATGAACGACAAGGCCAAAGACTTGGGCCTTGCCTCTACGGCATTTGCCGACCCTACCGGACTCTCGGAACAGAATGTTTCGACCGCCAAAGACCTTTTCACATTTTCAACATATCTCAAAGCCGAAAAACCGGACTTGCTGGCCATGACTATCAAACGGAGCTACAGTAACAAGAAGCATACGTGGTTCAACAACAGCCAGTTCTTGGGCGTGAACGGCTACGAAGGCGGCAAGCGCGGCTATATCAACGAATCCCTGCAGACCGCAGTATCGCTCTTTACCCTGCCGCTGGGTTCATCCGGCACGCGCAATATCGGCATCACGGTCCTGCGCAGTCCCGACCGATATAAAGACGTACAGAATATATTGAATTACCTCAAGCGCAACGTATATTACGGCGGTGATGCCGATGCCGATCTGGCCTGGGTCAAGCAGAAAGAAAGCCCGCTCGCCGGAGACTATGCCCTGCTGCCGAAGATCGACGCGGTACCGGATATATTCTCGACCATCACGGAACGCGAGCCGGATACCGTCAGCATGCTTTTCGGCGGAGACATCATGCTCGACCGCGGCGTGAGGAATTCCATCATCAAGAATTTCGGCGGCGACTATTCCGCCATGTTCGAGCACCTCGGCATATTCCATGATACCGACATCGTCTTTGCCAACCTCGAAGGCCCGGCGAGCGACAAGGGCGTCGACCGTCACAATCTCTATTCTTTCCGCATGGACCCGTCAGTCATACCGGCCATGAAAGGCGCAGGCGTGAGCATCCTCTCCGTGGCGAATAATCACGTCGGCGACTGGGGACCGCTCGCCTATGCCGACACTATCGCCCGTTTGAAAGAAAATGAAATCCTCTATGCCGGCGGCGGCACGAATGCGCATGAAGCCGAGCAGCCGCAAATCATAGAGAAGTACGGCATGAAGATCGGCTTCATCGGATTCTCCGACAAGGGCCCGAACGATTTGGCTGCCAGAGAGGACAATCCAGGACTCCTCCTCGCCAGCAATCCGCGGTTTGATGAGATCGTACAGAACGCCGCCAAGCAGGTAGATTTCTTGATCGTATCGTTCCACTTCGGCGAAGAGTACGAGGCGAAGCACAACGAGCGCCAATCCTACCTCGCCCACAAGGCCATTGACGACGGCGCCAAGATAATCATCGGCGCCCATCCGCACGTGGTGCAGGATTTCGAGACATACAAAAATGGATATATCGCTTACTCCCTCGGCAATCTCATTTTCGACCAGTACTTTTCGTCGAGCACCATGCAAGGAATGCTCCTCGGCATCGACGTGAACAGGGACGGCAGCCTCGTCGTCAATAAGAATATCGTGCAACTCAACCGCGCCTTCCAGCCGGCAAAAATCATCATGGGCAAGGATGAGAAAATAGCATTTCCTGCGAACACGCAATAATTTTTTTATTTCGCAATAGCGGCAGCCTCGTCGAACTTCACGGAGAGGAGCTTGGAAGCCCCGTCGGCGCCGATGGTCACACCGTAGAGTACGCCGGCGCGCGACATGGTCTCGCGGTTGTGGGTGACGACGATGAGCTGGGAATGCTTGGAGAGCTTTTCGATCATGTCGCCGTACTTGCGGGAGTTCGCCTCGTCGAGCGCGGCATCGGTCTCGTCGAGCACGAGGAACGGCGGCGGATTGACCTGGGACATGGCGAACAAGAGGGCAATAGAAACGAGCGAGCGCTCCCCGCCCGAGAGGGCGTGCAGCTCTTTCACTTTCTTGTGCGGCAACGAGACGTTGATCTCGATGCCTTCGCGCGTCTCTTCCTCGTCGTCTTCCGGTTCCGGCTCAGGCTCTTCGTCAGGATCTTGTTTGGCGCTTTTCTTGCGCTTCTGTTCCGCCACGATCGAGAGCGAGCCTGTGCCGCCGCCGAACATGAGCGAGAAGAATTCCTGGAACTCCGTATTTATCTTCCGGATGCCTTCTTTGAACTCGATATCGATCTTTTCTTTCAGTTCTGCCATGAGCGTCTCGAGCGATTTCATGCTGGCATCAAGGTCGATCATCTCCTTTTCGAGAAAGGCGTCTCGATCGACGGTGTCCTGATACTCTTTCATGGTCTCGCCGACGCCGATGGAGCCGTAGTCCTCGAGCTTGATCTTCAGGCGCTCGATGTCCTTCTTCAAATCTGCCTTGTTCACATCATCCGGCATGGTCTCCGGCTCGTGCTTGAACAGAAGGCCGAGTATCGCTACGGCTTCTTTCTGCTCGTTCTTGAAATCCTCGTCGATGCGGGAAAGATTGTCATGACGGCCGCGGATGCCGGCAAGCACGGAGTTGAGCTCCGTCTTCTTGATATTCCATTCATAGCGGCGGGCGTTCGCCAAGCTCCTCGTCTCGCGGGATTTCTCGAGGTCTTCCTTGGCCGGGAGATTTCTTCGGACAGGTTCTTCTCTTCGTCGGCGATTTCCGCGAGCTTCTTGTTTATCTCGTCGCGGGCGCCTTCGAGTTCGGACAGGTCGATCGTGCTTTCGCCGCCCTTGTCGAGGCCGTCGATGAGAGCGCGGATGTCTTCAAGCGCATGGCGGAGGGAAATGATATTGTCGTCTTCGAGCGCAGCCTCGATGGTCTTATTGAGAGCCTTGATGAATTCGTTTATTTCCGCATCGGTATAGGTACGGTCTTTCTGGGTGCGCAGGGCGGATTCGAGCGAGCCTTCCACGCGGCCGAGCTTGCGGAGCAGTTCTCCGGATTCCGATTTGAGGGCGAAGATGCGGGTCTCGATGCGGGAAAGAGAATTCTCTTCCTCTCCGCCGCTCGATTTCGATTCGGCGGGAAGCGAGGCGATCTCGTGCTCGATATCCCTGATCTCGTTCTTCACCTTTTCCTCTTCGCTCCGCATGCTTTCCTTTTCGGAGGCGATATATTCGTTCTCGATCTTGAAATAGATGGCATAGAGCCCTGCAAGCTCTTCGCGCATGTTCTTTCCTTTCTCTATCTTCTGCACTTGTCCGGCGAGGAATTTCAGGTGCGGCGCGATCTCGCGGCGGAGGAGCGTCACTTCTTTCATGTTCTCGGCGGTGCGCTCCAGCTTGCGCTCCGAATCGCGGATCTTGTACTGATAGATTTTCAGGCCGAGGGCATCTTCGATCATCTCGCGGCGGTCTTTCGAAGAAGCGTTCAATATCCTGTCCGCTTCGCCCTGGGAGATGATGTGATGGCTCGACGAGCCGATATGCACGGAGGAGAGCAGATTATTGATATCCTTCAGGCGCACTTCGCTGCCGTTCAAGATGTATTTGTTGAGGCCGTCCGGATAGACTTCGCGGGAAATCGAGACGACGTCGTAATTCAAATTCACTTCTTCCCCTGCTTCGTTCGAGAGCTTGAAAACTTTGTCCTTGTTATTGAAATAGATGGTGACGCTCGCGCGCGTGCCTTTCGGCAAAGCTTTCGAGCCTTTGAATATGAGATCGGTGCCGGCCTTGCCACGCATGGACTTCATGGACTGCTCGCCGAGCACGAAGCGGATGGCCTCCACCACGTTCGACTTGCCGGAGCCGTTCGGGCCGACGACGGAAACTACCGGATGTTCGAATTCAAGCGTAGTTTTTTTGGAGAACGATTTGAAGCCGTTGATTTCTAAGTTCGCAAGTCGCATACAAAATTATTTGGATTAGTCGAGCCAGTTCTTGGCTTTTAATGCCGCTTCGGCCGCCTTCTGCTCCGCTTCTGCTTGGATTTGCCCTTGCCTTCGGCGATATGCTCCGCGCCGAAGAAAATGCCCACCGTAAAATGCTTGTCATGGTCTGGGCCGGCTTCATGCATCACCTTATATGATGGCGTAACGGAGGCGTATTCCTGAGCCTTTTCCTGAACGAGGGATTTCGCGTCGCGCCACAGTTTCTTTGCTACGATTTCCTCTATGTGCGGCAAGAGCGTCGTAGTGACGAATTTTTCTGCCGTCTTGTAGCCGCGATCCATATATACGGCGCCGATGTAGGCTTCGTATGTGTTCGCAAGGATGTATTGGCGGGCCTTGCCGTTGTCTTTGGCTTCGCCGCGGGAAAGCAGGAGGAAATCGTTCATGCCGGCGGCCGATGCCACTTCGGAAATGATGACGGCATTCACGAGGGCGCTGCGGAGGGCCGTGAGCTCGCCTTCGGTGTGGCCCGCATATTTGCGGTACAGGAAATCGGTGACGATGAGCTCGAGCACCGCGTCGCCGAGAAATTCCAGGCGCTCGTTATGCGAGAGTCCCATGGAAGGATTCTCATTGATATAGGAGCGGTGCACGAAAGCCTGCTTGAGCAAGGCCTTATCCTTGAAAACTATTTTTGTCTTTTTCTCGAAATCTGAAAATTGGATCATAATGTCGCTCGAAGTGCCAGGCTTTGGCTTTTGAATTTGCTAGTGCCCAGGGCCTAAGGCCTACTGCCTATCCTTACTGATAATCTCGATAGCCTTTGAGATGAGCGGGATGATGTCGTTGTAAATGCGCAGCTCCGGAATCTCGGAGAGCTGGAACCAGCGGGCATTGTCGAGGCCGCCGGAAGACTCGAGCACGAGCTCGCGATATTCGCTCTCGGCGAGGAAGTAGGTCACCTTCTTCAGGCTCTTGCCGCGCTCCGGATGGCTGGCCACGTACTCGTTGACGCCCAGCTTCTCGATGATGGTGATGTCGAGGCCGATTTCTTTCTTGATCTCCTTGACCGTGCCGTCTTCGAGGCTGTCGCTTTCTTCGACATGGCCCTTTGAGAGGGTCCAGTAGCCGAAGACGTCATGCACGAGGCCGAAATACGTCTGGCCGTCTTTCTTCGCGTAGATCAGGGCGCCGCCGAGCCTCTCGACCGGCAGCTTGGTGATGTCGACGGGCTCGTCGGACTTTTTCTTCTTGCTCGTCTCTTCCTTGCCCGGTTCGCCGATCTCTTTGTAGACCGCGCCGAGCACGCCGTTCACGAATTTGCCGGAGTTTTCTCCGCCGAAGGTCTTGGCGAGCTCGATGGCCTCGTTGATGGCCACTTTCGGCGGTACTTCCTTGCGGTCGCCGAAGAGCAGCTCGACGAGGCCGATGCGCAGGATGTTCCTGTCCACGACGGAGATCTTTTCGATGGGCCAGTCGGGAGCGGCGCGCTCGATGATCTCGTCGATGATCTTCTGCTTCTTGAGAATCTCGTCCACGAGCGAGAATACGAAAGTTTCGTCCTCGAGGCCGGGAGCGAATTCGTCGAGATTGCGCTTCATGACGGCGTGGACGTCCAGCTTTTTGCTATTGCTAAAATCCCACTCGAAAAGCGTCTGAAGTACTATTGATCTAGAAAGGTGCCTGTTTGCCATGATTTTAGGCGCTCGGCCCTAGGCGTTAGGCGTTAGCATGTTGCTCTGCTAGTGCCCAGGGCCTAAGGGGCCTCATCGCTACGTAATTACTTGCCCGCTGCTGCCTGCTTCGCCTTCGCTTTTTTCTGCTTCTTTTCCGCCTTCTTCACCAAGTCTATCACTTTCATGCCGCGATAAAAGCCGCAGTTGGTGCAGACGGTATGGCCTTTCGTCGGGGCCTTGCAGTTAGAACATACGGCGAATTTCACCTGCTTGAGGGCATGGTGGGAACGTCGGTTCGCCGTATGCGATTTTGTGTGTCTCATTCGTACTACCATAATGTACCTATACTAGCATATCCCCCGACAAATGCAAACGAGCCCAGTGGCATAAAGATATAAATGTGATATCATGGAAAATATGGAAAAAGAAGATATCAAGGACGACAGCCGGGACCACAAGAGGCTCGGGCGAGAACTGGAACTCTTCACGTTCAGCGACACCGTAGGCAAGGGCCTGCCGCTCTGGCTACCGAAGGGCGCCACGGTCCGCCGCGAACTCGAACGCTTCATCGTGGACGAAGAGATCCGCCGCGGATATCTCCATGTCCGCACGCCGGACATCGCCAAGCTCGACCTCTACAAGAAATCGGGACACTACCCGCACTACAAGGATTCCATGTATGCGCCTATCGTGATCGACGACGAGGAATTCATGCTCCGTCCGATGACCTGCCCGCACCACTTCGAACTGTATCTTTCCAAGCCTCACAGCTACCGCGAGCTGCCGATGCGCATCGCGGAACTGGCCCAGCTCTACCGCTACGAGCAGTCCGGCGAACTGATGGGGCCTCCAGCGCGTGCGCACCTTCTGCCTTTCCGACGCGCACATCATCTGCGCCACGGAAGAACAGGCGGTGGAGGAGATCGGCAAAGCGCTTGACCTCATCGAATACGTCACGAGCGTGTTCAACCTGAAGCTCGATGTGGATTACCGATACCGACTGTCTCTCGGCGACAGGGCCAACACCGAGAAATACTACAAGAACGACGAGGCCTGGGAGAAAGGAGAAGGCCTGCTCCGCCAGCTGATGCAGTCCCGCGGCTCGAAATTCGAAGAAGCGAAGGATGAGGCGGCGTTCTACGGGCCGAAGATCGACATCCAGATGAAGAATGTGAACGGCAAGGAAGATACTGCCTTTACGGTACAATACGACTTCTGCATGCCGAGCCGGTTCAATCTCACCTATATGGGCGAAGACGGCGCGGAGCACGAATGCTTCGTGGTCCACCGTTCCTCCATCGGCGCCATCGAGCGCATCATGGCTTTTCTCATCGAGAAATACGCCGGCGCCTTCCCTCTCTGGCTCGCGCCGGTACAGGTGAAAGTCATCCCGGTACGCGATACGCATAATGAATATGCGAAGAAAATCACGGATGCGCTGAAAGAACACGACATCCGCGTCGACCTGGACGACAGTGATAGCAACCTCGGCGGCAAAGTCCGCGACGCGAAGAACAACAAGATCCCCTACTGGATCGTCATCGGCGACAAGGAGATCGAAGCGGACAAGGTCACGCTCGAATCCCGCGACCGGGGGCCTCTCGGGCAGCTCTCGAAAGAAGACTTACTTTCAAAATTTCTCGAAGAGATAAAGAATAGGAAATAAAAAGGCTCCCGGACTGTGCGGGAGCCTTCATGCTGGAGCCGTGGCGAAAATTCCTGACTCTGCCAAGACGAATTTCACCGTGATGCAGAAGTCGGCAAAACCCTCGCTTGTCCCGTTGCGGGTATATTTCGCCGGCTCATCCCTGAACAGGTCGCACAGTTCTTGCTTGAAGCCGAGCTCGCGGCCCGCGAGAAACTCATCGACAGCTTGATTGCGCTGTATATATAGGGATCTCTCGTCCAGGGGCTCGAACTGTCCTTCGAGGAATTCGCCCTCATCGCCGATCTTGTTCACCCGGGCTTTTTCATAGAAATGCAGGATGAGGCCGTACATGGCCCTGCCTAGGGGCTCGTAGCCGTTTTTGTTATTTCCCATTGTTAAGCGATTTGCCCGCACTATAGCACTGGCCAGCCGATTTGTCACTGGCTTGCATTTGAGCCGGTTTTGCCTATAATCAGCGGAGAATCAAGATTGTATGGAAGAAAAAACATTGCTCGAAGCCACGCTCTGCTTCCTCATCAAGGACGGTTATGTCATCCTTGCCATCAAGGGCAGGAATATCGGCAAAGGACTATGGAACGGCTATGGCGGAGACATCAAGCCGGGCGAGACGCTCGTACAAGCTCTGATCCGAGAACTGGATGAAGAATCGGAAATGCAAGTTCTGCCTGAACAGATCGAGAAAAGGGCTGTAGTCGATTTTCACAATACCAAGAGCGACGGGAGCGTCTTTACCTGCCGGGTCCATGTGTACTTCGTACACAACTGGCAAACCATGCCGAAAAGCACTATTGAGATGAAGTACCCACGGCCTTTCCCTTTTGATGCTCTGCCGCTCCGACGCATGCTGCCCGCAGACCGCATTTGGCTGCCGCTCGTCCTCGCAGGAAAGAAAATCACCGCCGAAGCCTGGTACGGGCCGTTCCAGAAGGGACTGCTGAGAGAAGTCATCGTCAAAGAAGTCGATTCATTGCCGAACTAAAATGCCCCACCGAAGTGAGGCATTTTTTATTCAAGAGTCGCGATAAAACTTTTTATTCTTTGATAGTATTCCCTTCCTTCTTTGTCTCTGTATTTTTCTTCATTGTGGGACATGTATTTCTCCAGATTAGAGATGATCCATCTTTTCTCCTCAGCGTTCTCCGGCTTCTGGCTCTCCTCGATCTCCTGACTATTTCCGAGGCTCTGGATGATCGAGTCGTACTTCCTGCTCCAGCGCAATGTTTCTTCTATGTTTGAAAATTGATCTTCCATATGCGTGTGTATGAGCTTAATTTAATATTCGCACCCGCACTTGCGGGCCCGCCCCTATCAGATCTTCAAGCCGGAATGCTTCTTGACCGTGTACATGCGGCGCTTGAAGATGAAGGAGATCAGCGAGTTGATGATCCACGTCACGGCCAGGAGGCCGACGAAATACCCGAGTCCGAATCTCGTGATCGGAGGGAAGCCGTCTTTGCCGAGATAGGCCACCAGCCCGGATATGACTCCCACCGTGGTGACGAGCTGTAGCGACGAGATGCTGGTCTTCGTGCTTTCCGCCTGCAGGGCCGTGAGCATGTCCAGGGCCGATTGCAGATAATTCTTGGTCATCGACCACAGGTGCTTGATGTATTCGTGGGTATCGAGGAGGTCTTCGAAACGGAGCGAAGTGGTGAGGACCAGGTTCTCGTCCCCCTCTATCACCGTCAGCTTCTGGCGCGTCTTGACGTAGGCAGGCATCTGATTGATGCGGGCCTCGATGAGATTGACGCTCTTCTGATATCCCTGCAGTTCCGTCCGGATGGGCTCGATATCTGTTCCCTTTATCTCGTCGGATTCGAGGACGGTCTTTATCTTCTCCCACAGGGTGCGATGTATGGACAGGTAGCGCTCGAGCTGGACCTTGAACTCCCGGAAAAATATGTGGGTCTCGACGATCATGGCTGTCTGGACATCATTGACCGGATCATGGAGCACCATCGTCGAAGATCCCTTGAATATCGAAGTCTGCTTTCCCTTCATCGCGCTGTGAAGCCGCTCGGTGCCCGGCGCGAAGAAAGCTTTTTCTATGTCGTCATCGCTCCCGCCCGACACGACGAACATGTACGGCAGGACCGTAGGGATATTGGCCAGCTCTTTCGGGATCGGGGCGCCCTTGCTGAACAAGTACGTCACGCACGTGGACAAGCAATTCTCATAATACCGCCTCAGGGATTCCTTCGCTTTCTCCGTATCGGATACGTCGCTCGTTTCTATGACCATCAAGCCGTCTTCGTATATCGTTCCTGAAATGCCTTTCGCGGTCTTGAATCTTATGCATTCGAATCCCGAGGTGATGCGCTCGGCCGTTTCGAGATCGAGCTGTTTGCGGAGAGACAGCAGATCCCCAGCCGCGAAGAACGTCTCAGGCCCTTCCATATCGAAAAGCCTCCAGAGTTCGGACAGGTGCAGCGTCGTGCGTTGGAACCAGGTACCGATGTAGAGTTTTTCTATATGCATGTGGTTCTTATTATATGTCTATCTCGGCGAGCTTGGCATTGGACTGGATGAACGATTTTCGCGGAGGCACGTCGCCGCCCATGAGGATCTCGAATATCTTGTTGGCCTCTTCGGCATCCTCGATGTCCACTTTCTTGAGCACGCGGTTCTTCGGGTCCATGGTAGTTTCCCAGAGCTCTTCCGGGTTCATCTCTCCGAGACCCTTGTAGCGCTGGATGTGAACCTTGCTGGCTTTCTTCTCCGACCTTGTGTCGGAGTCCGACTCTGGTCGGACTTCTCCGTCTTCGCCGACGGCACTTTCCCCGTCTTCCACTTCCTGGATCTCGCTCGCATCGACGTCCTTGCCGACAATCTTGTTCCTCTCCTCGTCGGTATAGGCATAAGAGATTTCCTTGCCTTTCTTTATCTTGTAAAGCGGCGGCTGAGCGATATAGATATGGCCCGCATCGAGGATGTGGCGGAAGTACCGGTAGAACAGCGTCAGCAAGAGCGTGCGGATATGCGAGCCGTCCACGTCGGCATCGGTGGCGATGATGATCTTGTGATAACGGATCTTTGTCAGGTCAAACGTATCGCCGATGGAAGTACCGAGAGCGATGACGAGGGCGCGGACTTCCTTCGAAGCGAGCATTTTATCGATTCTTGCACGTTCCACATTGAGTATTTTACCTCGGAGCGGCAGTATGGCCTGGGTGCGGCGGTCGCGGCCCTGCTTGGCAGAACCTCCTGCAGAATCTCCCTCTACGAGGAAGAGCTCGGATTCTTCGGCACTGGTACCCGCTTGGCAGTCGGCGAGCTTGCCCGGCAAGGTCATGCCTTCGAGGGCGCCCTTCCTAAGCACGGAATCCTTCGCCGCCTTTGCCGCCTTGCGGGCCTTGAGAGCGAGGATGGATTTATTGATGATGGATTTGGCATCATCAGGATTCTCTTCAAGGAAATTGCCGAAGGCCTCTCCGAATACGGTTGCTACTGCGCCCTGGGCTTCCATAGAGCCGAGCTTTCCCTTGGTCTGGCCTTCGAATTGGATCTCGCGGAGCTTCACGGAAATGACGGCAGTAAGGCCTTCGAGCACGTCCTCGCCGGTGAATCCGCCTTCGGACTCCTTCATCATCTCATTCTTCTTGCAGTAGGTATTGAGAGTACGGGTGAGCGCCGTCTTGAAGCCGGTCACATGCGTGCCGCCTTCCGGGTTATAAATATTGTTCGCGAACGGAATGATGCGATCGAGAATATCGTCGACGTACTGGAGGGCAATCTCCACTCCCACGCCGTCGATTTCTTTCTCTACGTAGAAAATATTGCTCTGGACCGGCTTCTGGAACTTGTTGTAAAACTTGATGAGCGATGTCAGTCCGCCTTCGAAATAAAACGTAGTCGATGGCACTTCGAGGCCGAGCTCGCGGAAATAGAAAACGTCTTCTTCGCTCATGCCGCGGCCAGCCTCCCATTCGCGCGCGTCGATGATCAGTATGCGGAGCTTCTTCACGAGGTACGCCTGCTGGCGGATATGATTCACTATGGTATTCAGGTCGAATTTGATGTCGCCGAAGATTTCCGTATCAGGCTCGAAGGTGATGATAGTGCCGTGTAGTTTCGAGCTGCCGATCTTTTTGACGTTGGACTTTTTCTTGCCTTGAGAATACTCCTGGACATAGCTGGCGCCATCGCGATGGACCTCAGCTCGGCAGAATGTCGAGAGCGCGTTCACGACGGATGCGCCGACGCCGTGCAAGCCGCCGGAAACCTTGTAGCCTTCCCCGCCGAATTTTCCGCCGGCATGGAGGGTGGTCATGACTGTCTCGAGCGCGGAGACTTTCGTCTTCGGATGTATGTCGGTAGGAATACCGCGGCCGTTGTCGGCCACGCGGATGCGATTGCCAGGGAGAAGCACTATCTCGATATCGTCGCAGAAGCCGCCCATGGCCTCGTCGCGAGAGTTGTCGAAGATTTCCATACGAGATGGTGCAAGCCTTGCGGGCCAGTGGTACCGATGTACATGCCGGGACGGCGGCGGACAGGCTCGAGACCTTCCAATACGGAGATGTCAGAAGCGTCATAATGCCCTTTTTTCTCTTCGTTTTTCAGATCTTTTTCCTTAGCCATGTTGGCTCAAGTATAGCAGATTTTACCTGACTTGCCAACCGTCTTTCTCCTTGATTTTGTTGGTTAAAGTAGTTCTTATTATTTCTTTTTGATAGTCAAAACAGAGTTTAAAAGACATCATTTTTATATCCTGTCACGAGGATATCTCTCGGCACAAACGAATATTCAGCTCCGTGGCTTTTAGCAAACTCATGGACAGTCTCTTCCCAGGTTTTTCTTGATTCATCAAGATGCGCGTAGAAATTCGCTATGGCAGGTTCTTGGATAGGATAAATTCGTATTTCGCCTTTCTCTTTGAGAGCAGCAAGTGCATTTTCCAAGATGGCTTCAATGTTCATAATTTTTTCGGTACCTGAAATCCCAAGCGACACAGCGCCGACAGAGACAACATAATCCACATCATGCACTGGTAAGGGCTTTTCAAAATCACCTTGAAAAAAGTGACCTTCGGCAGCGTTGTCGGCTTCAACTTCGCGAGACCCTTCATCAACACCGTATGCTTCTTGAGTGGTTCCTTTTTCAATAAGCCCTTTCACAAACTCACCCTCGCCATAACCGAGGTCAAGAACTTTCTTATTCTTCAATGTCTGTTCATCAAGCCCGAGCCCGTTAAGATATCGTTTTAATGTATTCTCAATCTCTTCTTCTCTAGTGGGTTCTGTTTCATCATTCTCTAGGGATTTATTTTCGGCAATCTTTTTTTTCTACTAATTGCTTAAATCTATCGTCCCATTTTTCTTTTGGAAGTTTGATTTGCTGAAGCAGGAAATCTGAATCTAAAATATTTTTTTCTTGATTTGAGCGATTTTCAAAATTTTCCATACATTTATCGCACTTGCCAATTATCCTTAGTTTTTAACTTATTTGCAATTGCAGTCATAATTTCATTAATTTCTGCATCGGTCAGGGTACGGCCAAAAGCCTGAAAAACGATCTTGAAAGCATAGGAGACTTTTCCGTCCTTTTCGAACTCGTCGAAAATGGTCGGGCCTTTTACTGCAAGAGCGCCCATTTCATCCCGAATGACGTTCTCTACCTCCTCTGCCGAGACATCCTCTGGCACCCATACGGCGATATCGCGGGCGATAAATGGGAACAATGACCACATTTTAAATGGAGCCAAGCCTGCATGCTCTGGCGAATGGTCTGGCCGAGCCGAAGGCGAAGGAGAACCGAGGACCTGAGCAAGAGCATCAGGCGAGGCGGACTTAGAAAATTCATCCAAGCTGACTTCTATAATCTTGTCTTTCTCATTGTATGCCACCCGCACTTCCTGCTTGTCTTTCAGGAATATGTTTCCGATCTCGAAAATTTTTATTTCTCTCGCGTCGAGAAGCGCCGCATTGATCCTGTTCAGCTTCAGGCTTTCTTTCAATCCGTCAGTCAGATTCGTACGCATGAATTTCTTGTCCGAAGCGCTCTCGAGCACCTCCACTTCCCCTTTGGCCGCAAAGGCAATGTCATGACTTCGGAATATCCTTCAGCAAGCAGCTTACTGCGAGCCCAAGCGATCTTGGCATGCGTTTCATTCACTTTCGGCTTAAAGTCGATTTGCGGAATCTTCGGCACGAGCTTGTCATAGCCCATGATGCGGCCGATTTCTTCGGCCATGTCTTCCTCGATGACGAGGTCGAGGCGCATCGGCGGCACGGTGATAGTAAAAGTGCCCATATCGCTCGTATGCTCGATATGATAGCTGTCGAGGATATCCGCGATCTCTTTTGCAGAAACATCGGTACCGAGAATATTGGAGATCTTTTCTTGGCGGAACGACAGGGTCTTTGCCTCCTGCTTGTTCGGATATATGTCTACGATATCCTCGAAATCCGTGGCGCCGTTCTCTGCCATGAGCGCGCTCATCTCAAGCATGGAAAAATCACCGAGCGTCGGCGACAGATCATTCTCAAAACGCTTGAGGGCATCGGTAAAGATGTGCGCCGTCTTGCCGGTCTTGCGCACGCTCGCTGGATCAAAATTCGCAACTTCAATAATGATATTCTTTGTGTTCTCATCCACTTCCGCAATCTTACCGCCCTTTACGCCAGCAATGCTGAGCACATTCTTTTCATCAGCGATAACTAAATCAACTGGTCGCAATTTTACTTGTTTGTTATCAAGCGTGGTAATCTCTTCGCCTTCGCGGGCCATGCGTATGACGAGCGCGCCGCTGACCTTGTCGAGATCGAAAGCATGAATAGGCTGGCCGCAGTCGTACATAGTGATGTTTGCGCCGTCGACGACATTGTTGATGCTTCTCTGTCCGATTGATTCCAAATGTTTCCTTCACCCAGTCAGGACTTGGCCCGACTTTCACATTGCGCACGATGCGGCCCATGTAACGGCGGCATTTGTCTGATTCCACTTTGATTTCGAGAGCAGTCGGTCTTGATTCGGGCACTTTATACTTCGGCGTAGGGTCGACATAATCGATACCGAGCTGCGAAGCAACCTCGCGCGCGATACCCTGATGGCTAAGCAAATCATGCGCGCGGTTCGGCAGGATGTTGATGTCGAAAATATGATCGTCGCCTTTCTTCTCCACATCTTCAACTTCAGCCAAATGATACGTAAAAACATCAGCCAGTTTTTCCGGAGTCAGAACATCCGGTATATACCATTTCAGCCAGTTGTAAGAAATTTTCATATTAAAACTGATTAAGTCTCAAGTCACCCTGATAAAAAAACCGTACGTCGGGAATGTTCCATTTAATCATGGCAATGCGGTCGAGACCGCCGCCGAAAGCGAAGCCCTGGACTTTTTCCGGATCATAGCCGAGATTGCGCAAGACGTTCGGATGCAGCATGCCAGCGCCCATCATCTCGAGCCAGCGGCCCTTGAACTTGGCGTGGACTTCGATAGACGGCTCGGTAAACGGAAAGAAGCTCGGACGGAATTCTACTTCCACTTCGTCGCCAAGAATCTTCTTATAGAAATGCGACAGCACGCCCTTGAGGTCGGACATGGAGATATTCTCCCCTATCATGCTGCCGTCGATCTGGAAGAACTGCATCTCGTGCGTGGCATCGGTAGCTTCGTTCCGGAAGACCTTGCCGATAGAGATAAAACCCGCAGGCGCTCGGCCTTCTATGCGAGCTTGTTCCAAGGCCCGAGCACTGACGTTCGTAGCATGGGTGCGCAGCACCTTGCCCGGCTCTCCCTTGATCCAGAAGGTATCCTGCATGTCGCGAGCGGGATGATCTTTCGACACATTGAGCGCGTCGAAGTTGTACCATTCGGTCTCGAGCTCCGGGCCTTCGGCTATCTCGAAACCGAGATCGGTAAAGACGCCATACGCTTCGCGGGCGAGCAATGACAACGGATGTTCAGTACCTGATTTTTTTTGTTCTTCCTTTTCCATATTATGCTCCGCGCAGCTTCAGGGTGCAGATATGCCTTTCGTTGCAGGAGAAGCTGAATTCGTTGCCGGCAGCCATGATGTATTTCTCCCCGGGAAAAATCTCTCGCGCGCTGCCGTAATAGCCGCGCATCTCGGCATCGCGCTTCTCATCCTTCAAATACGCGACAAAATCCCGGACCCGCGGATCGGAGTCGTCATAGGTGACGCGGACATGGTGAATCGTGGCTTCGGTCATGATGATTAATAACCCGTGCGTCGTCGCAATTCGTATTCGCCCGACCCGGTATGGACGAGAGTGAAATGATGGCTGGCGCCATGATGCTCTCCGTCATGCGGAGTCTCGAAATGAGCGATACCCGCATCGCCATCTATCCGCTTGGCTTCGTGGAAATACGCCTGCGCGGCATCAGGATTTTTTTTAAGAAATTCAGCGGCCAGTTTCGCCGAATGATCATCCTCAACGTGCACTTTCATGCCATGTATGTCTATTGGTTGCATATGATTTAATCATGTAAAATTTAAGTTGCTAATAGGCTTATTGTAGCAAATTCGCTTCGACGGGACTAATGCGGCGGCCATGGCGGGAAAGCACGCAGCCGCCGGGGCAAAATGACTTGCCGCCATTCTGTTCGAGGCATTTCTCGCAGTTCAGGAAGTGCCTGTGGCAGACGGGATTGTCACAATTAACGAAATGCTCCGTCTGCTCGCCGCAATTATCGCACTTGCCCACCACTTCGTGCTTGGCATCGTCGGTATAGAAGCCCATGGTCACCCGGCCGTCGAAGACATACAGCTTGCCCTTGAAATCTTCGTTCGGATAGCGTTCCATATAGCTCACGATGCCGCCGTCAAGCTGGTAGACATCGGTAAAGCCTTGGGTCATGAGAAATCCGGAAGCTTTTTCGCAACGCACGCCGCCGGTGCATACGGTCAGCACCGTCTTGTCTTTCAGATGCTTTATCTGCTCGACAACCTTCGGCAAGTCGCGGAAATTCTCTATCGGCGGCAGGATAGAACCTTCGAAGTGCCCGACCTTATGCTCGTAGATATTGCGCATATCGACGATATAGAATTCTTTCTTGTCGGCGAGCCACTGATGAAGTTCTTCAGGCTTGAGATGAATGCCGCTGACCTGATTCGGATCGATGTCGCATGTGCCCGATTGACCTAAGTGGAGCGACACGATTTCCGGTCGCACTTTGACGGAGAGTTTTGGAAAGGCTGTACCGGTGCCTGCGCTTAGTTTGAAATGAATATTCGAAAATCGCTCATCCTTTTGCAATTCCTTGATATATGCCGCGATATTCTCCCACGTACCCTCGTAGGTGGCATTGATGCCTTCGCTCGCGAGGATGCATCTGCCCGTGAGGCCGAGCCGCTCGCATGCCGCCTGCTCCCGCTCGCGTACGGCTTCGGCATCGGCAGATGGACGTATTTATAGAACAGCAGTATTTGATAGTTGTCTTTCCCTTCCATATGTCCATACTAGCTAGAAAAGACCTAAAATTCAAGCTCCTCTGCTATAATAGATGAGTGAAAAAATCATATTGGATTCTCATCATCTTAATCGTCTTTTTCCTCGCCGTAGGTTTCTACCTCGGCTGGCTCGACAACGGCCCGAGCTTCTAGCTATGCCTTGAAGAGAGAACACCATTCGCAGTCTTTTTTATTGCAGCCCATGGTGAGAAATTTCATCGAAAGAACTTCATCAGCGCAATTATCTATTTCTGCACAGAGCTTATCAAGATCTTCTTTTGTAGCTTCCATATCATGTTGCTCGAATACGCCCTTCTTATTTTTCTCGATAAAATCGAGCGTACTATTACGTACAATAAAATCCTCTTTACCTGGATTCTCTAATAAAAGTTTATAAAATACCAGTTGGCGTTCATAATTTTCCTTTTCTTCTTTTGTTTTTTCGGAATACGCTCTACCTGTTTTATGATCGACAACATGAATATGTGGTGAAAATAAGTCATCGAGATACTCTATTTTATCCACCGTTCCAGAAAGACGCAAATTGTCTCCATTCGATAACTTGAAATCTCTTTCTGTAAATTTCTGCGCATCTACCTTTGCGGTCCATGACTTCGCGTATGCATCATAGTACTCGCTCATGGCCTGTTCTCCCCTTTCGTGGAATTTTTCTTCTTCTTTTTCAGATACATTGTAATCAGATAAACTTTTCTCAAATTCCGCCATAAAAACTTCTTTCGAAAGAATTTTCTCTTCTTGCTTAGATTTCTTGAAAAAATTATTCAATGCTATATCAATAATATTTCCATATCGCTGTGCCGAGGAAGAAACATCAGGTAATTGAATCAAATTCCTATAAAGGAATTTGATTGGGCAGGATAGATAATTATTAAGTGCTGACACATTAAGACCTCTCTTGAAAAAGAGCTGGCGTAGATATTCGGGTTCAAAGAGCGAACTTTTACTTCGTGATGCATTTAAGAACTTAGATAAGTCACTTTCATGATTTTTTTCAAAGTCATGCATATTTTTTAATATAGTGAATTCAGTATCAATCTCGCCGACAAATTGAGATTCTTCATGCTCACGACCATCATCATCTATATGAGCAAATGAAATAGTGAGTCCTGCTTTTGCTCGCGTCATTGCTACGTAAAAGAGCCGTCGTTCGTCTTCAAGGTCTCCGTCGTATTGATAGATAGGCAAAGTAATATTATTCGTTCCTCCCCTTCGTGCCTCCCATGCCTTACGAGTAGCATTAATAATATAGACATACGAAAATTCTCTTCCTTTTGATCCATGAGCTGTCATCAGTGAAACACCTTCAATGATTTCGGGATCAGTACTCTTTATATCCAATTTATACTTTACAAAAGAATCAATAAAATAAACGAAATCAGAAAGAGTATAGTCTTTCTTAGTTTGGTCCTGTTTCTTTATCTCATTAAAAAGTTTATTCACCTTAGTGAGCTGAAGTCTGCTGTCATCCCCCTCGAGCATAAATGAAAGATACCCTGTTTTTTCCAGGAATATTTTAAAGAAATCGGGAAAATTATTATTTTCGGATTCTGTTTTTAATTCTTTTAATAATTTCTGCAAACCGGGAAAACTGTTCCCGGTGTTCGCACTTCCATGTCTTTAAGCATTTTTTTGTCATTTATTATCGCAAACACATGCTTTTTTTCGGCCTTGCGCAGGGAACGATATTTTTCCAAAATTTTTACAATGTCATATGCATCAAGTTTGAGGAAGCGCGCAAACAAGACCTTTCCCAGACTTACATCATCATTAGGATTTGATATTACTTTCAGAAGAAAAATTAGGTTTTTTTATATGCGCATCTTCGAGAATATTATCCTGAGATAATATAGTATATGGGATATGCATGAAGTCAAAAATCGGCTTTATGTCTGCCACATTTTTATTGGCGCGGTATAGAACCGCAATTTCAGAAGGAGCAACTCCCTTCGCTAATTTTATTCTTTATCTCTTCAGCCAAAGAAAGTAATTCAAACTTGAAATTCGAAAATTCCCCGCACTTCGATTTTTTCGTTCTTTTCATCACTATGTGATAATAAGCGAATGCTTTCAGCGTGTTCAACTGATACTCGCATCAGACTGTGTGCACCATCGAGAATATTCTGAGTAGATCGATAATTATCCGCAAGCGTGATAGAAACTATATCTTGATACAACGAAACGAACCGCGAAAATGTTTCTTTAGTTGCGCCTTGAAATTTATATATCGACTGTTTCTCATCCCCCACCGTAAAGACATTTGGGTTTACCTTCGAGGTGAGGCGCATCACTCAACGATTCAATAATGGCATTTTGGCCTTCGTTCGTATCCTGATGTTCGTCTACTAATATGTACTGATATTTCTCCGATACATCTGCCTTGAAATCAGGATTTTTTTCTAGTTCAGCTCGCACATACAAAATCATATCTGAAAAATCATATAAGCCTCGCTTCTTGATCTCTTCTTGGTATTTAATAAAAATATTTCCAAGCTCTTCGGCACGAGCGACTTTCTTGTTAACCTTTTCCACTTCAGTTGGTTTTAAATCACCCTTTTTATATTCCCCTGTTGCTCGTTTGTAATACATGTCATCACTCGCAAGCATATCTTTCTTCCAGAGCGGCAATTTCGCCAGAAATTCATCAGGTGAAAGTCCTTCTTTTTTTATTGCGAGAATAGCGTTTACAATTTTTTTCAAAAAAGAAAATTCATCGTGAAAAGAAACAAGTTCTTTAAATTTATTTTTTTTGGATTATTGATTCTATAATTTCAACTCTTTCGAGATCAGTTACTACTCGTGCTCCTTGCAACGCTGAAAAATAAAAGGGGAATTCTTTAATGAGATGCTCGCAGAATGCATGAAATGTAAAAATATTAACTCTATAACCACTATCACCGATGAGATTGACAAGTCTTTCACGCATAGAAATAACGCCGGCCGTAGTGTATGTCAGCGCTAAAATACTCTCGGGTTCATTGTGAGTATTGAGTATATTGGCAATACGAAATGTCAAAATTTGAGTCTTGCCAGTACCTGGCCCTGCAATCACCATTACAGGACCATCGATAGCTTTGACTGCTTTCTTCTGAGCATCGTTTAGGCCTTCTAATGCTCGTTTAAAATCTTCTTCATACTGCTTCATGTCTACATAATACTCCTCTTGCCCCATTTGCCCAACTTGGTGCGCTCGATAGAGAAAGCCAGGGCCGGAATGCCGAGGCGCTCGCCGAGCGAGTTCGCGATAGCGCGGACATACGTGCCGCCGCCGCAGGCGATCTTGAAATCCGCGATAAAAAATTCTTCTTTCGGCAGAGAAAGTTCTTTCTGCCCAGACTTTGAGAATCTCATCCTGCCTGAAATCACCTTTTACCTTTTTCACTCTGTTTGAAATGATTCTGAGCAATGCCCGTGAAGCGATTTTCTTCATGCTGCCGAGAGCAAGACTCTTCACTGATACTTTTTGAGCAGGAGATTCTACCGCTTCGCCTCCGCGCGCATAGGAAAAGAGCGGCCGGCCGTTCACCGTCCGCGACGAATACATCGGATACTCCTGCATGAACAAGCCGGTAAAGTGCTTCAGATTCTCTTTGATCTCTTTCTTCAATTCTTTTCCGTCTTTCCGATACATGAATTTTCTCGCTCTGACTTTGCCGAGGATGTCGTATGTGTCCGTAGCGAAACCGAATAAGACTTGGAACTTGTATTCCTTGTCGAGCTTCAGATACTTTTCTTTCTTCTTCGCCTCATCTCCGGCCAGGACCAGAAGGACGCCGGAAGCCATCGGATCGAGCCGGCCGGCATAGGTCATAGGCACGTCCTTATATGCGGGAACGCGAACGCAAAACCGCTTGAGAGCTTCAAGCGGAGTTTCGCCTTCTTTTTTATTGAGCAAAATTATGTTCTTCAAGCTTTCTTGTTAAATTTAAGAGATCGCGAATTCACGCAGAAGCGCTTGCCAGTCGTTTCCTTCGGGCCGTCGGGAAAGACATGCCCCAAGTGCCCGCCGCAGCGAGAGCAGGGTGATCTCGATGCGCTTCATGCCGAGCGTATTGTCTTCGGTATACGTAACTGCTCCGGGAATGCTCTCGTCGAACGCCGGCCAGCCGCAGCCGGAATCGTATTTATGAGTCGAATCGAAAAGCTGCGTGCCGCAAGCGGCGCATACGTACATGCCGTCTTCGAACTTCGTGTCATACTCGCCGGAAAAAGGCACCTCGGTGCCTTTTTCGCGCAGGATGCGGTACTCGTCCGGCGTGAGCTCTTTCTTCCATTCCTCTTCAGTTTTGGTCATTTTTTCTTCAGGCATTATTGCATCATGGCGCCGAAGCTGATTTCTGATAGAAGTTATTGCGCCTTCACGCTCGACATGTCTTGGAACTTGATGCTCGCAGGCAGGGCGAATTTCGCAGCATCGGCAGTCCAGGCTGTGCAGTTATAGTCGCCGATCTGATCGGCGTTCCACGAATACGTGCCGGAAGCGCCGGCGCCGGTATCAGTTGCCGCATCGGCAGATACTTTCATCTTCCAGGCCCATGTTCGGCATCATCGACGACCATGTGTACGAGTATCCGTCTTTCATGACGAAAGAGGTATCGATAGTCCTGCCTTCCGCTACGGTATTGTATTCGCCAGCAATATTGCCGCCGCTGATGTAGACGGTGCCGGTGTTATCCATATCGCTCAAGTACTGCTTCACCTCGCATTTGTACGAGCCGCCTTGCTTTACGAATTGCGAGAAAGCCACTTTCTTGCCGCTTGTCGCAGGAGCCTGCTCTTCGGGGCTCGTGGAATCCGCGACAGCCGGGGCATTTTCCGTCCTCTGCCGCCTGCTTGGAGCGGGAGACCGAATAAATGCCATAGCCTATGATGGCAACCGCTGCCACCCACAGGAGCGTTGTTTGTATTGTTTTTGACATATGCGTATTATACCATGCAAAAGAAAATACCGGCTACTTGCCGGTATCGTCCTCGTATTACTTGGTGTTGTAGTAGAATTTCTCAATTCACTACTTTGCCATCCTTCCAGTGCTGTACCGCCACCTGGCTGCGGGCGATGCGCCCGTAATCCTTATGCGTGACATCCATCGACGATTCGATGGTCGAGTAATCCTCCCCGACAGCGACGCCGAGGACCTTGCCGTCATGGAATTCGGTGATGCCTTCGACGAAAGCCTTTTCATATCCGCGATTCGTCTCCTTGCCGACGCGAGGCGCATCTTCATTTTCCTGCATCACTACGTCCTCTGCATAATATTTTTCGAAGGCTTCCAATATCTTTCCTTCGCTGACCATCTTTGCCAGATCTTCCGCTAGTTCTTTTGTATTCATAATTTTATTTGTGTTCCTTTAATTTGATAATATTACCTTCAATGAGTGCCTTAGAAACTTTTTTATAAGCAGACGTCAAAATGCGCTGAAAAGTACTCTGCGAGATGCCCATCTTCTTGGCAGCCTCGCTCTGATCGAGATTCTCGATATTCTTCAAAACGAAGAGCTTCAGACTCTTCGATCTCTATCTCGACGAGCTTCATGCCTTTCGGACAGCCTTCAGGCTTGAATTCCTTGTATGTAGGACAGAAGTCCACTTTTTTGTCGCATTTTCGGTCTCACCATATAACGTTATTTGATTCTAACACACCATGCTCTGCAGATAATGGACGTTATGCACAGCATGGTGGAGCTAGAATCGCTTGCTATTAATCTCGACCTCCTGTATTATGAATATATACCCATAACAAAAAGAAGTCAATTGTGGAAAACTTTTATGAATAATTACCCTATATAATATATGGAAAATAAAGAGACAAGAGAAAAGATACTCACCGCTATGAACTGGCGCGCTACGCAACGCAGGTGTTCGACAAGGAGAAAAAAGTCGCCGCGGAAGATATTCATACCATACTCGAAGCCGCTCGCCTCTCCCCCAGCTCGATCGGCATCGAGGCCTGGAAATTCTTGTCATCGAAAGTCCGGAAATACGCGAAAAGATATTCCAAGTCGGCAAGCAGCCGAAGATGCGGGATGCATCGCATCTTGTTGTTATCGCTTACCGTACTGATGCTGCAGAAAATATTACCCGTGAACGACTCGAACGCACTGCAAGATACAAAACCAAAAAATTGAAAATCTCGACGGGCTCAAGGCCACACTCGAACGAGGCATCAATGCAAAGATACAAAGCGGCACGCTTGAAGCTTGGGTAAAATCCCAGACGTATATACCGCTCGGTATCATGATAGAGGCCGCATCGCTCTTGGGCATCGATAACGGACCCATGGAAGGCTTCCCGCCAGAACAGATCGATGAGATTCTCGGACTGAAGGAGCAGAATTTAAAATCGGCGACGATGCTCGCGCTCGGCTATCGCGATGACGCAGACCCGGCCAGCCTGCGTCCGAAAGTGCGCCGCGCATTCGGCGACGTCGTGCAATTCATCTAGGCCAATCGTCTAGCATTTGACACCAGTAGTAGGGCTGAATATCGTAGTCGGAGTACAGCCTGCTTTCGATGTTGTCGTAGTGGCAGTTGCTGATAGAGCGGCGCGCGATTTCGCGCCGAACACTCCGTCCGCTATCAGCCCTTTGCTCTTTTGAAAAGCGATGACTGCGGCTTTGGTCTTCGGGCCGAAACTGCCGTCCGCGGCTATGCCGAGGCTTTCTTGCAGCGCCGCCACGTCATCGCCTTTCGAGCCGAGCTGGAGTACGCGCGCGATAGATGACGCTTGCGCTACCTTGTTCGCGAGAGCTTCGGTGATGGAGCTTGGTAATGCGATATCGAGCGCCTGGGCCTGCACGAGGTCCTTGCGATACAGCGCGACCACGCTCTCGGCCAGGGCTTTTTCGTCCTTGGCGTCGTCGAGGATCTTTTCCAGATAATCGATTTTGTCCGCGACGGGAAAGATCCTCGTCAGCCTCGGAAAGGGATCAGTAGCCGTCTTGTCTTCGCGCACTTCGAAATGCAGGTGCGTGGCTCCGCCTGCGGCATTCCCCGTGTTTCCGACATAGCCGATCAGGTCGCCCGTTTCGAGCACATCGCCTTCGCTGATATCGGCGATCTCGTCGAGATGCATATAGGCGAAAGTTTCGCCGCCCGGATTGGCCGTGTATACGTAATTGCCCGCGCTGTCGCCCGTGCCGGTACTGAGCACCACGGCCTCGGTCGGAGACACGACCAATGCCCGTCGGGGCGCCATGATATCGAGTCCTTCATGGGTGCGGCCGCCCGAGCGCGGATCGCCGAAGTTCCGGGTAAGGTTGTCCGGGGTCAGTCCGAAGAGTATCGGCAGCGGCAAGTCTTCCACCATATCGTCGTCGAGCTTGCTGATCTTGTTTTGCAAAGCACTATTGCGCCCGCGGATATGGCTCCAGTCGCCGCCGAAAGGACTCTCTCCTTCCCTCGTCTGGGCAGAAATGGTTCCGGGCGCGAGACCGGCACAGAGGAACAAGAGGACGGCAAAGCCGGTAATTCTAAAGATGCGTTGTTTTTTTATCATATATACCTATGGGGCGCATGCACGCGCTCGCCGCATGCGCATTACGTGCGGATGAATGATTAATCTTTGTCTCCGAAGCGGAGTCCGGTGCGGAGAAAGATGCCGGCTTCTTTGGCCGAACTCTCCGAATCGATAAGTTTCGAGTATGCGCTGGCGCGGTCTCCCCTGCTGCTGTCATCGTCCGCTTCCTTGAGAAGCTCTCGTGCCTGATCGAGGGTCTTATGCGTATCGTCGATGATTTTCCTGCGGCGCGCGGACGCATCGGAAGAATCGTCGCCTGAATGCTGCGTATTGAGGTTGTCTACCGTCGAATCGATAATAGATTGAATAGCGTTCTTATGCTTTGAATATGCATCGCTCTTGCCTGCATTGCCGCCCTTCCAGCTGCCGCGCATGTTCTCTGCATTGTCGCGGGCGGTGTTTGAAATCTTCGACGCATCGTCAGCGCTGCTCGGGTCATCCGCATCCGGGCCGTGGCCCCGGAGGACGTCGAGCACGCGGGCATGGCATTCATCTCCGCCTTGAAATTCGTCACGATCTCTTCGTCGCCGTCGTTCGAGTTCTTGCCGGCATCATCGCCGCGAGAAGCGGCCTTTTTCTCGGCACGGATCTTGCCCAAAGCCTTGTTGAGGGCATCGGCATGATTCTCGAGCAAGAGATTCAGCTCCGCTTCCTTGGAGGCATCGAGCTTGTTGTCGCTTGCGAGAGTCTCGGCTTCGATCAGGCGCTCCGTGGCGAGGTGGCTCTCGTACTCGGCCTTCGCTTCGAGCGAGAATGTCAGGGCGGAACGGAGCGGCTCGACGACATCGGTCTTCAGCGGATACAGGGCATTGCCGGGCAGGCTGCCGGACGAAGCATAGACCAGGCTCGTGCCGCCGAGCACGAGGACCAAAGTGCACGCTGCCGTATAAAAGGCGAACGTATGTTTTTTTGAAAATGAAGCGAAGGTATGCCTAAGCCACGGGCTGCGGACAGGTTTTGCCGGAAGCGGCGTTTTGAGCACTTGTTCGAGCACGCGCTTCTTCTCCTCGGCAGTCATGCCGATCTTTCGTATTTCTTTGGCTCCAAATTGTATGTGTTCTTCGTTCATATGATTTTGCAAATCATGTCGCATCTTCATTTGGAATGCGACGGGCGCGACGCTATTTATACTTCCTCGGTATCGTATCCCGTGCGCTTACGGAGCTCGAGCATCCCCCGATTGATCCGCACCGACGCCGCATTGGCGGATATGCCGAGGATCTTGGCGATGTCTTGCGGCAGCATGCCCTCCACGAAGCGCAGATAGAGCGGCTGGCGGTAGCTTTCGGGCAGAGCATCAAGGGCTTCGAGCAATTGCCTGCCTTCCGCTCCGGCCTCGATATTTTCTTTCGTCGTGGTCTCGTCCGCGACATCGAAGTCCGCCTCGCCTTCCTTGTGCATCATGGCATCGAGCGAGACGCTCTTCTTCTTGCGGTACCAGTCGATGACCAAGCGATGGGCTACGGTGAACAAGAAAGCCCTATTATTCAATACTTCTTTCTCCAGGCTGAGGGTCTGCCACAGGCGCAGGAACGTTTCTTGGACGAGATCGAGCGCCTGCTCGCGGTTCGACACGCGGGTCAGGCAGAATCTGAAAATGGCATCGGATTCTTCCTCATATATCTTTTGAAATGTCAGGGTTGTATTCGATTCCATATGGATAAGACGCAGCACATGACCAATTCTTACTGCCACTCTCTATACAAAATACAGCAGTTACGGGCCGATGTCCATGTAAGAGTAGCTCCGCCTGGCTCGTCTACCCTGTCGCAGGGCCCGCATTCTGGCGCGCGTCCCGGCACATTATCAATATTGGAATAACAAATTACATAATATGAAAACACTCAATACCAAAGTAAAGATCATGGCCGCAAGCGCATTATTGGCTCTCGCCATCGTGGCCCTTCCGGGCGCCGCTTCGGCTCATGGCGATGACAAGAAAGGTGGCGATCACCGCGGCGTAGAAGTATCAGAACATGCAGGCATCAAGCTCGGGCACTTCCGTTTCCATCCTCTGTGGTGGAGCCACTTCCGCACGTGGTTCGAGCACAAGCATGACACGGACGGCACCACTGCCTCAAAGCCGGTCATCAGCGATATCGACACGACGGACATCACCGATGACGAAGCTACCATTACCTGGACGACCGACGTGAACGCGTCCACGCTCATCTGGTACGGCGCCGATGCTTCCATAGGCACGTCGGAGAACCCGACCATCACCCGCAGCGTGGCCGCAGGCAAGAGCCACAGCATCCACCTGACCGGCCTCAATGATGGCACAAAATATTACGTCATAGTCGGTTCGGCCACGGGCGCGGGCAGGACGCTGTCTTCGAAGTTCTCGTTCACCACGGACGACGATGCCGATAATGACGATCCGACCATCTCCAATATCAGTGCGACCACAGGCTCCACCTCGACGACCATCACCTGGACCACGGACGAGCCCGCCACGTCCAAGGCCTACTACACTACCAATGCTTCGGTTGACAAGGATGACAGCGCCACGAAGAGCGACAATACCCTGACCACTTCGCACTCCCTGCATATCACCGGGCTCAACATCGGCACGCTCTACCGCTATATCGTAGAGTCGATCGACGGCTCGGACAACAAGACTGATTCGAGCGAACACACCTTCACGACAAGCTCTTAAGAGTAATGACGGACGACCGATAAAAAAACCGCCATTCTCATGGCGGTTTTTTTATCATTTACATTCTTCTTCGGCGTAAGCGACGAGCTTCGGCTCGCTCGTCTTGTCGGGCACGAGCATCTTGTCTTTTTCTACGAGCGCGTAGCGCGATTTCACGAGCGAATCATTCTTGAATTCATACTCTTCCTGTTCTTTGTTCTGCGAGCCTTCCACGGTATACGCATAGATCGCGACGATCGAGTTGCCGGTCCTCGTGCCGCTCAATGTTCCCGTATAGCCGTTGGTCATGCCTGGGCCTGCCTGCATGCCCTCTTTCGTGCCGGTGACAGCGCTGCCGGCCACGCGGAGAGCGATGTGCTCTTCGACGCTGTACGGCTCGGCGTCGCTAGCCTTCTGTGTCCGGGAAAAGCAATAGGCACCGTCGGCAAGATCCACGGAAGCAGCAGTGCCAGCCGCCGTATCCGCTTGCTCGGGGTCAGGAACCGCCTCGAACTGGCGCTGTTTGTACAGTACCGTGGCGATAGTGGCGACGAGGAGCAGGAGGAGGAGCATCCAGAGGATTTTCTTCATGAGACTATTTGTACGGAGCCGCGAGATACGTATCGAGCTCAGTGAGCGGTATCAGGAACGGCACCGCGCCGAGCACGCCGGGACCGATCTCGTACTTGTCGAAATAAATAGTGAGATTCTTGCTATCCATAGACCAGCTGTCAAACGAAGAAAAGTTCAAGTCGCCGACTGCATCTGCGAAGACCACGTTCGTATCGGAACCCTGCGGGCGCCAGGCGATGAGCTTCTTCTTCACGAAGGCGGTAAAGGCTGCCTGCTGGTCGCTCTTGATGGCGTCGGAGAGAGTGATCATCTTGCCTGTCGCGTGCGACGCGGTAAAGACCTTGTACGAGCTGTTGCCGTTGGCGCCGCCGGTATACGCGTATCCCGTCAGGATGATGGAATCCGTCTTGCCTCCCTTCTGGTACTTCGCTTCGATCTCGATGGTATACGTCGCCGGAGGGCTGTCCGCGCCGAATTTGGCCCGCATGTCGGGCACGTCGGCATTGGCCTGGGTTCTGAAATCGCCTACCGTCTTGTCTATGTACGCGCGAGCGGCCGTCGCGATCTCCGCGGAACCGGTGATGACGGGCTGCTTGCCGGTGAAATTATCTTCCTTGATGTCTTTCTCGCTTATGGAAATAGGTGTAGCGGCCGGAACAGGCGCGGGAGCCGCAGGCGCGGTCTCCTTCGCCGGCGCCGGAGCTTTCTTAGTGTAATGGTATAGCAGCGTCGCGATGATGACGACCAAGATTGCGATGACTATATTTTTTATATTGGATTGGGTTTTTTTCTTCATGATTATGACGAGAGGCTCGCAGTCTGGATGACGGCATCGATCAAGGGATCAAGAGCGAAAGTATCTTTCTCCTTCTGGCACTCGCTCGCTTTCGGCTCGTCGTAGTTCGCGCATTGCGGAGCGCGGAGGGTGAAGGTGAAATAGAGGGTCTTGTCCCCCTCTTGCCATGCGTACGCGTACTGCGTGTAGGTGCTGCCGGCTGCGCCTTCAGCTTCGGTAGTGACGCAATAGGTATGGCCGTTAATGGTCTTAGTCCCAGTTTTGCCTGCAGGAGCATCTTGCTCTCCGGCATCGTTGCAGGAGAGCGAACCGGTGATACCGGTGACAGCCTGGACTTTCGGCGGCCAGTCTACGGTCTGGATATATGTCGTTGCAAGTTTCTCGGGATATTTGAATGTCACCCCGCCGCTCGTAGAGGTCTTCCAGGTGCTCGTATCTACTTTCACTTCCGGGCAGGCCGCCGAACTCGCAGGCCGGGCCGGTGCGGCCCACGTAGGTGACGCCGTCCGGGCAGAGCTTGGCCTCCATGGTGCACATCACGCCCTGATCCGCCGCCTGTTCCTTGTTCTTGTGCGATACGTATATGCCGACGCCGAGAGCGATGACGAGCAGTACCACGAGCAATATGTTGTTTTTGGAATTATGACTTGCCATGTGATCAGTATAGCACGTTCGGATATTTTCCTTCATCTCTTGGAGCTATAGAATGCCTGAGGACCGGACTAAGGCTGCGGATACCAGTCGAGCTGCACCACGTCGATTGCGGGATTCTCGGCATTCACCAGCTCTTTGAACTTCGCCACGTCGCTGAAGCCGTCCTTGGTGCGATAGTGATACGGATAGACTTTCTTCGGAACGAATGCGAGCACGGCATCAGCCGCTTCTTCTATTCCCATGGTATACGGCAGGTTCATAGCCACGAACGCCATATCGATATCTTTCAGAGCTTTCATCTCCGGAGTGCCGGACGAATCGCCGGAGATGTATACCCGAGTACCCGCTTTTTCTATGACATAGCCGTTGCCCGCTCCCTTCGGATGAAAGCTTGTAGGCGTCTCCGCAGGTTGTACATGGGAACTGCTTCGACGGAAAAGCCCAAGACATCAGCCTTGTCGCCGTTCTTCATGACGCGTACGTTTGATTTCAATTCTTCCGGCATGGCGTCCGCCACCGCCTGCGGCGCCATGATGACGGTATTCGGGCTTAGTAACGGCCTTGAGCGTGGCCGCGTCGAAATGGTCGGCATGCCCGTGCGTGAGCAGTATGATGTCCGCACCGGCTTGCCCGTGTACAGGTCCGCCCCGACCGGATCGGCGTAGACGGCACTGCCGTCCCAGCCGAGGATCAGGCTGGCGTGCTCGATAGGATCCACGCTGACCGCGCTTGCAGGATTCACTGGCGCCGTATTGGCATTGTCTTCCCTGTGGTTCATCTTGATGATTATGAATATGACTATCGCGATGGCTATGATGAAAAGCACGATGTTCCTCATATTGTTCATGCCGTAAGTATAGCATGCATCATTACTTGACAATTCTTTAAAAACTAGTATCATTTAGGAAAAGACTTGTATATGGATAAAGAAATGGATGCGCGCTGGCATTATTATCAGGTCCAGTACGCGAAAGGCAAAAAAATTCCTTTACGAATTCGGAAAAATCAGAAGAGATTCAGGGGCCTGCGTCAAGAAGCTCAACAGGATGGAACTTCTCGGCTTCATCGCCGGAGCCGTGGCGGGGTTCCTCGTCGCATTGATCATCATGGTCATTTTCGGCCGCCGGGCAGACAGGGACATGGTCGTCTGGATAGCGGTAACCGTATTGGTGTGGAAGATCGTCGAAGCGCGGCTGCGGAGAAAGCTCATGGAGAAAAGAGATTTCCTCGAGTCCGACCGGCAGCTGCAATGTGTGTTCTGAAAGGAACTAAAACGGGATACTCATATATGTATGTATCCCGTTTTTTCTTGACAAAATGCCCATAAGCCGTATTGTAAAGAAAACTTTGAAATATGAAATACAACAAGGAAGTTCTTCAGAGAGTGCTTTCCTCCTCTCGTCGCGGCAGGATCGTTATCGCGATCGAATGGGGCATACTGGCAAGCCTGGTATCCGCGCTAGTCTACGGAGCCGGAGCCTATTTCGTGGGATTCGGCGCGGACCTACGGTCGCCTCTGCAGCCATGGGTAGTATTCCTCGTCTTTTTCGGCATCGGCTTCCTCTTCGGTTGTCTGTTCGGCTTAGCGAGCGAGCGTCCGTGTTCGCATGGAAGATCTGGCCGCCGAGCGCGGAACAGGTCGAAGCCTACAACCGCGAGCAAAGAGAAGAAAAGAAACTCGACCTGCTGGTGGAAATGGACTGGAACCAGAAATTCATATATGAGAAACTGGATGAAGTATCCGCGCTGCAGCAGAAGAACACTTCTCTGAAGAGCGAATTCGACAAACTATCCTGACCGTCATCGCGGTAAAATCGCTCTGACATCTTCAATTCCCTTTTCAGCAATGAAAGGGAATTTTTATTTGACAAAAGGCGTACAAAATGTAATATCAGGAAAACGTCGCACATGGAAACAAAAGAAATGAGGCTGAATTTTCAGGGCAATCACATGCCCCGCCCGCTGTTCCTGGAAAGGGGTGAAAAGCGATCTGCTTCCCTTCATCAGCATACATACGCTCCAGTGGAACATCTTCGCCATGCTCGTCGTCGAGATGATCAAGAATATCTACGACCATGCCGAAGGCGTCGGCTATGCCCGTTTGAGAAGGATACGGATGCCATCATCTTCGAGATCCGGGACTACGGCAAAGTTCCTTTCAAGTATGACGTGATGTCCGCGACAGGGCAAAGCACGAGCGCCAAGGAGCACAACAGGGGGCCTCGGGCTTGCCATCATCAGCGAACTCGCCAAGCAGCTCAAGATAGAGCTCGACATAGAGCAGTCGAAAGGGCTTATCTACAAGGGCTCCTGGGCGGTACAACAGATAGCACGTTCGCGTGTTGTCTGTTTTTTATTTCATCTGAGTAACTTTGACGACGCTGCCGTCCTTGGCATACGTGGTCCATTCTCCGACCTGCTTATTCTGCTTCAGATACCCGTACGCATTTTTGTACCGTCTTTGCGGAACCATTGCCAATATCCTTCCATCTTGCCACCGAGCATGAACCCCTTGGCCCAGACCGTACCGTCCTTATGATAATGCGTATATTTTTTCTTCATGATTTATTCGAATACTTCGATCGGATAGACATCGGTCGCAGGTTCTTCATATGGATGCACGTCCTTGATAGCCTTGAGCACTGCTTGCAATGCGTCGCCTTCGCAGACAGTCTCGATGCGGTCTTCGGAAATTTCTTCGAGCTTGCCCACTTCGCCGATCGCGGGATGCGCGCCGGTGCCGGGCTTGAACCTGCCCGTGCCCTTGATGGTAAAAGTGCAATACGTATACTTGCCTATCACGCCGCACCGGCAGCGCCTATAGCTTCGCGCAATCGATCCGCGTCAGGCTCCGGAACATATACCACTATTTTATATCTTTTCTTTGGATTCATATTTTTGATGACTGTTAATTTTTCTGCTCTTGATAATCTTTTCAAAGCTCCTTCTCGTGCTCGGGCCTTGGCATACGTCCGCACCCGTTCGGAATATTTCAGAGTGACCGGCCGGCGGATCTTGGTGTAGTGCGCGCCGTTCTTGGAATTGTTGTGCTGATGCAGTCTTTTTCTAAATCGTTAGTACTGCCTACATAGAGCGTCTTGTCTTTGCACTCGAGAATGTATACGAAGAACATGTATAAAGTATAGCAGATTCTCGGTGTCAGGGCCGGATGCCTGTATTTGACAAAATATAACTTTAGATGTAATATAAAGAAAACTATTCTTTCACAAAAACAAATACACATGAAACACAAATCACTGAACATCGCCCTCACCTGCCTGATGGGCGGACTGATCGGCACCTTCGTCGGACTGCGATTCGCTTCTATCATCGGACTGATTGTCAGCATCTGTACGGCGGACTTACGGGCTACCTGCTCTGGGAAGTCAAAAAAGTATTCGCGGCCATTCCCGTAGCATTCACGGAAACAGGTCATGCTCTTAGAACATTCTTCAGGGTGCCATGGAGAAAGATAGGGGACGTTTATATTGTTTCTCCTCATCGGCGTTTATGTTTTTCTGCTTATGACGATAAGCATACAGCTTGTGCAGGGTATGAGTATTACGAAGTCCGTTCATAACGTTGGAAATCTATTTGCTGATGATTTGGAGAACATGCCGTTTCTGTCCCGGGTATTATTGCATACCATCGGCATCATAATCTGCAGCTTCGGCGGAATGATATTCGGCGCTTTAGCTACATCAGGTAAAGCGTCAGGAAGAGAAGTAATGCGGAAGTTCTGGACGTATTATAATCCCGTCGTAGTGCCTTTTTTCCTCTTGTATTGGGCCGTATATGCTCTCGCACAGACTATCATCGCCGTCGCCAGGGCGCTGAAATTCACGGCAACGTTCGCAGGAGTATTCAGCAAGAAGCTTTTCCTGCTCATCCATTCGGAGCTCAGGCTGCTCTGCCTCACGGATTCGGCCATCGGCGCCGCGGTCGGCTACCTGTATCATTCCCCCATCATCGGCGGCATCATCGGGGCGGTCTTCGGCCTGGCGAACTATTGGATCGTAACGATCAAGATACTGAAACTGCAGCCGAAATAGAAGTTGGACGAATAAGCTTTCTGAAGCCCTCTTATCCGAGAGGGCTTTTTATTTTCAGGAATTAATTGAAGACATGATATTCTCCTTCGGAAACGACCTCAACCTTGTCGCCATCGACTTTTACTGCGACATATCATCGAGCGCATAGATTTTTTCTGGAATCTGTTTCGCGATCTCAGCGATATACTGATTATTTGCATGCGGAAAGTGGGATGAATTGAAATGCGGACGGATATAGAAATCTACGAAGTGCAGCGCATCATTGCTGGTGTAGCCGAATTCTTCTTCATAATAAATTTTCTTGTCATTATTCGAGAGCGCGAGGTTTGGCGCAGTGACCATGCTGCCGGCGCTGATACCTGCCCACACGCGAGTCTCCAGCAGCTTTGGCAATTCTGCCTGCAATCCTGACTGCACGATCCAGCGCATGAGGTGCACGCTGTTGCCGCCAGAAAAAAATAATACATCCGCAGCTTCGAATTGCTGCCGGAATTCTGCTACGTTTTTATTCTCGATATCTATAATCTCAAATGACGCAAGGCTTTGCTTCTTGATGTTCTCGATATCAGTCATCAGCCAATCCTTATCTCCTTCCTCGACATTCGCTGCCGTCGGAATAAAAACGATCTTTGTCTCGCTCGCCGGTTTTCCAACCAGCTCAAAAAGCGCCTTTGCGATAGATGGATTAGAGAGACCGTTCGAAGTAAGCAGTAATTTCATTCTCTGCATTATCTCATACAAATCAAACTCTTCACTACTTATCCACACACACTACCTTGCATTACAAGGTAGCTCGAGTTATATTCAGAATATGCGGAAAAGACAATGTAGAAAATGTAAAAGCCCAGATGCGCAAAGGCAGCCTCGAATTCTGCATCCTGCTCATCATCTCGCGCGGCGAAGTATACGCGAGCGACATATTGAAAGAGCTGAAAGCGGCGGACCTGATCGTGGTCGAGGGCACCCTCTATCCCCTGCTCTCCCGGCTCAAGAGCATGGAGCTCCTCGCCTATACCTGGAAAGAATCCGAAGAGGGCCCGCCGAGAAAGTACTACACCCTCACGGAGAAAGGAAAGAAGAATCTGGAACAATTAAAACAAACATGGTCGAAGCTTAAGCAGTCGATTAACTCACTTAGAAAGAAAATTATATGAAAAAAACTATACCCACAACGCTTGCAGGCACTCTCTTCTACATAGAAGAAGACGCATACGAAAAATTGAGCGCGTATCTTGATTCCATCAAGAAGCATTTCGCCGGCGACGCGGACAGCGCGGAGATCATCTCCGACATCGAGAACCGCATGGCCGAGCAGTTCCTGGAGCACAGCAACAAGGACAAGGTGGTGACCCTCGCCGAAGTCGAGACGCTCATCGCTTCCATGGGCCACGCCGAGGATTTCGGAGACGAAAACATGAACGGCGGCAAGGCCGGCACGGAGGAAGCCGCAGGCGGCATAAAGAGCAGGAAGCTCTTCCGCAACCCGATGACAAGATGATCGCGGGCGTGGCGAGCGGACTGGCGGCCTTCTTCGGCATCGGACGCCGCGATCGTGCGCATCATCTTCGTCATCGTCACGCTCTTCGGCGGCTCGGGCGTGCTCATCTACATCATCCTCTGGCTCATCGTGCCGGAGGCCAAGACCAGCGCGGAAAAATTGGAAATGCGCGGCGAGAAGATAAATCTCGAATCACTGAAAGAAATGGCCAAGGAAAAGATAAACGAAGTCAAAGACAATCCCCGCGCACGCAGCAGCTTCCGCGAAGCCGTCCGTCTGCCCTTCGTTATCCTCCGTAAAATCCTGCATGCTATCGTTCCCATTATCCGAAAAATTGTCGGTATCTGCATCACTCTCGGCGCGAGCATCACGCTCCTCGGTTCGCTCTTCATCCTGACCGTGACGGTATTCAATATCCACTCCCCGTACGTCGACTTCCCGGTATTCGCCCTCGGGCACACTGCCCTGATATACGCGGTACTCTTTGCCGTCTTCTTTATCATCTTCATCCGATCATGTTCATCTTTCTGGCGGGCGTACGTCTGACGAGCAACACGAGGGTATTCCATCCGGCCGCAGCACTATCGCTCGCAGGCTTGTGGTGCCTCTGTATCATATTCGCCGGCGCCGCCGGCACGCGCCTCGTGCCTGAATACCGGGATTACATCGCAACGAGTCCGGACTATCAAGTAGCCACTCAAGATTTCCCGCTCGCTGATTTCACCGGCATGCGCGTAGAGAACGGCAACAAGGTCACCTTGGTTCATGACGCTACCTTCAAAGTCAGTGCTACTGGCACGGAAAAATCCATCTCCAATCTCTCCATGACAGTCGTCGACGGAGAGCTCGTCATAAACAGCACAAAGCATTGGTGGCTGTGCATCTTCTGCAACGAGAGCCGTCCGGATATTTCTGTCACCATGCCGGAAATACAAACACTTTCTCTGGCGAACGGCTCGCGCCTGACTGCAAACGGCATCGCCGCGGATGATCTGACCCTCACTCTTGCCAACGGCTCGCGCGCGGACATGAGGTTTTGACGCCAAGAATTTCACCCTCGACGAAGCAAACGCTTCATGGGTGAAGCTCTCCGGCACGGCCGATGCGGCGGACTTCAAGCTCGCCAACGGCTCCGATGCCGATGCGAAAAAGCTCATCGTCGACGTCATGAAGATAATCGCTGAGAACGGCTCGGTAGCCGATATCCATGCCGACAAGACTCTCGACGCCCGATCTCGCGAACGGTTCCATCGTCACCTACACCGGCGACGCAAAAATCACCAAGGACATCAAGAACGGCTCGCGATTGCAGCAGAAAATGGAGAGCCTGGAATATATCCAGCCTGCGATATAATGCGCAACGAAAAAAGACAGCAGATGCTGTCTTTTTTCGATTATTCTTTTTCTCCCATGAGGAGGAGCGCGGAGTGGAGACGGCTATGACATTGAAACGCAAACGGCCGATGATCTTGCCTTCGGTCGTTTCGACGTTTACGCGCCATTTGCCGGGTGTAAGGTTCGAACGCATAGAGTAGGTACGGAATCCCCCGTCGCGCCCGCCGATGACCGGCAGGCTGATGATGCCTGTGGTGGCCCAGGCTCGTTCCGATTCGTCGTAATACTGCCATTCATGGAGAATGGTAATGTTCAGATTCCTCGGGGAGAATACGGCGCTGTAGGCATACGCTCCCGCGCCGGGCGCGGCGGTAAACGTCTTGAACAGCCTGAAGTAATCTTTCCACGAGTGCTTTTCATCAGAGACGTAATAATTGCCGCCAGCCACTTTCTCTACGGAGTGATACACGCCGCCCTCCTTGAGCGACAGCGGGATGGGCGGAATGAGGTTGGTGAAATAAAGCGCGTTCACGATGGCGAAGATGCCGAGGATGAGCAGGGCGATCATCTTCCTGCTCTCGTACTTGTCGCGGACGGATTTATCCTTGATGAAATGAAAGAGTATCACGATGAATAGGCCGATGAACGCGAGGCTGGCGGCGCCGGAGAGCAGGAAGACCCACGTGCCGATGCGGTGCAAGACTACCGGCACGAGGAATATGGCGAAAGAATAGATCGACAGGAAGAATAGGCTGATCTGGAAGCTGAAGCGGATGTAATGGCGCTTGAAAGACTGGTTTGCCACGAACGCCGCCACGAGGAGCAGGATGAATGGCCAGGTCACGAAGATATCCGCGCTGCGGAAATAAAATACCAGATAGGTTGGAGAGGATGCCGCCGAAGAAGAACTGCAGGATATTCACGTACCAGAAGTGGGCCTTGTGGGGGTCTTTCTCGTCCCCCGCCTTGCTCTCCTGCACGTGTATGAGGATGATGAACACTGCCACGATAAGGAGATGGGCCAAGATCCAGACATTTTCCCAGAGCGTGTCCACGCGCTCGAGGGTAATGGCATCGAAGACGAATCCGGTGATGAGAGAGACGGAAGAGGATCGACCGCTCGAAGCGGCCGTAGAAATTCGTATCGGTGTGATCAAAAACATGCCATCAGTATAGCAAATCCCGGATAGACTGCTACGCCACTCCCTCTTCCTCGAAGACTTGCCTGACCTTGCCGCGAATGCCGAAGACCCGGCCGTACATGATGCCGGCCAGTATGGCGAAAGAAACGGCAAGAACGGACGGACCGTGCACGAAATAGCCGACGATCTTCGATCGGAATACCTCAAAGACGACGTACAGCACGAGAATGATTACCCCGACAGCATCGAACTTTGAGATGACTTGCGCGGCATTCTTGTCCCAGGAAATCTTGTACATGCGCGCCACGACCGTGCCGATGACGATGCCGACGAGCAATCCCACGAGAGCCAGAAACGCGTTCGCGCCGTCTTTCAGGATATGGAAAATGGAAACGCCGAGGACCACGATGGATATGACGAAGTATATGATGACGCGCATGCGTAAACGCTTGTGCACCTTGTCTTTCAGATCATTGAATGGAGGCATAGATATGATTCTATTATATTTATGCCTCACATGCTAGACTCGTATATGATAGATCTTTCTCTCGTCGGAAAAAGAATCGCCCTAGAAAGCGAGCGCCGCTGCAAAGGATTCCCTGCGGGGATTCGGACTGCCTTATCATGTACCAGCGGGTCAGCCCCGACCAAATCGTACTAAGCCTCCGCCATGCCGGAGGCTTTTTTATTTGACAAAACTAAATATTATTGATATAATAGTAATGTACATTTAAAACTAAAGATAATGAAAAGCTATTCATTCTTCCAAGCCTTCGTACTTCTGTACACCGCACTCTCCGCAGTAGCCGTCATGTATATGATATATACGCGGATCTTTCATCCCTATCGCATGAGCAGAGGATATTCTTACCGCACGCGGCAGCGTCTGCAGAGAAAGAAGACCGCCGTGTTCGCTATCCACGTGATAACGGCATGCTTCATCTTTGCCTGGCTGGCCCTTGCACTGCCCTGGATCGATACTATCATCGGCACCCATTGGTTCACCACGCTGCACGATGGCACCATGACCACGTGGTTCGGGAACTTCCGCGATAACCTAGGCGACAAGTATTTCGTAACGGTCCTGCTCGGCATCGCCGGAGTAAAAGGGGCACTGCTGGTGACGCTGAAGGTCAGTGTTTCCACCCGGCAGCGGGTATGGTAAAAAGACGCAGTTTTCATGAATTTTCATCAGCAATCAAGAGCACCGGCATCGGTGCTCTTTTATTTGACAATGCCTGATTTTAATGTAAAGTATGGGCAAACAGAGCTCTCTAAAAACTATTTCATACACTAAAACTACTCATCATGGACAACAAAGAACAGGCCGAGCTCCTCGGCTTGAAGTTTTACCAGGGCAAGGTGCGCGACACCTTTGCCAAAGACGGCTATATCTGCCTGGTCGCTACGGACCGCATCAGCGCGTTCGATCACATCCTGCCGAAAGACGTGCCAGGCAAGGGCATCGTCCTCAACGAGATGACGAAGTACGCCCTCGGAAAAATCGGTACTACCGTACCCCATTGGCTGATCGAGAGCCCGCATCCGAACATACTCTTCGGCCATGCCTGCAAACCCTTCAAGATTGAAGTGGTGATGCGCGCATATATCGTCGGAAGCCTCTGGCGGAAGTACAGCAAGGACCGCGTCAGAGAATGCTGGGGTTACCGCCTGCCGGAAGGCATGCAGGAAAATCAGAAGCTCGACGAGATCATGCTCACGCCGACGACCAAGGCAGAAGAAGGGCATGATCTGGATATCACCGAAGCCGAGATCCTAGAACAAGGTCTCGCCACTGAAGAGCAGTGGAATACCATAAAGAAGTATTCCGAAGAGCTGTTCAATATCGGCACCCGAGCGGCGAAAGAACGTGGTCTGATACTGGTAGATACCAAATATGAGTTTGGTACAGATCCCCGCGGCACCATCCGCCTCATCGATGAGGTCCACACGCCGGATTCTTCCCGCTACTTTTATGCGGACGAATACGAAGAGCGCTTTACCATGAAGGAGAAGCAGAAGCAGTTGAGCAAGGAATTCGTCCGCGAATGGCTCATGGCGCACGGCTTCGAGGGCAAAGAAGGACAGTTCATGCCCGACATTACCGACGAAGTCGTAGATCTGTGGCAGACCCGCTACTTCGAATTGCTCCAGGTCATGACGGGCGAAACCATGCATCATGCCCCGCCAAGCATCAACATGGACAATGTCATGGAAGTGATGAAAAATACTTTCAAGAAGCACATCACGCCAGCGTGAGAAAAAATCACAGCGATACGGGAAACCGTATCGCTTTTTTATTTGAATTCGAACAATTTGTCGCGAAAGTTCACGATGCGGTTCTTTGCATCGAGCTTGATGCCTTCTTTTTTATAGAGCGCGAGACGCTTGGCTTTATGCTCATTGTCGAGCCAGACCTTGCCGTCGGCATAGACGATGCGATGGAACGGGATATTCTTCACGCCTTCATCCTCAGCCTTGCCGAGGATAGCCGTGATGCTCATGGCCGCCCGTGCTCCCCCGCCCGCGGCCCGGGCCATGGCGCCGTATGTGGCAACCCTACCCTTGGGGATCTTGAGCGCCATTTTTATGATACGTTCGCTGAAAGTTTGCATATGGTAATTGTAGCAGATATCACGACAAGGTCCGCTTCAGGGCGCGCAAGGGCTTGAAGAGCCAGGGTGCCCGGCGTACTCGATCAGCGAGCATGGTTCGCGAAGTGGCAAAGAGTATCTTCCAGTCACGCGGCACGAAACGCCATCTGCCACCCTCATTGCGAACCCAAGCTACGACTTCTCCGACATCGAAATTTCGCAGAGAACTCGTGATGCTCCTCGAAAAATGCCTTACGAGCATAGGTACCGCAGACTGCTGATTGGCAGGCTTCGTATCGGAAAGAAAGCTCTTGATGCCTGCGGCAAAGCGAGCCGGATCGGCGTCGGCCCTGTGCCAATTGTCCCAGGAATTATTCTTCAGGAGCCACGAGCCTTTGCGGGCATATACGTCCACCGTGCACCCGGCCCGCTTGAACAACCCCGGAATCTCTCCCGACAAGTCGGCATTGCTATGGTCGAAGAGAAGGACTCGAGACATACGGGATATGTATGAGATTTCGGAATCCACGGTCGAGATTACGATCCGCCGTCCATATCGAATAGGGCCGTGACAGCAAGAGAGTTCGTCATGGTGATGATGCATGCCCCGGTACCCGAACAGCCGCTACCGAACCAGCCGACAAAGTGAGTACCGCTGTTCGGAGTTGCGGTTAGGGTAACCGTTGCGTCCGAATAGAAGTAGGCCGCGCATACCATCCCGCAGTTTATGCCGAATGGAGAGCTCGTGACCTGTCCGCTCGCGCTGCCGGCTTGGTTGACGGTCAAGATATATCTGTCGAAGTCAAAGGTTGCTGTCACGAAGGTATCATTACTGAGAGTAACTGTACACATGCCGGTCCCTGAACAGCCGCCGCCGGACCAGCCGACAAAGTGAGAACCATCAGATGCAGAGGCAGTCAAAGTGACGACGGTACCTGAATCGTAAGAATGGGAACAAGTCACACCGCAGTCGATAACAGGATCATCGGTAACCGTACCCAAACCTGTGCCGGCTTTAGCGACGGTCAAAAGAAAAGCTTCTGCTGGCGGCGGTTCCTCGTCTTCGCAGGCATTGCCGATACCGTCATTGTCATCATCCGCCTGGCCGGCATTGAATATTGCAGGACAGTTGTCGCATGAGTCGCCCACGCCGTCGGCATCTTCATCTATCTGATCCTCGTTCGAGGTATTCGGACAGTTGTCTGCGGTATCGGCTATGCCGTCTCCATCTTCGTCAACGATATTCTGCCTCGATGACGAGCGATGGCTGCCGCGATGCTGCGTTGCCCCCAGCAAATTCACGGTCGCCCCGACACCCAGTGTCGATGCGCTGATATCCTTCTGGGACGTCAATTCGAGTATCTTGGCCCGGGTGATGGGACCGGCGATGCCGACAGGGTCGATGGCATACGCTTTTTGGAATGCGATGACCGCGTCTTTGGTTATCGGGCCGAAGTACCGCGTCGGAGATGGAAAATTAAAAAGTCCCTTATTCAAGAGAAATCCCTGAAGCAAAGCCACGTCATCGCCGCGAGACCCGCCCATGAGCGTGTGAGTGAGATTGAGAGGACTGGTCTGCGCATGGGCCACGAGAACAGGAGCGCCGACAGCGATGGATAGGAATAATACAATCGAAACAATGTATTTTTTCATGGGGAAATTATATCATCCGGCAGGATGATATGCCAAGCCCGGCCGCCGGCGCAGGATCCTTACGCGCCCGGCTGGACGAACATGTACATGATGATATTGAGAACGGTCAGGACGAGGCTGAAGATCATGGCCGTGAACAGGCCGTTGATCCGGAATCCGGGCACGATGGCGCTCGCGAGCATGATGAGCAGGCCGTTGATGACCAGCGTGAAGAGGCCGAGGGTCAGCACGTTGACCGGCAGGGTGAGAAGGATGATGAAAGGCCGGATAAAGACATTGATAAGACCGATGACGACAGCAGCTCCCAGGGCCGAGAACGCCCCTACCGTGGCGCCGGGAACCAAGAACGCCGTCAAGCCGATGAGGATTGCTGACACTATCCAATGAATGATGAACATGGTTTTGAATTACTATTTAAAAATTCGCTAATAATAATATAAGTATGGCACATGCCGCATCAAGAAAAGATAAAGAAGTGGTAAAGAAAAGCATAAGATACTAGCCCCGTAAAGCCTTCGCTCTGCGGAGGCTTTTTGCTTAAAACTTAGGCTGAGAGAAGAAATCTTGATTGTCCCAAACCGCCATACGCTATATTATTGCCCATTGGCTACCGCCATGCTCATCGTTCCGAAAAAACCCGTTCCCCGAGTGAGGTGTATCGGACGCAAGATAACGGAAGCGTTGGCCTCCTGGAACTTGATGAGCGCCGCTTCGGTAGCAGGGCCAAAATAATGGGTCTCGTTAGCAAGAGAACCCGGCAGGGGCGACGGCGCCACCGCAAAGCCATGGGCATTGAGGTATTGCTGCAGATGGTAGACATCCGTATCGGTCATCCCCCGTCGCAGAGTCTTAGTGAAGAGGTATGCAGGAGACTCGGGCAAAATGACAGGCACGGATGAAGCCGGCGTCACAGTGCGCGCCCTGCCTCCTCCGCTTCCCCCGCTCGAATGCGAAGAGGAGCGCCGCGGTTCGGACTCGAGCGCAATGGTGACGGAATCTTCCGCCGTACCTCCCGGACCCGTGCATGAGAGCGTGAAAGTGCTCTCTGAATCAAGGGCGGCAGTAGTCTCCGTGCCGGCTGACGGCTTAGCGCCGCTCCAATCTTCCGAGGCAGTACAGGTGCCGTCATAGAGGTTGGCGACGGACCACGTGAGTTCGGCGGTGCCGCCACTTGGGACCGTATCGTGATCCGCGGTAAAAGTAATTACCGGAGCGATGGGGTCGCCGACGGTAATAGAGGCATCTTCTTCCGCCGTTCCTCCGGGGCCGGTACAGGAAAGCGTGAATGTGCTGTCTCCTGTCAGGTTCTCGACCGTTTCCGTGCCGCTTGAGGCTTTGGAGCCGGACCAGTCGCCGCTCGCAGTGCAGGAATCAACATATCCTGTAACATTCCATGAGAGTTCAACGGATCCGTCGTACGCTACGGTGTCGGAATCAGCAGAGAATGCAATAGCAGGAGCCGCAAAGCCGAGGCGGACAACAGCGCCCGTGGTAGTGCCGTTGTATGTAGTAAATGCTCCTCCCGCAAGCACATTGTCGTCGGGATCGATAAGAAGCGCATTCAAAGTACTATTAAATCCGCTACCCGCATCGAACATATCATCGCGCGTCCCATCGGCATTGAGGCTGACGATCCTATTAGTGGTAGTGGCGTTAAACGACGTGAAGCTGCCGCCGACGAGAATCTTGCCGTTGCCGTCGACCGCGATGGAGGACACGATGTTATTGCCAAACCCTGTTCCAGGATTGAAGCTCCCATCGACCGAGCCGTCAGCATTCAAGCGGATGATCCTGTTTGCCGTCGTGCTGCCATACAACGTGAAGCTGCCGCCGACGAGAATCTTGCCATCATCAAGAGTGATGGCTCGCACGGTTCCGCCAGTTCCGCCGATGCTGAATCCGGTCCCCGTGTCAAAATCTTCATCAATCGAACCGTCCGTGTTCAAACGGGCGAGCCTGTTGGCGGTCGTACCGTCAAATGACGCGAAATCTCCGCCGACAATCACTTTTCCGTCAGATTGGAGTGCGACGGTCCGGACGGTGGCGGCGGCGAATCCTGTGCCGATATCGAACGACGTATCGAGCGTTCCATCAGCGTTGAGGCGCATGATGCGAGAAGGAGTATCAGCGCCGTACGCTATGAAGTTCCCTCCGACGATATATTTCCCGTCCGGCTGGAGGGCGAGCGCCGTCAGCGTGCTGATGCCGGTGAATAAACTGGTGAACGTCTCGTCGCGGGAGCCGTCGGCGTTGAGGCGAACCAGCATGTTGGTAGTAGCGCCGTCGTACGCGCTAAAAGAGCCGCCGACGAGAACCTTGCCGTCTGGCTGGAGTACGAGCGCGAACACCCCTGGGCTTGCGCCTCCTGAGATGCCAGTGCCAATATCGAAAGTTTCGTCTCGCGAGCCGTCGGCGTTGAGGCGGATGATCCTATTAGCAGCGATGCCCTTATACGAGGTGAAGGTGCCGCCGACGAGAACCTTGCCGTCTGGCTGGCGGGCTAAGACACTCACGGTGCCAGAAGGGGCGAATCCCGCGCCGGTATTGAAGCTCGCATCGAGTGTTCCGTCGGATGCGGAGGCATGCAACGGCAAAAAAGAACTCAGTAAAAAGAGAGAAAGTATACTAAAGAAAAAATACTTCTTCATAATACTATATAAGTATAGTATATTCATGTAAAAAATGAAGAGTATGCTCTCTCGAGAGGCAATTATCTCAGCCGTAGGAGAGATACGAATCTATACAATCTTATAGAAACGTTTTCTAAACGCGTCTCGGGCGCAATAACCTCGCACGACTTGGCTGCAATGTCTGGTCATGAAACTAATCACGCCAGACGTCATAAGGGTATTCTAACACTTTCCCGTCTTCCAAACTAACGGCTTTGGGTCTATATATAATATAAGCCCTTTACAGCATAACGATATAATCAAATATTTGATACAATGTGATACATGAAATTAGGAAGCGATGCAAAGGAACGGCTCAAGCAAATCGTCAGAAACGCGGTAGCGCTCGACCCTATGATTTCCCTTCGAGACCTGCAGGCAGTACTTCTCCAGAAAGGCATCAAGATCGGCAACCTCAATTCGCTGGCTAGGATCAGGAAAGAACTGACCGAAGATGCGATAGAGGAAATGGACCGGCCACAAGTGCTCAAGCGGTATGCGGATATGGAGGAACGGATGCGGGTGCTCCGAACGGAGCTATTCAAGATCATCTACCCTGACGGCAAGAGCGGTATGTATCCGAGCTACAGCGAACAGATCTCTGCGATGAAGATATTGATGGAAAGCGACATCAAGCTCTTCCGAGCCGGACTTGATATGGGTATCTACCGCAAGGACGTGGCTAAAGGAAAGAAGTATACGAAAGAGGAAGAGTTGGCTATGCGAAATAGGCCATTGAATCCTGAGCACAGAGAAAGTATGTTAAAGGCGTTCAAGAACTTTGGATTGATTCCGAAGGATGCGGAGATATAAATATATGATTTTAAAAGACGAGATTGATCAAAAATCAAAAGAGCAACAAATAACAACCGCTAACGTGCAGCGGGATTATCTTTTTGGTTGGCTGTTAAATTATATTTTCACTCAGAGCGAATTGAAGGACTCACTTTTCCTTAAGGGCGGAAACGCACTGAGAAAAGCCTATTTTATAAAAACTCGTTTTTCAACCGATCTGGATTTCGGTACTCCAAACGATATTGACCAAGAATTTTTGAAACAAGAGATTGAAAAAGCGTGTCAGTTCGTAAGCGAGAAAGCTGGTATCGCTTTTGTCCTTGAAAGGAACGACGTAAGGGAAAAGTTCAATTGGAACGAACCGCGCTGGAAAGTTTTTGAGGTAAAAATTTATTTTAAAGATTTCTATGGAAACTCTGATCACATCACCCTCAAAATCTCTCTCGATGTAACCAGATTTGATAAAACATATCTTGATATACAGGAACGCACGCTTCTGCATCCCTACTCAGATGTAGCCGAGGTGGCATGCCAAATAAAATGCATGCAACTGGAAGAAGTTTTGGCGACAAAGTTAAAATGCTTGCTACAACGCGACCATGCGCCAGACCTTTTTGATTTTATATACAGTATCTATTTGAATACAGACATACCGATCAATAAGGCAGACATTCGAAGAGTTTTCCTTCAGCGAACAATTTTTGAACGCAGTCCTCTCGTCGCAAAGAATATTCTTCTCAAATTACCATTCGAATACATGAAGGCGGTATGGCTAAAAACGATTATCTGTACACAAGATATTCTCTTTGAGTTTGATGATGCCTTTGCAAAATTCACTTCTGAAATTGAGGCCTTGTTTGCGGAGGACACAGAGAATCCGTGGCATGACCGCTTTTTCTTTGAAGCGGACGTACGAAATAAAATTATGAAGGCCGGAAAGGATCAAACTCTTTTGCGTATCGTTTACCAAGGATCGGAAAGACTTGTTGAACCCTATTCTTTGAAGTTTCAAGAGAAGAGTGACGGTGCTACAAAAGAGTACCTGTATGTTTGGAATAGAAACGGTGGAAGTAGTCCCAAGCCTGGAATACGAATGTTTGTTCCTGAGAATCTGACATCTATAGAAAATACCGAAGAAAAATATGAGCCTCAGTACGAGATAGAATTATGCCGTGCAGGAGAATACCCTGAAGACAGATATCTATACGATGTAAAAAAGAAGCGAGAGAAAGAACATAACAAACTGTATAAAGTAAAAGCGCCTCGACAATCTCGACCGACCAGAACGAGAGTGTCTTCTTTTGGCCCTACTTACGTTTACAAGTGCGGTAACTGCGGAAAACTATCATATCGCAAAACCATGGACGGAACCTTAAAGCCACACAAAAGCAAGAATGGTTATTTGTGTTACGGATATGGAATCTACCAGACCACAAAATTTTAGACTCCATTCGACCGTTTATAGCTTAACTTCCTTCTTTAAAATTGTGTAGTTGACTTGTTAGCTATATTGCTCCGTAAATCTCTTTACGCAATTGATTAAATTCCTCGGTAAATTTAATTTCTGGATTTCGTGGTCTTGGAAACGGAACGATGAATTCTTTTGTAAAACCCGTCGGATGAAGAACCAATACTCGGTCAGCTAAAAATAGTGCTTCCTCAATATTGTGAGTAACAAAAATGACTGTCTTTTTGTGCGTGGTCCACACATCCAACAACCACTTCTGCATTTTATCTCTGGTATACGCGTCAAGCGCTCCGTATGGTTCGTCCATAAGAAGAACATCTGTGTTGTGAGCAAGTGAACGCGCAATAGCAACTCGCTGAACTTGTCCCCCAGATAGCTCGTCAGGGTACGCGTCCGCTTTGTCTTCCAGTTCTGCAAGCTTGAGGTGTTCATTTACCATTGCACAATTGTCTTTTGTATCACCTTTCAATCCGAAAGCTATATTTTCGGAAACTGTCAGCCATGGGAAGGCGGCATAATTTTGGAAAACCATTCCAATGTTTCCAGACAAAGAGACCTCTCCTTGATACGGAATGAAATTCGCAAGAGCATGAAGCAAGCTACTTTTACCACTTCCAGATTTACCGACAATCGCTACAAATTCTCCTTTGCTCACTTCGAAGGAAACATTCTCAAGTGCAGAGTGGTTCTTGTAACTTACATTTAGATTTTTGACAGTTATCTGGTTCATTTTTGTGAAAGAGTTAGCCATGGAAAGATTCGGCGAGTAGCCAACACAAAGAGTTGATCGGTAACAGCGCCGAGCGTCCCTAGAACAACTAATGCCGCTATCATTTCATCAATCCGGTACGAAAGAGATGATATTGAGATTCGATATCCAATACCGCTTGAGGCTCCTGACAGTTCAGACACGAAGACCATTACAAACCCGATTGCGATAGCTGTTCGAATACCGGAAATAATGAAAGGAAGACTTGCAGGAAAAATTACTTCCCGAAACATCTTGAAACGAGACAAAGCAAAAAGTCTTGCGCTCCACAAGAACGTCTGCGGTATTTGTTGGGCGCCGATATATGCACCAATCCATACTGGGAAAAAGACAGCGAATGCTATGGAAAATATCTTTGCGCCATCATCAATACCAAACCAAACAATAATGAGTGGGATAATGGCTACAGGAGGCAACGGCCTAAGTATCTGAATGATAGGGTTTATTGCCTTTGCTATGGACTTTATACGGCCTGTAACTAAACCGGTACAAATACCGATAACTGAACCGAGAGTCAGCCCGACTACAAGTCTCCAAAGACTGTCTCTGAAATCATAAAAGACAGTACCGGATATAATCATTTCCCAAAGAGCTATGGCAACTTTTGATGGTGGCGGAAATAAAGCAGGATTAACAAAACCACTACGAGATACTAATTCCCACAGTATACATACTGAAATAATTGGAAGAATAAACCATAGGAATTTTTTCATGGGTCATGAGATTGCTTTAAATACCAACTGCTCCCGAAGAAATCTTTTTGAGCGGAGCACTGTAGATAACATCCTGGAAATTTGGAATTACAGTATCTTTAGTTACTTTACCGCTATCTTTAGCCCACTGTGCTTCTCGATTCAAGTATTCGAGCAATTGAGGAGTAAGAGCGATGCGGAAATCAAAACTACCCCAGATTCCATCGACTGTTTCCTTGTCGAGTTTTGTGTATTTCATCACTACAGCTTTTGCTTCCTCTGGATTGTTCTTGGTAAACTTTTCTGCTTCAACAAGTCCTTTCAATAGTTTTTCAAGTGTTGCAGGATTTTCTTTAACAGACTCTTTTGCTTCTATGACATAAAGTTCTGAATAAATACTCGCGTCAGTGAAAGTGATGGATTTATCACCAAGCTGCTTTTCAGCTATGTACGCGAATGGATCAAATACTGCAATAGCATCTACACTTCCACTTATTAGAGCAGCCGGCATATCCTTTGGCGCCTGACTCACGATTTCAACTTGGTCTTTGGAAATACCGAGCTTGTTCAAAAATTCATAGGTAAAGAATTCCGGCCCACCACCAATAGACGTAGCTATCTTTCGCTTCTTTGCTTTGAAGTATTGATCAGAAGTCTCGAGTCCTGCTTCTTTGCGCGCAACAACTCGTACTTCATTCTGAGTCTTGCCAACTACTTGCGCAGGCACAACAAATTTATTTCCCTGAAGGGAGGCAAGAGTTACTGGAACATCACCAGAAATTGAAAAATCCAAAGATCCTCCGAGAAATGCTTCGAGGGCAAACTTACCAGCAGTAAATTCCTTGAGCTCAACATTAAGTCCCTCTTTTTCAAAAAAGCCTTTGTCTTTTGCCACCATGACCAAGGCCATAGCAGGAGAGGTTTGAATTCCCACTGTTACATGTTCCAGTTCTTTGGGCTGCTTTAATCTGGCATGCCAAGCAAATAACCCACCTATTAAGGCAAGGATGATAATGGTCCACAAAATATTTTTTGATGTTTTTGACATATACACCACAATCTACAGTTTTGGTAAAGTATTGTAAACACTGTTGTACATTATTGACAACATAAACCGACTTTGATAGCATGAGGATATGATTGAAGACATACTCAAAAAGCTTGATTTGCGCGACGAGGAAATAAAGGCCTTCCTTTTCCTTCTGGAGAACGGACCTCAAACGGCTGGCAATCTAGCTAAAAAGACCGGCCTATCCCGCCCTTCCCTATATGGGTTCATGCGCAAACTCCAAAAAATGGAGCTAGTTATTGAATCTCAGAAAAACGGCATCAAGACTTTCACAGCAAGTTCAAAAGAAAAAGTTTCTAGCCTTTTCGATGAGAAAATACAAGAACTAGAGCAAGGCAAGCTCTCAATCGAAAAAGTCTACAGCGAAATCCTCAAAACCGGAGCGACTATCAGTCCGAAGTTTCAATTATTTGAAGGCAAAGATGGAATGAAGCTCGTACTCAAAGACATGCTTATGTATCGAGACATTGAGACGAAATCATATTGGCCTATAAAAGCCATGATTGAAATTCTCTCTGAAGATTTTTTCAAAACATTAAATAAGGAGCGTATCCAGCGAAAACTTACGACTCGAGCAATCTGGCCCCAGAACCAAGTCGTGGATATAAAAAAATACCCTTATCTTGGGACTGGAGAGAAATTTCTCCGAGAAATCCGTGTAGCACCGAAAGATATTGGTTTCTCTATGGGTTACTGGATATACGGAAATAAAGTTGCTTTTATTTCTTCCAAGAAAGAAGCTTTCGGATTTATTATCGAGAGTAAGGAGCTCGTTGAAATGCTCTCTTCTCAGTTTGAAGTCATGTGGAAACTTTCACGTCCCATAAAAGCAAAAGAGAGTGATTCCGCAGAATTTTTAAAAGAACTAAAAAACGACCGTTCGTAACTTAACTTCCTTCTTTAAATTTGTGTAGTTGACTTATATCTTATTCTGCTCCGTATCTCGTTATTCACTAGACTTCGCACGTTGTTCCGGTATGTTCGTGTGTATGGAACAAATAGCACCATATGGAGCTCAAATAGGCATACCTCCAGTATTGCAGACAGAGCCAGTCAGATACTGTTTATATGCCCGTAAATCGAGCGAGGCAGAAGAAAAGCAAGCACTCTCAATTGATTCTCAAGTAAAGGAGATGCTCGATATCGCTCAAAAAGATAATCTGAACGTTACCGATATGTACCGCGAATCTCACTCGGCAAAAGATTGCGGACAGAGACCAGTTTTCAATAAATTACTTCTTGATATCCGTGAGGGTAAATTCGATGGCGTCCTCGTTTGGCATCCAGACCGCCTCTCTCGAAACGCTGGTGACCTCGGCGCTATAGTCGATTTGCTTGACCAGAAAAAATTGATTGAGATACGGACATATAGCCAGCGCTTTACCAATAATCCAAATGAGAAATTCCTTTTGATGATTCTCGGATCACAAGCAAAACTCGAAAATGACAACAAGAGCATCAATGTGAAGCGTGGATTACGAACTCGAGTTGAAAGTGGTCTATGGCCCAGCGTTGCTCCTACCGGATATCTTAATCACCCTGATCGAACAATGAAATGCCATGTGATTGTTGATCCATTACGATCGCATGTAATACGACTCATTTTTGAGAAAGCGGCCTATGAGAAAATGAGTATCCGAAAACTATTCCGCTGGCTCAAAGAGGACGTCCGATTTACTACGAGACATGGAAAACCACTCAGTCTAAGCAATATCCAGCTCATTCTTCGTAATAATTTCTATATGGGACTGATCGAATATCCACGAGGGTCAAGCAAGTGGTACCCTGGCAAACACGAACGCATAATTAGTGAAGAACTTTTCAAAAAGGTTCAGGAAAAATTGGATGCAAGTAAAAATGGTGAACAACGCACTAAAAAAGAGTTCGCGTTTACCCGTCTTATGAAATGCGGTATGTGTAAATCCGGAGTGACTGCTGAAGAAAAGTTCAAGAACTTAATTGATGGAAGTGTTGCAAAGTACATTTATTATGGCTGTACAAGGTTCAATGATAAAAATTGCAAGAATACTTACCTACGCGAAGATAATCTAATTGAGCAATTGCTCGAGATTGTAGATCGAATTGATATCAATAACGTAGGCATCAAAAGTAAACTTGAAAAAGAAATCGAACGTTTTGGAGAATTTAGAAGCAAGGTTTTGGGAACCACTGAACAAGAGAAAATCGTACAGACAAAAATTGATGTACGAAACTATATGAAATACCTACTCCGAGAAGGAACGATTCAAGAAAAGCGAGATTTGATGCAGTCGTTCACGAGTAAGCTCATTTTGATCAACAAAAGAGTTGTGCTCGAGTAAAAAACTATTCTGATTTTACTTCTCCAGATTCAAGCTTAGTAACGATTTCATTCATAGTGTAATGCACAAATTGTTTTCCAAGCTCAGTTAATTCATATTGTTTATCATCATCAAAAGCAGAGGTAGCATAGCGCACACTACCCGCAGGCTTCGATGTTTTTTTGCTGGGACGTATTATTACATTTCCTTGATAATCCCTTTCTTTATGCTGTCTTATTACATGCCCTGTACTTAAATCATGTACGAGTAACTTAAATAAATCTGCTTCGGCCGAATCTTCTCGAACAGCTTCACCGTGTATTTGATCCCAAATTTCTTGCCTTGTATAACCTGGATTATTAAATACAACTCTTACAACAGCAAAGTGAGCTTCTGAATATATGTCAATCCATGAGACAAACATGCGAACTACATCATCTGAGCAAATTTTAGTAGAAGCCGAATTTGCAAGTAAATTTCTTATCAACTTTCTCTTCTCTTCGCTTTCTGCCGCAGACCAATCTCGGAAACACTTTTTCACAATCTTTAAATACTCAGGACTTTGCAACCTTTCTCTAATTTTTTCATCGGTTTGATCTACACGTGCCATAACTTCCATGATAGTTATGGCAATCTCTTTTATTTCATCCTCTTGTAGTTTAAGCCATGTACCAAATATGTTATTCAAATTTTCTTGCTCTTTTTCAGACCATGATCCTCCTATGCCACCAATGGCTCCCCCAATAACCGGAATAGCACTTAAACAAGCAAGTGCAAAGCGAGCAGCTTTTGGTCCTGAACCTGATTCTAAAGCTTCATCAAGTTGTTTTCTTAAGTCACTTTTTTCTTCTTTGTCATCTTTCATATTAATTTACTTTAAACTACTTAGAGCTTTTATCTGCTAATTTAGCAAGTAAACTTACGAAAGCAATGAACTCTAGAGCCATTTCTGGATCATCTTTTATAATTTTATGTGCACGAGGATTTCTTAAGCCAGCGACTGCACCCGAGAACATCATCATGAATCCTTTTTGCTCATCAATATCTGAAGTATCTGCAAGAGTATTAAATTTCAATACAGGACTCTTGGAACTAAATACAAACTCCATAAGTGCTATTCCGTCTTTATCATCAATCCCACTATTCATTCTCACAAGAGCATTTAATGCTTTAACTGCATCTTCAATCGCGTTGGAATAATGCCCATCTTTAAAAAGATTTCCAACTGCTCTTTCAATTGCAGGATGAAGCTCAAGACCCTCATATGCTTTAAGTGTTTTCCCAGATGAAGTTTGCCCAGCATCCCCAAGTTCTTCTAAAAAGATTGCTTTTATACCCTCAAGTTGTTGCCTAGATTCTGTTACTGATTCACTGACGCTTTGTTTAATTTCTCCAAGAGTTATATCTGGCCACCAACTACCTGGATTAAGGCTAGTAACACCATGGCGGTATCTTTCATACTCAACCGTATTAGTTCCAAAAATAGAAGCCAGAGTAGCCTCAAGGGTTTTTTCTAATGTAAGAACTGTGGGATCGCCATATTTAGTGATCGAATTTATATCTAGATTTTCTAGATCTTTGATTCTTCTGTCGATCTTAGGAATAGCTGCTTGCATCTGTTGAAATGACAAATTAGCTTCTACAGGTTCTGATTTCTTAGGTTTTTGGGACATATATAAATTATACTCTTAATCTTAATTTTTAAACGAACAGACCACTTTAGGTCACTGGGTACGAAAAACTAAACTGCTGGGAGACTAGGACTCGAACCTAGATAAACAGGACCAGAACCTGTTGTCCTACCATTAGACGATCTCCCAATGCTACATCTTCGATCTTAACTCCTTCTTTCCTTTTGCAGTCTTGTAGTACCTTTCTTTACGGAATGCCTCATATTTATCATCATACGGTTCGAAATATAAAATCTCAAATGGAACACGAGATTTGGTAGATTTTACTTTGCCCGAATTGTGATAATTCAAACGATTTTCTAAAGATTCAGTACAACCAATATATTGGTTATCGTCCTTTTTGCTTTTTAAGACATACACGTAATGCATACTGTTGTCCTACATTAGCCTCGCCCGTAGGCTGGAGCCTTCGGGCTACGGCCGAGGGACGATCTCCCAATACCCGTATACATTACTAGAAAACCGGACTTTTTTCAACTTTTGCCATTTTTGACTTTCGGGAATTAAAGGTATAATAAGCCAATGGTTTGCCCGGTGTCACAAATGGATATTTTCTTCATCATCTCGTCGATCGGGTTCGTCTCGGTGTGGATCTTCGGCACCATCGTCCTGGTGCGTCTGGCGCGCATCCTGGGCACGTTCCGCCGCATAGCGGACGGGCTCGAGAAGAACATCGAGAACATCGGCGACTCCGCCGAAGAGATGGTGGAGGACGTGCGCGACAGTACAGCGTACCGCCTGCTGTTCGGCAAGAAGAGGAGGAAGCACAAAAAGAGCGAATAAGTTCTTATTATTAGCAGATTAAAAGTAATCCAGATGCGTCGCGTTCCTTTTCGACAGTGCGCGACGTGATTTTGCAAAATCATATGGCAACAAAAAAGAAAGGCATGAGCATGGGCAAGAAAGTGGCGATAGGCGCAGGAGTGGCGGCAGTCGGCGCGGGAGCGTATTACTTCCTCGGCCCGAAGGGCAAGAAGCACCAGAAGGACGCGAAGGCATGGGCTACGACGGCCGAGAAGAAATTCATGACGGAAGTCGGCAAGGCGGAAAAAGTACTGACCGGCAAGGCCAAAGCCGTCGCGGGAAAGGCCATGAAGATGGAAAAGAAGATCGTTGCCAAGGCCAAGAAAGTGCAGGCCAAAGTCACGAACAAGGCGAAGGCCGCGGTCAAGAAGGCTGCCGGCAAAGTAGCGAAGAAAGCTACGAAGATCGCCAAAAAGAAATAATCGAAATGGAAAGGCAAATAAAAATCCCGCAGTCTGCGGGATTTTTATTTGCCTTTTTGCTTGATGCAGGCTTTGACGAATGCCGTGAAGAGCGGATGCGGACGGAGCGGGCGGGCCAAGAATTCCGGATGGAACTGCGTGCCGAGGAAGAACGGATGCACTTTCTTCGGCAGCTCGGCGATCTCCATCAGATGGCCGTCAGGAGAGCGGCCGGAGAACACCAGTCCCTTGGCCTCGAGATCGGCCACATAGGCCGGATTGACCTCGTAGCGATGCCTGTGGCGCTCGGTAACGACTTTCTCGCCGTACGCAGTACGAGCGATGGTCCCTTCGCGCAAAGTGGCCTTATAAGCGCCAAGACGCATACTGCCGCCATAGCGATTGTTAGCCAAGACATCCTTTTGGGACTCCATGACGTCGATGACGATATTCTTCGAGCTCGGGTTCACTTCCCTGGTATTGGCGTCCCGGAGGCCGAGAACGTCGCGGGCGTATTCGATGACGATCATCTGCATGCCGTAGCATAGGCCGAAATACGGGATCTTGTTCTCGCGGGCATACTTCACTACCTTCAGCTTGCCTTCGACGCCGCGGGTGCCGAAGCCTCCGGGCACGATGATGCCGTCGTATTTCTTCAAATCTTTGAGCTTGTTCGGATCCTTCTCGAAATCCACGGAATTGAGCCATGAGATGACCGGCTTCTTGTTCTGCGCGTATGCGGAATACTTGATAGCCTCGATGACGGAAAGGTACGAGTCGGAAAGCACGAAGTCACCTGTCTCGAAGTATTTGCCTACCATGGCGATGGAGATAGTTTCTTTGCCGTTATGGGAATGCTTGGTAAAGGCTTTCCATGCGTTCCAATTCTTCTGGTCCGGCTTCTTGCAGGCGACGCCGAGAATGTCGCAGAGCTTGTCGGAGAGGCCTTCTTTCTCGAAATTGATCGGGATGTCATAGATGCTCTCTACGTCCGGCGCGGACACCACTCGGTCCGGCGGCATGTTGCAGAAGAGCGAGAGTTTTTCCTTGCGCTTTACGTCGAGGCTCGTCGTAGCGCGGGCGATCATGATGTCGGGCTGGATGCCGGAAGCGTTCAAGGCTCGCACGGCGTGCTGGGTCGGCTTGGTCTTCATCTCTCCGACCGTGCCCGGCGTCGGCAGATAGGAAACCATGACGAACGCCACGTCTTTCGGGCGCTCGAGCTTCATCATGCGGCCAGCCTCGAGGAAGAGCATGTTCTGATACTCGCCGATGGTGCCGCCGATCTCGATGACCACGACGTCCGCCTTGGCCTTCTTCCCCGCTTCCTTGATGCGATGGATGACTTCCATCGGGATATGCGGCACCACTTCCACGCACTTGCCGCCGTATTCGAGATTGCGCTCCCGCTCGATGACCCTCTGATAGACGCGGCCGGTAGTCATATAGTTCACGCGGGTGAGGTTGAGATCCAGGAAGCGCTCATAGTTGCCCATGTCCTGGTCGCACTCGTCGCCGTCGCCCAAAACAAAAACCTCACCGTGCTCGGTGGGGTTCATAGTGCCTGCGTCGACGTTGATGTAGGGATCGATCTTGATAGCGGTAACATTGAGTCCGCGATTCTTGAGGATGAGGCCGAGCGAGGAGGATGTTATGCCTTTCCCTACTCCGGAAATGACGCCTCCCACTATGAATATGTATTTCGTTTCTTGCTTGGCCATTCTGATGACTCTGTTACTGGTGACGTTCCATTATACCACTCTCGATCATCTGTTCAAGTATTTCCGGACGGCGAGGAAGGAAGAGAACACGCCGAGGAGCACGCCGGAGACGAGGATGATGAGCATGATCTGGAAAAGGTTCGAGACATAGTACTGGTAGAGGTCGAGGCCGAGGAAAGCCGTCATGTGGTGGCCGAACCAGGAGGTCACGGGCCAGAGGACGAGCAGGGTGATGACCGTGGCGATGGCCCCGTAGATCACGCCCTCGATGAGGAACGGGCCGCGGACGCGCATCTTGGATGCCCCCACGAGGCGCATGACGCCGATCTCTTCCTTGGAGATGAAGATGGTCAGGCGGATGGTGTTGAAGGTGATGATGACGGAAATGACGATCAGGAGGAGCGTCAGCAGGTAGCCGAGGCGGTTGGCCCCGGCGATGATCGAGTCGAGGCGCTCGATGACGAGCTTGTTCTGGTAATAATTGATCTTGTCGATGATGGAGGCCGAACCGAGCACCATGGCATTGTCGGATTTCATGAAATTTGCGATGCTCTCGTACTGCGACACTTCCTTGGCCTTGACGTTCAAGTAGGCGCCGAGCGGGTTCTCCCCTATCTCGTCGAGGGCCTGGATGGTCGGATAGTCGTCAGAATGCCTCTCTCGGAACAGGTCGAGGGCCTCGTCGGCGCTGGTATAGGTGACGCTCGCCACCTCGGGCAGCTTCTCGAGCGAGCCCTTCAGGGCCATGATCTTGTCCTCGGAGGTGCCGACGTTGAAGTAGATGGTGACGTCGACCTTGTTCTTGATCTGGTCGAGCGAGAAGTGCAGCACCGCCTGCAGGAGGATGATGGTGGAGATGACGAAGAGCGTGATGGTGACCACGAGCACCGCCGCCCACGAGGTGATGCCGCTCCGGCGGAAGTTGATGAAACCTGATTTGATTATTCTTCGCAATATGCTCATAGTGATTGATTATAACAACAAACGAGGAGCATAAACAAGATCGCTTGTTTGATGTCCGAGTGCCGTTGTTATATGGTACTCCATATAACAACTACATCATGTATTTGCCGGCCTTGTCGTCGCGGACTATCTTGCCCTTTTCCATGGTGATGACGCGCTTGCCGACGGACTCCACGACACCGCGATTGTGGGTGGTCAGAATGACTGTCGTGCCAAGATCATTGATCTTTTTAAGAATCTGGACGATTTCGTAGGTATTGACCGGATCGAGGTTGCCGGTCGGCTCGTCGGCGATGATGAGCTCGGGCTGGTTGATGATGGCGCGGGCGATGGCCAGGCGCTGCTGCTCGCCGCCCGACATCTGATGCGGAAAATGATGGGCTCGAGGGGCGAGATTCACCAGTTCGAGCACGTGCGGCACGTCAGTCTTGATCTCCTTGTCGGTCTTGCCGACCGCTTCCATGGCGAAAGCGATATTCTCATAGGCGGTCTTGTTCGGCAGGAGCTTGAAGTCCTGGAAAATGGCGCCGATGCGGCGGCGGAGCTTGGTCAGATTCTCGTTCTTCACTTTGTGCACGTTGATAGACTCGAAAAAGACCGTGCCATTGGACGGACTTTCGTCGGCAAGGATCATTTTGATGAGAGTGGACTTCCCGGCTCCGGAATGGCCCACGATAGAAACGAATTCCCCCGCAGTGACCGTAAATGTGACATCATCGAGCGCCAGAAGGTCTTTGTTATACAGCTTTGAAACATTGTTGAAATAAATCACCCATCTATCTTAACATACATCAGGCTCTGGCGACAACGGAAAAGAGGCCAGATTCTACAAGCCTTTCTCGGCCTCGATGAACATATCCAGGTCCCCGTCCAGGACTTCTTTGACATTGGCCGTTTCTACGCCCGTACGGAGATCTTTCACTAATTTATAGGGATGCAGGACATAGTTCCTGATCTGGTTTCCCCATTCGATGTCAGTTCCTTTGCCTCCCTGCATGCTCTCGACGAGGGATTTGTGCTCGTCCTCGGATTTCTTATAGAGCTTGCCGCGCAGGAGCTCGAGCGCGCGCTCCCGGTTCTGCTCCTGGCTGCGCTCTTCCCTGACATGGACGGTTATGCCGGTCGGCGTATGCGTGGCCCGTACGGCGGTCTCGCGCTTGTTCACGTTCTGGCCGCCCGGGCCGCCGGACTTGGCGAAGTCTATCTCGACATCAGCCTCGCGGAGCTCGGGCATGGCCGCCTTCGGGATTTTCGGTATGACTTCCACCAGGGCGAAGCTAGTGCTGCGCTTGGCTTTCGAGTTGAACGGACTGGTACGCACCAGGCGATGCACGCCGGACTCGTGCTTGAGGGTGCCATAAGCATTCTTGCCGGAGACTTCGAACATGATATTCTTGATGCCGTTGTGCTCGTTCCAATGGTCATGGACCAGAGCGGCGGAAAAATTCTTCGAGGAAAAATATTTGCCGTACATGTCGTAGAGCATGCGGGCGAAATCTTCGGCGTCGTCCCCTCCCGCCCCGGAGATGATGCTCATGATGGCGTCTCCGCGGTCAAAAGCTGCGAGACCTTCTTTTTTTGCCTTCAGATCTGCGAGCGTACGAAGCGAAGCCTGAGCCTTGTCCTTGTCGCTCCAGAAATCCGACGCTTGCATGGCCGCTTCGAGAGCGGCAATCTGCTTGTCTATTTCGCTTTCATCTCGAGATTCGTTCATGAGCCGAAGGTGAGGATTGAACTCACGACCCCGTCTTTACGAAAGACGTGCTCTACCAACTGAGCTACTTCGGCAGCTTGGTTCCCTTTGGAGCCGTTGATCGGGATTGAACCGATGACCTCGTCATTACCAATGACGTGCTCTACCAACTGAGCTACAACGGCAAAACTGCATAGCGCTCATACTACTATAATTTTGCCTTATTTTCAATTGGTGCGACCTTACGAGGCGCAGTTCGGAGTATTGACGAACGTCGTGCTGGCGTCGTATGTCACGTTTGACGGATCGACGAAATTCTCGCCCTGGGCATCATACGCGCCGAAACCTTCGATAAAATCATTGCCGCTCTTCTTGAATATGACCTGGCGGACGGAATCCATGCCTTCGGAGCTGAAGGAATAATTGCCGAGCAGGATGCCGTCGCGGTTAGGTGCCGCTGAACGTGCCATGAGAACTGTCTTTCTCGAAATTGTCATAGGCGAGAGTGCCGGAGAACATATCGAGATCCTGCGAATTCACGTGCAGGGTATAGACGTCCTGAGCCAAATGGGCAACATAACAGCCGGTAATGGATTCCGGAGCAGGCGGTAGGACAGCCTGTTCGTCTGCCTTCTTATGATAAAAGGAAAACCACGCGATAAGGATAATAGCGATGATAACCAACAGCCAGATTGTAAATTTCTTCATATATAGGTAGACGTTTCAGGAGAGCTTTTATTACGAAGGCTCTTTCCCGGGGAAAATCCTTTTAATGTGGTAGGCCATGCGCACCTTGTATTTGCGCCAGACGAACGGCAGCAGGTCGCGCTTGCGTTCGAGCCCCCAAGCCTGTGCGAGATAATCCACAAAGCGGTATGCGTCGCGAGAAGACTTCCCTTTTGCTTCGAATTGCCAATAGGTGCGCCACAGCCTCGGCACCCCGCCCCAGGGGGCATGGACCGTATTGGTCTTTTTATAATATGCTCTGACTTTCTGCGATTCGAGCGGCAAAGCGAGGATTGCCGCTTTTGCTGGTTCCGGCAAGGAGATGAAATTACTATTAAGCAGATAGCGAAATGCCATATATATTTCCACCTCAAAACCGTATTTCTTCGTCTTTTCCAGAAACAAGTCCCAGTCGATCGGCAGCGTACGGATGAGATATACTGCATCGGTGACGAAATGCAATGTCTTTACGGGAGCGCCTTCGGCGCCGTGGACAATGACATGAATGAGCATGTCTTCGGCACGCAATGTGCGATACTGTTTTTCTTTATACGCGAATGCCCGAGCATGCCCCCATACGTCGCGAGCAAGAACGGTTTCCCGCTCATCAATGCCGCCTTTGGCTTCGAAGATCCGCCAGTGCATGTCGATTTCCATGCGCTGCTCATTCATGAACGTAATTTCTTTGACGATGCGCGGCAGGCTCTCGTCGGAGAAGTGGTCGAGCTTCGGAAATTGCCTGGTTTTCAGCTTCCAGCCGGCACCGAGCATGAGCGTAATGGCCCGCTTTGCGTTCTCGGGATGAACAAGCACGTCGGAATCGCCCAAGAATCGCGCACCTTCATCTTTATAGGCCTCGATCAATAGCGGTATGCCCTTGAGAAGCAGCACAGGGATGCGGTTTTCTTCGAGCAACGCGACAGTTTTTGCCATAGCGTCAAGCAGTCCCTGATTCTTCACCCAAGCCAGTTTGTACACGCCCCTGATCCTCCCCAAGAGGGGATCCTGCATGTTCAGTTTCTTGAGACGGATGGCGAGGAGCGGCAGGAGACGGAGAGTGCCATGGTCGACGGCATCGAAAGCGACAGCGTTCTTCCACGCGTCCCACAGGAGCGGGAAATCCTTGTCGGCGCACAGCAGGAGATCGAGAAACAGCTGCTCGTCTTTGTCGGGAAAACTCTTGGGAAAAGGCAGAGGGGCTGACATATTACTTATTTCTCTTTTTTCCTGCCGAGAGACTCCCTGACGATCTTCAGATAATCGGCGCGGGAAGCGCGTTCCGTGACACCGGTATTAGTCTCATGGATGCGGCGCATCAGGAACACTTCCGGAATGACCTCCGACACGAGGCCCGCTTCTTCGGCTTTGGCGATCCAGTCGATGAATTCCCCCACCCGCCATCTCGGATCGAACAGTCCGGCTTTCCGGAAAAACGATGCTCGCGCGAGCATCGTCCCCGCGATGCGTCCCGGCATGGGATCGGGATCGCAGTAGCGCAGCTTCTTCACTTCGTCGGAAAGCTCGGGACTCGCGAAGCACTGCAGATGGGTGAACGACAGATCGAGGGCGGGATTTGCCGCGAAGCGATCGAGCTGGGCCGCCAGCTTGCCCGGCTTCCAGACGTCGTCGGCATCGAGGAACGCGATGAAGTCTCCCCCTGCCAGGGACACCCCCTTGTTGCGCGCTTCGCCGCTGCCCGTATTCTCGGGACTGTCGATCAGCCGTATCGCGTCGCCGAACGACCTGAGCACCTCGAGTGAACCGTCTGTCGACGCGTCATTGACGCAGATGATCTCGATATGCCGATGCATTTGCGCCAAAACGCTTTCGACGGCTTCCTTGACATATTTTTCGGCGTTGAATACCGGCATGATGACGCTTACGAGCGGTTGGTCTTGCATAAATACCGCTATATCATAGCACTTTTCAGGAATGATTTGATGGTGTCCGGAACTGTCCGCACATCCGGGCCGAGATCGAGGAAATAGCATGGGATTTTCTCTAGAATCTCCTTGAACATGGCGATCTTGTTCGTCTCGGCGAGCGGCAGTTGGAACAGCGTGGTCGGAGCGATAGCTATCATGGCTTCCATCTTCGAAGCTCGCACGATACGCGTCTCGGTACTAGTAATGCGCGGGATGAGCACGGCCCTGAGCGGCGATGCGCGCTTCACCTGTTCGGGAAAGATATCCGAGAGGAATATGACCGCTTTCTCGCGCTCTCCGAAATCCTTGTTCCAGATTTTTTCGGCAAACTCTGGAAAGTGAGTGAGTCCTTCCCGCGTAACTATAGCTGAATGATACAGGCTGTGCGCCATAACCTTGTCCGCTGTCTCGATCGCCACGTAATCATCGCCCAAGTAATCCATGCCGGAGAGGATCGAGGAAAGGGCAGTAGTCGATTTCCCGGAGCCGCTTTTTGCGGTCAGAAGTACCGATATTCCATCCTGTCCCACTACTGCGCCATGGATGAAATGAATGCGAGATTCGCTGAAGAACCAGTGGAAGATAGTGCGAAATGGTGCGCCGAGCACCCAGTCCGGCAACTGCGATGCATCCTGGGTCCAAAAATATCCGACGTGTTTTTCCTTATCATAAAAATTGAGCGACTCTTCGCCGCCGACATATACTCCGAGGAAAGAATCGCCGTCTATAGCGGCATCTTTCTCGAAACTGCTGTCGTTCCACGGCGGAATGACTTCCGTCGCGGCCCCTTTTGAATCCCATGCGTGGATAGTGAGATCAGCGTGAAATGATTCATGTGTTTCATTATGCGCGAGAGCGAGAGTAAAGATGTTGGCAACTTCCCTGCCATAGAGATGGACTGCAATTCGCTTGTCTGCGATGACGTAATGCTTCACTGTCGGAGGAGATATCCTTTTTCTCTCTTCAAGAGAAGGTACCATGATGCGCTTGAAATACTCACGCGACACCGCGAGAAAATTCTTCATGAGGATGTGTCGGGGTTTGAAACTCATATCGTTATCCTGCCTGGCCGCGGGCGCGGGCCAGCTTTTTCCTGAGAGAAGCCATCTGCCCTTGCGCGACATAGCCCCTGTCATTGGTCTGATTGTTTTCGTGCCTGCGGAACATGAACGTCACCTCGGGAATGCGCTTTTCCCTCGCGGCGCTTTCTCGGAGCCGTATGTTCCAGTCAAAGTCTTCCCCTTTACGCATCGTCTCGTCAAAAAAGCCGACCATATTGAAGACTTCCCTCTTGTACAATGCCGCTCCCAAAAGTTCCGGATGGAAAAGCGTCTCGATCACCTCTCTCGTCCGGTCCGGCTGTATGCGGAAAATTTCTGTCACTCCTTGCGCGTAATCGTACCCATCGTTTCCGAGATGCGGCAAAAGAAGTTTGATGTGTTCGTCCGTCCACAGATCGTCTTGATCGATAAATGCAATGATGGAACCCTTCGCATGCTTCAAGCCGAGGTTTCTCGCGGCCGCCTGGCCCTTGTTCTCTTGCGAGAGCAAGGTGATGCGATCCCCGTAGGGCGCGAGCACAGCGAGAGATTCTTCCGGAGAACCGTCATTGACCACGATCACTTCCAGAGTCGCATACTTCTGCCTAAATATCGATTCAAGCGCGAGAGCGATGAATCGCTCGCCTCTGTAATACGGTATGATCACTGAGATGAGCGGCGCTTCCATGAGTTATTTATTTTCCTTCAGCTTCGGCCAGCCCGCGATGTCCACGTCGTGGATCGGATCGGCAAGGAGCATCTCCTGCATGTCGGAATACTTGGTGATGCCCGGCACGATAAAAGATTTTTTCTCCGCCTGAGTTTCCGGTACGAGCAGTGCCGGAGCTGTTGGGGATTCCGAGATAAGATTATCAGCTTGGAGCGATGCGATAAGATCTGTTACAGATTTTTCTATCGTTTCGATAGACGCATCGTAGCGAGCAGCCAGAGCTTGCGTGATTTGCCCGAGAGAATGCCCGGCTTTGAGATATTCCCAGACCAGGCTGCCTGTCTCGTTCATGCTGTAATACGTGCCGTTCTGTAGATCGATGATGATGGTCTCGCCGTCGAGAGTCTCGCTGATGGCGCGGGAATGCGTTTATCGCATACGTTTTATCTGAAGACATACCGCTATATTATACAAAAAATACCGAAAAGCAAAGGCACGCAGCAATATGACTAGGATTGTTACCCATCAGATGTGGAGAATACATTTCCACAGATCTCGTCGGCGCGAACTAGCGAGCGCCGGTTGAACCGTTGATTTCAGTGGAGGCTGCCGGCTCGATGACGCTGAAGGTGCTCTGTTCGCTCGTGCCGAGAAACGGCACCGCTCTTCGCGATGGCCTGCACGTCCCAGGCGAAGTCGCACAAATACGGCGGCTTGCACGGACCGGTATATATGCCGCTCACTGCCACCTCTGTGGCAGTACCCGCGTCTTTCGTGACGATAGGCTGGCTTGATTTCATGGCCGGCGTCCCGTTTCTGCCCCTGCATCAATTGCCAGAACCCTGAGGCGGTACGTGACCGGTTCTTTCGGCTTCGGGACAAGAGGCGTCCATCTGAAGGCGATAGCCTTGAGCGCCTCATCGGCTGCCAGTTTTTTCTTGTCTTCGGGAAGAAGATTATGAGCATTTTCCTGCTGCTCATTCTTTTCACTGATTTTAATATCAGAATCTATGACGGCGTTGAATTGGCCTGCCGTCGGCTTGTCGCCCTTGGCTGAATCCCGTCCAGCCGGAATATCTCCGTCTTGGAATTTATCTTTCAGTTCGGTTCTCTGGCTTTCAGCGGGCTTGTCCCCTTTTTCAAATAACTCTTCAATGCCTCGCGCTTGACGACGGCTTATGTTCCGGCACCAACTAAAATTACGATTAATACAATAAAGATAGGCGAAAATCCTTTTTGATTTTTCATATCCAGATTATACCACTTTTCTCTCTGCGCGACTTAGTGGACGATGTTAGAACTGCTATTAGGAATTATAATAAGCATATTTATATCCCTGATTTAACATCTTTTATTTTATCTTGATTCTTTCTAAATTCAACACCCTGCATACCATTATCACTATTACCTCCCTTCTGCTATGGGATTAGGAGGAATTAAGCCTACAATATTATCCCAACTCGTTTTTAAATTTTGAATAGTTACTCCACTTTGAGGTTTGAAAATTATAGCAATTTGTCCATTGTTTTCAGTAACAATTATATCTGAAGACAAGCTTGTCCGTATTAAATCGATATTTGCTCCTTGGGCTTGAAGAAAAATAGCTTGGGTTCCTTGTAATAAATCGTAAAACCAGAACCTATTGGGTCGGTAACCTTTTTTATATAATTCGAAAACAGCATCGCGGACTTGCGTTTCAAGCTGTTCTCGATACAAGCCTAAGTTATACTCATCTTCTGTCGCAAGCGGATTATCAGCTCTCTTTGTTCAAGCTCCTTTTTATTTTTTATAACTTCTCCATTGCGTATTCGAATATTTTGCGCGATAAACTTCGCTTCTTCCGGAGACAAAACTCTTTCACTAATGGCATAGAAAATTAAGTCGAAGTAATCGGGATAATCTCTAATTAACGCCTGAAGTTCTTTGCTGTCTTTAACATTTTGTAAGTAGTTTTCCTTGTTTTTTTGCAATGAGGGTCCTGTTATATCGTGAAAATATAACCCTAACTTCTCGTCGAGGCCATCAAGATTTAATGGAATATCCTGAGAACTATTACTGAACGAAGCTTCAATGCTCATATGCGCGACCGAGCGGATTTGAACCGCCAACCTCCCGCGTGACAGGCGGGTGCTCTAACCAGTTGAGCTACGATCGCATTTTTTTCTTGCTACCATACCTTTCTCAATTATACCTGTCCGCCTCGGCGGGTGCTCGCTACAGTCTAATTGAGTTGAGCTACGAACGCATTTTTCCTCTAACGAGGGTGTCGGCGACAGGGATCGAACCTGTGACCTGAGGCTTATGAGTCCTCCGCTCTACCGACTGAGCTACGCCGACATGAAGCAAACTGCTTTGCTTCATGTCGAGGACGATACCGCGAGGTGAAGCATAAGGACGATGCGAGGCTGAAGGCCGAGCCGTCCTTTCAAGCAACTTATCTAAAACGAGCAAACTGCTTTGCTTCATGTCCGATGGCGATACCACCGAGTATAGCAAGAGGGCGATGCGAGGCGGTAGCCGAGCAGCCCTTTCAAGCAATTTACTACTTACTACTTCGGCGTGAGAGACACTGGCATGTCACTTGCCGACTTGTTGCGGGGTCCGGAATTGAACCGGAGTCTCAAGGTTATGAGCCTTGCGAGATACCTCTTCTCTACCCCGCTATATATTTAATCATAACAAGGAGATTTCGGTATGGCTCATAACCTTGGTTATTCGCGCTTATCGTCCTTTCGGAGATACCTTTCTCTACCTCGCTATAAAGCGTTCAAAATAGATTTTTACGCTTTGCCTATTCTACTCATATTTGGCAGAAAAGCAAGCCAAATGAGGCTATATATACCCGAAAATCCCTGAAAATGTCCTCGTACAGGGCCGTCACCCGCTTGGCCTCGTGAGCGGAGAGATGGAACTGCGGTGCCCTCGTGGGCGACGCGGTTGCGCACCGCATGGGCCTCCCAGGCGGCGGTCAGATGCGGAAAGGTCTCGCGGTCGGCTTCCCTTGAGCTTGTCGCCGAGCGTTTCGCCCTTGAAGCCCATCTGATGAAGCAGATCTTCGAGCATGGAATCAGCCTCGATAATGGCGATCTTCCAGTCCGCGGGCGTCGGAGAAAAGACATGGTCGAGGACCTGGTTCCAGCGGGGATTTTTCGAGCGTGCGCCCCTCTTGGTCTTCTTGGCCTCCTCGGCGTGGTGGTGGGCATACTCGGCGAGCTCATGCTGCAGAAATTTTTTCTCCTTCGCCCGATCTCAAAGATCCTGACCACGGAATACGAGATCAGGAACAGGAAAAAGATGGCGAAAAATGGAAAATACGTCGCGAGGATATTCCCAAGCACCACGAAGTGCGGAAAAGCGATATGCGGCAGGGCGATGTGAGGGAGGGTGAAAGAAGGCATATGGATATGATGACCCCTAGATTATAGCACGCCCTCCGGCTAGCGGATCGCTTCGAATTTCTTGCCGGCCTCGAAACAAGGCATCCTCGTCCCAGTGCGAGGCCATGAACTGGATGGAAAGCGGCAGACCCTCGTCGGTCTTGCCGGAAGGGCACCGCGAGCGACGGCACGCCCGGGAGAGGTTTGCCGGCGCGGAGAAAATGTCGGAGAGATACATGGAAACAGGATCGTTCACCTTTTCTCCGATCTTGAATGCCGGGGTCGGCGTGGTAGGAGTGGCGATCAGGGAGACGCCTTCAAAGGCCTTCTTGAGCTCGGCGCGGATCCTTTCGCGCACCTGCACGGCCTTGTTGTATAGGCATCATAGTATCCGTGCGAAAGCACGTACGTGCCGAGACAGTATGCGCCTGCGGGCTTCCTTGCCGAAGCCCTTTCCCCCTGCTCTTCTTGTAGACTTCCATCAGGTTCGCGCTTTCGCGGTCGGTGTAGCCGTAGCGGATGCCGTCGAAGCGGGACAGGTTGGTGGAAACTTCCGCCGGCATGATGATGTAATACGCCGCGAGGGAATATCTGCACTCTGGAAGCTCGACGTCGACGATCTCATAACCCGCATTTTTGAGCTTTTCGACAGACTGTTTGAAATTTTCCATGACGACGGGATCCACGCCATCGGTAAAGAGGTGCCACGGCACGCCGATCTTTTTCATATTCTTCGCATCTCCTTTTTTGACGCGCTTATCCTCTGGGACAGAAGTAACTGTCGTGCTCGTCATATTTTGAGAGCGCTTTGAAAATTATTTCCGTATCATTCACGGTTTTCCCCGAAGGGCGATACCTGGTCGAGAGAGTTTCCCATGGGGATGATGCCCTGGCGTGAAAGGGCGCCGTAGGTGGGCTTGAGCCGACCAGGCCGCAGAAAGACGATGGTTCGCGCACCGAGCCGCAGGTCTCCGTTACCGAGAGCCACGAGGGCCATGTCGGCCGCCACGGCGATGGCCGAGCCGCCCGAAGATCCGCCGGGTACGCGGGAAGTATCATGCGGATTGCGAGAAACGCCATAGGCGCTGTTTTCCGTCGAGGAACCCATGGCGAACTCGTCCATGTTCGTACGGCCCAAAAATACCGCTCCCGGCCGCTTTCAATTCCCTGGATGACCGTGGCATCATAGCTGGCAGATAGTTTTCCAAGATTTTTGACGCTGCGGAAGCGATGCGTCCTTCGATCAGGATATTATCCTTATAGCGAACGGTATGCCAGTGAGAAGCGTGGCCGAGCCGTCGGAAAATTTCTGCTGCGCTACTTCAGCTTGTGCCAGCACGTCGCCATAGACTTCGAGGTAGGCATGGAGCTCGGTATTTTTCTCTGCAATAACCCCAAGATATGCTTCCGCTAATTCTTTGCAGAGTGCAATCGCCCGCCTTGAGCGCTGCATGAGCTTTTTTCGATTGTCAGATGTTCCAGATCGATCATAGTATCTTTTTTACTTTCAGGAAACCGTCTTGCGAATCCGGAAACTGCCTGACGATAAGCTCCTTGGAAAATGGGAACGGCGCGCTCGCGTCTTCGCGCCAGGCATTATAAAGCTCGGGAGTAAACAGCCGAGCTGTCCGCTTCCGCTTTTTCGATGATCTTCACGTATGCGATGACGCCGCCCAAGATCGGCGAGCATCTCTCTCTTCTCTTCTGCCGACAGATCGAGCCGGGCCAGTTCCATTAAATTTTCTACAGCTTTGATATCCATATCATTATTCGTGCCCGACAAGAGCCTGGATGCGGGCCGGTATCGGCGGATGGGTCGAGAACAGGTTCGAGACCCTCTTGCCGAGACTGCCGCCGAAAGGGTTGGCGATAAAAAGGTGGGCGGTCGCGGTATTGGCGTATTTCATCGGCTTGGCATACTGGTCGATCTTCTTGAGCGCGCTCGCAAGGCCCTCGGGATAGCGGGTCAAAAGGGCGCCCGAAGCATCGGCCAGGAATTCCCGCTTGCGCGAGATGGCGAGCTCTATGAGAGTGGCGATGATCGGCGAGAGGATGGAAAGTATCACGCCTATGAGCATGAGTATGCCTCCGCCACGAGTGTCATCGTCCCTTCTCGCGCCTGCCCAGGTGAGCGAACGCAGGAACATGTTTGCCGCCAGAGAGATGAATCCCACCAGGACGACTACCACGGTCGAAAGCAGGATGTCGCGGTTGCCGATATGCGAGAGCTCGTGCGCGATCACGCCTTCGAGTTCGGCCTTGTCGAGGATCGCCAAGATGCCGGTCGTCACCGCCACTACGGCATGCTCCTTGTCCCTGCCAGTGGCGAAAGCGTTCGGAGCCGGGTCGGCGATGATGTAGACTTTCGGCATCGGCAGGCCCGCCGTGATGGCGAGATTTTCCACGATATTCCAGAGCATCGGATTATCTTCTTTCTTGACCGGCTTGGCATGATTGACCGCCAGAGCCACCTTGTCCGAATACCAGTAGCCCGCCACGTTCATGACGATGCTGAAAATGACGAAGACGTAGAGGATGTCCGGATTGCCGTAATACTGCGAGAAGAAGAAGCCGATAGCGATGACAATGACGAAAAAGATGCTCATCAGGAGCCATGTTTTCGAGACATTTTTCGATTGCTGGGTATATAACGTGGCCATAGGGTCATTGTATCACGACGGGAATGTCGATGGTCTTTTCGTTTTTTTTCATCCCCTGACGGATTGTCATTATGGATTTCGATATATCCCGGGCCTTTCGGCGCTTTCGAGAAATCGATGTCAGCGCCGAAGGTTACCGGCCCGGCGGTCATCCAGTCCGTAGTGGCCGTGCCGTGCGTCTCAAAGACGTGTTTCTTGTCCGCATCGAGCGCGTGAATGACGATGTTGCCTTCGAAGAAGTAATTATTCTTAACCACGCCCGTGACATGAGTCATGCCATGCACAGCTCCTCCGGGAGCGATAGAGAAAGACACGAGATCATCCTTGTTCGGGCCTATGACTGCAGGCACGGCATCGGCGCTATCGCCTTTCGGCGATGCGTCTCCCATCTGCATATCGTCCGAGTTTGGAAAATATACCTGCTTGTTCTGGTACATGAAACGGAGGGCGATGACCATGAGTATAATCAACACCAGAAGTAGTGCCGTATTGAGCTTTGAGCCGAAAAACCAGTATTTCTTATCCATGATCTTAGAATTTCACTTCTACGGGATTCTGCGCCGCATCGTTGTCCGGCAGGTCGAAGAATTCCATTTTCGTGAAGTGAAAGGCGCCGGCAAGAATATTCGAAGGAAAGACTTCGATCTTGGTATTGAAGTCGCGGACGTTCGCGTTGTAGAAACGGCGAGCGGACTGAATCTTGTTCTCGGTATCGGAGAGTTCGTTCTGCAAGGCCAGGAAATTCTGATTGGCCTTGAGATCCGGATAGGCTTCAGCGACGGCAAAGACGGATTTCAACGCGCCCGTGAGCATGTTTTCGTTCGCCGCCTTGTCGGAGAGGCTCCCCCCGCTCATGGCGGCCGCGCGGGCTTTGGTCACGTTGTCGAATGCCGTGGACTCGTGCGTGGCATAGCCCTTGACCGTATTCACGAGGTTCGGAATCAGGTCATATCTGCGCTTGAGCTGGACCTCGATGTCCGCCCAGGCTTCCTTGGCGCGATTGCGCAGCGTCACCAGGCCGTTGAAGGCGAAAATGACCCACAGAACTATAATGCCCAATATTATCAATATGATTGTCATAATGAGGAGTATATCACAATCCTGAAAAATTGTGTTATTTGCTTTTCTTGCTTGCCGCCTTCTTGGCCTGCGCTTCTTCGATTATGACGAGAAGCGGAGACGCGAGGAAGATCGAGGAATACGTTCCGAAGAACATGCCTGCGGTCATCATGAGCGCGAAGTATTTCGTGGATACGGGGCCGTAGAAGAAGAGCGAGAGCAAGACGAGGATGACAGTAAGCGATGTGCAGATAGATCGGACATACGACTGCTTCAAGCTCATGCCCACGATTTCCGCGAATTGCGTCTTGGCAACGTTCGCCTGATTCTTCAAGTTCTCGCGGATGCGGTCGAAGACCACGATGGTATCGGAGATGGAAAGACCGAGCACTGTCAGCACTGCGACGACGAACAGCGTGTCCATCTCCGCGCCATAGTAGTGCGAAAGGATGGCGAAGATGCCGACCGGGATGGCCACGTCATGGAGCAGGGTGATGATAGCGATGATGCCGTACCTCCAAGAAGACACCGGCTTGGAAACTTTCCTGAAGGCGTATGCGATGAAGAGGATGATGGCGAGCGACACCAGGATGCCGGCCACGATGGCCTTGCGGGTCAGCTCATGGCCGACGGAAGGGCCGATGGAATTGAAGCCCTTTTCTTCGAGCGGAAAGGCGCCGTCCTTGGAAAGGACCTTGAGCAGGGCCGCGTGTTCCGCATCGGAAATATCACGGCTCTTGATGATATAGCCCGTGTCGCCGGTCGGCTGCACAAGCACTTCGCCGATGTTGAGCGGAGCAAGATTGAGATCAGCCTGGGCCGGGCGGGCGGCGGTATAAGCGACTTCCGTCAGCGCTCCCCCTTTGAAGTCGATGCCGACGTTGAGGCCGAAATACGCGAGCGCGCCGATGGCCAGTATGACGAGCGCTATGGAGATGCCGACGAATATTTTTTTGTATTTGATGATGAACATAAATTATTTTGAAAAGCCGCTCGAGAAAAGGAATCTGGTAAATCTGTTCTCTTTCTTGAAACGCATGGTCGAAAGGAATACACGGGTCACCGTGATGGCCGAGAACATGGATATGAGCACGCCCAAGCCGAGCGTCAGGGCGAAGCCCTTGATGAGCGACGTGCCGAACCAGTACAGGATGACTGCAGTGATGAGGCTCGAAGAATTCGAATCGCGGATAGAAGACCAGGCTCGGGCAAAGCCGTGAGATACGGCATCGGCAATAGTGCGTCCGGTATGCAGTTCCTCCTTGATGCGCTCGAAGATGAGCACGTTGGCATCGACGGCGATGCCCATGGAAATGATGAAGCCGGCGATGCCTGCCGCGGTGAGGGTGACAGGGATCAATTTGAACAATGCCAGCATGATGACGATGAAAATAGAAAGCGAAATAGTTGCGATCAATCCCGGCAGCCTGTACCAGACGATCAGGAAAAGGGCGACAAGCAGGAAACCGATGACTCCGGCTTCGATGCCGGCACGGACTGCCGTACCACCAAGAGTGGCGCCGATGGTCTGCTTCGAGAGCAATGTGATCGGTACGGGCAAGGCGCCGGAATTCAAGCGGCCGACGAGCTGCTTTGCTTCGCTCGGAGTGAACTTCCCGGAAATGACCGCGGTGCCGTCAGGGATTTCCTGGCGGACTACCGGGGTAGATATGGGCGCGCCGTCGAGATAAATGGCGACAGTCTTGCCGATGTTGTTCTTGGTGATGTCCGCGAAGAGCTTCGTGCCCGTATCGTCGAACTGCAGCGTCACCGTCGGCTCGCGCGTAGTCGGATCGAATTGCAGGATTGCCTTCTTCAGATATCTGCCTGTAAGATCCGTAGAGACGTATGGAGAAATATTGCCGATGTTCACCGAAGGCTTGCCGTCCTTGCCGACAGTGATGTCCTGCACGGGCACAGGCGTATTGGCATCGCGTTCCGTCTTGAATTCGAGCAGCGGCGTCTGGCCGATCATGGCGGTGGCTTTTTCGACATCAGTGATGCCCGGCAGGTCGACGACGAGCTTCTGTTCCCCGCCCGAGACGAGGCCGCCCTTCTGCACCTGCACGACAGGCTCGGAAACGCCGAAGAGGTTCACGCGGCGCTCGATGACGTCGCGGAGGGCGTCCATGGATTCGCTGACTTGGCCCGGTTCGACGGCGCTCACGTCAGCCTTGTACACCAGATGGCTGCCGCCGGAGAGATCGAGACCGAGGCGGAATTCATGGTTCTGGAAGAAATGCTTCTCCGTGCCGAAATGCGGATTGAGCTTGTACTCGGACTTATAGACGAAAAGCCCGACGCCCGCGCCGAGGATGAGTATTATGAGGGCCAAAACTCTTTTCTTCCACATATAGGTATTGAGAGACATGATATACGCAAACGGCCGAAGATGCAAGCAAACAAAGCGCGCAGCGGACATTTGCGCCAAAGGGTTATTTTCTATACAATATCAGGTATGAAAAACCTCAACAAAAACTACATAGCGTTCGCGGCCATCCTGGGCCTGTCTCTCGTCCTGTCCTTTATCATCGCTTCGGCCACGTTCTACCACCTGCGTTCCGAGGATTCCCTCACGTCGACTGGCAGCGCCAAGCAGTCTGTCACTTCCGACAAGGTGAAGTGGACGTCGAGCATTTCGCGCCCGGTCACCGTCTCGACCATGAGCGCCGGCTATGCCAAGATGGACGCCGACCTCAAGGCCGTGAAGGACTTCATGTCCGCGAACGGCATCGCCGCGGACTCGCTCGACATCTCTCCCGTCTTCATGAACGAAGTCTATGACCAGAACTACAGCGCCGAGAAACGTTACAATCTCCTGCAGAATATCACCGTACAGTCGGACGACGTGGCAAAGATCGATAATCTCTCCAAGAACACGAGCTCGCTCGTCACGGAAAAGGGCGTGCTATTCGCCACCAATTCCGTGGAATACTATTACTCCAAGCTCGCCGATGCCCGCGTCGAGCTCCTGGCCGCCGCTGTCGCCGATGCCAAGGCCCGAGCCGGACAGCTCGCCGTCGCAGGAGGCAAGAAAATCGGCGTGCTTAAATCCGCTTCGAGCGGCGTGGTACAGGTCATGGCTCCGAACTCCGTCGAAGTTTCCGACTACGGCTCATATGATACCTCGTCCATCGACAAAGAGATAATGGTCACGGTCAAAGCGACCTTCGGTATAAAATAAATCTCCTCTAGAGCAGGAACAAGAGAATAAGTACGCCCGCGATGATGCGGTACCATCCGAAAATGACGAAGGAGTGCTTTTTGATATAGCCGAGCAGCCATTTGACGACGGCGAGGGCAACTATGAAAGAGACAATGAAGCCGAGGGCAATGGTGCCCCACTCTCCGCCAGTGAAAGCGAAACCGGATTTGTATAGATCGTATGAGGTCGCCGCGAGCATGGTGGGTATGGCGAGCAGGAACGAAAACTCGACGACTGCGGCGCGGGAAAGCCCGCGAGCGCGGCCGGAAAGGATGACCGCGAGCGAGCGGGATACGCCGGGCACGACGGCGAGGGCCTGGGCAGTACCGATCAGGAGCAGATCTTTGACCGAAAGCTGTTCGACGTTCTTGTGAAAGATATTGTCCACTTTATGGAGTTCTGCTTCCCTCTCGCGGTATTCGAAAAAGATGATCAGTATGCCGCCGATGATGAGCATGGAAGCAGAGAGCATGATATTGCCGAGGAGATACGACTTGATGAGCTTGTAGAGCAGGAATCCTATGATGCCCGTCGGGATGAAAGCGATGGCGATATTGCGGAAATACGTCCACGAGGTGAAAACTTTCTTCCAGTACAAGAGCACCACGGCGAGGATGGCGCCGAGCTGGATGACGATCTCGAAGCTCTTGATGAAGTCGCTGTCGGCGATATGGAGCAGGGTCCGGGTGATGTCAAGGTGCGCAGTCGAAGATATCGGCAGGAATTCCGTCACCCCCTCGACGATGCCCATGATGATAGTGTGTAAGAATGTCATGATTCTATTATATCAGAACCGTGATAGTTATATGCTTTGAAAAAGGCTTACTTAGAGCAATAAAGTGATACCGTATCGTACCAACAAGAATAACTACCAAAAGTTATATATGATATATATTGACTAAATCTTTAAACTGTAATATAATATTGTTAGATTTTTACTCGTTATTATTTGACAACAAAATTGCTCACAATCAAAATCATTAAGTCATGAAGCTACATGAACTAGACTTTAACTCCCCACTCACGACATCGATTTATTGTGAAAGGTACATTAATGACTCAAGGGGTCGTTTCGATCAGTACTCGGATGTAAATCCTATATATGACCCGCAAGGAACTTTATCTGAACTTCAGGTACCGTTTATGTGGATACAGGAAGAAGACCTTGAAGTGTACAGCTTCAACCCGTCAACGATGCTTTTAGCAAGTGTTTTCAGTAAAAATGCCTACAAATTCTTTTGGCATCCTGATACTATCCGCAAAGGCTTTGAAATTGATGGATATGCTGTGATGCAGCCAACAAGTTCAACAAGGACAATGCTCGAAATGGGAACGATGCTGTATTACGTTAAAACTGATCTTGACAAGAAACATTTCCGCTTCGTTCGAAGATTGAAAAAAGACTCTGTTATTCACAGCATAGAAATCTGTAGAGATCTGCACCTTTTAACATCGCAACTAATTGCGAATTCAAGATACAGTTTTCTGCCCGAATCACTCGGTCTCGTCATTGCCAACGGTGCCCACAAAGAATCTGGTGTTCTCTTTAGAGATACCACGCCATTTCCTCTTCGTGAGGATAGAAGAGTTTTGATACCTTACCATTCACTCTACGCTGATGATCAAAATGACATCGAATCAAAACCATTATTAATTCAGTTATGCGAAAGACATTCGCAGTTTGATCCGCTTGGATTCTTTTTGGAACACATTGTAGGTTATATACAAGATGCTTGGGCGTTATTAGTTACCAAACGAGGTTTATTGCCTGAACTACATGGGCAAAATTCTTTGATTGAAATTGATGAGAACCTATTTCCTCAAAGGATTGTTCATCGTGATTTTCAAGGAACTTACAGTGATTCTAAAATCAGAGCATCTCTTGGTTTGAAATTGTTCAATAAGCATCTTGCCGGTGAGGAATCCGGAACAACAAGGCAGTCCCAATACAGCCATGTCTATGACGGAATGATTGGTAGGTATTTACTTGAAAGAATGACGAAGACCTTCTGTGCTTATTACGGCAGGTATAGTTATAAAATTGTTGCTCAAGAAATTGCTCGACGATTTAACCTGATTCCAGGAAACGCAATTGAGATGTTTCCGTCAACTACTTACAAATTTAAGAACACGGCAATAGAGCAAGATGGGAATGATGTAGAACTGATAGATACAGGAGAATCACCTGATTTCCGTTGATTTAGCTAAAAGAATGATAAGAACTGCTCGGCATAAATATGCTTTGCAGTCCTATATTTTTTAACGTAAAATAGTGACAATGAAAGAAACATTAAGAACATCGGATTTCGGCACGGGATTAACTGAACTGCATGTATATGAATCCAGGAATAAAACAAGCCGGGTCATCTTGCTTCTTAAGGGCATCTATAGTTATCATTTCGAACTTGATGATTTCAAAACAGACTTGACTGGATTAAAATGGGATCAGGCTTTTGTCAGGTACTTTCTTGAACATGCTCATGTCATATGCGTAAATACTTCCAGATTGGCGGATCATGACCAGACTATTTTTTCTCAGAGGGAAGATTCATTCTATGGGAAAAATTATTCGCAAGAAGTCTCGGATGTCAAAATTGCATTTGAGAAAGCCCTCCAGATACTTGGTGCAAAAGGCGTACAAGAGCCTATCATTCATCTCATCGGTAAATCATTCGGCGGTACGGTTTTTCTCGGAATGCCGGAAGTCACTTCAAAAGCTTGCTCGATCGCTATGCTCGGGAGCGGCTGCGGTCGTAGCAAAGAAACCGCAAAACCGCTTCTGAGTACTCTGCCAGATGAGGAAAAATTGCTTGAAACAATCCGCGATTATTCGGGATTCTTTTCATTGTATAGGGGCGAGTTTGACGAAGTTGTTCCTATCGAATCGCAAGAAAAGATCGTAAAGGCAAGCGGCGCAAAAGTGACGAATTATGTCACCATAAGAGATACCGATCATGAGTTCGAAAAAATAAATGGTCAAGACAGCCTGGAGCCGGGCATCTTACTTAGAAAGATGTTATTAGACACCATCCTATTAAGCGAAAAACATAGAACCTAGCATGCATTGTTAGGTTCTATTTATTTTGAACTTCTGATCGCGGTTAGATGGGTCATATCTTTTTGAATAATTTTACGTATAAGATCGCTACGATCGAACCCACTAAAAATCCTCCCAGCACGTCTATGGGATAATGCACGCCGAGGATGATGCGCGAGAGGCCGACCAAGACTGCGAGGATGCCGAGAGCGACGCCTGCCCGCTTGTGGATGAAAAACATGCTCACGGCCAGGGCCGAGAAGACGGCGCAATGCTCTGACGGGAAGGAATAATTGCTCTGATACACGAGCGGCGTGATGCCGAGCTCGACGAACGGCCGCGATACGTGAAAGATAAGCTTGAGGGTATGGGCGATGATCCAGGCCGATCCGCTCGAGACGAGGAGAAGCAGGATAGTGAACAATTTGTGCGTGGCGAAAGAGATGACCCATACGATGATGAGCACGAGAAAGACGTAGGTGAACTTGTTCAGGAAGACGGCCGCGCCGGCGATGACCGGATTGGTAGAAAGGCTGAATATGAAATTGAAGAATAAGCTACTCATGTGATTCAGCGGAATCATGCCGCGCAACGTCCTTTGAAGCGCGACGCTTGGCGACGGCGAGCACATTCTCGAGGAGCATGGCCACCGTCACCGGACCGACTCCCCCGGGCACGGGCGACAGGCATGCCGCTTTTTTCGCTACTGATTCTCGATCGATGTCGCCGACGATGCCGCTGCCGGATTCCGACGTGCCGGCATCGACGAGCACGGCGCCCTCTTTGATCATATCGCCCGTGATGTAGTTCCCTCGGCCGATGCCGGAAATGATGACGTCGGCCTCCTCGATGATCTTTTCCTTGCCGGGCGTATCATTGTCGACGGCGACGGGCGCGAATCCTTTCGAGCGGAGCAGGGCCGTGACCGGCCTGCCGACGAGCTGGCCCTGGCCGAGCACCGCGATCTTCTTGCCCGCGAGATCGAGGCCGAGAGATTCGAGCACCTTCATGCAGGCGAGCGCCGTCGGGAAACCGAGGCCGGGCAGACCGCCATAGAACCGCGCGCTCGCCGCCGCGCCCAGGCAGTCGACATCGAGCTCGGGATCAATGCTGTCCAGAACCCTAGCTATATCGATAGATACTGGCAACGGCAGCTGGGCGATGATGCCGCACATATGCGGCACGGCGTTGAGCTTTTGTATCTCCCCTATCAGGGCGTCGGTCGTGATAGTTGCGGGAAATTCCGCGCGCTCGAAACGAATGCCGGCCGATTCGGCAGTCTTTTCCTTCATGCGTACGTACTGGAGCGAGGCCGGATCGCCTCCCACCAGGATGTCCGAGAACACCGGCTGGAACGGCAAGGCTGCCACCTCTTTGCTGACGTGTTCCAAAATTTCGTCTCTCAATTTTCTGCCGTCAATTATTTGCATAGGCTTTAGGCTTTAGGCTTTAGCATCTTATTGCGAGCGCCTAACGGCCTGTGTTAACCATCATACTCCCAAGAACTCGTGCTTCATGTCGTCGCGATGGACGCTGCGGGCATAGCGGCTCATGCTCATGAGGATGCCGAGGCCCATGAACTCGGTCAGGAGGTGCGACCCGCCGTAGCTCATGAACGGCAGCGGGATGCCCGTGACCGGCAGGAGCCCCATGTTCATGCCGATATTTATCAGTATATGCGCGGAGAGATAAATTGCCAGGCCCATGCCGAAGAGCATCTCGAAATTCGTGGCGCCGAACGACGCATGATGCAGGATGCGCCAGATGACGAGCCCGAAGAGCACGAGCACCAGGAGCGAGCCGATGAAGCCCCACTCCTCCGCGAAGGCGGCGAAGATGAAGTCCGTCTGGTATTCCGGCAGGAAGTTCAGGCGGGACTGCGTGCCGAAGCCCAAGCCTTTGCCCATGACCTGCCCCGAGCCGACGGCGATGGTTGACTGGAAGGCGTTGTAGCCCGAGCCGTGGATATCGGCGAGCGGATTGAGGAAGTTCATGATGCGAGCTTTCTGATAGGGAGCAAAAGCGAAAGCCCAGAGCAGCGCGAATATCGCCAGTCCGGACACGAACACTACGAGCAGGTGCCTCTTCGAGATGCCGGACACGAGCACCATGCCGAACCAGATGAAGAATATGATCATGGCCGAGCCGAAGTCGGGCTGCAGGAACACGAGCACGAACGGCACGAGGGCGTAGAATCCGGAAATGAATATGTGCTTGATGTCACGGATTTCCACGTGCCGGCGGGAAAAATACTTGGCGAGGATGAGCACGAGCACGAGCTTCATCATGTCCGCCGGCTGGAAGGAAAAGCCGCCGAACGAGAGCCAGCTCTGGGCGCCGTGCGATATGTGCCCGAGCACGAAGAGCACGAGCAGCAGGCCGCAGAGAGTGAGGAATATTGTTATCAGGACGTCAGTGCGTTTCAGGAACCGGAAATCGATGAAAGAGAATATGAAGAATACCGCGAGCGATATGACGCACCAGATGATCTGCCTGCCGAAGAAGTTTCCGGCGTTCTCTTCCGGGACGAAGGCTTTCATGGTGACGAGGCCGGAGAGCAGTATCGGGACAATGAAAAAAACCAAGAGCCAGTCTATTCGTTTGATCGCCTTTTCCGCCATGGCTTACTTGAAGGTCACTTCGAAGATGTTGTACATCGGCAGGATGTCTTCGGAGACGATATGCTCCGGAAACGGCTCCGGCCAGGTGAAGCTGAGATCGGCCGATCCCTCGGGCAGGAGGGCGCTCACGTACGTGCGGCTGGCGTTGACGGCGTCGCCTTTCTGATTGTACAGGATGCTCACGACGCTGATATCGGGGATGCGCCACAGCGAATCGTTGGTGATGGTAGCAGTCAGGCGCGGGCTCGTCGTTTCGCCCTCGAGATCGATGCCGTTGACCGCTATCTTGAGCTGGTCGATCTTCGCCTGCGACACTTTCACCCAAGTCGGCTCCTCGGTGAACTGGAACGTCGTGTATACCGGCATGCCGGTGCCCACGTCGATGGCCGGCTCGAAGACCGCGAAACGGCCGGACGGCGGCACCGACGTCACGCCCGTGCGCTTGCCGAGATAGACGTTGTCCTTGTCGGCGAAGCGGAACTCATAATGCACCTGCCCGACGGCATTGTTGGTATTCTTGTTCTCGAGATAGGCCACGGCGTTATACCTGTCGCCGACGACGCGGAACGACCGCGCCCACAGCACCGCCACGGGGTCCACTTCGGCGTTGCAGGATTTGGCGCACGAGCCGCCGCAGTCGATACCCGTCTCGTCCCCGTCCTTCTGGAAATTGAAACAGCTCGGCGCCTTGTGCAGATACGGATAGCTGACGAAGAATCCGAGTGCCAGGAAGAACGCGAGGAGGATGCATACGTAGAGGAATTGTCTCCGCAGGGCCCATGTCATAATGCCTATTATACCCTTTGTAGGAATTTTTATCAAAAAATCAGCCAGTAAAACAAAGGAGAAAACAGCATATCGCTATACTTGACATTTATCATAAAAAATGATATAGTTTATACAGATTACAGTATTGTAGTTCTTGGCAGGGGTATTCCCTGTCAATATTCAAAAACTGAATAAAATGAAATTGTTTAAAAGTAAAAAGAGGCAAATCCTTCTTTCAAATTCCACAGTATGCATGTACGAAACAATCGAAAACGCATTATTGTTTCTTTACAAGGAAAACTGGGGAAAAGCTGAAGATGAAAGACGGCTACGTAAAGTTTTCAGCACCAGGGGCATAGCAATTACCGCCCTAGATGTATCAGAGGATAAAAGTGAAGAAATCCTTGATGTAAAAGCAGAGATGAGGTATGTGTTGAGTTTCCTGTCAGGCGGACCTCACCTTGTCAAAATGCACTTCACTGTACACAGATACCATGCGATGGCTGATTGGTATTTGAAAACGAACTCAACAATCAATGTTAAGTTCATCAGGGAGTACCATTATACAAGGCGTTTAGAAGTACCAGAAATTAATGAGCACAACTTAACGGTTGACGAAAAAAGTTTTATTGTTTCTAGCGAAAAAATTCCACAGGTTTTCGATTACGATTTAAAGTGATTAAGCTTGAAGCGACTGATATCCTCAGTCGCTTTTTTATTTTTAGAAACTATGCCGCATCCAGTTCGAGCGAGAATGTCGAACCTTTGCCTGCTCCTTCCGAGTCCGCCCAGACGCGGCCCTTGTGCGCTTCGGCGATGATGCGGGCGAGATAGAGGCCGAGGCCGGAGCCGGTGGTATTCATCTTGGCGCCCTCGCCGCGGGCGAATTTCTGGAAGAGCGTTTCCTTTATCTCGGGAGGGATGCCCATGCCAGTGTCGCTGACGGACCACGTGATTTTTTTCTTCTTGTCGTCCTTTGCGAGCTTCACCTTGATGCTTCCCTCTTTGGTGTACTTGATAGAGTTGTCTATCAGGTTGAGCATGACCTGGCGCAGCTTCTCCATATCGCCATTCACAGTGTACGGAGCTTTGCCGTCGGTCTCGAACGAGAGCTTCAGACCTTTCTTTTCTGCGGTGACCGAGAGATCAGTCGCCAAATCCTTCGCCGCCTTCTCGAAATCGAACGGCGCCATGGTGTACTTCATGCCGCCCTGCTCTATCTTTGAAACGTTGAGCAAATCTTCGACGACGGTTGTCAGGTGTCTGCTCGATTCGAAGACGCGATCGATCATTTCCTTCTGCTTGTCGTTCACTGCGCCGAAATCTCCTGCAAGGAGCATGGAAGTATAGCCATTGATAGCGGTCAGCGGGCTGCGCAGCTGATGGCTCGCGAGCGACAGGAATTCCGTCTTTAATTTATCGAGTCCCTTGAGCTTATCGTTGGCATCTTCGAGCTTCAAGTTCGATTCCTCAATCCTCATCTTCGATGCCTGCAATTCGCCGGAGAGCTTTTCGATACGCACGCGCTGATCGGATTCTTTTTTAAGGTTTCTGAAGAGAATGACGCTCAGACCGAGAGTTATGACGATAGTAAGTATCGTCAGAAGCCTGTCAGTCTCGCTCGAGATGAAAAATAATTGTCCGGCGATGAGCACCATCAAGCCGATGACCAAATAGTGCGTGCCAATGATCTTGAAATTGAAGATGTCGAGCTCGAATACCGAATAAATGATGGCGATGAGAAATATCGGCAGGAGGAACAGGCTGTAGAGATTCATCTCGTAATACCCCGTCGTAGAAGCCAGGTATTCAGTCACGCCGAATGTCGCGAGGAACAGGAACATGGATCCGAGCACGATAAGGTCGGCTGCTTTTGCTTTCGTCGTCAGCTTCTTCAGGAAAGGCACCAGCATATAAATGGCCATGACGATGAGAATCAGCGATTCGAGCGCCAATTTGTAATAGCCGAGAAAATCATTATTGAATGCTTCGCACATCGGCTGGTTGAAGCCGAGCACAGACTGCTTGGTGACGGTCATATAGAGCGCAGGCACGGTCAAAGCGAAGAAGGCGATCTTGAGAAGCGCAGAGATATCGGATTTCCTGATGAACACCGTGGCGAAATACAGTCCGAGTATATAAAAGACTATTTCGAGATAATCGAGGAATGACCAGACCGTGTAGATAAGACGATAGTTGGTGGCAGTCCAAGTAATCAGGTCTCCGATGAGCCAGAGTGAGAACACCACGATGAACGCGAGGAATAATCGGGAGAAAAGATTCTTCGACTTGAAGAAGACAAGGCACCCTAGGATGAGCGAGAGGACGATCGGAATGATATGGGAATAATTTGCCAGCGTGACCTGGGTAGTGTTGAGCGTCGTGACGAAAATGTAGCAAGAATTCATGGCGATTTATATTTTAGGGATAAAATTTTTAACTTCCGGCATGTGACTGATCCAATACTCTTCGTCCTCCATGTCCATCAGCGACAGCGGGACGATCAGCGGTTTTGCGCCGGTGAGTTCGGTGATCTCTTCGATCGCGGGAAGCACGACGTCTTTCGAAAAGGCGCCTTCCCGGCCATTCGTCAGATAGTTCTCGAAAAGAATGCCATGCGTTACGAACAGCAGTAAGTAGTTGCGATAAAATTTCACCGCTTCGGGGCCGTTGCGATGGAACCATTCCGAAATATCGTAAAAAATCAGATCCTCCGGAAGCTTGCACTGGGTGAAGAGCTTCCTGTGGAAGTCGATCAATGGCTCGCCCCAGAGCGTCGCGATGTCTTTCAATTTTTTCCCGTCGTTCTTGACCATGTCGATGATATTTATCTTTTCAAGCAGGTCATTGCCATTCTTGTTGAAGCCGCTGTTGATCCTGATCTGGCTCAAAGAATGCTTGAAAGCGTTGTTCGAGGTGAACTTGTCCTCGGGATATTCGAAAAGCACCGTTTCAAGCCCATTTTCCTTGGTTATTTTGACAAAGCGCCTCGTATCGAAATTCGGCGTGGCGAGCTGCCTGGCGAACACCCCGCATTTCTTGCTCCTGAAAAATTCTGGAATATCTCCTTTCAATATCTCTTCCACCTTTGCCACGAGATCGGGATCATTTCTGCGCTCCTCAAGCAGCCGCAGCGCTTCCGACAAAGGAGTATATATCGCCTGATTGAAGGCGTTCTTGTCGGACAATATGCCGCTGTAGTCCCGCACGGGTGTATTACTCATCGTTGTGCTGTTCCGCGACAGGGATACTGCAAGACTCTCCGACGGTAAGGTCTTCTGTGCACTCGATTTGTTCGCATTGTATTTCTCCGCTCGCGCATGCGCTGGTGCAGTCTTCGTCTGCGCACGATGCATAGTCCTTGGCGCTTACGCTATAGCGGTTGAAGTCCGAAAGCCCGTTCGGTGGACAGTCATCAGGATTGGTGCAGTCGCGCTGAAAACATGTTTCGGTGAGCGGATCGCACGAAGTCTCCACTATAAAATCAAAATCTTTCTTGAAATAGAAGAAATAGAACGAAACGAGAATCACGATCACCGAGCATATCAAGAGCGCCCACAAGAACCAGCCGTTCGATTTCTTTTCCTCTGTTTCTCCCATAATGGTATTATTTTAGCATAAAAACAGAGAATAGTAGAAACTGCTATCTCGTGGTAAAATCCACTCATGAAAGACAATACCGACAAAATAAGGAGACTGCCTATCGTACTCGAGGCAAGGAGAATAGGCCTAAAAGAGTTGCCAGAAACACTTAGTGAAAGATTGATAGAAATAGCGAAGAAACGCGACAAGAAAATTTTCGCATATCGGATTGTTTACAAATCTCAAGGGCATCGAGTTATTGGCTTTATCATAGAACCGAGAGTGGGTAAAAAATTGCCGAGCATTATTTGGAACAGAGGAGGATCAGGTGATTTTGGAAAGATAGAAATCATTAATCTTTTTACTCGATTTGCCTGGCTTGCAAAAGAAGGATATATAGTAATCACCACACAATATTCCGGAAACGACGGAAGTGAAGGCAGAGATGAAATGGGTGGTGGTGATATTGAAGATGTATTAAATTTATATAAAATCCTAAAAGGATATTCCCGAAGTGACATTTCTAAAGTTGGAATGTATGGCGCGAGTCGTGGTGGAATGATGACATATCTTGCTTTGGCACGTGTAAAATGGCTAAAAGCTGCTGTGACAGTTTCTGCTCCTGCTAATGAAGTTTCGGCTTCGAAATTTCGCAAAGATTGGCAAGCACACCAAATAAAAATGTACGGTGGAAGCCTCGCAGAGCGCAAAAAGCGTTCTGCGATTTATTGGGCGAACAAGCTTTACAAAAAGACACCACTTCTCATTATGCATGGCACAGCTGACTGGCGCGTGAATCCGCTCGACTCCATCCACTTGGCAGAAAAATTATATGAAAATCAAGTACCGTATCGTCTCGTCGTTTTCGAAGGCACGGATCATGCTCTGAATGAAAATGCAAAAACAGCAGAGATGTTGACATTTGAATGGTTTGAACGCTTTTTGAAAAAAGACGAAAAATTACCTGTATTGAAGCCTCATGGTAAATAAATAAGAGATTTATATAAATAAAAAGAGAGTGATTTATAAAAAATCACCCTCAATCTTGTACTAATCTCCACCGCCACCGGATGAACCCTCATCATTACCGCCATCGCTTACACAGCTGACACCTTTCTGAGCATCAGAACCGGCAGTTACCGATTCCTTCTTTTTTGAAAACATGTTTGTACAGTCTTCGCCAAATTCAATCCTGTAATACTGATTCGTCTGTTCAAAAGCATCATCCCTAGTCTCTGCGTCGCCATTCAATCCAAAATATGGATAGTGGTGTAACATTTCGCCGAACACCGCTTCGCAATCCTGACCATACTTACGTGTGTCCAAAATGTGCTGATGCCAGAACGTATCAATTGGTCCATTGGGAACAATTTTCTGGCCGGGGTACTTAGCATGTAAAATCAGGAAACGTTTATACCACTTTTCAGTTTCATCCACTTCCTGTTCAGTCCAGCCTTTACCGCCCTTTGATGTCGGAATCATAAGCTTTCCCTTAATTCTTGATAAATCAAGGTTTTCAATAGCTTTTACAGCCATTTCTTTCGCTTTTTTCATCGTCTTATTCTCCTTTTTAGATCTTTGTTTTATTCCTTAAGGAATTTTAAGGAACCTTAATCTGGTGTTACCATAACATAATAGCCAATATAGACTTACAAAAATAGCACTGCGCTGCCGACAAGCATCACCACTAGGGCTATGAGCTTCGGAATGAGGGCCTTGCGCGAAAAATCCTCGGTGACGAGCTTCGGCCAGAACTTCGTCGACAGTCCCGTAAAGATAAAGACGATGAGGGGCTGAAAGGCGCCTACCATATAGACGAGGGCGATCGGAGCGATGAGGATGGCGTAGCTCGTGAGCAGGTTGCCGGCGATGGTGCTGAACTCGCTGATGACGTTTATGAAAAAGATGAATCCCCCGCTCGTCCTGATGTTGCGGACGAAGTCGCGGCGGTAGCTGCCGAAGAAGAGGAAGATGAAGATGCCGCCGAACGCGAGCCCGACGTATTCCCAGAAGGACGATACCCAGAAGCTGTCCGCGGAAGCCACGAACTTGAATATCACGCCGTTCGTGGCGTACATGAGGCAAGTGCCTACCATGAGCAAGGCGATTCTCTTCTTGAAAAGCAGCCCGACATGGGTGAAATCGATCGAGAGCACCACAGCGCCCAGGAATATGATACTGGAGCCGAGCAATTCCTTGTGCGCAAGAGTTTCACCCAAAAAGAGAAAGCTCAAGAGGTATCCGAACACCGGAATCATCAATGTCCAGGTGATGACCGCGGAGATTTCTTCCGTCTCGAGAGCCTTGAGATACAGGACGATGTAGCAGATGCTCAGGATGCCGGTGATGACGAGCAGGATCTTGTCGAGAGCCGAGATGGCGAATGTGCCGGTAGTGAAAACTCCTATCAAGGCCGCCGCCACGATGCCGATGAGGCTCGAGAACAGCACTAGAGCGCCGGAAGATTTCTTTTCCCCGGAATAGTTCGTGACCAGGTATTTGTCGGCCATGTTCACCAGGGCCCACAGGAACGGCGCAGCAAGCGCGATCAGAAACCAGTCCATATGCCCTCCAGTATACCACGCAAAAGAAAAACCCGCTGTTCACAGCGGGTTTCGTTTCGTTCATGGCGCTACTTTGCGCCCCTTGATCAGGGCATCGATCCTGTCGCGACAATGGAAGAGCCTTGACTCCCTCGCATGATACTCGTCATACACGCGTTCGCGTATCGCTTGCCGAGTAGCAGTAAAATCGATCTGCTCGAACCAGTTCGCATCAAAATCTATCTCTTTCCTGTCGTATATGGCATTGTACGTGATATCAGACAGGTAGCTTTCCAAGAATGAAGCTGCTGCCTGCAGATCCTCATCGTCTAAGGATTTTGTCTTCTGCTGGAAGTTGTTCATGGCTTTCTTCAACGCATCCCACTGCCTTTCTTTCGAAACAGTATTGATGCATAGATAGTTTATGATCAGCGGCTGGAAGAAATCTTTCACCTTCCATTTGATCTTTCTCATCTCCTGGTCAATCTCCTGCCTGGCAGTCGGCTCGAACAATACGAACGAGATCATCGCGTCATTGCACCTATCGCGCAAGGCATAGAGATAGCGGCGCACGATGAGTGTGTTCGAACGGCCGTACAGGTATGCGCCCACCATGACGAACGGCAGGAATGCCGAAAACAGCGTTGCGCCTATTACCATGTCCGACATGGATTCAGGCCAGAAGAGCTTTGAGACGGTCCATAACAGGATGATGCTGAGCACGAGAGTCCCCGAGGAGCCGAGCGCGACAGATTTCATGTGAGATATTCCCGCTCTGCATGGGATATTGCGCGGGATGGAAAAATGCTTTGAATTTCTCATGGTTTTGGTATTTGATTATGAAGAATATGGTTATCGATTAGATACTAGCACTAAGGCCCTTTTTTGTAAAAAGGGGTATAATACGCTCGAACCTTAAAACTGCATATCATGGAAGACTTGGACATCTTTTACAGGAAATGGATGATCGCGCGAAAAATCCGGTGGTACGATTTCTGGACGGGAACATGCATCATTACGGGAATCACCTTTCCCCTGGCCCTCGTGCTTCTCGGGAAAGACACCGAACTGACGTTCCTCATCCCTTTCACCTGCCTCGCCGCGGTCGTCGTCATCCTGTGCAAGGAAAACATCCTTCTCCGCCGCCTCAGGCGCATGTAAGCAATCAGCCGTTCGGTATGCCGAACGGCTGATTTTCTTTTGCCACGTCAATCTTCCACCATGATGAGCTTGCCCGGCGCCTGATGCCCGTTCACGATGCGGATTTTTCCTTTTGGCACCTTGAAATGAAGGGACAGAAGCTCAAGTACCCGAGTATTCGCCAGATTACGCTCGGCCGGCTCGCGCACGGAAACCAGGAAATGGTCCTCATTCTTCTGCGCCAGCGATTCCTTCTTTGCCTTGGCCATGACTTTGACGTGGATGTATTTCACTGAGCTTATTTATTTATAAAGTTCGAGACATCGTCAAAAAGCGATGACTGTACTTTTTTGTGTTTCTGATTTTTTAGAGAATGTATGCCGATATAAATCAGAGATGATATACAATATAAAATTGCCAAAACGAATGAAATTGATTCTCCATCAAAAGAGAGGATACTTCCGTTACCATCACCAATTAGTATTGATACAATAATAGACCCACAAGCTACAAGAATAGAAGTTGTGAGCCATTGTTTATGGTACCCCTTATCGCCAAGCAAAAAAGCTGGTAAACTCATGATAAACATTGCCATACTCCATATAAGTACATATGTTAGAAAATCTACTATATGATAATTAAATGGCCACCTAATAAAGTAATTTAAGTAGAAAAATAAACTTAATGAAAGAAGAAAAAATATTAAACAAGATATTTTTTTCATAGTTAAATTATATCATAGACGAAATCTGGTCAATAATATCGCTTATTGCTTGTGCGTCGCTGTCAGGGACTTTTCCTTTGCCTCCTTTCGCAAAAATCTTTGATTCCAGATCCCAAAACTTGCGGGTAAGATTGTGCTTGCGCTCGAACCCTTCCAGACGCTTCAAAAGATCATCTCTTTGATTCTTTTTCACGCTGAGTGCATTTATTTTCGCACGAATGGCATCGAGGAGATGCTGATCGATATTCAACTCGTCGCTCTGCACATCGATAGCATCCAATAAGTCGATAATATCATTGAGGTTTGCTGCGCTCAGCTTACTCTTCGATCCGAATTTGTTAAACTTGTCTCGGAACCTGTTCCAGGATTTCTCATTCTTGTGCTTCTTGTCGTCTATCTTCTTCACCAGGCTGTCCACCTTCTTGAGCAGATTCTGCTTGAGCTTGTTGCTGATATCGAGTGCCTTGATCTTATTCTTGAGCAGAGTGACAAGTTCGCTCAAAGTGGGTTCGTGTGACGGATTGCTGCCATCCGATTCGCCAGGACCCTCCGGCCCGCCCGGCGTTGCCGCGCCATCAGGCGAAATAGTTTTATCTATGTGCCCATCGCCATTAGTATCCAATTTGATTGTTGGCGTGCTGGTACCATTAATCATAACTTCGGCCTGTGTTGCCGTAGTGACAGGAATGCCGGTAAATGAAGCAGTCGTCGATGTACCGTCAGGCGTTACTTTTTGGGAGATATAGGTAAAAGTGCCAATACCGGTACCGTGGAGCTTTATGCTTTGCACGCTGTCTTCCGGCACATTCAGATATTTGCCTTCTCCGAATTCCAGATATGACGAATTGGGTATATTCTCCTCGACATAGCAAGAATCCGGACCAGATGGGCAGATTTTTCCGGTATGATTGCCGTCTGCATCGTACGCATCCAAGGAAACCGGAGAGTGCACGCTGACTCTCAGCAGATCACCGCTGTATTGCGGAACGGTTGTGGTTATATACGGAGAATCAGTGTCTAAATCTTGAATTGTTTTGGAAATAAAATCCAATATAGAATCAACTTCCAAGATCGAGGAATGATCTCTATTTTTCCTTAATCCTTTATTATTTAAAGGTAAATTTACCCAATACTTTTCACCATCCATATACTGCGCGCTCGGTACTACTACGGTTTTATCCCCGTCGATAGTAAACCGCGGCCGCTCATCCAATATGCAGGTGTTAGTGATGGCATTGCAAATCGGATAATATTCGAAACTGGCGACAGTATCTACTCCCCAACCGGCAAGCTCTATGACTCGCAGGCTCGCCGGTGGCGTCCAGATGTCTATGCTCTGGTGAAGATTTTCTGCCTTTGCAAATAAATTTTGTGACAAGCTGATAGGTAGATCTGTCTGGATAGCCGGTGGGTTTGTCCGGCCTTCGGCGCCAAACAGAAAGTTCTTATACTCTGCATATGAATCCAGGGCGCTGCCGAAAGCCTGGACTAATTTCGTTGTAACATTGGACGGAATAGCATTGTCTACGAACGTTACCGGGGAAGCGTTTACATGATTGAGATACTCCGCGCTTGGCAGCAAGCCATATGCTCCGGGCATATTCCTGCCAAGCTCGCGGGCATGCGCATCATCCATAAGCAAGCCACTCACTATTTTTTGGTCATAACCATGCACTATGGCTGGCACCGCACTCGCTGTACCTATCTGCGGTGCCGCCACCATGATAAGCACATCTACCTTGTCGATCAAGTCGCTCGTACCAGCAGCTTTATCGTCTTGCAATTTCTTCAAAAGAGCTTTTGCCACCAGCCCACCATTGCTGTGAGTGACAATGGTCACTTTCTTGCTTTTAGAAGATTCCGCCAGTGATCTAAGTATGTCGATGAGAGATTTAGTTTCACCATTAGCATTTTTTTGGGGAGTAACCACTACATCGTCAGGACTTTGCCGCCAGTCATATGCAAATGGCTGCCATTCATGAATGATTTGTTCGGAAACCAACTGATCCATATCCTGGATGAAACTTTTGTAAACATTCACCAACCCTTGGCCTGCATCTATGATATCACGAGTATAAATGCCTGGATTGATACTCGTTCCATCAGGATTCAGATACAGATCTTCAACATCGCTATTGGCGTTCGGCTCCCACAACTGATCTTCGCTTCCGTCGCTCCGCTTGTCATACAAGCGGCTCGCTTCCAGGCCCGGCAGGAACAGCACGCTCGAAAAACAATCAACCGTGCAGCCTGGCGGCGGCGGAGGGGTTTCGCTTATCTCGCCGTTGAGAAGCTTGCCTGTGTGTTTCGGATGGACAGGATCAGAGATGTCTACGATCTCGAGAGCCTGGCTTCCGTCGACTGACAGATACGCATATTGGCCGACAACGACGATACCGTCCGGGCTTGATAAGGCCGCACCGCCTTCTCCGTCCAGCAAAGCGCCTGCATGCACGGGTCGCGTCGGGTCCGACACATCGACGACCTCGAAAGCGCTGCTCGAAGCGGAAGCGATAAAGGCGTAGTGGCCCGAGATGGCAACGCCTTTCGGCGACAAGATGCGTGCACCATCGTCGCCATTCATTATCTTACCTTTATGGATAGGATCGGCCGGATCAGATATGTCCACGATCTCAAGCCCCTGGTGGCCGCTCGTCGATGTCACGTACGCATAGTTGCCGGACACCGCCACGGAAGTCGGGTTGGAGAGGATGGCGCCGTTCATGCCATCGTTCAAGAGATTCAGTTGCGCCGGAGCCGCCGGATTGGAGATATCCAGTACCTGCAGGCTTCCCGCATCGCCCCCGAGCAGGACTGTGGTGACAAAAGCGTAGTGTCCCGACACGGCAAGGGCGGTAGGGACGGTGAGCGGACCGAAAAATCGCGAAGTCACGTACGACGGCGACACCGGATCACTGATATTGACGACGACCAGGCAATTGCTGTTTCGCGCTACTATGTAGGCATAATCTCCGGCGACAGCCACGGCAACGGGGCTGGTAAGATTGGGAGCGCCAGTCAGCGTGCCGACGATACGCGGCGCAGACGAATCGCTGATATCGACGACTTGCAGATTGTTGCTGTACGAGACGACATACGCATACTGCCCCGAAACGAAAACAGATTTCGGGCTGAAAAGCTGTACGCGGTCGTTGTCATGAATCAAGGCGCTTGCATGCACCGGCACAGCCGGATTCGAGATGTCTATGGTCTCGAGACCATTGCTCGTATTGGCAGTGAGGTACGCATAATGACCTGATACGGAAATCGAATTCGGGCCAGCCAGGGCCGCGCCGGCGGCAAGAACGGAAGGAGCAACTGCCATAACGCCAATAAACATAAGGCTAAAAACCAAGAACCGAACACAAGGTGGATATGGTTTCATAATATTTCTGATACTAACAATAATTTCAAAAAGGTCAAGATTCTCTCACGCCCAAGAAACTTACCATATTTTACGGCCGTAAAATATGGTAATATGTGTATATGACGCAAGGAAACACATATGCGAGAGGAATGGCGCATCTTCTTCTCGCCATGCTGATGAGCAACGGGAACACCCTTCGACTCAAGGAAATCCTGCGAGAACAGGATTTCCAAAATTCTAAGCCGGCCCATGTGAGCGTCGCGCTCGCGAAATTACGCACAAAGGGCTTACTTGGGCGTTCAGCATCAGGCTGGCGCATCACTGCCAAAGGGAAAGAAAAGGTGAGAGCATTTTCACTCTTGAGCTATTTCCCTTCCCCGTTCAAGGGAAAAGATCCGGCAAACACCGTCATCGCCTTTGACATACCAGAGAACAGCCGCAAGTCGCGCGACTGGCTGCGCAATCAGATCAAGATATTCGGCTACAAGATGCTGCAGCAGAGCTTGTGGGTCGGACCAAGGCCATTGCCGGCGAATTTCATGAAGCGCTTGGGGGATCTCCATATCAGGAAAAACATCAAGACGTTCACAATCAGAAAGAATGCGGATTAATGTTCCAGACGTGCACGGCGGTGCAAAACAGCAACAAAAAAACCGACTGCAGAAATACAGCCGGTTTAAAATTTTTCTTATGTTTCCAAGACCAGGCGTAATTGCATACTTGTACACGGAAATGTAGCTATCCCCTTTGCCTAGGACTAAAAACAGGGACCCAGTCCGACCCAAGGCCTTTCGGCGATCATCTTGAAAGTCTTATATCACAAGAACGATTTCACAAAAGAGTCTACTATACTAGGCTCGTAAAGTCAAAAGAGTGAAAATTCGAATTCTCATCCAGCGAGAGCATCATCGGCTCTGAATATAGTTATTAAATACTTTGTTCTGGCGGCTAGCTACTTTCCCCTATAAAGAGTATCATCGCCACTACTAGACTTAACTTCTCTGTTCGGAATGGGAAGAGGTGTGACTCTAGCGTCGAACCGCCAAAACAAAACATTTAATTTCTCTGCAAGCTCGAAACATTGAACGCTCCGTAAAGGAAGGAACTATAGCAGTTCCTCCGATATGATGGAGGGGACGGGTCCCCGAAGCATGAAAGGGAGGAGAAATAAGATTTTCTAATCAAGCGCGTCGTTTAGCTTACCCGTAGATAAGAAGTAGTGTCCCGTCGCAATGACGAGACTGCAAAATGTCCGGTCTCACTTTTTGCTGTGCCAGCTTCTTATATAGAAATAACATCTTACATCTCCCTTTAGGATCTCCTCGCAGATAACCCCCGCCAGGAATTCCTTTACGGAACGTTCAAACTCTTTTGAAATCCGGGAAATGGGCAGAACATAGCGTCTGCCTCGATGAAATAGATGGCGGGGAGGCTTACAGGCCTCCGGATGCTCATGCATGAGATACTTCTTTGAGGTTTCACCTCTATGGTTCGGGCGCATATTGCCGAAAAAGGGCAATCCCAATCTTCCCATAGTACAGAAATATCAGATGCATCAAGCACGCACCTTCCCCTGCGCAACACTCGATGTGTTTAGATATTTCGTCTCTCAATATTGTTAGGGACGAAAACTATGACGCAAAGCCGGCCCGCACTATCGCAGGGAAAAATATTTTTCCCATTTCTCGGATTTCAAATGTCTTTTCTTTCTTTTTTTGTGGTTTCCAAATTTCCTAACAGGAATCGAAATATTAGTACTTCTCAGCTCAACGCATTGCTGCGCTTCCACTTAAAGCCTATCAACGTAATCATCTCTTACGATTCTCAACGATTCCTAATCTTGAAGCTGGCTTCCCTCTTAGATGCTTTCAGAGGTTATCCATTCCCGACATAGCTACTCAGCAGTGCCCTTGGCAGGACAGCTGATACACCAGAGGTCAGTTCACTCCGGTCCTCTCGTACTAGGAGCAAATCTTCTCAAGAATCAACGAGTGCAGTAGATAGGAGACCAACCTGTCTCACGCATCTATTCACCCTTCATAGCTTTAGCGACGAAGGGCTTCCACGATTACTCGTGGGATTGGACTGTGACTTCTCCGACCTAGGTCGGAGTCTAACATTCAGTCTCTACGGGCAATCTTATGAATTTCATAGAAGAATGGAAGATCTGTACGAAGGAGTTAACCTTACGCCTCACGGCAACAAATCTTCCAAACAAATTAATAAGAACAATTCCTCTATGAAATTCATAAAACATTCCCTCGGCGTTATCCTCTCTCGCGAGTAGGATTTCTCCGATATAAGTTAGCTTCTCTTTGCATATTGCTACGCAAAGCCGCCGTGTGTGCACATACTGTGCACGTGGTTGATTTCGATTAAAACAGTGCTAATTCATACACATGAATTATTTCTCCTCTGAGGGTTCAGACTGTTAAATCCACAATAAATATGAACTTAACGGTCTGAACCCAGCTCGCGTACCTTTTTAAATGGCGAACAGCCATACGCTTGGTAGCTTCTCCACCACCGCGCTAAGGTGAGCCGACATCGAGGTGCCGAACTCCGCCGTCGATATGAACTCTTAGGCGGAACTAGCCTGTTATCCCTAGAGTAGCTTTTATCCGTTGAGCTTCCACCGCGTCTAATGCGTATGGTCGGATCACTATGTTCTGGTTTCCCACCTGCTTGAGATGTACCTCTTACAGTCAAGCCAGCTTGTGCCATTACACTATCGGCACGGTTTCCATTCGCGCCTAGCTGACCTTTAAACCCCTCCTTTACTTTTTAGGAGGGTACAGCCCCAGTAAAACTATCCACCAGATACTGTCTCAATACGTTTTTGCCGTATTGGTTAGAACATGCCCTTCAAAAGTATGGTATTGCACTGTCGACTCCATAATTCCCGAGAAAATTACTTCAAAGTCTCCCATATATTCTACGCGGTTAAAAAACATGCTCAATATCAAGTTATAGTAAAGCTTCTAGGGTCTTTTCGTCTAACTGCACTTAACCGGCATCTTCACCGGTATTGTATTTTCACCGAGCTGGTCCCCGAGACAGTTTCCCAGTCATTACACCATTCGTGCGCGTCGGAACTTACCCGACAAGGTATTTCGCTACCTTAGGACCGTTATAGTTACGGCCGACATTCACCAGGGCTTACAACAATCACCAATAATATTGCTACTACCAACGTCGTTGTTTGACCTTCTGGCATTGGTCAGGTGTCACCCCCTATACATCCTCTTACGAGTTCGCAGGGAGCTGTGTTTTTGGTAAACAGTTGCCAGGAAAACTTTCGCTGCGGCCCCCACTACTCTAGATACTTCGGTGAGAAATATTCTGGTAGTGAAGAGCTTAATTTTTGTCTCGATACATTTCAATTCTTACTCTCCATCCACTCTGGAAATATCCAAAGTAGTGGGGGCAAGCCTTATCCCGAAGTTACGGCTGCTTTTTTGCCGAGTTCCTTGGGGACCACTCACTCGTTCGTCTTGGTCTACTCGACCTGATCACCTGTGTCGGTTTGCGGTACGGATTCTATATTCATAAGTTTAGAAGGTTTTCTTGGAAGCGTGCTTTGTTTCATGGCCCAGCCGCGAACGGCTAAGCTTTTC
>JBBCGN010000002.1:0-92528 GCA_037200905.1 bacterium
ATGAAAAAGCTGCATCAGCATCTGGAAAAGCAATTGTCCTGGTACCGGAAGTGGCATACGAGCCCGACCCGCCATCTCGTCCATTATTCTTTCGTCTTCCTCTTCGCCCTGCTCATGATAGGCACGATCATCTCCTTCGGCTCCGGGCGGGCGGCGACGGGCACTACGGCCCTTTCTTTCACGGCCATCCCGTATGCCAACACCGATCTCATCGCGCCGTTCCGCGGGGCGAATACTTTTTATAATTCCGTGCAGAAAGTGCCCATACCGGACGACAGCAATCCCTGGGCCCTCGACAACGAGAAGCGTTTTACCTGGTCAGAACTTCAGCCGCAGTCGGCCGGCGCATACAACTGGGCGAATTTCGACGCGGCGGTCAACGGCTCCATCGACAAGGGCCAGAAGTTTTCCTTCGGCATCATGACGGTCGAGGCCGGCAGCAGCACGAGCCAGACCGTCGGCGGGGCGATCGTGTCGTATCCGGTATACGTGCACAATGCCATGCAGGCCGAGTCCGTCAAAGACTGGATTCCCGCCGGTACCGGCTTGTGGGTGCCGAACTGGAACAGCAATTCATATCTTTCCGCCTTCGAGACGTTCCTGAAGGCCCTCGCATCGCACATAGCCTCTACCAGCTATAAGAATATCTCATACAGCAACGTCATCAGCCGGGTAAACATACTCGGGTACGGCAATTGGGGCGAATGGCACACTGCCGGGGCAGGGCGCGGCAGCGAGCCGGCCGGCACGAAAGCCACGGAAGCGACGGAAAAGAGGATCGTCGACGCGCATATCGCCGCTTTCCCGAATTTCCCTTTGGTCGGAGTAGTGACGGCGTTCGCCGGCGAATCGTATCCGTCGGTCGGATATTATCTCTTGACGGCCAAGAACAACTGGGGAGAGATCGGCTGGGCCGACTATCATCTCGGCACGACGGCCACTTGGGCGCCGGGCTATGCGGAAACGAACAGCTGGACGTATAACGGCGTGGCGCTCAAAGACCTCATCATGAACAAATGGAAGACGGCGCCGATCAGCGGCGAGCCGATGAACGATCAGACGGAAGTGACGTCGAACGGAAAAGTCTTCGGTGACCTGGAACGGCAGATACGCCTCTATCACGTGTCGCAATTCAACAATCAGACGAACTATCCTGCGGCGCCGGAGTCTACTCCGAATGTGCGTGCGGCATCAAAGGCGTCCGGCTACCGTCTGGTGCTCGCGAGCGGTTCCGTGTCCTCAATCATCAGTCCCGGCAGCACCTTCAGCCTGACCCTCAACTGGCAGAACGTGGGCATCGCCCCGGTATACGAGAACTGGAATCGTGTCGTCGAACTGCGCAATTCTTCCGGCACTGTCGTCGCCACCTGGAACACTTCCTTCAATCCGAAATTCTTCCTGCCGACGGCGAGTCCCGTCGCGTTTACGGACAATTTGGCCGTGCCCGCGAGCGTGCCGGTCGGCACCTATACGATGAACCTTATTTTCAGGGATCCCACGGGCTATCGCAAGCCGCTGCCGCTCGCCATCACCGGCCGCGCGGCCGATGGCAGCTACTTGCTCGCCACTGTCGCCGTTACGGCCGCATCATCTACTCCAACTCCTGTTCCTGTTCCGACTCCGGTACCCGTGCCGACACCGGTTCCAACACCAACGCCGACTGCCGGCACGTATTATCTGAGCGATCTGACGCCGGCGGCAAGCAGCAACGGCTGGGGTCCGATCGAGAAGGACAAGAGCAACAATGAGCAGCCGGCAGGCGACGGCAAGACCCTTACCCTGAACGGCGTGACGTACGCCAAAGGCATCGGCGCGCATTCTGTATCCGATCTGACGTATAACTTGCCCGCATCGTGCAGCGCATTCACCGCATCCGTGGGCGTCGATGACGAGATCGCTTCGGGGCACGGAAGCGTAGTGTTCCAAGTCTACGCGGATGGCACCAAGCTCTTCGATTCCGGCGCCATGACCGCGACCTCGGCCACGCAAAAGGTGAACGTCTCCATCGCCAGCAAGAAGAAGCTCCGCCTGGTCCTCGCCGACGGCGGCGACGGCAGCGGCTATGACCACGGCGACTGGGCGGATGCCAAAGTCGCATGCGGTACGGCTGCAACGACTCCGCCGCCTGCTGCTGTTACTACGTACGTCAGCGATCTCACTCCCGTCTCGAGCACCAACGGCTGGGGAAGCATCGAGAAGGACAAGTCGAACGGCGAGCAGGGGACGGGCGACGGCAAGGCCTTGACCTTGAACGGCGTGACGTACGCCAAAGGCATCGGCGCGCACTCCGTGTCTAACATCACGTATAATTTGCCGGCAACGGGATGCACGGCCTTCACTTCCTCGATCGGCGTCGATGACGAGGCCGGCTCGTACGGCAGCATCGCCTTCCAGATATACGGCGACGGCGCAAAGCTTTTTGATTCGGGCACCATGACCGGCGCGAGCGCTAGCAAGAATGTGAGCGTCAGCATCGCGAACGTCAAGCAGCTCAAGCTCACTATCGCCGACGGCGGCGACGGCTCCGGCTATGACCACGGCGACTGGGCGGATGCGAAGATCAACTGCAAATGATATAATTGACGGCAAGATTCATGCATGAGATATGTGTCCGCGGGCAGATGACATGCTTCGAAGCATATGAAAAAGATCCATCACTATTTAGAAGCGCATGTGCCATGGTACAAAGAGTGGCATGAGAGTGCGGGACATGAGCTGATACAATACGGCACGGCCTTGCTGTTCGCGGCTTTTCTCTTCGCGACCGTTTCCTCGTATCATGCGACGGCATCCCTCGCCAAGATGCAGATCGCGGTTCTCAGCGCGAATGCCTTGCAGGCCCTGCCCGCGGCGCCGAAAAACCTGCCGTCCACCTTTTCCGCGCCAGCCGTTCCGGACACCATCGACACGGATGCGCCGGACGTCTTTCTCACCTCTCCGGCCGCCTCGGCCACGGTCTTGCGGAATTCCGCCGTCCTCGTCAGCGCTGCCGCTTCGGACGATGTCGGAGTGGCAAAGGTGGAATTTTACATCAACGGCGGCCTCTTGTGCGCGGACACGGAAAGTCCGTTTACCTGCGCCTGGATGGTGCCGGGTGTCCCGGACGCGCGGTATGCTCTCTACGCCAAGGCATATGACGGTTCCGGCAACAACAAATACTCATACACGCAGTACGCATTTGCGAGCCATTGAAATTAACATATGACGCGGCGGATTATTCAAAGTGGAATTCTCCGGCCTTCTCGCGCACTTTCTCTTTGAGGAGCGGGTAATGCGATAATTCTTCATCTTCGCCGATGAGGCGGATAGCTTCGGTTCGCGCCGCTTCCACCATCTTTATATTCTTGATGGCTTCCATGCCGAGGTCGGTAATGCCCCACTGCTTGGTGCCGCCGAGTTCGCCTGCGCCGCGGAGCGCCAGGTCGAGCTCTGCCAGCTCGAAGCCGTTCTTGGCGGTCTTCAAGGCTTTCAACCGTTGCATAGTCTTCTCGGATTTCGCTTCGGCAAAGACATAGCAGTATGCCTGATGGGTGCTGCGGATGACGCGGCCGCGGAGCTGGTGCAATTGGGCCAGGCCGAAGCGCTCTGCGCCCTCGATGATGATGATAGTGGCGTTCGGCACGTTCACGCCGACTTCGACGACAGACGTCGCGCACAAGATATCAATTTTTCCGCTGCTGAATTCTTCCATGACTGCTTCTTTCTTCTCCTTGCTCATCTTCGAATGGAGAACTCCGATCTCGTATTCCTGGAACACATTTTTCTTCAGGCGCAGGGCTTCTTCGGTGACGGATTTCACGTTGAGGGCGAGCTCTTTCTCCGGGTCCGGCTCGAATATTCTCGGGCAGATGACATAGAGCTGGCGGCCGGCCTCAAGTTCCGTTCTGATTTTTTCATATGTTACAGCGCGTTTGTCCGGCGTGATGATGTCGGTGATGATCTCTTTGCGGCCGGCCGGCATCTCATCGAGGAGCGACAGGTCAAGGTCTCCATAGATGGTAAGCGCGAGCGTGCGGGGAATCGGCGTGGCGGTCATAGAAAGCAGGTGCGGCGCGACGCCGTCTTTCCTGATCAGTTTCCTACGCTGCTCCGTGCCGAAGCGATGCTGCTCGTCGATGACAGCGAGCGCGAGGTTCTTGAATTTCACCGCTTTCTGTATCAAGGCGTGCGTGCCGATGAGTATCGGCAAAACGCCCTCGGCTGCCCATTTGAGGAGCTGGGTGCGAGAAATATCCGTCCAGCCGTCGGGATGCACTTTGGAAGGGAATTTCCTGCAGCCGCTGCCGGTGATGAGTCCGATGCTGATCGGCAGGTGGCGGAAATATCTTATGAAGGATTCGAAATGCTGGGCGGCGAGGATCTCCGTCGGCGCCATATATGCTACCTGCATGTTGCCGAAGCTCTGGCGCTTGCCGTTTATTTCCGGCCGGGTGGTGGCCGTGACGTACGCGGCGGTGGCGGCCACTGCGGTCTTTCCCGAGCCGACATCGCCTTCGAGCAGCCGAGACATGGGAAAATTCTTGCTCATGTCGGAGAGGATGGTAGCGATGGATTTTTGCTGGGCGGCGGTCGGCGTGAAAGGGAAGCGGGATACGAATTCTTCGATGTCATTCTTCTTGCCCTCGATCTTGAATGACTTATTTTTTCGGTACGACACTTTGTCTTTCTGCCGCTCGAGCTGGATGCAGAAAACTTCTTCGAAGGCGAAGCGCTTGCGGGCCGTCTGGGCATCTTTCTCGTTCTTCGGGGTATGGATCCAGACCAGGGCGGAGGCGAGCGTCGGCAAGTGGTATTTCTTCAGGATATCCGCCGGAATATAGTCTTCGATATGCTCGAGCGTCTTGTCCCGGAAGATCTTTTCGATGGCATGATAGAACCATTTGGAGGTGATGCCCCGCGTCTCGCGGTATACCGGATATGAAAATCCAGAATTATCAGCGCCTTCTTTCTTGAATAGCGTATCGTGCGAATCGATCGGCAGGTCGGCCGTCTTCTCGAATTCCGGATTGGCGATGTACAGGCCATGCGAGCCTTCGGTGACGCGGCCGGTGAGCTTTACCGATTCGCCGTCGTGGAGCATCTTGGCGAGATATGCCTGATTGAACCAGGTGATCTTTATCTTGCCCGAGAGGTCCGCGATCTCGCCTTCGGCCATGGGCATCTTCGAGCGGAAGCCTTTCTTGGTCTTGAGCTTCGAGACTTTGCCGTATACCGTGGCCGTCTCGCCGGCGACCAGGTGCGCGATCTCTTTTACCTGGCTGATGTCGGAATAGCGGAGAGGAAAATAAAAGAGGAGATCCGCAACAGAAAAAAGCCCGAGTCTGGCCAGGGCTTTCTTCTGTTTCTCGTCCAAACGGAATTGTTTTTCGAGCTTGTCGGCGAGCTGCATTATTGTCCGATCAGGGCCCTGACTTTCTCGGCGAGCTCGTCGAGGGTGAAGTTCGACTTCACCATGAATTCGCTGATGCCGAGCTTCTGGGCGCGCTGGATGTCCTTTTCTTCGGAGAGGTTCGAGAAGATGATGACAGGAAGATCCTTGTAGGCGGGATTCTCGCGGACTTTGCCGAGAATCTCGAAACCGTCGACGTCGGGGAGGAGCAGGTCGAGGAGAATGAGGTCGATCTTGGTCGGGCCGTTGATGATGTCGAAGGCTTCCTTGCTGTTCGCCGCCGCGAGGATGTCATAGCCCTCTTTCTTGAGCTTTTTCGCCTCCAATCCCTGGAGGAAATTATCGTCTTCTATGATCAGTATTGTTTTAGCCATAATACGCTTATTATACTCCTAATGCTTCGGGGCGCAACCGCCTACTCGGCGATCGGGATGGTGAAGAAAAATGTGGTGCCTTCCTTGTCCTTCGAGTCGAACCAGATCTTGCCGCCGTGCGTCTCCACGATGTTCTTGGTGGTGAAGAGGCCCATGCCCGAGCCGATGATCTCCTGCTTCTGGGCCTCGGGGTCGCGGTAGAATTTCTCGAAGATCTTCTTCTTGCCTTCTTCCGAGATGCCGACGCCGGTATCCTTGACGGAGACTTGGCAGAAGCCGCCGTCTTTGACGAGGGTGATGAAGATCTTGCCGTGCTTGTTCGAGTACTTGATGGCGTTCTCGAGGAGGTTCTGCAGTACCACGCGCAGCTTCTCGCGATCCGCTCGCACATGGGGGATCTCCATCTCGGGCTTGAGGAATATCACTTCGATGCCTTTCTCGTAGGCTTCGCCGGAAAAGTCGAAGACGGCGCTGTCGATCATCTCCTTGATGTCCACCTTGCCGTACGCATAATCCTTTTCCATGATCTCTTCCGCCTTGTTCGCCACCAGGAGCTCGCTGACGATGTTGATGGCGCGGTCGTTGGTCTCGTAGGCTTTGGCGAGGAGGTTCTGCTGCTCGGGCGTGGAAGTGCCGAGGTCGCCGTCGAGGAACATCTTGATGATCCACTTGATGGCGGAAAGCGATGTCCTGACCTGGTGCACGCTGAGGGAGACCAGATCCGACTTTGCCGCGTAGAGCTTTGCCAGGCGCTCATTCTCGGCCTTCAATTTTTCCATATCCTGGTTCGTGTCCATGGGAGCATTATATCACTGATTCTCAAGCAGGGCGCAGAGGGAGAGATACTTGACTTTTATACTTATAAATGGTATATTCCGTCCGGACCGAATATCTCGGCTCTTTAAAAACTAAAACAAAAAGTATGAAAAAATTCATCACTTTCTCCGTAACCTTCTGCCTGTTCGCGCTCTTGTTCGCATCCGCCTCGCAGGCCCAGTGCCTTGAGAGCATTACTGCCGAAAAAGTGCCATGCAGATACGGCCAGGAAAAATTTAAGATCACGTATGCGAACCCGACCGGGCACACTCTGTATGCGCACATCACCTGCGGCACGTGCATGTCGCAATGCATCGCATTGCCGCCGTGCACCGCGTCGCAGACCGCGTATTCCGATTGCTTCTCATCCTGTGCCGGCCAGCCGAAAATAGAAATATTTTCCAAGCCGAATTGCACGGGCGAAACGTGCACGGTATTGCCGGTGTCGCTCGAATCGTTTTCGGCAAAACGCGATGATGGTGATGTGACCCTCACATGGGAAACAGCCTCTGAAAGCAACAACAGGGGCTTTGAGATTGATGCGAGCATGGACGGCGCGGCATGGGACTCTGTGGCTTTCGTCTCCTCACGCGCTTCCGGAGGCAGCAGCTCAGAACCGCTGTCGTATCAATTCCGCTACGCCACGGCGAGCCAGGATGCCATTCTGTATCGCATCGTTCAGATCGATGCCGACGGCAGGAAGAAGATCAGCAATGTCTTCAAGGTGCCGGCTCTGGCAGGAAAAGGGGTTACCAAAGTCATTTCCAGTTCGAGCAGCGGAGCATTCGGCATCGAGTTCGGCAATCCGCGAGGAATATATGATGTTGCCTTGCTCGATCTGCAAGGCAGGCTGCATAGGGAGTGGCGGGAAAAATCCGGCATTCTGTATGCTACAGTATCAGTGCCCACGGGCATTTATATCGTCAGGGTAATAGCTGCCGATACCAAAGAGGTAACGGCGCGCAAAGTTTTCATTCGTTAAGGGTTGGTTTTATCATCGGGAGGGCTTTTCTAGGCTCTCCCTTTTTATTTGGCAGGATGAAGCGGCGTCTGCGCTAGAAGGTGACTCGGTTGCCGCGCATCTTGTGATAGTAGACGTATGAGAGCATGAGCAGGCCGATGAAGACGAGCGGCAGGATGGCCGTGGCGACGAGGCCGTCGACGACGACGGTACTGATGAAGGCGCAGATGAAATCGATGGCGAAGCCGGCATAGGCCCATTCTTTGACGCGAGGGGAGAACTTCGGCAGGATGAGCGCGAGCGCGCCGGCGGCTTTGAAGAATATGAACATGGTGCCGAAATACTCCGGATAGCCGAGATGCCTGATGCTCTCTTTCGCGAACTCCGTGTGGCCGGTGAGTACCGGCACGATACCTTCAGCAAAGAAAATTATAATAGTGGGGATCCAGAACAATAATTTTGTCTTTTTCATATGACCTCATTATACCATGGTGCCTGCTGGGGCAGCAGTATCATATCAATGATATTCCTTAGTTCGTCACTAAGACGAGTGAGCCGCCATTTCTTTAACTTGTGAGACGATCTTTTCGTAGTTTTTTAACGCTCCTTCCTTGTCTTCTTGCTGTTCTACCGCCTCAGCCTTATGTTCTTCAAGTTCTGCAAGCAATCCGTTTAGTTTGTAGTTTACTTGAGCAAGCATGCCTTGGGTCAATTCGTGCGGATCAGCATAACTCTCATCCAGTGAGCCGCTGTCAGATTTTTTCTCATTTTGTTCCTTGTACTCCTCCGCATATTTTGTCTTTCTGAGCACAGCCCTTACAAAATCTTCGCCTTCTTTTCCTTTGAAAAAGGCTTCTATTTCTTTTAGTTTTTTTGCAACAGCAAGCATGCCATCCAATATGTGGGGGACTCTGCGGCCGAATTGGTAGTATCCGTCTTTGGTGATCATGTTCTTCAATTGAGGAAAGTATCCGTATGTCCCATTATTTATCTTGTCTTGGGTTTCCTTGTATTCCGCGAAGTGTTTCAGCGGCAAGATTCCTGCCTGATCAAAATCAAAAAAAGCATATCCGTTCATAAACCTTTTTACATTATGCCCCTCCATGAAATTCCTATCCCCATGGCCTTCAGAATCAAAAATGGATTCGAACACCAGAAAATCCGCAAGCATCTCTTCGTGGCTCTTTTGTTCTACTTTTGTCAAATCCATCTCTTTCGAGAGAAATGCCGGTGTTGATTTTCTGAATCTATGAGTTAAAGAATCATACAGCTTGGCGAATTTCGGGTTAATTTTTGAGAAAAATTTTGAAACATTGCCAATCTCTTTCTGTGGAACTTCAATGACGTTTGCCACGTTGAAAAACTGTTGAGAGAGAAGCGATATCATCATCTGTTTTCTCGGCGACTTGGTTATTTCAAACCACGCATCTCCATTTTGATCCCGATAGATATCAGCTTCTCTTTTATTCAAATTTCCACGCCATGTATAAGAAACATCTGCATTTTTCTTGTAGAGTTTAAGCTCGGGAGCAATATCATATATGGTATTTTCTGGTCCGATACCGCCCTTTATTTCTTTTTCCTTTGGAGAAACAGATGCTTTGTGAAATTGTCCATCCATGAGTCGTATTATAGCCTAACTCCAAGGATTTAAGTACTTGTGTTTTCCGACACTAAATACTGGCTACGGAGAGCGTCGGGTCAGAACCACTGGCAGACAAGCCCTGCAAGGTCATTTTAACATCTTTTGGGTAACTCTTTTAAGACCTCGTCTAATTCTTCCTGTCTCTCAAAAGATGTATCGATAAACCAGATACCTAATTCTTCACATTCTTTCTCATACTCCACGCCTTTTTGCAGCCAATGTTGTGCGTGCTCCAAGATTTGCTCATTTGATATTTTTCTAGTTTCTGATATCGTATGAAAGAATCAATACCTTCTTACATATATGATTATATTACATCAACTCAATCCGCCTGAAACCATCGGCTTCTTCGAGCGCTATCCCGACCTCAATACCATATGGGAAGTTGCTCAGCTCCAAGAACAGGCTCGTTCGAGCTATGAGAGCTATGGCATTGATCCCGGCAATATGGACGGCGAGATATTCTCGATTGATAAAAACGGCGCGCCCATCGGCATCATCGGATGGTTCGTTTATGATGAAGCGGGGGATGATACGCTGCGTCTCCGCTATTACGGCATTATTGTGCCTGAACGTCGCAATCTCCATGGAGCCGAAGCAATGAACCTTTTGCTGGCAAGACTTTCATCAGTCGCTCCTCTGCAATATGCATATCTTGCAGAAAGCGTGACACTTAACAGGCCCATGGCTGATGCCGTGACCAAACACTTCAGACGAATGGGATTTGCAGAATTCAATGATCCTGACTATGGGGAAAATGCCGGATGCGGCCCAACCCGAAGCTTGCGTATCAGGATACCAAACAGATGATGATCGGAGACCATATGGTCTCCGATTTTTTATGTCGCTGCTACAGTGAGACGGTGATGATCTCGTGCTAACTGTTAGATGCGGAGAGCGTCGGGTTGGAACTAAACCCCGACAAGGCCTGCAAAGCTATTTTAGCAACTTTTCCTGAAACTAAATCGACGCATCTCGTGCGGGTCAAAATGTAAGTATATTACGGCACTAAAAATTGCTATTATATAATCATGAAATCTATCTCATATTGGCTTGATTACCCTTACAAAGCGCGCCTTGCTTTGTCAGGTTCTATCGAAGCGGATGTCGTGATAGTAGGGGCTGGTATTACAGGAGTCTCCGCTGCATATCATTGTGCAAAACAGGGCCTAAAGACCGTGCTTATCGAGAAAAATACTGTTGCCTCGGGAGCGGCTGGTAAAAACGGGGGTATGGTTGTCGAAGGATTCTCAGTCCCATTCGTTGTTGCCATAGAACAAATGGGATTCGATGTCGCAAAAAATAACTGGAAGAAAACAGTAGAGGCGCGTACATACGTGCAATCCTTGATTGAAGATCACGCCATCGATTGCGATTTTGAGCAACCTGGAAGCTTATTGATGTCTTATGACCAAAAAGAAAAAGAGTTCCTTCGCGTTGAGGCTGACATGCGATACAGGGCCGGCTTCAAAGTCGAACTTATCGAACATGGTCAGCAGTTAAAGGATGGGCCTTTTGATCTCGAACTCTTTACGCCCGGCGATTGCACGATGCACCCGGTAAAATTTGTGAGAGGGTTGGCGCGAGCCGCTGAAGAATATGGAGCGATCATCTACGAGGAAACTCCAGGGCTACACATTGATGCTCATACGGTTACCACGACAAACGGTATTGTGCGTGCCAAGAGAGTAGTATTGGCACTGGAAGGAAGTTCTCAATTTGCAGACTCTGACAATGTAACAATTACTCATGAGCAAGCAATTGTCACTGAGCCGTTGTCTGCCGAAGACATGGCTGCTTTAGATTGGAGCACTGGCGGCATGTTTTGGACACTCGGAGAAGATTATTACAATATACGAAAAATTGATTCCCGCTTGTTCACATCGGGAAGGATTGATCCGAACTTCACAGAAGAAGAATTAGCTGCGCATAGGGATTTTCTTGTCGATATAATCAGACAGAGGCTTCCTTCATTGAAGCATAGGAATATCTCAATTTCTCATCATTGGACAGCAGTAACAGTAAAGTCTTCACAAGAACAGGCAATGATAAGAAACCGTGATGGGATATATGAAATTTTTGGTAACGGCGACTTCGGCTTTACAAACGGAATGATGGCAGGAAAATGTATCGCTGAATCTTTTTGGTTGCTCCATTTCAGGTAGCATGTCGTGCTAGCTCTAAATGGCGGAGAGCTTCGGGTTCCGACCTGTGGCGGACAAGCCCTGTAAGGTCCGTTTCTTATATTTGAGAATCATGCCATGACGCTTCTCGTGCGCTATGGAATAAGTTTATCAAATAAGTTTTTTCTTAATTCGTATAATCCCTTTCTTGTATCAGGATTCTTATTTTTTCCTGCTGTATTGAAGTTTACCACAGCACCTGTTTTGCTTTTAGGGTTTATATACATAAAACAGATATATCCTAGCGTACTCCCGGTATGTCCAATAAACATTTTTTTCTTGTAATTGAGAAGAAAAAAGGAAAGACCAATATGAAGCTTAATACTTCCTTCCTTTCCGATAAGAAGATGAGGTTTCCACATTTCTTCTAATGAGCTTCGTTTCAAAATTGAACCGCCATTGCAAAGAAAATCCATATATTTGACCATGTCTGTACAGGGGGCATTCAATCCGCCATTTGCAACTGTAACCCCAGTTTCAAAATCAAAGCCGTTTGTTATGGTCTTACCATCTCGTATGGAATAATTATTTGAACGGTATTTTAAAAATTTTTTCGGTGTATTGTTGAAATAGCTGTGGGTCATATTCAACGGAATAAAGATATTCTTTTTAATGTATTCCTCGTATGCCATATCGCTAATTCGCTCAATGGTTTTTCCTAAGAAATTGATTGCCAAGTTTGAGTAGCTAAATTTACTTCCTGGCTTAAACAATATTTTGAAACCTGACATGCTATTCATTAGGTCATTCCACGTACCTGCTTTGTCCATGTCATGAGGCCATGTATCACAACGAAAACCTGCGGAGTGAGTGAGGATATGTAAAATAGTGATATCACTCATCCTGCCATAAGGATTCTTCATCTCCTTAAGTTCGGGAATATATTTAATTATAGGATCACTAAGTTTTAATTTCTTCTGATCCCTCAGTTGCATGATAGCAATACCAGTGAATGTCTTGGTGACTGAAGCCCAATGATAAATGGTATTAATATCCGTCTTTCGTTTAGTCGTTTTATCTGCGTATCCCAGATGTTGCTCAAAAGCCAGCTTACCTTCTTTTATAATTGCCATGCTACTGCCAACGACCTTGTATTGCTTAACAATATTGCCATGCAGATCAATCAGATTTTTCCAGGCGTGTTTCATAAGCGTCTCGTGCTAGCACGAGTTGGCGGAGAGAGCGAGATTCGAACTCGCGGTCCTTTTAAGGGGACGACAGTTTAGTAAACTGTTGGTTTCAGCCGCTCACCCACCTCTCCGAAAACAAGAAGAGTATACCAGAAAAAATGGAAAAATATCCAGAATATGATAGAGTGTTTTGGTAAACATTGGAGCCGTGTCAGAGCGGTCTAACGTACCTCTTTGCTAAAGAGGCAGGGGCTTCAAAACCCCTCGGCGGTTCGAATCCGCCCGGCTCCGCAATGAATCGCGAGAACAGACGGGGTCGAGAGATTTTTCAGCAGAAAAATACTCGTGACCGAATCCGCCCGGCATTTGACGAGAAATATTTTTCTGCTATTATGTACACGTGAACGAATCAGCCCCAAAACTCCTCTGTTGCCTCCTTACAACCCCCGCTTAGCAGGCTGATTTTTGTCTTGATATAAACTCGCACTATGAAAATGAAAATCAGCCCGCTAGGCTGATTTTGTTCTTTAAATAAAAAACCAAAAAGGAGGCCTTCATGGAAAAGAAAAAAATCCAATCGATTCTGTTCGTATTCTCGGAAGTGAGCGACGAAAAGCGGTATGCCAAGCTCATCGAGCAAGTCAAAGATTGCGGCTATCCGACCCACTCGCTGATCCTCGCCGACGGCGTACGGCTCCACGAGATCCGTCCCGGCGATTATCACCTGATGTTCGGCGATGAAGCCGTGTACGGGAAAGACCCCAACCGCTTCAAGTCGCTTGCCGAGTATCCTCGCGCAGTGGACTTGATCGAAGAGGTCAACGGCGAATCGTGTTACGACTGAAACATCCGCGGAACATTCCGCACGAACCCGGGGCACGCGCTCCGGGTTTTTTGTCATTTGCTTTCCAGGTAATAGAATACGCCTCGATACGTCTTTATATATGGTCGAGCATTAGTATCACGATATGGACAAGTTATTACTTGCAATAACCAATATATATGGATAACAATAATATGGACGACGAAGAAAAGAAGAAAAAAGAAGCTGAAAAGACTGACAAGGACGCTGAAAAGATAGATAGCGATATGCCGGACGAAGAGATGAAAGACGGCAGCACGCATAAAGCGGACGAAAATAAATAATCATCGCACGCCTGCCGGAAAAGCGTCCTTTCGAACGGGGCGCTTTTCCTATTTGGCGAGAGAGATATGATCGAGCTATGGAACCACACTGGCATCGAAAAACAGGCCCAAGAACCTGGACGAATTCATCGGACAGGAACGGTAATCGGAAGCAATAGCCCAGAATCCCGCACAGGCCACTAACGGAGATAGCTAGTACTCGCGGGCAAAATATCATATAATCAATGGTAATCGTTTTGAAGTTTTATTTATTATTATTTTATATATTCATATGAACATCATCACACGGTTTCCTAATCTCTCTCGTGAGTTGCGCGCAACGAGGGCAGTGGTCGCGTTAATCGCGCTTGCGCTCGCTTTCATGCCGCTCGCGAGCCATGCGGCAACCGGCCCTTTCGGGGGAGGAGACGGCCTTTCGGCCGGAACCGCGTTCATAATCCAGGACTGTCCAGATTTGCAATTCATGGCGGACGATCTCGATGCGTATTATAAGCTCGGCAACGACATCAATTGCGATATCCCGTCGTACAATACCGGTGAAGGCTTTGAACCAGTCGGTTCGTTCGGCGATGAATTCACGGGCCATTTCGACGGACAGGGATACACCATAGACGGCCTGTATATCAATCGTACTAACCTGGAAGGGGTCGGACTGTTCGGTTCCACATCAGGAGCTGTCATTGCCGACGTGAAGCTGACTAATGTCAATATCGACAGCGGCGGACACACCGGAGCCCTGGTCGGCTGGACGCAGGACGATACTTCTATAGAAAAGGTGTTTGTGAGCGGTAGCGTGTCTACTGCGCACGCTGGCGGGTCCACATATATCTATGGGGGTGGTATCGTGGGAATATTGGATGGAACGCTTGCTAACTCTTATTCCACAGCTTCTGTCAGTTCTATAACTGCCGGTGACAATACGCACCCCAGAGCTGGGGGACTTACCGGATATAATGCAATTGACAGCCTCATCCAGAATTCATACGCCTCAGGCAGTATTCTTGCCTTGTCAAGCGGAGGAGGATCTGATGGGTACGCGGGCGGAATTTCAGGACAGAATTACGGCACGATCAAGAACTCTTTCTCTACAAACTCGCCAACCGGATCAGAACAATCCGGCGGAGTGGCCGGCTGGACGTCTGGCGGAGCCGTTACTAATTCATACAGCGTGTATGCGACACTGCTCGGTTCTAATAGCGGCACTACTGTCGACGGCGGTTCGGCAGGCAGTCAAGCACTCTCTTCTTTCTACGAGAGCGATCCGCTGTACGCGGTATATATCGGTTCTCCGCTCTGGAATTTTTCCAGCACTTGGATGTTCGAGGATGACAGTTCCTTGCCGGTATTAGGCGTCTTGTCGACATACACCATCTCTTTCGACACCCAAGGCGGCTCGTCCGTTTCCCATATGGTCGGCTATACTGCTGGCGTAGTGGCGACCTTGCCCCCTGCTCCGACGCGTTCCGGCTTCACTTTCCAAGAGTGGAATACTGAGCCGGACGGCGATGGCACGGCATATGCGGTAGGCGCTTCATACACCATGCCCGCAAACGACGTCACGTTCTATGCGATATGGGAGGAAGTCGAACAGGAGGAAACGTCGAGACACAGTTCGAGCAGGGGCGGTTCCGTGCAGTCCCGCGTCAAGAATCTTACTGACACCGGCAATGCCGATGCGGCAGACGCGCTGAAGGCGCAGTGGCCCCAGCTCTTTCCTGATGCGCAATCGGGCGCTCCTCTGGCTCTGGTTTCAGTCCGCGACCTCAAGCTCGGCATGACCGGCGACGATGTCCTCGCCCTCCAGAAACTCTTGAACGCGAACGGCTTCGCCCTCGCTCAAAGCGGGATAGGCGCGCCAGGCAACGAGACGACTTTCTTCGGCCCGATGACCCGCGCAGCGCTCGCTCGCTATCAGGCTGCCAAAGGCATCGCTCCGGCTGCCGGATATTTCGGCGCCATCACCCGCGCGCAGATGAAAGGCGCAGGCCTTGGCGGCTTGTGGTGGTAATACAGCGCTCTCCGCAGAATTTTTTGCATATAAAAAAACCGCCTGCAAGAACGCCCGACTTATCGTTGGGCGTTCTTGCTTTGGTAGGCATATTGACAATAAGAGTATAATGAAGCTATGGAGCCACTGGCATCGAAAATCAGGCCCAAGAACCTGGACGAATTCATCGGCCAGGAGCACTTGGTGGGAAAAGGGGACGCGAAGAAGGGCGTCGCTCCCGGCCCTTTGCGCGTGGCCATCGAAGCCAAGCATCTTTTTTCTTTCATACTGTGGGGGCCGCCGGGCGTGGGCAAGACCACGCTCGCGCGCATCTATGCGAAATCGTTGAATGCCGACTATCACGAGCTCTCGGCAGTGTCGGCGAGCAAGGATGATATCCGCCAGATCATCGAAGAGAAAGGCACTCTCTTCGGCCCGAAGATATTGTTCCTCGACGAGATCCACCGCTTCAACAAGGCCCAGCAGGATTATCTCTTGCCGGCAGTGGAGTCCGGGAAGCTCACTCTCATCGGCGCCACGACCGAGAACCCGTCGTTCGAAGTGATATCGGCGCTGTTGTCGCGCTCGAGAGTTTTCGTGCTGAACGAGCTGACGGAAAAGGATATCGCGGAGATCATTAAGCGCACCGGCTACGAGATTCCCGCGGATGCGGCGGAGTGGCTCATCGGCATGGCGGGCGGGGACGCCCGGCAAGTGCTCGCCATGATCGAGAACACCGCCAAGCTCTACGGCGACATCACCGTCGAGAACCTGACGCAGACGTTGCAGGCGAAATTCCTGCGCTACGACAAGAAGGGGGAAGAGCACTACAATACCATCTCGGCCTTCATCAAGAGCATGCGGGCCAGCCAGCCCGATGCGGCGCTGTATTATCTCTCGCGCATGATTGAAGCGGGCGAGGACCCGAAATTCATCGCCCGGCGCATGGTGATATTCGCTTCCGAAGACATAGGCATGGAAGATCCGCAGGCTCTTCCGCTCGCGAACGCCGTCTTCCGCGCGGTGGAGACTATCGGCTATCCGGAAGCGGGCATCAATCTGTCGCACGGCGTGGTGTACCTGTCGCTCGCGCCGAAGTCGAAAGCCGCTTACTGGGCGTATCTCGCCGCCATGGCCGACGCCAAGGAGCACGGCAATCTGCCGGTGCCCCTCAAGATCCGCAACGCGCCGACGAAGCTGATGAAAGACCTCGGCTACGGAGAAGGTTATGAAAAATACACGAAAGAGGATCTCATGCCGGAGAAACTGAAGGGCAAGAAATACTGGTACCCGCACGGCAAACCCAAAGATGAAAAATAATATTTTCGATAAGATCACGCCGAAAGAGGCGATCGAGATGCAGAAAGAGCTCCGCGCGAAAGTCCGGCTCGTGCCGCTCAAGAAGGACATCAAGCTCATCGGCGGGGCGGACGTCAGCATGAATCTCTTTTCCACCTTCGGCTTCGCAGGGTTCGTGACGCTCTCGTTCCCTGAACTTTCTCTGGTCGATCATAGCGTGGTCAAAGACGACATACCATTTCCATACATCCCCGGACTGCTCTCCTTCCGGGAGATCCCTATGCTCCTCAAGGCCTGGGCGAAATTGAAGCAAAAACCGGACGTGATAGTGGTGGACGGCATCGGCATCGCTCATCCGCGCCGGCTCGGCATCGCCACGCATCTCGGGCTCCTGCTCGGCGTGCCTACTATCGGAGTAGCCAAGAGCGTGCTGACGGGAGTATACGAGGAGCCGGGAAACAGGCCCGGCGATATTTCGTACCTGCATGACAAATACGACGCCGAAGAAATCATCGGCGCGGCACTGCGGGTGAAGCCGGACGTGAAGCCGATCTTCATCTCGCCCGGGCACCTGATCACCCTCGCCGAATCGATCGAAATAATAAAAAACTGCCTCAGGAAGCACAAATTGCCCGAGCCGACGCGCTTGGCGCACAACACGGTCAACGCATATCGCCTTGAGCATCTCCGGAAAAATGAGGTATAATGCAAGCATGAAAACCTTCATATCCGTGCTTATCATCATCGCGGTGCTCGGCGTCACCGTGGCGTTCCTCCATGTCGTCGGCAAGAAGCCCGTGCCTGTCGCTCCGGTGACCGGCACCTATCCGAATACGCCGACCGTTCCCGATCCTGACAGCCTGTCTCCGGATGTGAATGCTTCGCAGCTCTGCTATATCTGGAACACCGAAGACGGCAGCAAGGCCATGCTCTCCATGGACGTCCGCGACCAGAATGTCATCGGAGAATTCCACTGGCTGCCGGCCGAGAAGGACAAGAAAGTCGGCATTTTTACCGGCACCATCACGCCGAGAGACTTGATCGGCAAACGCATCGTCAATGCCTTCTGGAATACCAGCGCCGAAGGCATGACCGCCACGGAAGAGCTGAAGATCATCGTCGGCGACAGCGTGGCGACGCCGGCCTTCGGGGAGATGAAGGACCGCGGCGACGGCACGTACGTATATGCCGACCCTTCCAAGCTCGATTATTCGATCAACCTTCAGCAGACGGGCTGCGGAGACAGCGCCATGGATTAGTGATATCATACTAGTATGAGCTTTTGGGATAGGACAAAACAGCGCATCTGGCGCTTCATATACGGATTTTTCCCCCGCATACAGCGCGGGCTGCTCAAGTCCGGCCTGATCTGGCACGAGAAAGAGCGCCAGCGCTATCATCTCGGCTGGCTGGCCCCGGGCAAGACCCTCGAGGAGCTGAAGAGGCACTTGAACGAGAAATGGGGCTTCGGCAACCATTTCATCGCCTGGATCGATTCCGGCCAGGTGCTCTCATGGCGCAAGCTCGCGAGCTTCAAGCATCAATATCACTTGCGCGTCTTCGAAGACGGCGAGATGCGCGGGCACTACGAGTTCACGCCCGAGGCGCACCCCATCGATCACTTCCGCGAGAGGGGGGAGGAGGACCGCAGCGGCGACTTCATGAGATTCCTCGGCGACTTCATCACCACGGAAAAATATATCTCGCACTTGGTCATGGACCCGGAGGCCTGGAACCCCGGCTCGCAGATCACGTTCAATCACAGGCAGGCTGCCTAACTTATCTTTATCTAGTTTGTTCTTGACTCCGGCATGACGTAGTCCCAGAGAATGGCGGCGACGTTGTTCGGACGCCCGAAGAGCACGTATTCGTGGAGATCGATGAAGGGCAGGCTGTTGCACTCGATGATGCCCGAGCGCGGCTGGTCTTTCCACGATACGGCGATGTCTTTCATAATGAAGTCCACGCCGACGAGCGGATCATCGAGGTATGCGCCGAGGTGCTCGAGCATGGCCCGGTTTTCCGGATGCACGATGTCGGTGACTTCGGTGGTGCTGCCGCCCACGCCGCGGCTGGTCTTCTGCGAGAAGGTCACGATGCGGCCGCTTGCGGGAATGCTTTCCATGGTCAATTTCTGGCGAGCCAGTTCTATCTCGGCTTCCTTGTCGAAAGGAATGGTATGGAAGATCGGCCCATGTGCCCGTTCCGGCCGAGTGTTTTCTTTTTCCCACAACTGCCGCACCGTACTGGCGCCGTCGCCCGTGACTTGCGGCGGATCGCGGCGCACCACGCCGGCGAGCTTGTTGCCGACGAGCGTGCCGCGGAAGAGCGAACCCTCGAGCTCTTCCTCGATGATGACGATGGGCGAGAGCTTGTTGGCTTTCCGGAAAGCTTTTACCACGCCGTCTTCGGTCTCGATGTGTATGGTGGTGTGGCGGCTGCGCGAGCCCAGGTTGGGCTTAGCGATGACGGGCTTGCGCACGCGGCTGAAGATCTTTTTCGCGCCGCGGCCGCTCCAGGCCCGGCCGCCGTCGGCGACAGGCAGGCCTTCTTTCAAAAACTTTTCCTTCATGATGCCCTTGTTGTCCATCCATTTCATGGAGTCCGAGTTTCCCGAGTCGGGGCGGGGCAGGCCGTCGAAAGTGATGGTCTTGCCCTTGTATTCCGCCATGAAGACATTGTCGATGGGGCCGAGGTGGAACTCGCGCATGGTGATGCCGCGCCTGATGGCCTCGTTCCAAAAGACTTTCGTGCGCAGGCTGTCTTTCTGGTTCGGCTCATCGGTCCAGCGGGCCAGGTGCAGCCAGATCATGCCTCTGAAAAAGGGCATAGTCCACTTTTTCGACAGGCGGTCTACCGCGCGCTTGAAGAAGATGTCCATGAAGTCGTTGTAGGGGTCGTTGATCCAGCTGATGACCACGGACAGGTAGGCCATCCAGTGTATCTCTTGCGCCGGCTCGCAGTCTTTGCAGTGTCTCATCCCGTTAGAAGCAGGTCGCGGTCATACCGTAACCTTATCGATATATATTGATAATTTTTGCGACCGCGGCTTCTAACGGGACTCATGGGGATGATTATAGCAACTAGAGAGGAGTATGAACAAGTTCACTTGTTTGATATCCGAACGCCGTTGCTATATGGCAATCCGTATATCAGATACATAAGAGCTTTTTCATGTTATCAACATCTGTATTTTTTATTGTTGAGCTTGTGTGATATAAATTGTGCATTACACGTAAACAAATTTAATATATGGAACTATCGACATCCGGGCTCTCTCGTTCTGGTTTGGCAAAGATAATCGTTTCCTTAATTATTAGCTTGTTTATCGTCTCTCCGTGCGCGCCCGTCTTCGCCCAGATTTCCATAGAATCGAACCAGGAAGTCGGTCCGGCGAGCACGCCCCCGGCTCCCGATGCGGGCCAGCAAGCGCCCGAAGGGCAGGATGCTCCCACGCCGAAACCGAGCGCTCATACGCACACCAAGCCCGTCGTCTTGCCGCCCGACGAGGGTCAGGGCGTAGTGCCTGATGACACAGACACGACAAAATCAGCTGACGATTCAAACGATATTACGGATGATTCAAAAATAACACCATCCGAACAAAGCGCAGCTCTTAATAGCGTAGGCGATATCAGCGGTCCTGATGCTCTTACAATAACTTCTAGTACTCGAAATAGCCTTACTCCGGAAATCGATAATACAACAGGATCTTTGATTTATAAATACCCAATCCAAGTTTCTCCTGGTAGGAACGATATGACTCCAGATGTGAACTTAGTGTATAACAGTGCTAATTCTACTAACGATTCGGTAATTGGTTCTGGCTGGTCAATTGATATTCCGTATATCGAGAGAGTAAACAAAATAGGGACTAATGCTCTTTATTCCAGTAACTATTATTCGTCCTCCTTATCAGGAGAACTCACGGCGCTTAATTCTACTGATTACGTCGCCAAGGTAGAAAAAGGTGATTTTCTAAGGTATACAAAACTGACTAATGGTTGGTTGGTAGTTGATAAAAATGGCACAAAATATACGTTTGGCGCGAATGCACAGGCTCGCCAAGATAATTCAGCTGATACCACTCAAGTGTTTAAGTGGATGCTTGAGGAAATAAGAGATACTAATGACAACTATATTTCTTATACTTACTATAAAGATGCCGGGCAGATATATCCTTCGCAGATAATCTATACCGGACACGCAAGCACTGCCGGAGTCTTGGAAGTGAATTTCGACAGGACGAGTCGGGCAAATGCTGTTCCAAATTATTCTACGGGCTTTCTTGTCCAGTCCAATTATCGTATTACCGAGATCAGGACAGAGATAAATAACGTATGGGTTCGAAAGTATACTCTCGCGTATACTACAGGGGATAATGGCGCAGGATCTCTCTTAAATACCATTACTGAATCCGGACAAGATGATTCAAGTACTATTACTACGCTTCCAGCAGTCGATTTTGATTATCAATCAGCTGTAAGAAACTGGACATACACCCCCTCGTGGAATCATATACCTTTGCCGTTCGGTAGCGGTACTGGCGACAGCGGAGCAAGGATGGCCGACATCAACGGGGACGGCTTGTTAGACGTTCTTTGCCATAACAGCTCCAGTTCAAGTAATTACTGTTCCGATAGTAACCCTAAGGTATTTCTTAACAACGGCGATGGTACATGGACAAATGTCAGCAGTACGTGGCTTTTCCCACTTGAAGGTGGTACGGGAACCAACCGAGAAAGTTTTCTTACTACTAGTGGAGGAAACGACAAGGGGTTGCGAGCTATTGACATAAATGGCGATGGACTTACTGATCTAATTAAAGCTTATGGAAATACTTCCTATGTTTACCTCAACAACGGTTCCGGGTGGACGTATAACTCGACTTGGAGCACTAACTGGGGAAGCATGGTAGACATACCATTTATTTCCAGCTCGAATGTAGATAGTGGTTTGCGTATAGCCGACATCAACGGGGACGGCTTGTTAGACGTTCTTTGCCATAACACATCTATTAACGGCATTTGCGATAAGACATCGCCCTTCATCGCTTTGAACAACGGCGATGGTACATGGACAAATGTCAGCAGTACGTGGCTGTTCCCACTTGAAGGTGGTGCAGGGACTGATAGAGAAGGTTTTCTCAACACGAGTGGGGGAAATGATCGGGGTCTGCGAGCTACTGACGTAAATGGCGACGGACTTGCAGACTTGACAAAAGGCAATGCTTCCTATGTTTACCTCAACAACGGTTCCGGATGGACGTACACACCCTCGTGGAATCATATACCTTTGCCGTTCGGAAACCCTACTTCTGATGCGGGAACAAGAATAGCAGATATTAACGGAGATAATCTTTATGATCTCATCTGCCATACCAATATGACCACTGGCACCTGTTCAAAACTTAACCCTCGTATTTTCACAAATGATGGTGATGGCACCTGGACAGAAGTGGACGGTACCTGGCTTTTCCCACTTGAAGGTGGTGCAGGGTCTAATAGGGAATATTTTATCAGCAGTTCGGGAGCTGACTCGGGATTGCGCTCTATGGATATCAACGGCGATGGGCTTCCAGATTTAGCGGAGGGTAATAGTGGAAATGTATATTTGAATGATACAACAATACAATCAGATTTATTGAAAAAAATCACTTATGCACAAGGAGGAAATACGACCGTTACCTATAAAGCAACTCCTCTTTTTAGGAATGGTTCGAATTTGCTCAATCCCTCCTTGCCAATGATACTCGACGTGGTCTCTCAAATAACCATTGACGATGGAGCCGGAACTAGCGAGAACTATACATACGAATATGAAGGCGGTTTGTATTATTACAACACTGTTTTAGACAGGAAGTTCGCCGGTTTTAACTCGATCAAAGTCACCGATGCAGCAGGGAACATAAAGAAGACCTATTATTATCAAGGGAACAGCACAAATACTACGCTCGGTGAATACAATGATCATGTTGCAAAGATTGGCATGCCATATCGAATCGAGGAATATGACAACAGTAGTAATTTATATCGTCTGACGGTGGATAAAGTAGATAGGTATAACATTGGTACGGATCACGACTTTGTAAAAATAATCCGTCGTACAGAATTAAATTATGACGGCAATAGCGGGCATAAAGATGTTTCCACAGAATATGGATATGATGATGCAAATGGAAATGTCTTAACAAAAACTGAATGGGGTGAAGTAACTGGAAGTGCAGATGGATCATTTGCTGACACGGGTTCAGATAAGCGTATTACGACATACACATATGCGACGAATGGAACAACAAAAGTAAACGTTCCTTATGGTGAAGTAGTTACAGATGCAAGCTCAGCCAAAGTAAAAGAAAATAGATATTACTATGATGGTCTTGCTCTAGGGTCAGTCAGTACAGGTAATCAGACAAAAGTAGAGCAATGGAAAACCAGCACGACGTATATCAATACCCAAAGAGCATATAACTCATACGGTCTGCCGATTTCCGATACAGACGCTCGTGGAAAAGTAACAACATACACTACATACGATACTTATAATCTTTATCCGATAACGGTTACTGATCCGCTGAGCCATACGATGCAGTATCTGTATGATTACTCATTAGGCAAACCGAAGCAGACAACCGATCAAAACGGTTTCATATATCAGACAACGTACGACGGGCTCGATCGCCCGACCATTGTAAAAATTCCCGATTTCACTTCACCATATTCAGCAGTCACTAAGACTGCGTATGTTTATACCGATACTGCTGGAGCAGTAAAAGTACAGCGTACGAATTATCTCGATGCTTCAACGACGGCCGACGTATACCAATATTTCGATGGTCTTGGGCGCTTGATCCAGGAAAGGAAAGAAGCGGAGGCATCTGGCAATTTCAACGCAAAAGATACAGTCTACAACAATGTCGGCCTCGCATATAAGCAATCGCTTCCTTATACTTCGAGCGGTTCTTCAAAAACCTCCGCCACAGGAACAACGGCATTATACGCAACCAACACGTATGATCCGTTGCAGCGTATTTCGAGCGTTGCGGATGCGACTGGCACTACGAGCTATGCATATGATGATTGGAAAACGACTGTCACTGACAAAAACGGCAAGGTAAAAAAATACTATAAAGATGCCTATGATAATCTCATAAAAGTCGACGAAATAAACGGCGGATCAACATACACGACAAATTACGAATGGAACCTAAATAATAAACTCACCAAAATTACCGACGCCCTCTCAAATATCAGAAACTTTACCTATGACGGTCTTGGCCGCAGATTAACAGCACAAGATCTGCATGCTTCCGCGGACGGCACTTATGGAACATGGACTTATACGTATGACGATGCGGGAAATCTGACTCAGTCTGTCAGTCCGCGATCGCTTACGACCAATTACACGTATAACGACGTCAATCAGCAGCTCACGGAAGATTATACGGGAGCAGCTGGTACGGAAATCACTTACGTTTACAGCGGATGCACGAATGGCACGGGCAAGCCCTGCTCCGTAACGATGACATTGGGCGCCAATACCTCGTACACGTATGATTCGAACGGAAACATTGCGAGCGAAGTGAAAACTATCAATAGCACGGGCTATACCACTTCGTATACATACGATCGGCAAGGAAATAAGTTAGTGATAACTTATCCTGATAGTGCTCAGGTGAAGTATACGTTCAATACTGCCGGCTTTTTGGAGAAAATTGAACGCAAAGAAAGCGGGGGATCCTTTACGGATGTTGTTTCAAATTACAATTACGGTCCAACAGATCAAGTGACGACACAGACTGATACAAATGGCATTACCACTTTGAACACTTATGATGCATCACATTTATACCGTTTAACCACTCGTACGTCGGCCAATACCGCATCACCAACTCCGCCAAACAATCAACGACCAGTCATTACTCTCACGGGTGCAGATCTCGTCAAACTATACGTTGGTGACGTATGGTCGGAACTTGGATATAGCGCAACAGATACCGAAGATGGAACTTTAACATCATCTGTAGCAGTTACTGGTACTGTGAATACCGCAGTAGCAGGAACATATCAATTAGTTTACGACGTAGCAGATTCGTATGGAGTACCTGCTGCAAAAAAAATAAGAACAGTGGTAGTACGTCCAGTAGTCTATGGAACAGTAAAAGCATTGATTATCGGAGGCGGAGGGGGAGGGGGTAAGGGTTCTACCAAACAGGGTGGCGGAGGAGGTGCAGGAGGATATATTGAAAATAACTCAGTATCGATCATTGCACAGGCATATGCAGTGACCGTCGGGAATGGCGGTCCGGGGGCTGCTTCAACTGGAACTAACGGCGTGAATGGAAGCGATAGTTCAGCACTCAGTTTGGTGGCAACGGGTGGCGGAGGAGGTGCAAGCGGCAGCGAGGTTCTTGGTTCTAATGGTGGAAGTGGCGGAGGAGGTGCAGGAGGATGCTGCTCATCCGATCCTGGGGGCACTGGAATATCGGGTCAAGGACACGATGGCGGAAAGGGTTATACGACTAGCACAGGTTCCAGCAATAGGGCAGGCGGTGGCGGCGGTGGAGCAGGCGCTGTAGGCTCTGCCGGGAGTTCAAATTCACATGGAGGTAATGGCGGAGCAGGAGCTGCATCCAGTATTACTGGAACATCTATAACTCGAGCAGGCGGCGGAGGCGGTAATGGGAGTACTGCAGGAACAGCAAGTGCTGGGGGTGGTGCCGGAGGCGGAACTTCGACAAATGGAGTGAGTGGTACCGCAAACACTGGCGGCGGCGGAGGAGGGGCAGATTCTAGCCATAGCGGAGGCGCAGGCGGTTCCGGGGTTGTGATAATTGCATATCACACGGATGGAAGCGATGGGATCTCGCCAAGCTCAACTGGAGGTACTGTGACCACAGCGGGCGCATATACTGTCCACACGTTTAATAGCAGCGCTACTTTCACGGCATTAGCCACTTCTAATACTAATCCAGTTATTTCGCTCACCGGTTTTGATGTGTATACTCTCACTATCGGTGCCACCTGGACCGAACCAGGGTATAGCGCTACTGATACACAAGATGGTTCTCTCACAGGTTCAGTTACTACGACAGGTACAGTTAATACTGCGGCACCAGGAACCTATCAGATCGTGTACGCAGTAGTGGATTCTCAGGGTGCACCAGCTGCGCGGAAAATTCGTACGGTAGTGGTAGGTTCAGGGGTTACAAATCTTCAGAATCTTACATATTCATACGATAATGTCGGAAACATCACTCAAATTATCGATACATCGAATACCAGTTCAGCAAAAACGGCAAATTATGTCTACGATGATCTGAACCGCATGACCTCTGCAACCATTACTGCGGTTGCGTCGGGACAGAGCACATATACGCATACCTTCACGTATGACGCTATCGGCAACATCTCTACCGGTCCGATAGGCTCATATACGTACGCGGGAACGGGCTATGCTAATCCGCACGCTGCGACGACCATAAATGGTGCTACGTACGCGTATGACAACGACGGCAACCTCACAGGTAACGGCACGCTCTCGAATACCTGGAACTACAAAGACCAAATCACTCAAGCGGTAAAGAGTGGTGTGACTTCGACATACACATATGACCAGAACGGCGAGCGGGCCACGCTTGCGAACGGCACGACTACGACCGTATATCCGAATGACTATTACAACGTCGATTCCGCCGGCAAGAAGACGAAGCAAATTTATGCAGGCAGTCAGTTAGTGGCAACTATCGAAACATCAGGGACAGGCGGCACGACCACCACGTACCAGATCTACGGCGATTCCACCACATGGGAAGACTGGTCCTGGGACTACACCATCAACTTCAACGAGACCGGCACCGTCTACTCCGGCACGAAATCCATCAAGATGATATATACCGCTCCATGGGGCGGCCTCTATCTCGCCAACAGCCCGACCGGCGTCTCGACTGCCGGCGCCACTCACGTGCAGTTCGCGGTGCGGGCCGCGAGTGCCGGCGCCAACCTCGAAGCCGAAGCCTACGGCCCCGGCGATGCCTCTCTCGGTTCTGCCGTCCAGCTGACCAACTATATCCCCGGCGGCGTCATGGCGGCCAATACCTGGTACGTCATAAGCATACCCCTCGCCGATCTCGGCGCCGTCGGCGCTACCCTGACCGGCTTCGAAGTCCTGAGCGAGCTGACTGGCACTTTCTACTTCGACGACATCAAGCTGGTAAACATCGCTACGGGAGGAACAGTGACGCCGTATTATAACCACACTGATCAGTTGGGTTCAGTGACTGCCGTTTCCGACGGATCTGGAGCATTAGCAGAGACGTTGGATTACTTCCCATATGGCAATCAAAGAATCTCTTCGGGTGCCCATACGGAAAAGAGGCAATATGTCGGTCAGATTTATGATACCGACACAGGACTGGATTACTTGAATGCACGCTATTATGACGGGAAGATAGGTAGGTTCGTATCTGAGGATCCTCAATTCTGGAATTTTGATAATGCTTGGCTTACTGATCCTCAAAATCAAAATTCGTATAGTTATGGAAGAGACAACCCGATTACGATGAGTGATCCAAAGGGGCTATCTGCTGCTGGAGCTCCTATAGGTCCTTGGGAAATATTATTCATGATGGCCTTTTCACCGACCGTAACATCATATGACCCAGTATATGAGTCTGATCAATATCAAGCGCAAAATGATCCGAATACAAAACTAATGGGCACGATGATGGGTCTCATGACTCCTGGAGGCGGAGAAGTAAATGTTGCTGGGGGAGTAGCAAGAGAAACCGGAATGCTAAAAGCGCTTACTCCAGACTTACAGAGTGAATTAAAAAATGTTAAGAAAGTTGATACTGCATACAGTCGCCCAGCAGGAGCTACTACTCAAGTAATGAAAAACTCGGTTAATTATCCAGGAGTAAGTTGCAGTAACTGTGGTCGTACTGGAGTTCCTATGGTTGCTGATCACAAGACACCTTTAGTTGTAGAATATTACAGAACTGGTAAAATAGATACACAGCAAATGCGTAGCCCAGCGTCTGTGCAACCACAGTGTGCCTCATGTTCTGCAAAGCAAGGTGGTTTACTCAGCGCGTTTTCCCAAGCAGTAAAGAAAGCATTAGGATTAAAATAAATATTATGGAAAATCTTATAGAAGAACAAAAAAAAATAACGGAAAAATTTGGGATAAAATTTTTTCCTAGCAACCCACAATCTATGATCGGCATAAGCAAAGAAATAAAAGAGGGAATTTTTCCTATTCACGGTCTTAGGCATACGCCAGAAGGAGTTGGAACAGGATGGTTCATCTGGGCTGGTGATGGAGAAATCCCACAAGATAATGGAACATTCTTTTCTCCAATACACGCTGAGCATATTTTCCAAGAGAATCCACTTTTTGCAAAATATTTAGGCTTACCTCCTGGATGGAGATTTCTTATTGATGATAAGGGGTATGAAGATGTTTGGTTTGATGAAAAACTTTTAAAGAGTTAACAATGAAAAAAATAACTACTGTTGCTGGTACATCTTTTCTTGTTTGGCTATTTTTCTCTCCAATAATAGGTATTTATCTTTTTTCAAAAACGTATCCTGATTCTACTTTTCCCTATTTGTTAATTTACGTTTTAGCGTCCTATCTTGTTCTTGGTGTTTTAGGATATTTTATTGTAAAGAATACCGGAGGATATTGGGGTCAGCCACTATTTTTAGTCTCTATTTATAGAGAAAGGTGACTGACCCCAATAACCTGGTAGAGGAAATATGAATGCAGTCGGCGAAGCTATGCGAACCAAAGCAATAAATGGTACAATTAATAAAATATCTGTAAATACAGCGGTGAAATCAGCAATAGGTTCACAGGCAGCTGATTCAGTACGAACCGCTATCAGTGGTGCAATAGATAAAGTTAGAAAATTTATACAAAAATCAGCTACAAAATAGCTATAAAATTATGAAAAAACAAAGATATGTTGGATTTATTGGTTCTCTTGTTTTCGTTGCTTTAATCTTTTTAGAAGTCGGGTATAAAAGATTTTTTTCCGAAATAGTTCTTATCTTCATTGGAATTTTATTAGGATACCTAGCCATTTCTTTTGTTTTTTATGCTTTAATAGGGGATTGGCAAAAATCTTTCAGACAAGGATTTAAGATTATTCTAGTACCAATAATAGTTGGATTAATTTTCCGGTTTTTACTGCATTAAAATTAAAGAACCAAGACTGGGGCCTAAATGGATACTCAAGAAAATCGCATAAAAATAGCTATTCCCATAAGTATTGGATCTCATAAAGGTGCAGACGAAACTCTATGGGCATTAAAAGTTGAAGATAATAAAGCAAAAATTGATAATATTCCTGTGCATGTAAATAACGTCTCACTTTCAGATATTGTCGAATATGGAAAATCACAAGACAACTTTATCTTTAATTTTGTTAAAGTTATTGAGAAAAGTGGTATAAAAACAATTCGACTTTCATACAAAGATTCTTTACTAAAGAATAGAACAAAAATTTTTAAAGAAAAAATATTTCCTAAACTTCAATCTTTAGGATGTAGTTATGAAGGAAGTCCAGAAATAATTGCTATTAGCGTACCGAAATCGACAGACTTGGATCAAGTCGTTAAGGAGTTAAACGAATTTAAGGATAAAGGGTATGAAATTGAAATCGCAGACCCAGGCACTAACTAAGACAGTTCTTACCCTAATATGACAGACGAAGAATACAAAGATTTACACAAAAAAATAATTGAAGAGCAGAAGGCGATATGCCAAAAATATAATGTGGAATGGACTCCAAGTTCTCCTGATATGAAAATTGGTATATCAAAAAATATTAAAAGCAGCACTATGCCAATTAATGGCCTGCGTCATCCAGTTGAAAAAGAAACAGCTGGGTGGTATATCTGGGCTGGTGATTTTTCGGATAAAGATGATTTCTTTGATCCTGTTCATGTTGAACATTTATCTGATGACTTACCAATAGTACTCAAATATTTAGGTCTTCCGCCAGGATGGAGATTCCAAATTGATGACAAAGGACATGAGGATGTTTGGTTTGACGAAAAACTTCTCGGATATTGGGGTCAGCCACTATTTATGATATACTAGAGGCATGCCGCGAATCACCAGAACTGACGTAGGAGGAGAAATATACCATGTGTTGAATCGAGCCAATGCTAGGGTTCAGATTTTTGATGATGATGGAGACTACAAATTATTTGAAAATATTTTAGAAGAAGCCGTAAAGAAATTTGATATGAGACTGCTCGCATATTGCATCATGCCGAATCACTGGCATCTGGTGTTGTATCCAAAAAAAGACGGTGATCTGTCTAAATTCATGAGCTGGCTCACGAATACCCATACCAGAAGGTGGCATACCATGAAGGGCACTATCGGGCAAGGACACTTGTATCAAGGAAGATATAAATCCTTCATCTGTCAGAAGGACGCTCATTTCGTTGCGCTCGTTCGCTATGTAGAACGAAATGGCAAAAAAGCCAAACTATGCAAGCTTGCGCAAAACTGGAAGTGGTCCAGTATCTGGAGGAGGGAATATGGAACAATTAATCAGAAAAAGTTGCTCTCGGCCTGGCCAGTTGATATGCCTAGAAGTTATTTGTCCTTCGTTAATGAGCCGCAAAAAGAAGATGAAGAAGAAGTAATTGAAAGGTCGATCATTAAAAGCAATCCTTTTGGTGGCCTAGGCTGGACTGAAAAGGTAGTTGAAAAATTCGGACTCGAACAGACGCTTAGGGGTGTAGGCAGACCGAAGAAAACCTAAAGAATGGTGGCTGACCCCATTAACTCTGACCCCATTAACTCAGTAGGGAACATCACCAACAACGTGCTGTATGCTTCGCTCTCCGACAACCTCAACACTCCTACGGGCCAAATATCTTCCGCAGGCACCGGATAAAAGGGGTCAGGTACCTTTTTGATTTTTGCTAATGCGCGACGGTGAAAGCTATGACTTTTTTCGCGCCGGAGGCTTTGAGGACTTTCTTGGCTTCGGACAATGTGGCGCCGGTAGTGGTGACGTCGTCGATCAGGATGATATTCCTGTTCTTGATACGTTCAGCGTGTTTCACCGCGAAAGCCCCGACGATGTTCTGCAGGCGTTCCGAGCGGTTTCCGATGCGGGCCTGATGCACGCCGTCCTTGGTTCGTATCAGAGCGTGTTTTTCCAATTTGAAATTTTTTCCATTATCGAGCGCCGCTAATTCTCTGCACATGAGCAGGCTCTGGTTGAAGCCGCGTTCGCGGTGGCGCTTGCGCGAGAGGGGAATGGGCACGAGCAGGGCGTCATGGAAATTCTCGAACTGTCCGAGGTCGGAGAGTTCCTCAAGCATCCTGCCATAGAGGGCCTGGGCGAAGACTGTGGCGAGCGGCCGCTTGCGGCTGTACTTGAGGAGCCAGACGGCCTTTTTTATTTTCTCTTCCCGATAATCGTACAAGGGGAAAATCCAGTCCGCGCTCTCGCGCTCGGCGCCGCGGACGCCCGAGAGGCAGGCGAAGCAGAGGTCGGCGCCTTCCGCGCCGCAGGAGAGGCAGTGCGTGGGGAAAACTATGTCGAGCAGTGCGTTCCAGAGCTTCATATCCGGTTAGAAATTTATATAATAGAATTTATCCGATTGTCCTAGCGTCTCGTTAATTTCTAACGGGACAGGTATATGGTATACTTGGGGCATATTCTAACACGATAATTCGCATATGGCATTTTCATTTTCCAGCATTTTTTCAAGCAACAAAGAGGTCAAGGCGGTCGGCATCGACATCGGTTCTTCGTCCATCAAGATCGTCGAGATAAAGAAGAAGGGCCCGAAAGCCGTGCTCACCACCTATGGCTCGATCGCCCTCGGCCCGTACGCCAAGACCGACGTCGGCCGGGTCACCAATCTGCCGATCGAGCAGATTGTCGCGGCCCTGAAGGAAGTCATGAAGCAGTCGGGCACCACCACGAGCCAGTCCGCGCTCTCCATACCGGTGCAGTCGAGCCTGATCTTCACCGTGGAGCTGCCCGTCGAGATCAAGGAAGCGGATATCGCGGCCGTCATCCCGACCGAGGCCCGCAAGCACATACCGGTGGCCATCAGCGAAGTGTCGCTCGATTATTTCCTCCTGCCGAAGAAGGAGAAGTCCTTCGAGGAGGCGAACGATCCCGACATGCCGGCCGGCCCGCGCGACAAGAAGACCGAGGTGCTCGTGGTGGCCATCCAGAACAATGCCATCGCCATGTACCGCTCGCTCGTGTCGCAGTGCGCGCTCGCGGTCTCGTTCTTCGAGATCGAGATCTTCTCCTCGCTCCGCGCGAACTTCGAGCACGAGCTCGCGCTGGTGCTGCTCATGGACTTCGGCGCGTCGCGCACCAAGCTCACGCTCGTCGAGTTCGGCATGGTGAAGAGCTATCATACGGTGAACCGCGGAGGGGCGGACATCAGCGACGCCATATCGAAATCGCTCTCCGTCCCGTTCGCCCGCGCCGAAGAACTGAAGAAAGAATACGGCCTGACCGGCGCTCCGCCCGACGCGGAGATCGCGGAGACCATCAAGACGCACGTGAACTATATCTTTTCCGAGACCAATAATGTATTATTAGGGCACGAGAAGAAGTACAATCAGACTATCAGCAAGGTCATACTCACCGGCGGCGGCGCTCTCATGAAAGGCTTGAAAGAGATGGCGGCGGCGAACTTCCGCGCGGACGTCGAAGTCGGCCATCCGTTCTCGAAAGTCGGCGCGCCGGGATTCCTGGAGAAAGTCTTCGAGGCGACCGGCCCGGAATTCGCCGTGGCTCTCGGCGTGGCTTTGAGAAAATTACAATAAGTGCGATAATGCGAGGAGGAAGAGAGAGCAAAAATGGATAAAGATTTCCAAACATCGTTCATACCGAAGAAACCGATGACAGAAAAACGCTCAGGGGGGGACACGCCCGTGCATTTCCTGACGGTCATCTCGCTCTTCGTATTCTTCACCGTGCTCATCGCCACCGGCGCGCTCTTCTTCTACAAGGCGGCGGTGGCCAAGAGCATCGCCAGCATGCAGAACGACCTCGAGCTCACCAAGAACCGCTTCCAGCCGGAGAAGATCGCCGAACTGCAGACCCTCGACAAGCGCCTCAAGGCGGCGGGCGAGATTCTCGGCCAGCACATCAGCGTCACGCCGATCTTCGAGGCCCTCGAAGCCCTGACCATGAAGAGCGTGCGCTACACCAAATTCACCTATGCCCTCGCGAGCCAGGACAACCCGAACATCTCCGTGAAGATGAGCGGCACCGCCGTGGGCTACCGCTCCATCGCGCTCCAGTCCGACCTCTTCGCCAAGAACAAGAGCATCATCGACCCGGTCTTTTCCAAGCTCACCCTCGACGATTCCGGCAACGTTTCCTTCGATCTCGACTTCTCGGTCGATCCGGCATTCGTCAATTACAAGGCAGATAGCGCGGCCGCGGCTCCGGATGCCGCCACGAATTAGCATATGGCCAGATTCCTCACAGCCCTGGTTCTCGTCGCTCTCGCCATCGCGGGATTCTTCATGCTGACCAAGCCGCTCTATGGCGACGTCATGGCTCTCCGCGCCGAGGCCGCGTCGTACGACGCGGCCCTCTCGAACGCGAAATCCCTCGAGGCCGAGCGCGACAAGCTCACCGAGAAGTACAACGCCATGTCTCCGGAGAATCTCACCAAGCTCGGGAAGCTCGTGCCCGACAACGTGGACAACATCCGCCTCATCCTCGAGATCGGCAAGATCGCCCTGCCATACGGCATGATACTCAAGGAGGTGAAGTACGACACCCCGAGCGAGGACCCGAACGCCACCGTCGATGCCGGCATGCCGGAAGGCGACGCCTCGGCGCTCAAGGATTACGGCAGCTGGAGCCTCGAGTTCACCACGACGGGGAACTATGACAACTTCATGGCCTTCCTGAAAGATCTGCAGAGCAATCTCCGCATCGTCGACATCTCTTCCATTGATTTCTCGTCGGACAACGGCACGGGAGCCGCAGGGTCGTACGCGTATCATTTCAAGATCAGGACGTATTGGCTGAAGAATTAACATGATGGCAAAAACGAAAAACATAATAATCGTCGCAGTGATCATCGTGGTGTTGGCGGCCGGGTATGCCGTGTTCTTCAGGCAGGCTCCGGGCGACGAGGCGAACCTGGTCTCGAGCGCCGACGGCACCATGATGCCCGCCGACAGCGGGCCGGCCGATGTCGCCGGCGGCGTGGCGAGCGACTTCCTGAATCTCCTGCTCTCCGTCAAGAGCATCACCCTCAACGACGCCATCTTTTCCGATCCGGCTTTCGCTACTCTCCGCGACTCGAGCATCTCGCTCGTGCCTGACGGCACCGAAGGCCGGCCGAATCCGTTCGCTCCGATCGGCACTGACCCGGTCGCGCCTGCTCCCGTGACGCCGGCCCAGGCTCCGGCGGCTCCGGGTTCCGCCGCGACCGATACCAAAGCTGCTGCGCCGGCAAAAGCCACGACGGCTCCGGCGACCACTGCGCCTGCGGCGACCGGCGCTCCGAAGCCGGCCAATTAACCTATGAGTTTTTTAGAAGAATTAGCAAAAAAAGGCTTATTGAAAGAAAGCCAGATAAGCCAAGTCAAGAGCCTTGCCAACGACAAGCACGGCGGCGATGTCGATGACGCGCTCATAGAGCTCGGCGTCAAGGAAGACGACATCCTCAAGACGAAAGGGGAGTATTTCCTCATGCCGACGAAGAAGCTCGACGGCAAGGGCGTGTCCACCGACGTGCTCAAATACGTGCCGGAAGATTCCGCTACGTATTACCACTTCGTCCCGTTCGCCATGACCGACGGCGTGCTCGAAGTGGGCATCACCAATCCGGAAAATATCCAGGCCATGGACGCCCTGCAGTTCATTTCTGCCAAGATCGGCATTCCGTTCAAGATCTTCCTCATCTCCAAGAGCGATTACGAAGCCGTCATGAGCACCTACCGGGGCCTCTCCGGCCAGGTCGGCGAAGCCCTCGATGCTCTCGGCCAGGAAGAGATGATGGACGTCATGGATCAGAAGAGCCTGAGCGAATCCATGGACCTCTCCAAGGAGATCAAGGACGTGAAGGCCGGCGCGACCGACGCGAAGATCGTCGAAGACGCGCCGATCATCAAGATCGTGGCGGTGATACTGAAGAACGCCATCGAGGGCAACGCTTCCGACATCCACATCGAGCATACCGGCGACAAGGTGAAAGTGCGCTACCGCGTGGACGGCACGCTCTACACCACGCTCACCCTGCCGATAAGCGTGCACTCGGGCATCGTGGCCCGCATCAAGATCCTCACCAAGCTCCGCCTCGACGAGAAGCGCAAGCCGCAGGACGGATCGTTCTCCGCCACCATCGAAGGGGGCCAAGATCGACTTCCGCGTCTCCACCATGCCGGGCTATTACGGCGAGAAAGTGGCCATCCGCATCCTCGATTCCGAGAAGGGCGTGAAGCCGCTCGGCGAGCTCGGCCTCTCGAAGACCAACCTGGAACTCATCCGCGAGGCCATCAAGAAGCCCTACGGCCTGATACTGATCACCGGCCCGACCGGGAGCGGCAAATCCACCACCCTTTACTCCATGATGAACGAGCTCGACAAGGAAAAGGAGAACATCGTCACCCTCGAAGACCCGGTGGAATACCACATGCCCGACGTGAACCAGTCGCAGATGGTGCCGGAGATCGGCTACACCTTCGCCTCGGGACTGCGCTCCATCCTCCGCCAGGACCCTGACGTCATCATGGTCGGAGAGATCCGCGACAAGGAGACGGCCCAGCTCGCCATCCAGGCGGCGCTCACCGGCCACCTGGTGCTCTCGACGCTCCACACGAACAATGCCATCGGCGCCATTCCGCGCCTCGTCGACATGGGCGTCGATCCGTATCTCATCGCCCCGACGCTGATCCTCTCCGTGGCCCAGCGCCTGGCCAAGCTCACGTTCCCGGCCGCCCGCAAGAAAGTGCCGATGGACCCCTCCATCAGGCTGCAGATCGAGAACCAGATCGCCGACCTGCCGGCGGAATTCAAGAAGGACATCAGCATCGGCGACGAGATGTACGAGACCGTGTCCGTGCCGGAGTGCCCTTCGGGCACCCGCGGCCGCATCGCCGTGTACGAGATGCTCAAAGTGGATGCCGAGATCCAGAGCGTGATATTGAAGAATCCCGTCTACGCGGACATCTACAAGGCCGCCCGGCAGAAGGGCATGCTCTCGATGAGGGAAGACGCCATGCTGAAAGCCATCGACGGCGTCATACCGTTCCGCGAAGTGTACAATTTCGTGGACGAGAAGGAATAATCAGAGTTGTCCACACGCCGGGTGCCAGGGCGGCGATTTTGTCATATAATGAAGGTAATTAGACATAACGGGCGCGATATAACTATATGGAAGAAAAAAGAAAAATATTAATAGTCGACGACGATACCTTTCTCCTCGACATGTACGCGTTCAAGTTCAGCCAGAACAATTTCGAGGTCTACACCGCCCAGAACGGCGTGCAGGCCATCGAGAAGCTCAAGGGCGGCCTCGTGCCGGCCATCATCCTCATGGACATCATCATGCCGGAGATGGACGGCTTCGAGATGCTCGAGAAGATCAACGCCGAGAAGATGTCGCCGGACTCGGTGAAGATCGTGCTCTCGAACAAGAACGAGCAGGCCGACATCGACCGCGGCAGCGCGCTCGGAGTGGCCGGCTATATCGTGAAGGCCAACTCCACGCCGGCGGAAGTCATCGACCAGGTCATGGAGATACTGACGAAGAAAGCGGCGAAATAAGAAGAATTCATAATGCCAGATCCAAATTCAAAAAGATTGCTTGAAAGCCTGATCGAGAACGTCATACGCGAAGGGGGTTCGGACCTCCATCTCGGGGTGGGGCGCGTGCCGGCCATGCGCGTCTCGGGCGAGCTGATATTCCTCGCGAATAATCCCGTGATCAGCAAGGAGGACGCCATGGGCATCCTGGGCGAGATCCTCGACAAGCCCAAGATGGAGCGCTTCCTCGAAGAGCAGGAGATGGATTTCTCGTACGACTACAACGGGGGCGAAGCACGCCTGCGCGGCAACGTCTTCTATCAGAAAGGCTCCATCAGCATGGCGTTCCGCCTCGTGCCCTCCATCAAGAGCTTGGCCGAGCTCCATCTGCCGGACATCATCGCCGAGCTCGCCCGCAAGAAGCAGGGCTTCTTCCTCGTAGTCGGCCCCGTCGGCCAGGGAAAGTCCACCACGCTCTCCTCGATGATAAACCTCATCAACAACGAGCAGACCAAGCATATCGTCACCATCGAGGACCCGATCGAGTACGTCTTCGCCCCGAACAAGTGCATCATCGACCAGCGCGAAGTCGGCATCGACACCAAGAGCTTCCAGGTGGCCCTCAAGTCCGTATTCCGCGAGGACGTGAACGTCATCATGATCGGCGAGATGCGCGGGCCGGAAACCATTTCCACGGCGGTCACCGCTGCGGAAACCGGCCACCTCGTGCTCTCCACGCTCCATACCAACAACGCGTCCCAGACCATCGACCGCATCATCGACTCGTTCCCGGGCGACCAGCAGGACCAGATCCGCTCCCAGCTCGCCTCGTCGCTCCTCGGCATCTTTTCCCAGCGCCTCGTGCCGCGCATCAACGGCGGACTGATTCCCGCATTCGAGCTGCTTCTCAACAACAACGCCGTGGCGAACCTCATCCGCGAGAAGCGCACGCACGAGATCGACGTGGTGATAGAGACGGGTTCGGAGTCGGGCATGGTGGACATGAACCATTCGCTCATGGAGCTCGTGCGCTCCGGGGAGATCACCATGGAGAACGCGTACCAGTACTCGCTCAACCCGAAGGGCCTTGAGCGCATGCTGTAATAAATTCATATTATGTTATTCATATACAAAGCAGTAGACACGGAGGGCAAGAGCAGGGAGGGCGAAGTGGACGCGGGCACCCGCGACATGGCCATCAGCGCCCTGCAGCGCCGCGGCCTGATCATCATCTCCATCAAGGACGTGGAGGACAAGAAGGCCTTCATGCATTTCTCGTTCCTCGACAAGGTCTCGGCGCGCGACGTGGTGATATTCTCGCGGCAGATCGCCACGCTCTTCGAGGCCCAGGTCTCGGCCCTCAAGGCCTTTACCATGCTCTCCGCCAACTCCGAGAACAAGCTGCTCGGCAGGAAGCTCGCCGTCATCGCGGACGACCTGCAGGCCGGCGTCTCCATCTCCGACGCCCTGGCCAAGCATCCGGACGTCTTCACCGAGTTCTACGTGAACATGGTCAAGGCCGGCGAGGAGATCGGCAAGCTCAACCAGACGTTCACGCATCTGGCCGAATACCTCGACCGCCAGTACGCCCTGACCGCCAAGACCAGGAACGCCCTCATCTATCCGGCCTTCGTCGTCATCACTTTCATCGTGGTCATGAGCCTGATGTTCGTGGTGGTCATCCCCAAGCTCTCCGAGATCATCCTCGACTCCGGCCAGACCGTGCCTTTTTATACCCAGATCATCATCAGCATCTCGAATTTCTTCGTGCATTACGGCTTCCTGCTGCTCATCTTCGTGGTGCTCCTCGGCGCGTACCTGTGGTGGCTCTCCACTTCGGAGCGCGGCAAGCACTATCTGGACAAGGCGAAGCTCGACGTGCCTCTGCTCGGCGCCCTCTACCGCAAGCTGTATCTCTCCCGCATGGCCGACAACCTCGACACCATGCTCACCTCCGGCATCCCCATCGTCCGGGCCATCGACGTGACTTCCAAAGTGGTCGGCAACCGCGTCTACAAGCAGATCCTCGACGAAGTGGCGGACGGCGTGAAGTCGGGCCTGGCCCTGTCGGCGGCCTTCGAGAAGCATCCTGAAGTGCCGAACATCATGGTGCAGATGGTGAAAGTGGGCGAGGAGACGGGCGCCGTGGGCTCTATTTTGAAAACGCTGGCCACCTTCTACAAGCGCGAAGTGGACGATGCCCTCGACACCCTCGTGTCGCTCATCGAGCCGGTGATGATCGTGGTGCTCGGCATCGGCGTGGGCATATTGCTCGTCTCCGTGCTCATGCCTATCTACAACATCGCCGGCAGCATCAGCTAATCATCTGACTGTGGATAACCATATTGCGCCTCGATATGGTACAATTGGGGTATTAAAATAAGTTGAATAAGTCGAAAGATTATTATCAGGTAATATTTTAAGTATGAAAAAAATTAACTTTAAAAAAGGCTTCACCCTGATCGAACTCTTGGTCGTCGTGGCCATCATCGGTATTCTGGCATCGGTCGTATTGGCATCTCTCAATTCTGCACGAACTAAGGGTTCAGACGCCGCTATCAAAGCCGCTATGAGTAACGCTCGCGCTCAGGCTGAGCTTTACTACGATTCTGGTGCTACATACCTTGGTGTGTGTACAAATGCTACAACTGGGGTGTTGAATATGATTACCAACGCTGCTCAGAAACTTGCTTCTGGTCTTACGCCAACAGCAAATACATTTGCATACAGCGCTTCAGGTGCCACTAACTCTTCGGTTTGTCACGATACTGCCGGGGGTTGGGCTGCTATCACTTCGCTTAAGGGCTCTACTACGAGCTCTGGCTGGTGCGTCGACTCTACGGGCGCTTCCAAGGAAGCGATCGCTCTTGTGTCAGGCGACGTTACTTGCGACTAATGAAAATTTAGCCTTAAACCACCCCGGAGTTTTGCACTTCGGGGTGGTTTTGCTTTTCAATTTGGATGGTATAATGGGAAAAGAGGTGTTTATTATTATCAAATTAATTTATCCCGTACAGGGAAAGTCTTTCATTATATGAAGAATAAAAAGCTATTACAAAGAGGTTTTACGCTCATCGAATTGCTCGTGGTCGTGGCTATCATCGGCATTCTCGCTTCGGTCGTCCTTGCTTCGCTTAACTCCGCTCGCTCGAAGGGTACGGATGCCGCTATCAAGGCCGCTATGGCCAACGCTCGCGCTCAAGCCGAGCTCTTCTACGACGGCGGACAGACATATGCATCCGTATGCCAGTCGGGAACCACAGGCGGCGTATATCCTATGATCCTGAACGCTGCCCAGAAGCTGCTTGCTACGGCTGCTCCCGTCACCGACGGTACTGCGGCTACCTATAGCGCAGCGGGTGCGAATGGATCATCAGTCTGTCACGACTCCGCAGGCGCATGGGCTGCCTGGACGTCCTTGAAAGTTCCTGGGACCGCCGGCAACGGCTGGTGCGTGGACTCCGCAGGCGCTTCGAAGGAAACAACCCCTCTCGGCGCAAGTGCTACGGCATGTCCGGCATAGTGAGATCGGCTTTTGCTTGATTGTCCTCAAAACACTCCGACCAGCATCGGAGTGTTTTTGCTTTTTAGCTGTGATATAATATACGGGAAAGATTTATTATAAGAACTAACTCGACTCCGGGAATGTCATGAAAAATCAAAAAGCGCTTCACAAGGGTTTCACTTTAATCGAGCTTCTCGTCGTGGTGGCCATCATCGGCATCCTGGCGGCCGTGGTGCTCGCGGCGCTCGGTTCTGCCCGCAACCGCGGCGGCGATGCGGCCGTGCAGAGCAACTTGAACACCGTCCGCAACCAGGCGGAGATCTTCAACTCGAACAACGGCTATTCCTATCTGCCGAAATCCGGTTCCATATTTTCCGTCGGTCCGTGCCCGGCATACAACGCGAACGGCACGAACATGATCTCCCGCGACAAGCAGATCAACGCGGCCATCGTCGAGGCGGTGAAGCGCGGCGGCAACGGCAGCTCGTGCTACAACTCGGCCACGGCCTGGGCCGTGGCGGTGGGCCTGAAGACCAAGGCCAGCAATTCCTGGTGCGTCGATGCGGCCGGCAAGTCGAAGCTCGAGAATTTCGCCCCGAACGCCGCCATCAATGCGGCGACCGGCGCGTGCAAGTAACGCATTCTTCATGATAGCCATCCTCACAATCATCTTCTTCGTTTTCGGCACCATCATCGGGAGCTTCTTGAACGTCGTCATCCTGCGCTTCAACACCGGCAAGACCGTGTCCGGCCGGAGCGCCTGCATGTCCTGCGAGCGGCAGCTCGCCTGGTACGACATGGTGCCCATAGCGAGCTATGCGGCCCTCCGCGGCCGCTGCCGCATGTGCAAGACCCGCATCTCCGCCCAGTATCCGCTCGTCGAGCTCGCCACGGGCCTCGTCTTCGCGGCCCTCTTCCACAAATTCGCCTACCTCTTCTTCGTGTCGACCTTCGCCTTCACGCTCTCGTACGCCTACTACGGCGCCATGTTCGCCCTGCTCATCGTCATCGCCGCGTACGACCTGCGCCACAAGATCATCCCCGACGCCCTGTCATACGCCTTCGGCGTGCTGGCTTTCCTCGGCCTCTTCTTCTTCAGCCCGGGCAGTATCGGCATCCATATGCACGTGCCCACGCTCTCCGAAGCCCTGGCCGGCCTCGTGCTCTCGGTGCCGTTCGCCCTGCTGTGGTTCTTTTCCCGCGGGGCATGGATGGGCCTCGGCGACGCCAAGCTCGCCGTGGGCCTCGGGTTCCTGCTCGGCACGTCGCGATTGCTCTCGGGCGCGGTGCTCGCGTTCTGGGCCGGGGCCATCATCGGCATCATCCTGCTCGCATTCTCGAAGAAATACGGCATGAAGACCGAGGTCCCGTTCGCGCCGTTCCTGGTGCTCGGCGCCGTCATCGCCTTCTTCTGCCAGCTTTCCTTCTTCGCCATCGGCTCATAACAATGATGAATTTTTCGCATGACAGAAAGGGAATACGGACGGACGAGGGCCTGCCGGCGCCCCGGCTGCGCGGGCAGGAGGCAGGCATGACCCTCATCGAGCTCGTGGTGGTGCTCTCTATCTTCGCGGTGCTCGCGTCCGTCATCATCTTCAACTACCAGAAGTTCCTGTCGAAGGTGAACATCAAGGTCCTGGCCAACGACATGGCACTCAAGCTCGTCGAGGCCCAGAAGAACGCCACCTCCGGCAAGCAGAACGCGGCCGCATCCTCGAGCTGGCGCCCGTCGTACGGCGTGTACTTCAACCTCGCGAGCGGCGGCAATACCAGCAGCAAGATCTTCTATTCTTTTGCCGATCTCAATCAGAACAAGGCTTTCGACCCGGGTTCGTACAATTGTCCGGCGGGCGAGTGCGTCGAGCGCGTGAACATCACCAAGAACGATTTCGTCTCGGGCATGCGCGTGGTCTATACCGACAATTCCGCCACCGCGGTGAACAGCCTGAGCATCAGCTTCACCAGGCCGGACGCGAGCGCCACCATGCGCTCGAGCACGGCCCTCGGCTCGAACATATCCTACGCGGAGATCACCGTCGCCAGCCCCGATGCCGCCATCAAGGCCCTCGTCAAGGTCTACGCCTCGGGCAGGATCCAGATAAATTAAAGATATGAAGAAAGACGTATTGCAAGCGAATAGGAAAAAGGCAGCCTGTCCCGCCAAGGGCGGGGGAGGCTACACCATACTCGAGACCATGGTGGCCATTTCGCTGTTCCTCGTCATCATCACGCGGGCATGAGCGCGCTCTTGAACGCCAACGCCCTGCAGCAGAAGTCGCAGGACATGCGCTCCATCATGGACAGCCTCTCCTTCATCATGGAAGAGATGTCGCGGAACCTCCGCACCGGCTATGCCTATCACTGCTTCGGCCAGGGCGAGAGCGTCTCGCCCGCCGTGGCGGCGAATCCCAAGAGCTGCCAGAACGGCTACGCCATCGCCTTCGAGAACCAGTTCGGCGACAAGGATGACGACGGCGACCAGTGGGCGTACAAGATCCAGTCCCAGGACGGCGGCAAGACGTTCAACATCTACAAGTCCGTAAACGGCGGGGCGAGCTTCATCCAGCTCAACCCGAGCGAGGTGAGCCTGAAATCGTTTTCCCGGATTCTCCGTCCTCGGGGCCGAGCCGCCGACCGCCGACCGCCAGCAGCCGCTCGCCGTCATCCGCCTCGTCGGCACCATCACTTTCAAGTCCGTCGTGACGCCGTTCGCCCTGCAGTCGTCCGTCACAGAGCGGCTGATAGACACCGATCAATAGCATGAACACTTTTCACCGTACAAAAGAAAAGAGAGAGAATGGGGGATTTACCCTTGTCGAGACGCTTGTGGCCATCTCGATCTTCACGCTGTCCGTGCTCATCATGCTCTCGGTGCTGTCGAAGGGCATCTCCGACACCGCGTACGCCAAGAAGAAGCTCATCGCCTCGTACCTGGCCCAGGAGGGCATCGAGTACATGCGCAACATGCGCGACACGTACATGCTCTACTCCGCCACCCGCCGACGCGGGCTGGAGCGACTTCCGCAACAAGCTCGTCGGCGCCTCCTGCCAGTCCGCGAACGGCTGCTATTACAACGCCGACAGCCTCTTCTCGCTCGGCGCCCCGATGCCCGTCACCAGGATGCCGATGTCCTCCTGCGCCGTCTCGTGCCCGCAGATGAAATATGACGCGGCTACCGGCGCATACGGCTATGGCGCCGGCGCCGCGGCCGGGTACGTGCGCCGCGTGCGGGCCGTGCAGGTCAGCCCGAGCGAGATGAAGATATATTCCACCGTCTTCTGGGCGCAGGGATCGGGCACGTACAGCGTCAATTTTTCCGAGAGCGTGTATAACTGGATAGAATAGTATGAAAAAAATAGATTTTCAGAAAACAAAAAACCCGCCCGACCGAATGACTTCGTTCGTTCGGTCGGGGGATAAGGCCTGCCCGAATCGCGAAGCGAGGCGGGGATTCGTCATGCTCTTCGCCATCGTGCTCGTCTCGATCATCGTGGCCATCGCCCTCGGCGTCAGCAACGTGGCGCTCAAGGAGATCAAGTTCGGCACGTCGGCCATCGCCACCAACGACGCGTTCTTCGCGGCCGACACGGGGGCCGAGTGCGTGCTCGCGAACGACAAATTCACCGCCAACAAGTTTCCCCTGGCCGGGCCGGCCGTGCCGATCACCTGCTCGGGCGCGAGCTTCACTCCGTCGTTCTCGAAAACGGGAAACTCCGCCAATTACAGCTTCACGCTCGCCGGCCTCGGCAGCACGTCCCGGGCCTGCGTCAAAGTGAACGTCTTCAAGGACAACAGTACGCCGCCGCAGAAGACCCGCCGTGGTGGCCAAAGGCTATAACATCGGCGATCCGTCGTGCAATTCCACGAGCACGGGCCGCGTCGAGCGCGAGCTCCACGTCGATTACTAGAGATTTCCATACGGTTTTTCTCCTGTAAAAACAGCCAGGATCTGCTATTATTACTCTATGAAATCCGCGAAATCCGCCGATGCCGAAAAGCGCATAGAGAAACTAAGGGCGGAAATCGCCCGTCAGCGGGAGCTGTACCACGTGAAGAACGCCCCGAGGTGACCGACGAGGTCTATGATTCGCTCAACAAGGAGCTGAAAAAGCTGCTCGCGGAATTTCCGCAGTTCGCCCGATGCGGACGCGAGCGAGAACCGCGTGGCCGGCAAGCCGCTCGACAAGTTCCGCAAGGTGAAGCACGAGCTGCCCATGCGCTCCATCGGCAACGTCTTCTCGAGCGAAGAACTCTTCGCCTGGGAAAAGCGAAATGAAAAGCTCTCGGCGAACGCGAGCGCGCACGGATATTTCTGCGAATTGAAATTCGACGGCATCGCCGTGTCGCTCATCTACGAGGACGGAAAATTCATCCGCGGCATCACCCGCGGCGACGGCGAGACGGGGGAAGACATCACCGAGAACCTGAAGACCATCCGCACCCTGCCGCTCGCCTTGAAGAAGCCGTACCCGGAGCGCATCGAAGTGCGCGGCGAGGCCATCATGAAGAAGGCCGTGCTCGCGAGCCTCAATGAGAAGAACGAGAAAGAAGGGCTGGTGCTCTTCGCCAATTCCCGCAATGCCGCCGCCGGCTCCTTGCGCCAGCTCGACCCCGGGCTCGCCGCCCGGCGGCATCTCGATTTCTTCGCCTACGAGATCGCCCAGATCCGCGGCAAGGCTTTCGAGAAATACATGACGAAGCATTCGCTCAAGCACGAGCTCCTGGACAAGCTCGGCTTCGTGACGGATGCGCAGGCTGCAAAGGTTCCCGTGCTTGCCGACGTGCCGAAGTTCATCGAAAAAATTTCCAAGATCCGCGACAGCCTGCCCTTCGGCATCGACGGCGTGGTGACGAGCATCGATGACACTCGCACGTACGAGAGCCTCGGCGTGGCGGGCAAGGATCCGCGCGGCATCATCGCCTACAATATCCGGCCGAACGGGCCACGACCATCCTCAAAGATATCAAGGTGAACGTCGGCCGCACCGGCGTGCTGACGCCGCTCGCCATGCTCGAGCCCGTGCTGGTGGCCGGCTCGACGGTGTCGAAAGCCACGCTCCACAACAGCGATCAGATCGAGCGGCTCGATCTGCGCATCGGCGACACGGTGGTCATCGAGAAGGCCGGGGACGTCATCCCGAAAGTCCTGGAAGTATTGCCCAAGCTCCGTACCGGCAAGGAGAAGAAATTCAAGATGCCCGCGAAGTGTCCGGTGTGCGGCGCGAGGGTGGAGAAGAGGAATTCCTCCACTCTGGCGCTCTCGGTGCGGTACTATTGTACCAATGCGAAATGCCCGGCCAAGAACGAGCGATATCTGGAGCATTTCATCAACGTCTTCGAGATCTACGAGCTCGGGCCGAAAGTCTGCGCCGCTTCAAGGACGAAGGCCTGATCAGCGATGCCGCCGACATCTTCACCTTGGGCAAGGAGGAAATCGCGGCGCTCGAGCGTTTCGGCGAGAAGTCCGCGGAGAACATCATCGCCGAGATCGAGAGCAAGAAGAAGATCCCGCTCGGGCGATTCCTCTGGGCCCTCGGCATATTGCACGTGGGAGAGGAGACGGCTCGCGATCTGGCGGGACCATTTCGGCACGCTGGCAAAACTGGAGAAGGCGAGCGAGGAAGAGATAAACTCTCTCGAGAACATCGGCCCGGCCGTGTCGGCGAGCGTGCATGCGTTCTTCCGCGACAAGAACAATCTTGCTTTCATAAAGAAATTGGAAGAGAACGGCGTACGGGTGCAGAAATCCGAGCATAAGCAGGACGGCAAATTCAAGGGACTGACCTTCGTGCTGACCGGCACGCTGCCAAGCATGGCCCGCGACGATGCCAAGAAGAAGATCCTGGCATTGTCCGGAAAAGTGGCCGGTTCGGTGTCGAAAAATACTTCCTACGTGCTGGCGGGCACGGAGGCCGGCTCCAAGCTCAAAGAGGCCCAGAAGCTCGGGGTGAAAGTCATCGACGAGCAGGAATTTTTAGGTATGCTAAAGTAAACCGGCCTGCGTTAGGCAAGACCTAACGGCAGGCACACTGATTTTCTTTTCGCAAAAATAGGTAGATTAAGACATACGGAGGCGTCGCATAGCGGTCTAGTGCGCACGCTTGGAAAGCGTGTGTGGGGCAACCCACCGAGAGTTCGAATCTCTCCGCCTCCGCAGTTTTTCGAAAAGCATTTCCGAACCCCAAGTGTTGTGTTATAATCCAATTGTCAGATTCCTGAGAATTCCGTACTCGTAGTGACGTCAAAGATAGTGGCCCTCGCAGAGGGCCGCACTGCTGTTTTTACTGACAAGGCACAGAAGACTGCTTTGATAAAGAAAGAATCCCAATTCGCACTCGAGACGAAATACGTCTGGCTCACTATCAAGGACGGTATGGTGATGGCCTCTGCGGGCATAGACGAATCAAACGCAGCAGGCAAGCTGATACTCCTGCCGAAGGACAGTTTTCGCGCCGCGGAATCTATACGAAAAGATTTGAAAAAAATATTCAAGCTGAAGAAGCTTGGAGTGCTCATCACTGACAGCCGGATTTTTCCCCTTCGTTCCGGCGTTGTCGGAGTTGCGCTCGGTTATGCCGGATTCAAGGGTATCAGGGATTACCGGGGCAAGAAAGATATTTTCGGCAGAGTCCTGAAGATGTCTCAGACCGATGTAGCAGACAGTCTTGCTACTGCGGCAGTGCTTTCTATGGGGGAAGGCAGGGAACAGCAGCCGCTCGCCCTCATTCCTCGGCGCGCCGATTGAATTTACGGAAAAGACCAATCGCAAGGAGCTGATCATCGATATCAAGGACGATCTCTACGCTCCGCTGTTCCAGAGCATCAGGAAAAAGTAGATTCTCATTTCTTTACTTTCAGGATGCCCGATGATAGGGTAGGGGCAAACAACATTTCGAAAACTTAAAAAGGAGGTAGTATGAAATTACGCGTTTACTTTGCCTGTGCCTTGACTCATTCGCCGCCTGATTTCCAGCAAAAAATAGCCAGCGTCAAAGAATGCTTAAAGGCTTTACCAGATGTAGAACTGCTCGATTTCGTCGGGCTGGTGGATGGTTCGCCTCAAGATGTGTACGAACATGATATTCATACTTGCGTAAAAAGCGCGGACCTTATCATTGCAGATTGTACGCATCCTGCCATTGGTTTGGGATGGGAACTTGGTGCTGCTACTGAAGCATTCAGAAAGCATGTCTTTATCGTAGCGGCAGATGGTTCGCATCTCAGCCGATTGATTCATGGCGCAGTATCGCCGAGAAACTCGGATCTTGCATTTGCAACGTATGGTTCGCAACACGATCTGTTTATGATCTGTAAGGAGAGAATCGAATATGTTCAGGTACGCATTTCTAATTACGCAGAGTGAGCAAAAGCCAGCAATATCCGCTGGCTTTTTTAATTTTCCGGAGTATATTTAAGGAGTGAAAAAGGCAACGCCGAAGAAAAAACTCATCGTATCGAAATACATGCGTCCGTCATGGGACGAGTATTTCATCGGCATGGCGAACTATGTCGGCACCCGGGCCACCTGCGACAGGGGGACGAAGCGGCTGCGTCATCGTGCGGGACAGGCATGTCATCTCGACCGGCTATGTCGGTTCGCCTCCGGGGCTGCCGCACTGCGACGACGTCGGGCACGAGATGCATACGGTCATGAACGCGGACGGCACCAAGAGCGAGCACTGCATCCGCACCACTCACGCCGAGCAGAATGCCATGATCCAAGCCAGCCGTTTCGGCGTGGCCCTCGAAGGCGCGACGATATACTGCCGCATGGTGCCGTGCTATGTCTGCGCCAAGCTCGCCATCACCGCGGGCATCGCGCGCATCGTGGCGGAGAACGACTATCATGCTTCCAAGCGCTCGAAAGAGATCTTGAAGAAAGCGGGAGTGAAATTGGAAATTATCAATAATCAGGTCGAGAGATATACTCGGCAATAATTTTTATGGTAGACCTAAACGCACTGCAGAAAGAAGTGATGAGGAACAAGCTCGAGAAGGGCTTCAATACGACCGACGTGGCCGAAGAATTCTGCCGCGCGCACGAAGAGCTGTCCGAAGCTTTCAAGAAGTACTTCCACAGGGAAGAGGGCGTAGCTGAAGAGTTCGCCGACGTTGCCGTATTCCTCCTTGGCATGGCGGAAATTCTCGGATTCGATCTCGAGAAGGAACTGATACGAAAGATAGAGATCAACAAGAAGAGAAAATATCAGAAATCGAAATCTCCCGAAGGCAAAGATATCTTCATACGCATCAAGACTGATGAGGATCCTTAATTCGTCTTCTCGTATATCCTGAACGTGAAATTATAGGCATGACTCTCATCCTTGGGGTGGAATTCTTCCGCAGTCATTTTCCAAGCCATGATGTTGAATGTTGGGAAGAATGAGTCTGCGGGAACTTCTGCTTGGACAAAAGTCAGGTACATCTTGTTCGCGTAGGGAAGGGCGAGCTTGAATATCTCCGCGCCTCCGATAACAAAGACCTCGGAGTCGCCTTCGCACTGCTTCAGAGCTTCTTCGATGCTGTGCGCGACAAGGGCGCCGTCGACAGAAAAGCCCGCATCCCGAGTGATGATGATATTCTTGCGGTCGGGCAGCAGGCGCCCGATGGACTCATAGGTCTTTCGGCCCATGATAACCGAGTGGCCGCGAGTGATTTCTCTGAAGCGCTTCAGGTCGTCAGGAAGGTTCCAGGGCAATTTGTTGCCGAAACCGATTCCTCTGTTTGCTCCGAGCGCTGCGATGAATGAAATAGTCATAGGAATTTATACGGCGATAGGGGCACGGATGGCTTCATGCGGATTATAATCTGTTAATTCAAAATCACCGATGACGAAATCATCGAGATTATTCTTTTCAGGATTTATCTTCATCTTCGGCAGGGGACGAATATCATTTTTTCGCGAGAGCTGCAGCTCTACCTGCTCAAGATGATTCAAATACAAGTGCGTATCGCCGCCGGTCCAGACGAATTCGCCCGGTTCCATGCCGACTATCTGAGCGATGATCATGACAAGCAGGGAATAAGATGCGATGTTAAACGGCACGCCGAGAAAAGTGTCGCATGAGCGTTGGTAGAGCTGGCAGGAGAGCTTCAATTTTCCGGTTTCCGGATTCGGCGCGGTATAGAACTGGAAGAGGCAATGGCACGGCGGCAGGCCGGCCTTTGCCATCTCGTCGATGTATTTCACATTCCATGCGGAGACGATCATGCGGCGGGAATCAGGGCTTTTCTTGAGAGTCTCGATGACGCTCGTAATCTGGTCGAGGCAGACATTGTCTTCGCCCGGCCAGCAGCGCCATTGCGAGCCGTAAATCGGACCCAAGTCGCCGTATTCTTTGGCAAAATTCTCGTCCGATTTTATCTTTTCCACGAATTCCTTGAGGCCCTGGTTCCACTCGTCGCTCCCGACTTTCGGCAGCTCTTTGCCGCTTTTGACGAGATACGCCTTGAACGGCCATTCGTCCCAGATGTGCACATTGTTCTCGGCCAGATATTTCAGATTGGTGTCGCCGCGGAGAAACCACAGAAGTTCGTGGATAATGGCCTTGATGGGAACTTTCTTGGTAGTGAGGAGAGGGAAGCCGTCGGCCAGGTTGAAACGCATCTGGTACCCGAAGACGCTTTTCGTGCCCGTGCCGGTGCGGTCGGTCTTTGTCTCGCCATTTTTCATGATGTGCTCGAGGAGTTCGAGATATGATTCGTCTGCATGTTTGCCTTTCATGGATACAGTATACAGTCCGCTCACGTGCGCCACAAAGTTGACAAATGAGCCTCATAGTGCTACACTCTTAGTAATCATTCTCACCTTATTATTTAACGAGAACTGACGATTGTGGAAATTAGCATTGTTTGTCATCACAGCTAGTGTCCATGACAAACAAAGCAATATGAACACACGCACTACTAGTGCTGCTCCGAAGCGATTCGGACGCGCACCATCTACCTACCGAGCCGAACCTAGTTTCGGCAGGAAGCCAGCAGCCCGCTCCGGCGGATCATTTAATAATCGCGGCGGCTTCAAGCCCCGTTTCCAAGGCTCTAACCGTGGAGGCGGACGCGGCGGCGCAAAATCTCGCGGCGAACGCATCGACTTTTCCCGATTTATCCAGAAAGGGGTGTACGTCGAAGAAAAGCCGTATATAGCAAAGCACACCTTTGCAGACTTTCCCTTCAACGCTCAGCTCCACAAGAATATCGAACGGGCCGGCTACACCAGCCCTCGTCCGATCCAGGACCAGTCTATCCCGAGCGTACTCGCAGGCAAGGACGTCTTCGGCATGGCCAATACCGGTACCGGCAAGACCGCGGCATTTCTCCTGCCGCTCATCGAGAAGATCGCCAAGACCAAAGGCATGAACAAGCGGGAGATGGTACTCATCATGGCGCCGACCCGCGAGCTCGCCCTCCAGATCGAATCCGATTTCCAGAAGCTTTCTTTCGGCCTCGGCATGTTTTCCGTGGGCTGCGTCGGCGGACTGCCGATGGGCAAGCAGATCTCCGAGATCAGACAAGGAGTCTCTTTCGTCATCGGCACGCCGGGACGGCTGACCGACCTCATCAAGCAGAAGGTCCTCGACCTCTCTACCTGCCACTCCGTCGTCCTCGACGAGGCTGACCGCATGCTCGACATGGGCTTCCGCGACGATATGGTATTCATCATCGGCAAGACAGCAGAGGAGCGCCAGACCCTATTCTTTTCCGCTACGCTCTCTCCAGAAATCCGTAAGCTTACCACTCAGTTTCTCAAAGATCCTGAATTCATTTCAGTCATTTCCGGCGAGACTGCCAAGAACATCGACCAGAATATCGTCCGTGCGGGCACCAAGGAAGACAAGCTCGAGAAGCTTGCCGAGATCCTCAGGAAAGACGGTTCCGACAAGGTGCTGATCTTCCGCGAGATGAAGCACAGCGTCGACAGCCTGGCCAAGGACCTCGCACACATGGGCTTCAAGGTGGGCGGCATCCATGGCGACAAGAGGAGCCGTGAGCGCATCCGCATCCTCGACCAGTTCAAGCGCGACCAGATCAACATCCTCATTGCCACCGACGTGGCGGCCCGCGGACTCGATATCCCGGACGTGACGCACGTCATCAACTTCGACGTGCCGCAGACCTATGACACGTACGTGCACCGTATCGGCCGAACCGGCCGCGCGGGCAAGAAGGGGACAGCGCTGACCTTCGTACCGGCATAATAAAAAACCTCCCGAGCGGGAGGTTTTTTATTGAGCAAATTTACTTTTGTTATTTTGCTTTTACGAGGCCGGCCTTGAGGAGGGTGGCGTATGCGCCGTTCTTCTTCATGGTGCGGAGGCCGCGGGTAGAGACTTCTACGATGACAGTCTTGCCGAGCTCGGGAACAAACATCCTCTTTTTCTGGAGGTTGATGTGCTTGCGCTTCTTGCCGGTCGGGTTGAATTTCGTAGCACGGGTGCGGTTCGAGTATCCGCCGCCGACGATCGAGCTCTTTTCAGTTATTACGCATGTTTTCGCCATAGGTTTTCTATGGTATCATAGATTTGCAAATATGCAAGCGACCAATGCCGTATTCTACATAGCCATAGTCATCATGTCGGTCGTCATCCATGAAGTGTCTCACGGGTTCGTGGCCGAGCTCTTCGGCGACAACACCGCCCGCGACGCGGGGCGCCTGACGCTCAACCCGCTCAAGCACCTCGACGTCTTCGGCTCCATCATCCTGCCGATCCTTCTCTACCTCTCTGCCGGATTCACTTTCGGCTGGGCCAAGCCCGTGCCATATAATCCGAACAATCTCTCGAACCGGAAGTGGGGGACCGTATTGGTAGCCGCGGCCGGCGTGCTCGCCAACTTCTTCATCGCTTTCATCTTCGGGCTCGTCATCCGCTTTGCCGGCCCCGCAGCCGCTTCGGAGAATTTCTATTTCATCCTTTCTACTATCGTCATCGTCAACATCGCTCTCGGCCTGTTCAACCTCGTGCCCATTCCGCCGCTCGATGGCTCGAAGATCCTTTTCACGCTTCTCGGCAGGCCGTTCTGGCGCGCGGCGCGCTTTCTCGAGACGTACTCCCTTGTTTTCGTCGTTGTCTTTATTGCCTTTTTCGCCGATCGGCTCTATCCGCTGGTAGCCTCGCTCTTTCACGCTTTTACCGGCCTTGCCCTCTAGCGGCTCGGGAGTTGCATTTTTAAACGATATATAGTAGATTACTCAGACCACGAGAGTCTTTCCCGCTTTCTGCGGGACCCCGCCACAGGCGGTGGCGGATTCTTTTGCGTTATACAAGTTAGACAGAAATGCCAACAATAAATCAGCTCATAAAGAAAAACCGCAAGAAAGTCACCCGCAAATCAAAGACGGTGGCTTTGGCGCGCGGATTCAACGTCTTGAAGAACAAGCCGATCTTCTATCCGGCTCCTTTCAAGAGAGGCGTGTGCACGAAAGTCACTACCACCACCCCGAAGAAGCCTAACTCCGCGCTCCGCAAGATCGCCCGCGTCCGTCTCACCAACGGCATGGAAGTCACCGCATACATCCCAGGAGAAGGACACAACTTGCAGGAACACTCCGTGGTCATGCTCCGCGGCGGCCGCGTCAAGGACTTGATCGGAGTCAGGTATCACATCGTCCGCGGCGTGCTCGACACCCAGGGCGTTGAGAAGCGCCGACAGGGCCGCTCTCTCTACGGCAACAAGAAGCCGAAGAAATAATTTTAGATACTATTTATGCGAAGAAAAATAACCAACAGAAATATCGTCCAGCCTGATTTCGTCTACAACTCGCAGAAGTTGGAGAAGTTCATAAACTACGTCATGTGGTCCGGCAAGAAGGAGACTTCACGCAAGATCATGTACAAGGCCTTTGACGTCATCAAGGAAAAGACAGGCAATCCGAACCCGCTCGAAGTCTTCGACCTGGCCATGAAGAACGCCGGTCCGCTCACTGAAGTGCGCTCGAAGCGTATCGGAGGCGCGAACTACCAGGTGCCTCGCGAAGTCCGCCCTGAACGCCGCCTGGCTCTCGCCATGCGCTGGATCCGCGACGCAGCCCGCGCCAAGAAAGGCTCACCGATGCATTTGAAACTCGCTGACGAGATCATCGCAGCATCGAAGAACGAAGGCTCTGCCATCAAGAAGAAAGAAGATACTCACAAGATGGCCGAAGCGAACAAGGCGTTCGCCCACTTCGCTTGGTAATATAAACGACAGATCACCAAAGAGCCCCGCGAGGGGCTCTTTGGTTTTGTTTGACACTTTCTCCGCAATCAGTAGACTAAAAGAAAAGTCGTACAATGGCAAATCTAAGAGAACTAGCAGGCAAGCTCCGCAGAGTCCAGAAAGAGGACCCTGGCAGTACGGAGCAGCAGGTCGTGCTGTGTTTTGAGATAATGGAATTGTATTCTGCGATCGGAGCCAAGTTTCGGACCAAGCAAGATCAGGAGAATTGCATATACGCGGCAATCACATTATCGCATCTCAGACAGGAGGGTTTGGCGGCAAGGGTTATGGTTCTGTTGAATGATTCTCATTTGCCCACTCGGGCTGAGCAGATACTCAACGCCAATCTTCCGAATATGGCACCTATCAAGCAATAACTCCCGCAAGGGAGTTTTTTGTTTGCAAAACCATGCTATATGTTATATAGTACTCACAGCGCACGAGGCGCTATTTTTGTTATCAAAAACATTATTATTAATTACTAATTAGCAATATTTATGGACAGAGATTATCCACTGGAGAAAGTTAGAAATTTCGGCATCATCGCTCACATCGATGCGGGCAAGACCACCACGACCGAGCGCGTGCTGTATTACACCGGCGTATCACACAAGATCGGCGAAGTGCACGACGGCGAGACCACCACTGACTGGATGGAGCAGGAGCGCGAGCGCGGCATCACCATTACCTCCGCGGCGGTGACTTGTTTCTGGACTCCCACCTATGCCCTGACCGACAAGACCAAGAAGCAGCGTTTCAATATCATCGATACTCCCGGGCACATCGACTTCACTGTGGAAGTGAAGCGCTCTCTGCGCGTGCTCGACGGCGCAGTCGTCGTGTTCGACGGCGTGGCCGGCGTCGAACCTCAGTCCGAGACCAACTGGCGCTATGCCGACGAAGCGAAAGTGCCTCGTATCTGCTTCATCAACAAGCTCGACCGTACGGGCGCCTCGTTTGAACATTCTTTCGCGACCATTCTCGACCGCCTGAACAGGAACGCGGTCCGCATGCAGATTCCGATCGGCCTCGAAGAGAAGCACGAGGGCGTCATCGACCTTCTGAAGATGAAGGCCTACTATTTCGAAGGCGACATGGGCAACAAAGTCATCGAGAAGGAAATCCCTGAAGAATTGAAGAAGGAAGCGGAAGGCTACCACGCAGAACTCATCGAGAAGATCGTCGAACAGGATGACGTCCTCATGACGCAGTATCTCGACGGCATTGTTCCTGACGTTGAGACCCTCAAGAAGACTCTCCGCAAGGCTGTCATCGCGAACGCAATCTTTCCGGTCTTCGCAGGATCTGCTCTCAAGAACAAGGGCGTGCAGCTCGTGCTCGATGCCGTTATCGACTACTTACCGTCGCCGCTCGACATTCCGCCGATCCCTGGCATCAATCCCGACAACGACGAGCCTATGGTCCGCCATGCCTCCGATTCCGAGCCGTTCGCGGCCCTCGCTTTCAAAGTGGCTACCGACCCGTTCGTAGGACAAATCATCTTCTTCCGCGTCTATTCCGGTACATTGACCGCAGGCTCGTACGTCTACAATCCTCGCACTCGCAACAAAGAACGCATCGGACGTATTCTTCGCATGCATGCCAACGACCGTGAGGAAGTGAAGAAAGTCTATGCCGGAGAAATCGCTGCCGCTGTGGGGCTGAAAGACACCATCACTTCCGACACCATTTGCGATGAAAATGCTCCGGTAGAATTGAATCGCATCGTCTTCCCGGAACCTGTTATCTCTCTCCGCATCGAGCCGAAGACAAAGGCTGACCAGGAAAAAATGGGCATGGCACTCAACCGTCTCGCTCAGGAAGATCCTACTTTCAAAGTCACTACCGACCAGGAAACAGGGGAGACTATCATCGCCGGCATGGGCGAACTCCACTTGGAAATCATCGTTGACCGCATGAAGCGCGAGTTCGCCGTCGAGGCGAATGTCGGCAAGCCGCAGGTGGCTTACCGCGAGACCATCAACGGCTCTGCGGAAGCCGAAGGCAAATACATCAAGCAGTCCGGCGGCCGCGGTAACTACGGTCACGTGAAGATCAAGATCAAGCCGATGGTAGCGCTTACCAAAGAAGAGGTGGAAGACCTGCCGAAGAACACCAAGCGCTCCGACGGATTCGAGTTCATCAACAACATCAAGGGTGGCGTCATTCCTCAGGAATACATCGCTCCGTGCGAAAAGGGCTTCAAGGAGGGCCTCGACCGCGGCATCCTCGCGGGCTTCAAGATGGTCAACGTTTCCGTCGACCTCTGGGACGGCTCATACCACGAAGTGGACTCGAACGAAATGGCCTTCAAGATCGCCGCATCTATGGCTATCCAGGACGCTGCGCGACGCGCGAACCCGGTCATCCTCGAGCCGATGATGAAGGTGGAAGTCGTCACTCCGGACAAGTTCATGGGCGACGTCACAGGAAACCTGTCGTCGAAGCGCGGACTGATCGAAGGCATGGAAGACAGGGGATTGAACAAGGTGGTGAAAGCCATCGTGCCCCTTTCCGAGATGTTCGGCTACATGACCGGACTCCGCTCCATGACCGAAGGCCGCGCCGGCTTCACCATGGAATTCCTCCGCTACGACATCGTGCCGCAGAACGTGGCCGAGACTATCATCGCCGCAAGGAAATAACAAGAAAATTCTTACTGCATAAAAAGCGCCCGCCGATGGGCGCTTTTGACTTTTTGCGTATAAGGACTAAGGTATACAAAACAGTTATTTATGACACTTATAGATTTACCCCAATTTCCTGTTTTACCAACTGCCCTGCAGGATCAATTACTCCAATCTGATGCGCAGATGATATCCGGTAACTACCGTCTCGCCAATTTTAAGAAAGATGTCTCTATAGATATCGAATTGTATGACGCAAACGGCATGATGATAGATACGATTACGAAATCACTTTTTGTGCGAGAACGAGGCACAGTCATCATGCTGAAGGGAGTAGTGGAACTCGGATATCAATATGTGGCCGGAAAAAAGGTAAGCATCCATCTCTATAATGTAGGGGAATATGGTTCTTATACAAATTTCGGACACTTTATTCTTTTTCTCGAAAAGGAAGGATAGGCAGGAAAAACCAAAGAATTTAAACACCTCACGAGAGGTGTTTTTTTGTTTGCGTTGACAAAATCAGAAATTAATGTAATTTGATGAGTGACAAGAAACAAATTTGTAACTTTAAAAATCAATAAAAATGAAAGAACAGTTTATCCGCGGGATACTGAACCGCAAGCTTACTACCATAGCTTTCAGGCTGCCTATTATTTTTAAGATAGGCCTGCCCTCGCCGGTATACGGGGATTATAGATCCGTATTTTCGTATCCCGAACTCCGGGAAATGGCATGCGAAATGATGTATGACTCTTTGGAAAGAACCAATATCGACGTTGTGTACGGTGTTTCCGAAGGAGCATTATCAGCGGCAGCGGTGTTCGCCCATGTGTACGGGCTTGATTATGGCTTTATCAGAAAAGATGCCAAGGTAAAAGATTATGGCTTGGGCAAACTCATTGAAGGTGCCAGTGTGGCAGGTCGCGATGTGCTTCTTATCGAGGATCTCGTAACGAGCGGCTCGAGCGTTATCAATAACGCTCTTATCCTATTAAAGTCTGGCGCGCGATCAGTCACTATCCGCGTGCTTTTCTCTTATGATATGGCTATCGCACAGAAAGAATTCCAGGAAGCCGGTCTTTCGTATAAAGCGCTTATCACTGTTTATGATGTCATGCCGTATCTCAAAGAGATACTGAGTGTGCCCGAGTATGACAGCCTCGAAGACTGGTTGAAAGATTCTGCCGGATGGTTCGAACGGCACAAGCTGGAGTTCCAGTTCGGCTTCCTGACGGACCTGCGCATTTCTGCAGAACGCACTGGTAGTCTCATCTGTGCCGGTATCGATCCCGTATTGGAATCGCTGCCAGCAGGCCGCACCAGGAGTATTGCCGGATTCGCCGCGCATATGGAGGACGTATTTTCCGAGATGAAAGCGCAGGGCGTGCCTTTGGGCATGATAAAGCCCAATCACGGATTTTATGAAATCCATAACCGACCCTGGGACAGAAAACAGGAAGGAGACCACGCCCTGCTGCGCATCATGCAGGCGGCGAAGAAAAATTTTCCCGATATAAAGATCAATACAGATGCAAAAAGAGGGGACATCGGGAAAAGTTCCGAAAATTATGCCCAGGCATGGCTTGGCGAAAATGGCTGGCGGGCGGATGCGGTGACAGTGCACGGATACATGGGCACTGATTCGGTGGAGCCGTTTACAAAATTTTGTAACGACAAAGACCGCAAAGGAGCTTATATACTATGCCTGACTTCGAACCCGGGTTCGAAAGATGTCCAGAAGCTGGAACTTGGCAATTGGAAGTATGTGTATGAAGCCATGGGTCAGAATATCATCAAGTGGGCGGCAAAGAAGCCGGGCGTGGGCGCTGTTATTCCCGGCAATTCGCCGAAAGAATTATCGGTGCTTGCAAGATTATTTGCGGGTAAGAGCATTCCGACCCTGCTGCCCGGCATCGGATCGCAGGGAGGCAGAGCGGATGTAGTGATGCAGAATTTGCACGATGCGAAATTCGAAGTCGAGCTTGCTCGCCTGAGCGTCTCGAGCCACTTCACGCATCCCTGGTATTCGGAAAAGAAGCCCAATGCGCCGATCCCTCCGAGGAACGAGTGCATCGAAATGTCAGTGAACGCTATAAAGGAATTGAACGAACAGGTAGGATACAAGCAAAACCTGCCGACTGATTTTCTTGATTGAAATAGTAAAGACCGAACGAATCCGTTCGGTCTTTTTCATTTTATAAATAAAAAACCGCTTTGAATGAATATTCAAAGCGGTTCGATGCAGTTTATCGCATCATTGCAGGTTCAACATCCGAATTATCATCGCTTTGGCGATTTCGAAACCCTTCAAAGGATTCGAATTTGAACCGGTTGGTTCTGGGCCATGAAGGGGCGCAAGGCGATGTCGGACGAGTCAGATCCCAAATTCCCATGAGGATAAGGGCTCCAAACAAGATCAAAGCTACTGTCATAGTCTGCTGGTTTTTTGAGATTAATAATAAAGGAACTTGTACAGGCGTAGTATATCACAATTAATTCATTTTGTCAACTACAACATAGCTTTGCCTAGGCCGTCAACAGGGGGCAGGCCGGGGCGAAAAAGAGGGTTTGACATTGTTTTATAATCTGCTAATATGGCTTCAAAGCCCCTTCGGGTTTTTTCTATTGCCAATTTTGGCAGTTGACCACTGGTTTATTATAAATTATTAGTTTAAGTACGTTAGTAGGCAGGCCTTAGCAACTGGTTATCGTATGCTGAGTCTTACTTATTAGCCCAATAAAAGAATATGGCAGAAGAATTTAAAAGAGACAAGCCACACATCAACGTCGGTACTATCGGTCACGTCGACCATGGTAAGACCACGCTTACTGCGGCTATTTTGCACGTGTTGAGCATCGCTGGAAAGCAGGTCCGCTTGAAGGACGTGTCCCAGATCGACAACGCTCCCGAGGAAAAGGCTCGTGGAATCACCATTAACATCTCCCACAACGAATACTCTACTGATGCCCGCCACTACGCGCACATCGACGCTCCTGGACACGCTGACTACATCAAGAACATGATAACTGGTGCAGCACAGATGGACGGTGCGATACTCGTCGTCGCAGCTACTGACGGCGCCATGCCGCAGACCCGCGAACACGTTTTGCTCGCAAAACAGGTTGGCGTGCCGAAGATCATCGTTTTCCTCAACAAGTGCGACATGGTTGACGACAAAGACATGCTCGACCTCGTCGAAGAAGAAATCCGCGAACTCCTCACGAAGCAAGGCTTTGACGGCGCTGGCGCCCCGGTTATCCGGGGATCTGCTCTCAAGGGCCTCGAAGCAGCTACCGTTGACGATGAATGGGCAAAGAAGATCCTTGAATTGACCGACGCTCTCGATACGTACATCCCGGTCCCGGAGCGCGATGTCACCAAGCCTTTCCTCATGCCTGTCGAAGACATCTTCTCTATCGAAGGCCGCGGCACAGTCGTGACCGGTAAGATCGAGCGAGGTATCGTCAAAGTCGGCGAAGATATCGAAATCGTCGGTATCAAGGCTACCCAGAAATCTACCGTTACCGGTATCGAGATGTTCAACAAGAACCTCCAGGAAGGCATGGCTGGCGACAACGCCGGAATACTGCTCCGCGGTCTCAAGAAGGAAGACATCACTCGCGGACAGGTCCTCGCAAAGCCGGGAACCGTTACTCCGCACGATAACTTTACTGCAGAAATCTACGTCTTGAAGAAGGAAGAAGGCGGTCGTCACACTCCATTCTTCAAGGGTTACAAGCCTCAGTTCTACATCCGCACCACGGACGTGACCGGAGATGTGACCCTCGCTGAAGGCACTGAGATGGTCATGCCTGGAGATACTGTAAAGATCACCGTCAAGCTCGTTACCCCTGTCGCTCTCGAAGAGAGCCAGCGCTTCGCTATCCGCGAAGGCGGCAAGACTGTCGGCGCAGGAGTCGTCACCAAGATCATCGCGTAAGCTAATCGTTCAATAAAGATTCTTTAAAATTCAATGGCAACTAAAGAGACAACAACAAAAAAGCCCAAGGAACCCAAAGCTGCAAAGCCGGGGGAAGCAAAGGTTGCCAAAGCTCCGCGGGCGTCCTCGAAGAAAGAAGAGGCAAAAGTAGTGCTCCGCATTCGCGTCCGCGCCTATGAGAGCAAGATTCTTGACGCATCTATCAAGCAGATCATCGACACGGCTCTCCGCTATGATGCGGAGGTCGTCGGTCCGGTGCCGCTGCCGACGGAGATCAAGAAATACACGGTGAATCGGGCGTCTTTCGTGTACAAGAATACCCGAGAGCAGTTCGAGATCCGCGTACACAAGAGACTGATAGACATCATCAATCCGAATCCGAAAACTGTCGAAGCATTGACCAACTTGTCATTGCCTTCGGGAGTCGATATCGACGTGAAGATGCTGTAAGACCGCACGACGAGTGCGTCGCGCCGAAAGGACTGGCGCGACCTGATTCGCAAAATCATATGAAATTCATTTTGGCAAAAAAAGAAAACATGGCGGAATTTTTCTCTGAAGAGGGAGTGGTTTTCCCCGTGACCATCCTCTCTGCCGGACCTGTCACCGTCACCCGCGTCTTCGAGCATGCCAAGGACGGCTACGATGCCGTACAGGTAGGTTATGGCACGCAGAAGGAGCACCGCATCTCAAAAGCCCGCAAGGGCCAGATGAAGGGCGTGCTCTACCGCGACCTCAAAGAATTCCGACTGAAGCCGACCGATACGACCGAAGCCAAAGAAGGCGACGTCGTGGATGTCTCTGCATTCGAAATTGGCGATAGACTCCAGGTTTCGAGCGTCTCGAAAGGTAAGGGCTTCCAGGGCGTGGTCAAGCGCCATGGCTTCAAAGGCGGTCCTCGATCTCACGGTCAGAAGCACTCCGAGCGCGAGCCGGGTTCTATCGGCGGAGGCTTGCGCACGCACGTGCCGAAGGGCATGCGCATGGCAGGCCGCATGGGTTCCGACAGAATCACTCAGAAAAATCTGAAAGTAGTCTTTGTCGACAAAGAGAATAATCTCTTGCTCGTCAAAGGCGCTATCACCGGCAAGAAAGGCACCTTGGTTGAGATAGTTTCAAGATAAATATATGGACGCAAAAATTTACAACCAAAAAGGAGCTGAAGCAGGAACCATCGCGTTGCCGGCAAAAGTTTTTGCCGCGAAGTGGCGCGCTGATCTCGTGCACCAGGTAGTGGAAGGCATGCGCTCGAACAAGCGCGCAGGCACCGCTGACACCAAGGATCGCGGCGAAGTCCGCGGCGGCGGCAAGAAGCCGTGGAAGCAGAAGGGTACCGGCCGCGCCCGACACGGTTCGTCCCGCAGCCCTATCTGGGTCGGCGGAGGCGTGACCCACGGCCCGCTTTCCGCGAAGAATTACAAGCGCACCATCTCGAAGAAGATGCGCGCGCAGGCTCTCTTCTCCGTGCTTTCGAAAAAATTCAAGGACGGCGAAATCCTTTTTGTTGACTCTCTTGCTCCGACTGAAATCAAGACAAAGGCTGCAGCCGGCGTCGTAGCGAATATCGCAAAGGCTTCAGGCTGGAAAGTGAATGCCGCTTCGAAGAAGGCGAGAATTTTGACCGCTTTTTCCGGACGTAACGACAAGACAGAGAAGAGCTTCCGGAACATCTCGTCCCTTCAGACCGTATTCGTGAACAACTTGAATCCGCTCGATATCTTGAGCTACCAGTTCTTGGTCATCGAGAATCCGGCAGAGTCCGTAAAATTCTTCGAATCCCGCGGATAATTATTTTTACTTATATGACACACATCATCACAAACCCAAGAGTCACTGAAAAAGCATCTATGCTCATGGAAGGCAATGCCTATGTTTTTGATGTGGCAGCCAATGCGAACAAGACCGAGATAAAGAAAGCCATATTCCAGATATACAAGGTAAAGCCGGTGCGCGTGAACATGCTCTCCGTCAAGGACAAGGAGATCGTCGTCCGCGGGAAGAAGGGCATCAAGAGCGGCGGCAAGAAAGCTGTCGTGTACCTGAAAGCTGGCGATAAGATAGAATTCATTTAGGCACTAGATATAGAATTTATATAATAAATAAACTGCAATGAAAAAGTACAAGCCTACAAGTAAATCCCGAAGACAGATGTCGAACGTTACGTTCCGCGGCGTCCTCACTGCTACCCGACCGCAGAAATCTCTGACCTACGGCTTCAAGCGTTCTGTCGGCCGCAATAGCGCCGGACGCATCACCATGCGCCACAAGGGCGGCGGACACAAGCGCCTCTTCCGCGATGTTGATTTCATGTACGACAAGAAAGATATTCCTGCGAAGATCACTTCCGTCGAATACGATCCGAACCGTTCCGCATTCGTCGGCCTGGCAGTCTACAAGGACGGCGAGAAGCGATATGTCGTTCTGCCGAAGACGGTAAAGCCCGGAGATTCATTTATCGTATCCGAACACGCTGAACTCAAAGCGGGAAATCGCCTTCCTCTCAAAAATATTCCTGTGGGCACCTTCGTGTATAACGTTGAGCTAAAGCGCCATGGCGGCGCAAAGATCGGCCGCTCGGCTGGAATCTTCGCCCAGGTTGTGGCAAACGCTGACGGTTACACCAACTTGAAGATGCCTTCGACAGAAGTGCGAAAAGTTTCCGAGGAGGCTTGGGCATGCGTCGGCACGGTTTCCAACGAAGAATACCATTTGCAGAATTTCGGAAAGGCCGGACGTTCTCGCTGGAAGGGTATTCGTCCTACGGTCCGCGGTACTGCCATGAACCCGGTAGACCATCCGTACGGAGGCGGCGAAGGCCGACAGGGCCGCGGTACCAAGCGCCCGAAGACTATGTGGGGCAAGGTCACCGGCGGACGAAAGACCAGGACTCCGAAGAAGTATTCGAACGTCTTCATCGTCTCCCGCCGCAAGACCGGCAAGAGCCGAAAGAGCCAGTAATTACGATAGGGCCGAAAGCCTTACGGTATTTGACATTTTAGCCCGATTTGCTAATATGAAACTCCAAGCTCGTTGAGAGCTTTTTGTTTAGGTTTTCGTTCAATCGCAGCCAAAAAACACATGACACGGTCAATAAAAAAAGGAATATTGCTTGATGAAAGACTGCTAAAGAAGATAGCAGGCAAAAGCCCGATGCAGACTCCCATGGTAAAGACCTGGAAGCGCGCAGCACAGATCGCTCCCGAGATGGTGGGCTTCACATTCGGCGTATACAACGGCAAGACGCATGTGGAAGTCATCGTGACCGAAGACATGGTGGGCCACAGGCTCGGCGAATTCTCTCCGACCAAGAAATTCATGAAGCACGGCGGTAAGATGCAGAAGGAGCTCGAACAGAAGAAGAAGGAAGCTGAGATCACTGCCGCGAAAGCCGCGACTGCGACCGCCGCAGATTCCGCTGCGGCCAAAAAGAAATAAGAAGAAATAATTTATATAACACGAACCCATGAAAGCCTTTTTGAAAAATTACAGACAGTCTCCGAGAAAAGTCCGCGTCGTCGCGGGCCTCGTTCGCGGCAAGAACGTCGACACGGCTATGACTTCGCTCAACTTCCTCGCCAAGCGGGCAGGGGATCCGGTCAAGAAGCTCCTGGCTTCAGCCGTAGCGAATGCCAAGAACATGGGCATCGAGCGCGAGAATCTGATCATCAAAGAAATCCGCGTGGACAAAGGCATCGTCATGAAGCGCATGATGCCAGCAGCCATGGGTACCGGCCACCGCATCAACAAGCGCACCAGCCACATCACTATCGTGCTCGCAGAAAAGGGATCCGTGATCGTCAAAGCTGGCAAAAAGAATAAAGAGGAAAAGAAAGCTGAAGCGAAGCCCGTAGCAGCGAAAGCTGAAGCGGCTCCCAAGAAGACCCGAGTAGCGAAGGCGAAAGCAGTAAAATAAATTTTATGTCAAAAATCGTACACCCATATGCACATAGATTGGTAACGCTGAGAGACTGGAGGTCCCGCTGGTTTGCCGAGCCGAAGAAATACCGCGACTATCTCGCGGGGGACGTATTGATCCGCGAATACCTCGAGAAGAAGCTCCGCGGCATGTACGTGTCCGCGATCGAGATCGAGCGCAACCAGAAATCAACCCGTTTCATCATCAAGACTTCACGACCGGGCCTGATCATCGGCCGCTCCGGCGAAGGCGCAGTCAAGCTCAAGGAAGAGATCATGAAGAAGCTCGACAAGTCCAAGCTCGCGAAGATCGAAGACTTCAAGCTCGAAGTAGTAGAGGTGCCGAACCCGGAAGCAGACGCGTCCATCGTCGCCTACATGGTGGCTGAAGGCTTGGAGAAGCGCATGCCGTACCGCCGAGTCATCAAGCAGATCGTAGAAAAAGTCATGTCAGCCCGCGGCGTCCAGGGAGCTCGTATCGTTCTTTCCGGCCGTCTCGGCGGCGCAGAAATCGCCCGTACGGAAGAGCTCAAGCGCGGTTCTATTCCGCTTCAGACTTTCCGCGCGGATATCGATTTCAAGCGCGAGCGCGCAACGCTCTCGTACGGCGTGATCGGCATCAAGGTCTGGATATACCGCGGAAAGATTTTTGCCGACAAGAAAGCGGCGCCAAAGAATTAATATATGTTGATACCAAAGAAAGTAAAATTCAGAAAGTGGCAGACCCAGCGCAAGAATCCGAAGGCGATGACTCCTGACACGCGCGGCAACAAGCTCGCATTCGGCTCTTTCGGCATCAAGTCCACTTCACAGGCCCGCATCAAGTCGAAGCAGATCGAATCCGCCCGCAAGGCCATGTCCCGCGCCCTCACCAAGACCGGCAAATACTGGATCCGCATCTTTCCTGACCGACCATATACCGCAAAGGCGGCAGAGGTGGGCATGGGAAAGGGAAAAGGCGATCCGCAGGGATACTGCTTTGACGTATTGCCTGGCCGCATGATTTTCGAAGTCGACGGCGTAGAGGAATCGATCGCGCGCGAGGCGCTCCGCAAGGCGGGCACCAAGCTTCCTGTCACCACGAGAATCGTAGCTCGCCAAGCGAAGTAAGATAAAACAATAATCATATGGCAAAGAAAACAGACAATTTCAAAGGCATGGCGAAGGAAGACCTCAAGAAAAAGGTTGAGTCTATCCGCGAGGAAATCCGAGTCATCCGATTCAAGGGACAGGGCGGCAAGTCAAAGAACGTCAAAGAGACCGCGAACTTGAAAAAGCAGGTCGCCCGAGCGTTAACAGCAATGAACAGCAAATAATATTTATATGGCAGCAAAAGCAACAAAGAAAAATAAAAGCGAAATAGTCAGTGGCAAAGGAAACGTGCTTTCAGGCGTGGTTGTTTCCGACAAGATGGACAAGACCGTCGTCGTTTCCGTATCCCGATTCCTCAAGCACCCGCTCTACGGCAAGTACTACAAGGTCAGCAAGAAGTACAAGGTGCACGATGAAACCAATTCGTTTAAAATTGGCGATAGAGTGGAAATCACCGAGACCCGCCCGATTTCCAAAGACAAGCGTTTTACCATAGCAAAGTAATTTTATGATACAGAACGAAACATTGGTCAAAATAACAGACAACGCCGGAGGCACCGTAGGAAAGGTGTTCAAGATTCTTGGCAGTTCCAAGAAGCGCTACGCAGAACTCGGCGAGATCGTCATCATCTCCGTAAAGGTGGCTTCTCCTCGCAAGGCCGTCAAGAAGAAGGACGTGCATCAGGCAGTAGTCGTCCGCACTAGAAACGCTTATAGGCGCAAGGACGGTTCGTATATCCGATTCGACGACAATGCCGTGGTTATCCTTGAAAAGGGCAAGAAGGATCCGAAAGCCGGACGCGTCTTCGGTCCGATTCCGAGAGAGCTTGCAGAAAAGGGATTCCAGAAGATTATTTCCCTCGCACCGGAAGTCATTTAATATTTCAATACTGATATGAAACTCAAAAAAGGAGACAATGTAATAATCATCGCAGGCAAGGACAAAGGAAAGTCCGGCAAGATCGTCCGCGTGCTTGTGGAGAAGAACAAGGTAGTCGTCGAAGGCGCAAACGTCATGAAGCGCCACCAGCGTCCGAAGAGTTCGAACGAAAAGGGCCAGATCATCGATTTCTCGATGCCTCTTCACGCTTCGAATGTCATGATCGCGGACCCGAAAGGAGGCAAGCCGACCCGTATCGGCAAGAAGAAAGTCGGGGACAAGAACGTCCGCATCGCCCGCGGCAGCAAGCAGGAACTCTAATACAATCAATATGAAACACTTAACTGTAAAAGAAAAAGGAGAGGGAAGCTACGAAGCCATGAAGGCAGCGTTCGGCTACAAGAACAAGATGTCCGCTCCGAAGCTGGAGAAGGTCATTATCAACGTCGGTACCGGCACGATGGTCAAGAAGGACAAGAACAAGAATACCGCTATCAGCGACCGCTTGGCAAAGATCACCGGGCAGAAGACCGCTCTCCGCGGCGCGAAGCAGTCTATCTCTTCCTTCAAGATCCGCCAGGGCGACCCAGTCGGCGTCATGGTAACCATGCGCGGCAAGCGCATGTATGCCTTCCTCGAGAAGCTCATCAACGTAGCTCTGCCTCGTACCAAGGACTTCCGCGGCATCAATCCGGGCGCTGTGGATGACATCGGCAATATCACCATCGGCATCAAGGAACACACGATCTTCCCTGAAACTGCGGACGAAGATATCCGCGACGTGTTCGGCCTCGCTATCACCATCGTCTCATCCGCCAAGAGCAAGAAAGAAGGCAAGGCTTTCTTCGAATTCATCGGCATTCCGTTCAAAAAGGAAGAGGATAAGAAGAAGAGATAGGGGTTTGACTAACAGGCGAGAGTCTGCTAGTATGGGAACACGTGAGATGCAGATCCGTTCTTCTCCTTAAGCGCCCAAGTGATATTGATTTATAAGGGTATTTAAGAAATAGAACGAGATATCGCACTTCGCAGAAGGGGAATTAATTTTGCGTCGCGCCAAATCGACTTGCGCGACGTGATTTGCAAAATCATATGGCAAAAACATCAGTATTAGCTAGAAATGCAAAGAAAAAGAAGTTTTCTACTCGCGAGAAAAACCGATGTTTTCGCTGCGGCCGCGGCAACGGCTATATGAGAGACTTCGGCATCTGCCGCATCTGCTTCCGCGAGCTTGCCAACGAAGGCATGCTTCCGGGCGTCCGCAAGTCTAGCTGGTAATACAAAATACTATGGATTCAATCTCAAACATGATCATAATGCTCAAGAACGCGTCACTCGCAGGCAAGGCGGAAGTAGCGGTGCCGTATTCAAAGCTCAAGAACGCTATCGCTGTCTGTCTCGAGAAGGAAGGCTACGTGAACGGCGTCGCGAAGAAGACCAAGAAAGGCCTGCCGGTCATCGAGATGACTCTCGTGTACGTGGACAAGAAGCCGAGAATTTCCGACGTTGAGCGAGTGTCAAAGCAGTCAAAGCGCGTATATTTCGGCATGAAGGACATCCACACGGTAAAGAGCGGCACAGGCGTGCTCGTGCTTTCGACGCCGAAAGGAATCTTGTCCGGGAGAGATGCCCGCAAGGAACAGGTCGGCGGGGAAGCGCTGTTTAAGATCTGGTAAAATATATGTCACGAATAGGCAAACAAGAAATAGAAATACCCAAAGGAGTAACTGTCACCCAGGACGGACCGCTTTTCAAAGTGGCCGGCCCGAAAGGCAATCTCGAAAAGACGTTCCGCGACGATGTCGCGATCGCTATTGCCGACGGCAAGATCACTCTCTCTATCAAGCGCAATGACAAATTCTCCCGCTCGCTCTGGGGCACCTATGCTTCTCATATCAAGAACATGATCGCAGGCGTCGAGACTCCGTACGTGAAGAAGCTTATCCTCGAAGGCGTCGGCTACAAGTCCGAAGTCAAAGGCAAAGAGCTCCATCTCGCGCTCGGCTTCTCGCATCCCGTAGTCGTGGCTATCCCTGAAGGCCTCACCATGACCGCAGAGAAGAACAATATGACCGTCACCGGCATCGACAAGGAACTCGTGGGCAGCTTTACCGCGAGCATCCGAGCCTTGAAGAAAGGCGAGCCGTACAAGGGCAAGGGCATGCGCTACGAGGGTGAGGTCATCCGCCGCAAGCAGGGTAAGAAGACCGCGTAGTAATTTCAAAACATATGCAAAACAAACTGGAAAAAAGAACACGATTGAAGACAAGAATACGGGCAAAAGTATCCGGCACTTCGGAGCGCCCTCGCCTTTCCGTTTTCCGCTCGAACAAATTCATCTATGCGCAGGTCATCGATGACGCTACCGGCAAGACTATCGTCCAGGCGAGCGATATCGGCGTGACGCGCGGCACCAAGACCGAACGCGCTACGGAAGTAGGCACGGCTATCGGCGCCGCATGCAAGACCGCGAAGATCAGCAAGGTAGTATTCGACAGAAACGGATTCAAGTACACCGGTCGCATCAAATTAGTAGCCGATGCTGCCCGTGCAGCAGGCTTGGCTTTTTAATATTATGGATAAACCAATGGACAACAATCAGAGACCAGGAGGAGATCGCAGGAACAGCCGACGTCCGTCGTCTTTCGACCGGCCGAAGCCGGAATTCGACCAGAAGATCCTCAATATCCGCCGCGTCACCCGCGTCGTCGCCGGCGGCCGCCGCTTCTCTTTCTCCGTAGCGCTCGTCGCAGGGGACAAGAAGGGTTCCGTAGGCCTCGGCCTCGGCAAGGCAGGAGATACTGCCCTCGCTATCAACAAGGCTCTCCGCAACGCCAAGAAGAACATGATCAAGCTCAAGCTCACCAAGACCATGTCCATCCCGTACGAGCTCGAAGCGAAATTCTCGAGCGCCCAGGTGAAGCTCATCCCGAACAAGGGCCGCGGACTGGTGTCCGGTTCTGTCATGCGCGACATCATCAAGCTCGCCGGCGTCAAAGACGTCACGGGCAAGATCCTCTCCAAGACCAAGAACAAGCTCAATAACGCGAAGGCAGTCATGCTCGCATTCTCTCAGATCTCTTCGAAGTATACAAAGCCAGTAGCAGAAGCTCCGGCTGCGGTGATAGCTCAAGCAGGAGAGAAAGCGCCAGTAAAATAATTTTATGCAAATACACAACGTAGTACGAAAACACAAGAACAAGAAAGACCGCATCGTGGGCCGCGGAGGCAAGCATGCCAAGACCTCGGGCCGCGGAGGCAAGGGCCAGACCGCTCGCGCCGGAAACAAGCGACGTCCGGAGCTTCGTGATATCATTAAGAAGCTTCCGAAGCACCGCGGATACCGCACGCCGTCAGTACGCCGCCCAGTGATAGTGAAGGGCGACAAGGTACAGAAAGGCGAGGCATTCTCTGCTATGCGAAAGCGCCTCGCGATCAAGGGAGGCAAGATCGTGGTAAAGTAAGCCAATGCAAAACTTCCTGAAAAAAATAAAACTCATCTGGACGGACAGGACATTGCGCAAGAGGCTCCTGTTCGTGCTGTTTTCGCTCATAGTCTTCCGATTATTGGCGGCTATCCCGATTCCGGGCATCGACACGCTCGAGCTCAACCGTTTTCTCGCCAATAACCAGTTCTTCGGCATCCTCAACATCTTCTCGGGAGGCGGCCTGACGAACCTTTCCATCATCATGCTCGGCGTAGGCCCCTACATCACGAGCTCCATCATCATGCAGCTCCTCACCATCATGGTGCCTGCGCTCAAGCGCCTGTACCACGAGGAAGGGGAAGCGGGACGCCGCAAGTTCACCCAGTACTCCCGCATCCTGACCATCCCGCTCGCGGCTATCCAGGGCTTCTCGCTCCTCGCCATCCTCGAGAGCCAGAGCATCCTCGCGAATCTCACCATGTTCGACCGTATCACGAACCTCATCATCGTCATCGCGGGCTCGATGCTGCTCATGTGGATGGGCGAGCTCATCACCGAGTTCGGCATCGGCAACGGCGTCTCGCTCATCATCTTTGCCGGCATCGTGTCGAAGATCCCTTCGGAAGTCGGGCAATTGCTCTACACCTTCGATCCCTCGCAGATCCCGCTCGTCATCCTCTTCGCGGCCGTGGGCATCCTGATCATCGCCGGAGTGGTGGTGGTCACCGAGGCCGAGCGCCCGATCCCGGTCACGTATGCCAAGCGCGTCCGCGGCATGAAGATGTACGGCGGCGGCTCTACCTACCTGCCGCTCCGCGTGAACCAGGCCGGCGTCATCCCGATCATCTTCGCATTGTCCATCCTGCTCTTCCCTCAGATGATCGGCGGCTTCCTGGCCCGGTATTCGAGTCCCCTATTGATGAAGATCTCGGCCACATTGCTCTCGTTCTCGCAGACATCGCTCCTCTACGCGGTGCTGTACTTCGTCCTGGTCTTCCTCTTCACGTACTTCTACACCGCGGTGACCTTCGACCCCGAAGCCCTTTCTACGAACCTCCAGAAGAACGGGGCGTTCATCCCGGGCATCCGCCCGGGCCAGTCCACGTCGGCATACATCTCGAAAGTCGTCAGCCGCATCACCCTTCTCGGGGCGGTCTTCCTCGGCTTCATCGCGGTCCTGCCGCTCATCATGCGCTCGGTCACGGGCATCACCGCCATCGCCCTCGGCGGTACGGCGCTCCTCATCGTGGTCTCTGTCGTGCTCGACCTCATCAAGAAAGTCGACGCGCAAGTGTCCATGAGGGAATACTAAAAAGTATTCCCATCTGAGCCTCGATGCGAGAATACTAATTCTCAGAAATCCACTTCGTATAAGCTTGTACGATGATTGAAACAACCTCGCTGAGGTTGTTTTTATTCGTGTCTATGACGAGATCGTAATTTTTCGGATCGGTATAATCGACCGCGTACAGCTCGCGATACCTCTTCTTCTCGCTCTCGAGCCGCGCGCTGATCTTTCGGTAGATTTCTTCGGCAGTACCGCCACCCTCGCTTTCTCTCCTGAAGGTGTTCGTTTCCAGGTTGCTCAATATCCTGTCTTTCGAGATTTCGAGCGGCAGGTCGAGAAATACTTTGAAGGAATCGGGAATCCAATGGAAGGCCAGTCTCGAGTCTATGATGATGTGTTCGCCGCGGCCCGTCTTCCTGACTTCGTCATCGATAGCGCGGTCGATGTCTCCGCCATCCTGCTCCGCCACGGCCGAAAGCTCGTTCAGGGTGACGCCGCGATCCTTTGCGATCTTGCGCATGAAGTCTCCGGAGGAGAAGCGGGTGAATCCGAGCTCTTTTGCCACCGTATCGGCAGTGCTCGACTTGCCGGAACCGGGAACGCCCGCAATAGTGATGATTTTTTTCCTCATATGAGGATAATTAAATCATATTCGCCCCGGAAAAGATATCTTCTGCTTCTGATTGATTTTTGCGGTTTTTTCCGCTATCCTGAACCTATGCAAGGACAGACATATGTATTTTTCGGCATGACCGGTTCCGGCAAGGGAACCCAGGTCAAATTATTGATGGAATACCTCAAGGATCGCGGTGCAAGCGATATGGTCTATGTCTATCCGGGCGACGAGTATCGCAAGCTCCTCGATGCCGGCACCTATACCGCGTCCATCCTCCACGAATACGTCCCGAAGGGCAGGCTCGTGCCGGGCTTCATGACCGACGCCATCGTGGCCAATATCCTCATCGCTTCCCTCAAGAAGGACAGCATCCTCATCACCGACGGCTATCCCCGGGCCCTCGAGCAGTCGAGGAATTTCGAGGAGATGGTGAACTTCTACGAGCGCAAGGACGTGGAGATCGTCTATATCGAGATCAGCAAGGAGGAAGCCGTCAGGCGCATGAAGCTCCGCGGCCGCCACGACGATACGGATGAGGGCATCGCCACGAGGTTCGACGAATACGTGAAGAACGTCGTGCCGTCGATGGATTATTTCAATAATAACGGGAATTACAAGATCCGCACCGTCAACGGCGAGCAGAGCCCGGAAGACGTGCACAAGGAAATCATCTCCGCATTGCGCATATAAGCATTCGGGCATGCGGATGTTCTCGCTCGCAAGACGAAGCCAGCACTCGCCGCGAAAATCCGTATGCCCTCGTACAAATGATAATCATCAAGACACCTGAAGAGATAGAGAAACTGCGCGAGGGCGGCAAGCACCTCGCGGCGGTTTTGCATAAGGTGAAGGAGAAAGTGGCTCCGGGCGTCTCCACCTGGGAGCTCGACCAGTACGCGGAGCAATTGATTCGCGAGTACGGCGACACGCCGGCATTCCTCCACTACAAGCCGGAAGGGGCCACCAGCCCGTTCCCGGCGTCGCTCTGCGTCTCGGTCAACAACGAGATCGTGCACGGCATACCGAGCAAGGAAAAGATCCTGCAAGAAGGCGACATCGTCTCCATCGACCTCGGGCTCAAGCATGAAGGATTGTTCACCGATATGGCCATGACCGTGCCGGTAGGCGTTGTCAGCGCCGCCTCGGCGAAGCTCATGCAGGCTACGGAGAAAGCCCTCGAGATCGGCATCGATGCCGCGGTAGCGGGGGACACGGTTGGCGACATCGGCTATGCCATCGAGAGCTACGTGAAGCCGCACCATTACGGCATCGTAGAAGTGCTCTCGGGCCACGGCGTGGGCCGGGCCATCCATGAAGATCCCTACATCCCGAATTACGGCCGCCGCGGCCGCGGCGCCAAGCTCGTGCCCGGCATGGTCATCGCCATAGAACCGATGCTCAACAACGGCACCAAGAACGTCGTGCTCGCCGACGACGAATGGACTATCCGCACGGCCGACGGCAAGCGCAGCGCCCATTTCGAGCACACGGTGCTCATCACCGAAAACGGCCCGGAAATCCTCACGAAAGTTTAATTTTTACGGTATAATATTCCGTAATGGAAGAGCCGTACTTAAAACAGATGCTCAAATTCAAGACTCCCGAAGAGGAGCTCGAATATCTGCGCGCCCACGTGGCGCGCCGTGAAGAAGAACTGATCAAGGCGGGACATTTCGAGCACGGCGTAGATGCGCACGGTGCTGCTGTCAAAGAGATGGTACAGGAATACAAAGAAGTGCCGGCGCAGCATGTCGTGCATAAAGACAATCTCGTAAGCGAAAAGGAGGCCAAAGGTCTCGTTCTGAAATTGAAGCCTGAAACGCACGATGTCATCATGGAAGAACTGCTCGGCCTCGTCATCACCAAGGGCGTCAGGAACGCCCTTTCCGTCGTGGCGAACATGGCCAACCCGCACATCGACGACGACTTCCACCGCCTGCTCATCCAATACATGAGGACCGGCGAGATCCTGCCGGAGCTCAAAGCCGGCAGTACCCTCGCCAAGTCGCTCGACATGGCCCTCTTCGAAGTGACCCTGCCGCCGGCCTCGGACGAGCCGGGGCAGCAGAAGGGCTTCAAGGAGTTCATCGGTGCCATGGAGCAGTTCTATGCCGGCATGCAGTCCATCGCCGAGGACAAGCGCAACGAGAAGCAGTACTATTTCACGCTCGAAGTGGCGCTCGGCAACCAGGGCGACGAGCTGGTCATCTATGCGGCGGTGCCCCGCAGGCACACGTCGCTCTTCGAGAAGCTGGTGCAGTCCTTCTATCACAATGCCAAGGTGAACGAAGTGCCCGACGACTATAACATCTTCCATGAAGGCGGAGGGTCGGCCGGCGCGTACGCGCATTTCGCCGAGCGCTCGGTCCTGCCGATCAAGACCTACGACGCGATCGATCATGATCCGATGAATACCATCTTGAACGTATTCTCGAAGTTGAAGACGACGGGCGAAGGGGCGGCCATCCAGCTCGTGGTGGCGCCGGCGGGGGACAAATACATAAACGAATTCCATATGATACTCGACGACGTGAAGAGCGGCACTTCCGTCAAGCATGCGGACGATCAGGTGCATAAATTCGGCCAGGCTTTCTTGAAAGCTTCCAAAGACATCATCTTCGGCTACAAGAAAGAGGAGAAGAAGGAGGAGAAGTATGTCGCCGGCAGGCGGGCGGTGGACGAAGGAGCCGTGGAGAAGATCACGAACAAGATGAAGAGCTCCATCATGAAGGCCAATATCCGCATCATCGCGTCCGGCGAGACGAAAGAGCGCGCCGAATCCATACTGAAGGAGATCGAATCCTCCTTCAACCAGTTCTCCGAGGCGGCGGCGAACTCCCTCGTCTTCGAGAAGGCTTCCGGTAGCGAGCTCAAGGAACTCTTTCATGACTTCTCATACCGGGCCTTTTCCGACAGCCATATCCTGCCGATGAACTTGAAGGAGCTCGCGTCGGTCTTCCATTTCCCGGTGGGCATCGGCTCGCAGCCCCAGCTCAAGGAGGCGAAGGCGGGCATCGCGCCGGCGCCGATGGAGATGGGGCAGGAAGGCATCGTGCTCGGCGTCAACGACTATCGCGGCAAAGAGACTCTGATACACATGTCCCGCGAAGACCGCGTGCGCCATTTCTATGTCATCGGCCAGACGGGTACCGGCAAGACCAATATCCTCCTGAACATGATCACCCAGGACATCAAGAACGGCGACGGCTGCTGCTATATCGACCCGCACGGCACCGATATACAGACCATCCTTTCGCGCATCCCGAAAGAACGCCTCGACGACGTCATCTATTTCGATCCGGCATACACCGCGCGCCCGATGGGCCTCAACATGCTCGAGTACGATCCGAAATATCCGGAGCAGAAGACCTTCGTGGTAAACGAGATGATGGGCATCTTCAACAAGCTCTTCGACATGAAAGCCGGCGGCGGCGCCATGTTCGAGCAGTACTTCAGGAACAGCGCCTTCCTCATCATGGAGGATCCGGAGTCCGGCTCGACCCTGCTCGAGATCACCCGGGTGCTCTCCGACAAGGCCTTCCGCGACATGAAGCTCGCGCGCTGCAAGAACCCGATCATCAAGCAGTTCTGGGTGAGCGCCGAGCAGACCACGGGGGACCAGTCGCTCGCGAACTTCGTGCCGTACATATCTTCGAAATTCGACAACTTCATCTCGAACGATATCATGCGCCCGGTCGTGCTGCAGCAGCATTCCGTCTTCGATTTCAGGAAGATCATGGACGAGAAGAAGATCCTGCTCGTGAACCTGTCGAAGGGCCGGCTCGGCGACATCAACGCGAACCTGATCGGTCTCGTGCTCGTGGGCAAGATCCAGATGGCGGCGCTCTCCCGCGTCGACATGTTCGGCAAGCCGATGAACGATTTTTATCTCTATATCGACGAGTTCCAGAACGTCACCACGGATTCCATCTCGTCCATCCTCTCCGAGGCCCGCAAGTACCGGCTCTCGCTCAACATCGCCCATCAGTACATCAGCCAGCTCGACGAAGGCATCAAGAACGCCGTCTTCGGCAACGTCGGCTCGATGGCGGTCTTCCGCGTCGGCACCGAGGATGCGCAGTTCCTCGAGGCGAAGTTCAAGCCGACATTCACCGCGTCCGACATCGCCAAGCTCGACAACTACAATGCCTACGTCAACATGCTCGTCCGCGGCCAGCCGTCGAAGCCGTTCAACATCAAGACCATGGCGCCGGAAGCGGGGAATGCGGCCATCGTCGACGACCTGAAACAGCTCTCGTACATGAAATACGGCCGCGACCGCGACGAAGTGGAGGCGGAAATCATGGCCCGCTATACCGGCGCGCAATAGCTCGCGCTGATTTTACAAAACGGCCATTTCCTGCTACAATAGGCGTATTACTAGCATTAGTGGCGGAAGCCCTGCCTGCGTCAAGCGGGTATTTTTATTCAAATTATAAATTTATGAAACATCCAAAAGAAGAGCAGACATACGTGATGGTCAAGCCGGACGGCGTCAAGAAGGGCCTGACGGGGGAGATCATCAAGCGTTTCGAGCAGCGCGACCTGAAGATCGTAGCCCTCGAGATGTTCATGCCGACGCACGAACTGATAGACAATCATTACCCGAAAGACGAGAAGTGGATCACCCGGCTCGGCGAGAAGACTCTCTCCACGTACGAGAAGTACGGCTATGACGCCATGGCTGACTTCGGCACCGCCGAAGCCGCGAAGATCGGCCCGGAAATCCGCAAATGGCTCATCGACTACATGCAGTCCGCGCCGCTCGTGAAGATGATCGTGCAGGGCGTGCACGCCGTGGACGTCGTCCGCAAGATCGCCGGCCCTACCATGCCGTACATCGCCGACATGGGCACCATCCGCGGCGATTATTCCATCGATTCTCCCGCGCTCGCCAACAAGGAGAAGCGCGCGGTCATGAATATCGTGCACTGCTCGGAAACTCCCGAGGAAGCGGCGCACGAGATCAGCCACTGGTTCGACGACAAGCCTGCCTGCGACTACAAGCGCTTCGGGGTGGACGAATAAATTCTGAATTAAATCTTGAAAAGCCCGCGAAAGCGGGCTTTTTGTTATCAACTTGCCAAAATTTTCCTTTGTGCGTCGCAAAGTTGCGATATTGATGAGTTACATCACTCGAAAACAGAAAATTTTCCTTGTCCATGTTGCAGAAATGAGAGGGGGGAGTATAGTTAACGCAGGGTTATTTTTGATTATTACTTAGAACACTATTTTTTGGGAGCTTCGATCGTTCACGACCTTGGTCCTGAGCGTCTGGCACCCACGTAGCCTAAAAAGCTATAGTAATAGATTGGAAATAGCCCTAAGAATGCACCGCTCTTGTCATGCGAAGAGCGGTTTTTTCTTTCCACGGCGCCCGTGGTAAGATAAGCGTATCATTATGAATCCCGTTAGAGATAACTTAATACGTGTTTCAGCTCATATAATAATGCCTATAAAATATATATGAAAATCTCTAACGGTATGAACAGGAACAAACTCTCCAAACAGCTTGCTGCCCTCGTTTTTTTTATTTTCATAGCCAATACAGTCTCGCAGAGGTTCTACTGGTATACCTCGATCTGGTATTTCGACATGTTCATGCATTTTATCAGCGGTTTCTGGCTCGGACTGGCTTTCTCCTGGCTGTGGTGGCCGCGCAGCGGGGCCAGAGGAAGCAAACTGCTTGCCAAGATCGCCGTATCCGTCTTTGTCATCGGCTTGTCGTGGGAGGTATTTGAATACTTTTTCTATAATGTTGTCGACAGCAATACGTTCAATCCGATAGATACGGTTTCAGACCTCTGCTTTGACCTGGCCGGAGGCTTTACTGCCCTGTGGTACCTCCGCCGATCCCTTATTTCAGATAAAGAAAATGCTATAATTAGCTGATCATATGGCATATACGGCAAAAATAACATTTTGCGGGGGAACAGGCTCGTAACAGGAGCTAATTTTTTATTCGAGGCCGACGGCAAAAAGATCCTGATCGACTGCGGGCTGACGCAGGGCCAGAAGATGGCCGACGATATCAACTGGGAGCCCTTTCCGTACGACGTGAAGTCCGTCGATATTCTCTTCATCACCCATGCCCACGTCGACCATGTCGGCCGCATTCCCAAGCTCATCCATGAAGGCTTCCGGAGCAAGATCTGGTCCACGCACCCGACCAAGGCCTTGGCCGGTCCCATGCTCGACGATACCGCCGGCATCTTGGGCAAGAGCGCGGAGCACGACCTCGACGAGATCTACGGCGAAGAGCACATCAAGCTCGCCCTGTCGCTGTGGGAGGGATTCCCGTACCGCGAGAGCATCAAGCTGACCGACAACCTCTCCGTGTCGTTCCACGATGCCGGGCACATCCTCGGTTCGGCCATGATCGAGTTCATCTATCACGGCAAGAAGATCGTCTTTACCGGCGACCTCGGCAACAGCCCGTCGCCGATATTGCCCGATACTGAGGCCATTACCGATGTCGACTACCTCGTCATGGAGTCCGTCTACGGCGACCGCAATCACGAGAGCCGCAACGAACGCAAGAAATTCCTCGAAGAGACTATCGAGGACAACTACAAGAGGAAAGGGGCGCTCTTGATTCCTACCTTTTCGCTCGAGCGCTCGCAGGAGCTCCTGTTCGAGCTCAACGACTTGGTGGAGAACAAGCGCATCCCGGTCATGCCGATATTCTTCGATTCGCCGCTCGCCATCCGCCTGACGGAAGTCTTCAAGCAGTTTCGGGAATATTTCAACGAGGCCGCGCAGAAGGCCATGAGCCATGACAAGTACATCTTCGACTTCCCGGGGCTGCATTCCACGCTCAAGTCCGAAGAGTCGCGCATGATAAACGAGATTCCTAATCCGAAAGTCATCATCGCGGGCTCAGGCATGTCTTCCGGGGGGCGCATCGTGCATCACGAACAGCACTATCTGCCTGATCCGAACAATACACTGCTCCTGACCGGATATCAGGCGGTAGGCACTCCAGGCCGCTTGATACAAGAGGGACTGAAGTCCGTGAAAATCTCCGGCGAATACGTGCCGGTGCGCTCGCACATCGTCACTATCTCGGGCTATTCCGGCCACAAGGATTCCGACGGCCTGCTGAACTTCGTCGAAGGCAGCCAGGAGACGCTCAAGAAGATATTCGTGGTCATGGGCGAGCCGAAATCTTCGCTCTTCCTGGTGCAGAAGATCAGGGACAATCTCGGCCTCGATGCCTCTGCGCCGGAACTGGGGGATAGCGTTTCCCTTGAATGTTAACCCTGGTATATGGAGTACCATATGGCAACGGCATTCGGATATCACACAAGTAAGCTTGTGCATACTCCTCACTTGTTGCTATACTAACCTCTACTATGGACGCACTTGCAAACAATCCGTATCTTAAACATGGCCATCAGCAGATAAAGATCTGCGTTTCCGGCGCGGCCGACACCGGCCACTGCGGCGTGGACGCCCTCGAGAAGGCCAAGGAGCTCGGCCGGGAGATCGCCCGTCAGGGCGCGGTGCTCGTCACCGGCGCCACCACGGGCTTCCCGCTCTGGGCCGCCATGGGCGTGAAGGAAGTCGGCGGCATATCTATCGGCTTCTCTCCGGCATCGAACGAGAAAGAGCACGTGGAAGTCTACAAGCTGCCGCTCGACTACATGGATCTGATCGTCTATACCGGCTTCGGCTATCCGGGCCGCGACCTCTTGCTCACGCGCTCCTGCGACGCCGTCATCTGCGGCTGCGGGCGCATCGGCACCATTCACGAGTTTACCATTGCTTTCGAGGACGGCAAGACCATCGGCATCTACGAAGGGCCGTGGGAGATGGGCGACGAGCTGAAGCAGATACTCGAGAAAGGCCACCGGCCGAACGACAACATCGCCATCGGCGACGACCCGAAGAAGATGGTGTCGGACGTGCTCGCCCTCGTGCATAAGCACAAAGTAGACGAATTCAAGATCGCTCCGTAGGCGCAAGACCAAAGGTCGGGCGTGTAGGAGAAAATTGCTGCTTTGAGTCTTTAGCAGCGAAGAATATGCTCCGTCACTTGGACATCGGATGTCCAAGTGCCTTGACTTTATGTATATAAAATGTATAACACATAGATAGGCTGAATAAGAGCTATGCCTATGCCCGCTCTGGTTTTCTTCGGGACTTCCCAGCTCTCTCTTCTTTGAAAATTTAAAATTGGTGCAAAATGTCAGACAACAACACTGCACGCGGCAACAAGCGCGTTGACAAGCTCATCAAGAGCATCCGTCAGAAAGTTGCAAGCAATGATCTGCGCTATCGGGCGCATAACAAAGTGAATCACTTCACGCAATCGGAGCTTTTGGAATTTCTGGGCGAACGGGAAGACAGGGTTCTCGTCTCCCTGGCTCTCATTGTCACGGGAACGGTCAGGAAGACTGACGAGTTCATGGTGGAAGAAAAATTCCAGCATCGGGCAAAGAGCGCTACCGGCATAGATCTGTATATCTGGGAAGACTTTCAGGAAAGGATCTTGGACCCGTTGCGGGGCAGGAAAGTGAAGCTTGCCAAGAACCGCACGCTGGACAAGCTCAAGCTCTCCATTGACCGGCATGACACGGAAATGCAGGCCGAAGTCGGCCACAAGCCGTTCAAGATCGGGGAATTCGTGCCGATGCTATGGGGCATGCTCTCGGAGCAGAAAAACGGCGAGGAAGGATTCCTGCTCACAACGATTACGTGAACATCTTCCATGTCGCATTGGAAGACGGAAGCGTTGTCGCTGTGAGCGTCCACTGGGATGACGACAAGTGGCGCCTCTTTGCCAGTCCGCTCGGCTACGGTGGTCGTTGGCGTGATGGCAGCTGTCTGTTTGTTCCCGCTACTTTGTAAACTTTGTACTTTGGTTATTCCGGACCCTTTGATTCTCTGAATCTTGGGTCCTTTTTCTTTTTCCGAACAAAAAAATCCCTAGGCGGGGATCTTTGCTGTCTTTGCGATCTTTGCCTCGCCCGTAGGGCTATGGCCGAGGGCGGCGTCCATGACTTTCGTGAAGGTCGATGGATGATGCTCGGCGAGGTCGGAGAGGATCTTGCGGTCGAGGGCGATACCCTTCTTGTGGAGGGCATCGATGAGCTTGGAGTAGCTCATGCCGTTCACGCGGGCGCCGGCGTTGATCTTGATGTTCCAGAGCTTGCGGTTATGGCTCTTCTTGTCCTTGCGGTGCGCGAAGGAATAGCTGCCGGCGTGGAGCAGGGCGTCCTTGGCCTGGCGCTCCTTGGTGCTGCGGCCGTGGCGCATGCCTTTGGTCTGCTTCAGCACGCTTCTTCGTCTCTTCAATGCATGTACTCCTTTTTTAACTCTTGTCATGTGTGATTTTGCGAATCACGTCGCGCAAGTCCTTTTGGCGCGACGCTTTCTAATTATTTTTAATTAACTGAACGGCATCAAATGGCTCTTCGGCTTGTTCTTGATGACGAAGTTTTCGCCCTTGCGGCCGGCGAGCTGGGTGTTTCTCGACTGCTTGGCGTTGAAATGGTTGAAGCCGGGCTTGCGCGAGATCACCTTGCCATTCTTCGTGACTTTCAATCTCTTGCTGAACGATTTGTTTGTTTTCATTCCTTTCATATGTTTTTTTCGTTATTTCTTCTCTATGGTGGCTATCAGCCCTTTCGGACCCCGCTTGTACGAATCCGACATCTTATAATCCTCGGTGATCAGATGGAGCACTCTGTCGAGCCGTTCCCTCAAAAATTTCTCATCCATATACTTCGCGCGGCCCGAGAGGAAGAGTTCTACCTTGATGCGGTGGCCTTCCTTCAGCCATTTCGAAGCGGTCTTGGCCTTGAGCCCGAGGTCGTGGTCGCCGGTGCCGATCTTTATCTGGATCGACTTGGTCTCCGTCGGCTTCGCCCCCGCCTTGGCCTTCTTCAATTTCTTGCTGGCCTCGTACTGGTACTTGCCGAAATCCATGATCTTGGCGACCGGGGGATTGCCGTTCGGCGATATCTCGATCAGGTCCAAGCCCTTGCCGGTGGCGAGTTCCAGAGCTTCTTTGAAGCTCAAGACCCCGAGATTCTGATTTTCATTGTCTATGACCCGCAGTTCTTTGGCCCGTATTTGATTGTTTATTCGTTCGCGCAATTGGTATCTATGGATGCTAACTACGGCATATAGTAGCGTATTATGCCCCTAAAGTCAACCTGACCTGTTCAAATATAGCGTTTATGCGGTTTTGGTCCAAAGCTTCGCCAAAAGCCCGTACGATAGGCTCGGTATTGGAGGGGCGGATGTGCACCCATGAGTTATCGGCCCAGTCAAAGCGCACGCCGTCGAGTGTGTTGATTTCAGCATCGGCAAATTTTTCCTTGAGCTTGGCATAGACGGTACTCAGGTCGCCTTGGAAATCGAACTTATCTTTTTGCATGACGTATTTCGGGAAGCTGGCGACAATCTCGGAAATTTTTCTGCCGTCGCGAGCGAGGAGGTCGAGGACGAGCGCCATGCCGGAAAGGCTGTCGCGGAAATAGCCGACAGCAGGGAATATCGCGCCGCCCGAACCTTCGCCGCCGACATGCGCGCCGACCTCGATCATTTTCTGCACGACATTGGCTTCGCCGACTTTTGTGCGATAAAACCGCGCACCGTATTCGCGGGCGACATCTTCGCAGACGCGAGTAGTAGAGAGATTTACCACGGTAGCGCTCTCGTGCTCTTCTTCTTTTGCCCGCGACAGGACGCTTTTTATGACGAGCGAGACCATCAGTTCTTCCAAGATGAATTCGCCGCGCTCGTTCACGAGCACGAGGCGGTCGGCATCGGGGTCTTGGACGAAGCCGACATCATGAGTGACTGACTTCATGAAGGCCAGGGTGTCGGTCAGGTTTTTCTCGAGCGGCTCGGGCGTGTGGGCGAAGTTGCCGTCAGGCGTCTGGTTTATGCCGTGAACTTCGCAGCCGAGCCGAGCGAGGAGTTCTTGAGCGAACGGGCCGCCGCCGGAGTTTATGGAGTCGAGGGCGACTGTGAATTTCTTGCTGCGTATCAAATCCGCATCGACATGTTTCAAAACTTCCTGCGCATGAATCATGCGGAATTCGGCATTATCGGATGCTGGTTCTGCGCTGTCTGGCGGCAGGCTTGGGATCTTATCGGCGCCGGCCAATGCGGCTCGCCATTTCTCTATCTCGGCCGTCTGCGCCTCGTTCGTGAGCATGCCGTCGGGCATGATGAATTTCACGCCGTTGTATTCGGGAGGATTGTGGCTCGCGGTAATCATGATGCCGCCGTCAAAGCCCAGCTTCTTGGTGAGCAGGAGCATGGACGGGGTAGGCAGGATGCCGGCGTAGGTGACTTCGATATGTTCTTTCTCAAGCGCTTCTTCGGCGGCATGGAAGATGTTCGGGCCGGAATGGCGGGCATCGCGGCCGACGAGGACTTTTACTTTGTCTTTGCCCTTATTGGCATCGGCGATCATGCGCGCAAAAGAACGCGCATATTCGAAAGCGATCTGCTCGTTCAAATCCTGGCCCCAGATAGCCCGGTAGCCGGTGACCGATAATTTTGGTTTTTGCGACATGGGGTCATTCTACCACTTCGCAATCAACTATCAAGAACGCTGCCCCGCGTGGTACTATTTCAGATATGGAAATACCGGAGCCGAAACTCGGAGACTACGGCATCGACGCCTTTCTCTACAAGAACTACAAGGACGACCTGTTCGTCTTCCTGAAGTACAAGATCAGCCTGAAGAAGGAGCTCGAGCACAACAGCTGGTTCTGGCCGAGCTTCATCGCCGTCATCGTGCTTACGATTGCGAGCATCTACGTCTTCGGCGAGCGCTGGTTCTGGGTGGCTATCGTGGTGTATTTCGCCGTGTACTATCTCGGGCTCCTGAAATCGCAGGGCTACAAGAAGATCGAGGACGCTATCGCCGAGATCGACGGGCAGCTCGACCGTACGAGGCGGAGATCAAGAAGAAAGTGGCGCCCTTCGAGGAAGCCACGGCGAGATACTATCAGGCGAAGCTCGAAGAATATTTCGAGAAGAATATTTTCAAGAAGGACGACAAGAGCGACCAGTTTTCGCACATCGCCTCAGAATTCGCCGTCATGCTCGAAGAGGCCAGGGAAGTGAACAAGATACTCATCACCACGCGCATCCACATCGGCCGCTATGAGCGCTATCTGAGGGGCGTGAAATACACGCCAGTGTCTACCGGCGGCAAGACCAACGCCTTCGTCAAAGCCGTGAAAGAGCTCGACGAGAACCTCGAACTCCGCAAGAAGACGACAGATCATCCAGAAGCCTTCAACCTGCCGAAGGCATAAATAAAAAAGCCGGTATCAATAATTGATACCGGCCTGATGTCTTACCCAATCATAAGTTCTGCGGTTCTTGCCTCTTCGGTGGCTTCCACTTTTATAAGCGGAAAATGCGGTCCGAAAAAATACGGTTGCGGAGGAAGTAACTCAATGTTTTCTTCGCTAATCCATGCATGCCGTACAATGTCGTGCGGACGGATCGGCCTTTCCCCGAATAATTTCGTAGAGATTAGAAAAAGCCTTTTCTGTGGTGTTTCTTCTCTCAGAATCGTACAGGTTTTGTCGGTGTATACGACAAAGTAGAAAACCTTCGGTAACCTGTTCGTACTGGTACGCATCTGGCCTCGTAAGCTACGAGCCAATCCGGAGCCAATCAACAAGAATACCAACGCAGCGACACTAATCCATGCTGCGAACCAAATGGGAGTCATCTGAATCATACAAACTGTGTTGTGCAGGCAAAAAGATAGAATGCAGTAAGGGCCGAAGCCGTTAGTGCTGGCATGTTTCCGCCTGCGGTTATAAAAGAATGTTTACTAATGCACTATAGCATTTATCATAGATAAGTCAATAATGGCTATTGCAGTTCTTATCTAGTGGTGATAATCTGATAGTGACAACCGATTTCTTCATAATTTAAAACTTTTAGTATGAAAAGTTTAGTGTTGGCGGAGGCTCCGCAGTCCGACGTGCTCAAGCGCGAGATGGAGAGAGCAAAAATTTCTCATGGACAGCGGGTCAGCGCGATTCTCTCGAATGTCCGCGTCGCAGTGGACAATCAGGGGCAGTTTGTCCTCTTTTTCTGCCCGATGAAAAAGGTACAGAAAATCGCCGTGCTGGAAGAAGGCGACGGCGGCGAATTGCCTGAAAAAGCTGTACTGGTAGGTTCGCTTCCTATTACCGAAACGGGAGACTATGACTTCCATAATGTAGAGCTTTACTCGAACGGCAAGATGCAAGTAATTTTCAGGGAGAATTCGTATTTCCTGCCGCATGGGGAGTCGCTGCAGGCGGAGAGGCAGAGAGCAAGAGTCTTGTGCCAAGGCGCGGATCCTGGCGGTCCGTCGAGCAATTGTTTTTAAATCGTATGCAAAAAGTTCCCGACTATGCGGGGACTTTTTTATTTGTAGAGCCAAAATAAAAAATGGCAGATACTATGATAGTATCTGCCATTGATGATTATCTTTCGATCATGATCGAACTATTTCTTATTCTCGATGAGAATGAGAATCGGAGAACAGGTTGATTTGATTTCTTTCAACAATCCTTCGTAGCCAGTAAAATCTTTGTATGGCTCGAGAAATGCGAGAAAGCTCTCTACTTGTTTCATAAATAGCTCGAGCGTGTCATCATTATAGGATCGCACAGCGGCATTACTGATGAATTTGAGCGCTGTGATCAAGTCATCTGTCCATACCAGATGCCTCTTCATCTTGGAGATGGTCACGAGTTGCGACAATGGTGTCGCTGCGATGCGTGCGGCCCCGAGAGCAGTGATGCTGCGGGAGTCATTGGAGTAATGCCTGATAGGAATGAGAAGATTGATCCAATGCTGGTCAGTATTTCTACTGATTTCTGCCATTACCATCTGAACCGTTTCCTCGCGTGCCTTGTCTGCTAACTCTTTTTTTCTCTTCTGCTCTTCGGCTTCGGCTTTTCTTTGAGCTTCCTGCCGCTGTTCCTCCGCAGATTCTCTTTCTTTCTTCGCAGTTGCCATTTGACGCCCGCGAAGAAAGATCATAACTCCAGTTGCGAATCCCAAGGTACCAATGGGCACTACGATGTGCCACAGCGGTACTGACAAAACAGTGGTAAACCAAAATTGACAGAGCGTACTGACAGTACCGATTATCGGAAAGGCAAATACAAGATTGGAAGCATCCCATTTTTCTTCCAAGAATTCGTCGATAGACGGTTCGTCGAGGAATGTAATGCTGAAGAAGAATCCGGCAAGCGCGGGAACCCAGACGAATTGAGTGCCGAAGTGCTTGTACAGCCCGACAACCATGGAGATGATCGTGCCGATTGCCAGGGCTTTGCTGTACGTCTGGTAATAATACTTGTCATAGCGATTTTTGAAACCGTTATGGAAGGATAGAACGGCGACCAGCACGCCGATACCTGTTGCGAGCGTCAGCACTGTCGGGCTAAGCTCATTTTGAGCATCATTGTAACGGTTTGCCAATGCCACCCAGCCAGCGCCTCCTGCAGAAAGTATTAGCAAATTTCGCAGAGAGATTTCTGAATTAGATTTATTGTCGGTAGCTCTTTTACTGTTGCCCACGATGAGCGAGATGATCGTAGCTATGATGACGACAATTGTTCCGGGCCAGAAACCGGTGAATCGTGCGCTTGCGTGCACCAAGAAAAGACAGATGAGAGGGAAGACGGCCAAAGGGATCAAATACATGATTTGATCGAGAACTTTTGAGAACGCATTGCGTTCTCCGAATGAGTTGTTCATTGTGTAATGTTTTTTTGTAAAGGAACTGCGGGAGTATTCTCGTACTTGTAATCGTACGTGGCCATATTCCTATGACTTTTACTTGGCACCCGGTTACCCCAAGATGTTTATATTATATCACTATTTTATGTAAAAGTCAATACAAAAAAGAGGCCGTAATTACGGCCTCTTTTTTGTATGTGGAGATGGCGAGAATTGAACTCGCGTGCAGAAGGGTTTTGCAGAGAAGTCTACGTGCGTAGCGCGCTTTTTGTTTTAAATCGGAAAGCTAATAAGCGGGCGAAATATTTTCCGATCGAGCCCTAGGTTTTCGTCTCCGACCTCAAGCCGGGTCGGAGCTTATCCCGATAATATTATGCCCGTGCCGTATATATCGGAAGTCTATACGTCGGACACCAGCTCGCGCGCTTACGCGAAGGCTGGAGCGAATGCGAAGTCCGCCTTACCGAAGTAAGGTGAAAGTCGAGCAAGCGCTTTGGAAGCTGATTTTGCAATTAGCTTGAGAACGAATTTTTACGAGATTACGTTCATGCTCGGCATGCATCAATGGCAAAATTCCAACTGTCTATGCCTGGCATCCCCAGGTATCCGAGAGCGGCTATAAAATTTTTTTGCCCGCAAAAACGCAGCCAGTTGCGCGCTGCAAAAACTTTATAGCCGCTCTCTTTTATTTTCAACGTGCTTTGTATTCGCGCCTGATCTCTCGGTCCGTGTCGCGTTTCTTTATCGTCTCGCGCTTGTCGAATTTCTTCTTTCCTTTGACCAGGGCGATCTCGATCTTTACTTTGCGGCCTTTATTATACAGTGAAAGTGGCACTATTGTCAAACTCTTGTTGGTGCCGCTCGCGGCGAGCTCTTCGAGTTCTTTCTGCGTCAGTAGGAGTTTGCGGTTAGCGAGGGGATCATAATCCTTGGCAGCGTTCTTCGCCTGATACGGCGGAATATTGGCATTGATGAGAAAGGCTTCACCGCCGCGGATGATGACAAAGGCGCCTTCAAGAGACATCTGCCCTCCGCGGACAGACTTCACTTCCGAGCCTAAAAGCTCGATGCCGGCTTCGAATTTCTCGAGGATCTCGTAGTCGAAGCGGGCTTTGCGGTTTTCGGCATAATGCGCCATACGGTAATAGTAGCATACGAAAGCGTGTTGACATGGCATGACGACTGTATTATGTTTAAGGTACTTCTTGTTGTTCGACAATTAACTCTATAGATGTACTGACCGTCACATAAAACCCCGCCCTAGGAAGCGGAGTGTGAACCACATACACTATGAGTACAATACTCACGCAACAAGTCTAAAATATAAATCCATATTTTTAAATTCAAAACTTCGCAAAAAATGAAAAGACAACTTCTCTTTTCCTTATTACTGGCAGTGCTGGTAATGAGTGTTGCCTTTGCCGACACGGGACCAAAGAAAGACCCGGCAAAATTTAAAGTCGAACAACAGCAACAGATGCAGACTGTATTAGCGGAAACACCTTCCGTTGTGAATGATGTCATGATTTCGCAATCGGACCAGGTATTAGTAAACAATGTGGTGGAACTTACCGCGCAACAACCAATATGCCAGGAGGTGCAGATTACCCCGAGCGATATTGTAGTAGCAATTGCCACAGACAACCAGCCGCACAACACAATGAACGTTGCGAACGTTGCCGAAAAAGAAGATGCAAACACAGACTCGGTTGCAAACAAAGACGCTCTGGCGCAATCTTACCCGGAGGTGTATGTCCAGACGGACATTGTATCGGCGAATAATGCAATGACCAACGACAACGGCGCCAGCTATAGCCCAATCAACCTGGGGATTCCACCCGTACAACTGGAATAACTTAAGAAAGAATACCATGATACCGGATGCATTTAATAATGATGCATCCGGTTTTTTTATCGCCGGACGGGGCGATTTTTCGTCTTGTTTTCGGCATATTTTTGTGCTACTGTCAGGAGATGGATTTTAACTTTCTGAACAACAAAGAACAGGGGGGCAAGAACATGAAAGGCAAGAAAGAAGGCCCGAAGTTCCAGCAGAGCATCGCTTCGGCCGTGCTCATATTCATGCTCATCGCGGGGCTGTACCTGCTCGTCTCCGACGCGCAGAAGGCCGTACCCGAAGTTTCCATCTCGGACCTCGCCAACAGCGTCTCTGCGGGCCAGGTCAAAAGCATCCTCGTGGAAGGGGACAAGCTGACCGTCACTTATCAGGACGACGAGGTGAAGGAGACCAAGAAGGAAGCGGATTCGTCGCTGACCCAGACCCTCGCCAACTACGGCGTGGACAAGGCCGCCCTCGCTACTACCAACATCGAGGTCAAGGATCAGGGCGGCTTCGGCTACTGGCTGGTGAACCTCTTGCCGTTCCTCCTGCCGATCATCTTCATCGTGCTTTTCTTCTGGTATCTCTCTCGCCAAGTAAAAGGCGCAGGCATGCAGGCCTTTACCTTCGGCCAGTCAAAAGCCCGCCTTACGGATCCCAATGATAAGAACAACCGCGTGACGTTCAAAGACGTGGCCGGCGCCAAAGAAGCCAAAGAGGAATTGAAAGAGATCGTAGACTTCCTGAAGAGTCCGAAGAAATTCCTCGACATCGGCGCGCGCATTCCGAAAGGCCTGATACTGACCGGCAGTCCGGGAACAGGCAAGACGTTGCTCGCCCGCGCGGTAGCGGGGGAGGCAGGCGTGCCGTTCTTCCATCTCTCCGGTTCCGAGTTCGTGGAAATGTTCGTCGGCGTCGGCGCCTCCCGCGTGCGCGACCTCTTCAAGATGGCCAAGCGCGCGGCGCCTGCCATCATCTTCGTGGACGAGATCGATGCCATCGGCCGCACCCGCGGCTCAGGCTTCGGCGGGGGCAACGACGAGCGCGAGCAGACCTTGAACCAGATACTCGTGGAGATGGACGGCTTCGAGCCCAATGACAAGGTCATCGTCATCGCGGCCACGAACCGCCCCGACGTCCTCGATCCGGCCCTCGTCCGTCCGGGACGCTTCGACCGGAAAGTCATCCTCGACCTGCCGGACAGGAGCGACCGCGAAGAGATCCTGAAAATACACGCTCTGAAAAAGCCGCTGGCGGAAGATATCAATCTGAAACTCGTGGCGGAGCGCACGCCGGGATTCTCCGGCGCCGACCTGTACTCCGTCATGAACGAGGCGGCCATATTGGCCGCGCGCGAGAACCGCAAGAAAGTCTTCCAGTTCGACCTCATCCGCGCCATCGAGAAAGTCATGCTCGGTCCCGAGAGGAAGAGCCATCTGCTTTCCAAATCCGAAAAGAAGATTACGGCGTATCATGAAGCGGGGCACGCCCTCGTGGCGAGCGTCTTGCCGTACGCCGACCCGGTGCACAAGATTTCCATCATCTCCCGCGGCTCGGCCGGCGGCTATACCATGAAGCTGCCGCTCGAAGAGCGTCGGTTGCAGTCCAAGAAGGAATTTGCCGACGATATCGCCATGTCTCTCGGCGGCTACGTGGTGGAGAAAGCCATCTTCGGCGATGTGACCAATGGCCCGTCGAGCGACTTGCAGATGGCCACCAATCTCGCCCGTGCCATGGTGACCCGCTTCGGCATGTCCGATGCCGTCGGCCCCGGCGTATTTGCGGGGGAAGGCGGAGTGACTCCGTTCGGCGAACCGGTTGCACGAGATTTCTCGGAATCCATGTCGGCAAAGATCGACGCGGAAGTGGCGCGCATCCTCGATGACGGACTGAAGTCTGCCGAACGCGTCATCTCCGAGCACCGCAAGGCCCTCGACGCCATCGCGGCCAAGCTCATAGAGGTAGAAACGCTCGAACAGGAAGAATACGAGAAAATCCTGACGCTCCACGGCATACCGCTGAAGAAGAAAGAAGAGCCGGCAACGCTCGAAGTAGCGCAGTAAGCATAGGGCTTATGATTGCGAGCGAGGAGCACGTGAAAGCTTGCTTTCACGATGTCCGAGCGAAGCGATCATGTGAATTTGAAAATTCCAGAGTCCACCCTTAGCTCAGTTGGTTAGAGCATCGAGCTTATACCTCGAGGGTCCTTGGTTCGAATCCAAGAGGGTGGACTCTGGAATAATTCATATACCTCGAGGGTCCTTGGTTCGAATCCAAGAGGGCGGACAATTGAAGCGGATTTGCAATCCACAGCCCTAACTCAATATTATGGCGTATAATACCTTGTATGAAACAAAGGTTTCTTTTAACAGTAACCGGGTTCGAATAGACCTCCTTGATTTTATTTATGCGCAATCTCCATAAGCGATTAGAAACGAAGCTTGCTTGGTATCGTAAGTGGCATTCCCATCCTTCTGTCAACGCCATACATTATCTCTTCGCGTTCCTTTTCGCCATCCTTATGATCGGAGTGATCATCTCCTTCGGCTCCGGGCGGGCCGCGACGGGCACGACCACGCTTTCTTTCACCGCCATCCCGTACGCCAACACCGATCTCATCGCGCCGGCGCGCGGGGCCAACATGTTCTTTGACAGCCAGCAGAAGACGCCGGTGCCCGACGATGCCAACGGGCAATCGCTCGACAATGAGACCCGTTTCAGCTGGGCGCAATTGCAGCCGACCTCTGCGGGAGCATACGACTGGAGCTCTTTCGACAACAGCATCAAGAGCGCGATCTCCAAGGGCCAGAGGACATCCATCGGCGTGGGCGGCATAGGGCCCGAGGGAGCGGCATTGCAATATCCCGCATACGTGCACACGCAGATGCAGGCGGAATCGGTCAAGGACTACCAGTCGGGCGGGGTATGGTGGCCCAACTGGAACAGCAATTCGTATCTCACCGCCTATGAGCAATTTTCCAATGCGCTCGCCACCCATATCGCCTCGTCTTCCTATAACGGAGTAGCCTTTTCCACCGCTATCAGCAAGATGCAATTGCGCGGCTTCGGCTGCTGGGGAGAATGGCATATGACCTGCGTCAGCCAGCCCGCCGCCAACAAGCCGACGGCCGCAAGCCTCATCAGGCTGGTCAACGCCACCAAGAACGCTTTCCCGAACTTCCCGCTGCAGGGCATCGTCAATTCGCTGATGGGCGACGACTCGTATCCCGAAGTGGCATACTATATCTTGACCACGACCAACAATTACGGTGAGATAGGCTTCGCTAACGACCACCTTGGAACCACTGCCGACTATGCCGCTGCGTACCTAGAAAACAATGCCTGGACGTATAACGGCAAGGCGCTCAAGGACCTCATCATGAACAAGTGGAAGAAAGCCATCATCAGCGGCGAGCCGATGAACAACCAGGCAGATGTCACGTCAAATGGCCAGGTCTTCGGCGACCTGGAACGGCAGATCAGGCTGTATCACGTGTCGCAGTTCAACAACCAGCAATACTTCTCGGCCGGCAACAGCACTGCCAACATCCGCGCCGCCTCCAAGGCCTCGGGCTACCGTCTCGTTCTCGCTGGCGGTTCCGTATCTTCCGCCATCAATCCCGGCAGTACCTTCAGCCTGACCCTCAACTGGCAGAACGTGGGCATCGCCCCCGTGTACGAGAAATGGAGTCGGGCTGTCGAATTGCGCAATGCGTCCGGCGGGGTGGTGGGAAGCTGGACGACATCGTTCGATCCGCGGTTCTTCCTGCCGACGACGAGCCCGGTAACCTATGCCGACACCTTCGCCGTCCCGGCGAACGTCACTCCTGGCAATTACACTTTGAATATAATTTTCCGCGACCCGGCAGGCTACCGCAAGCCGCTGCCGCTCGCCATCCAGGGCAGGCAGACCGACGGCAGCTACGTGCTGGGCAACGTCACCGTCACAACTTCCTCGTCTACGCCAACACCAGCACCGACGCCGGTGCCTACTCCAACGCCGACCCCTGTGCCCGTGCCGACGCCGGTTCCGACGCCAGCCCCGACTCCCACACCTTCGCCTACGCCGACTACGACCTGGACGTATTGCGTTCCGGAAAACAACACTTGCACGTTCACCGGTACCCGCCAAGTGCGTTACGGCGTGGATCCTAGTTGGGCATATAAGACTGCTACGGCCTCGATCCTTTGCGCCAATAGCGTCTTCGGCGATCCGAAGTCGGGGGCGACGAAATATTGTTATTATGGAGATGCTGTCAGTACGACGCCGATCCCCGCCCCGACGCCGACGCCAGCACCTACGCCTGCGCCCACTGTGACCTGGACGTATTGCGCGGACGAAACCAACACCTGCACATTCACCGGCACCAAACAGGTTCGCTATGGCGCGAACGGCTCGTACGTGTACAAGACCCTGCCGAGCCCTGTCGCCTGCACCAACGCCGTCTTCGGCGACCCGGCTGTGGGCGTGACGAAGACGTGTTATTACGCCTCCAGTCCGTCATTTACGACGTATTGCGCGCCCGAGGGCAAGACCTGTTCCTTCTCCGGCACCAAGCAGATCCGCTACGGGGCGAACGGCTCGTACTCTTACAAGACATTCACTTCATCGACGCCGTGCACCAACGCCGTCTTCGGCGACCCGCTTCCCGGCACGAACAAGGCTTGCTATTATTGAGCGCTTAGATTTTAAAAAAGCATGATAAAATATATGCGCATAGACTTATCCATAACCGTTCGCACCCTGCTACGTATATGAAACAC
>JBBCGN010000003.1:0-41283 GCA_037200905.1 bacterium
ATGACGATACTTGTTGTAGAAGACGAAAAGAAGCTGACGGCCATACTGAAGCGCGCCCTCCGGGGCGAACGCTATACCGTCGACGCGGCCTTCGACGGCGACGAAGGCCTGTCGAAGGCCATGAAGAACGATTATTCCCTCATCCTGCTCGACATCATGCTCCCAAAGCGCGACGGCTTCGCGGTCTGCAAGGAGCTGCGTGCCAGGAACATCCACACCCCCATCATCATGCTCACCGCCCGCGGCCTCGTCGAGGACCGCGTGGCCGGGCTCGACATCGGCGCGGATGATTACCTCGTCAAGCCCTTCGGCATGGACGAGCTCTTCGCCCGCATCCGCTCGGTGCTGCGCCGCCGCAAAGTCACATCGCCCGACATCGTCACGTTCGCCGACATCGTCATGGACCGCAAGAAGCACGAAGTCACCCGCGCCGGCGCCATCGTCCCGCTCACTCCGAAAGAATACAAGCTGCTCGACACGCTGCTCTCGAACCGCGACGAAGCCGTCAACCGCAGGAAGCTCATCGACAATGCCTGGGGTCCGGAATTCAAGGAAGCCGGCAACGAGCTCAACGTGCACATCAAGTATCTCCGCACCAAGCTCGATCGCGGCCAGAAGAAGAGCCTGATCCACACCGTGCGCGGCGTCGGCTTCGTATTGAAAGAGTAAGTTCCCTGTGCTATAGTGCGCACAAAAGGAGTTCCTATTATGTTGAGCCAAAAATTAGAACTGACAGCGAATCTGCGTCAGTCATTGGTCTTGAGCCAAGAACAGCAGCAGAAGCAGTGCGATGACTGGAACCACGAGATAGCCGGCCCCTGTCCTTTCGCCCCTCACGAGTTCAGGAATAGCAAGAACATCGTCGAGCGGAATATCATCGAGAATCGGAAACTGGGAGAGTTCGCGTCGCAGCAGATGCGGAAAATCTTCGAGCAGAGCAAGAAAGATGCGAAAATTTTCGATTCAGGAGGCATCAAGCGCGTAGTAAACGTAGGCTGGGGCAAAGGAGATGATTCCAAATGGCTGAATGAAGCCACCCTCGCCGGATACGGGACCGTATGCATCGACGTGGCCTCTATCCCGTGCACGAATGCCCGCCGGATCCTCGGATTGCGATGGGACAAGATACGCGATCGTCCGTCGCATGTCCCTCCGCCCGAGGTCATCCAAGGAGACATCCGTTCCATACTGCTCGACCCCGAGCCGGTCGGCCTCGACATCCCTTCCGTGAAGCTCTGGTATTTCTGCCGGACGCTCACCTGCCTCGATCAGGAATCAGCGCATATCGTGCTCAATATCCTGGGCGAATCGCTCTGCGCCGAGCACAACCGGGACGGGCTGACTACCGTCCTCATCATATCTCCCATGTGGGACTACAATTACGCCCGGGTTTCCCGACGGACCAAGTTGTACCCCATCAAAGAGATAGTATCCATGCTGTCATACGGAGCAGGATGCGAAGTAGAAGTCGCCGATGACGTGCAGCACATGTATTATGACCAGACCTATTCTGCGCTCACGATGCGTGTAAAATAGATGGTGGACGAACATATCAAGCTTCTCCACCATCTTTTAATTTACATATATGATTGCAGACAAAGTTACAATTTTGAATAAGACCACTCTGGAATGCCTCGACGAATCTGACGAGGCAAAGATCATCCAGCGCTTCACCGAGACGGGCATCCAAGTCCTCGACGCCGATTTCGGCTTCGTCTGGCTCAATTCTCCGAAATCGCCGGAACTGAAGCTCTCTTACAAGAGCGAGAACGTGCCGTTCACTCCGAACCCGCCGCGCAAGAACGGCAGGAACCGCAAAGCCATGCGCGCGGGAACGCCGGATTTCGTGGCCGAGACCGACAAGGCTCTGGATTCGCAGTACGTCAGCCGCCATATCAGGAGCTTCGTCATCATCCCTCTCGTCTACAAGCGGGCGGCCTACGGCAGCATGGTGCTGTGCTTCAAGGCGCATGAGCCTTTCCCGAAAGAGAAAAGGATTCTCTGCCAATTCATCGGCAACAGCGTGGCCCAGACCATCACTATCTCGAGATTCATCGCGAGCGAGCACGAGGCCCTGGAAAAAGAAGAACGGGCCAAGCGCGTCGAGCAGGAGCTCAAGGAAGAGACGCTCAAGATGGAGTTCATCGCGAACGCCACGCACGAGCTCCGTACGCCGCTCGCCATCATCCGCGGGAACATCGACCTCGCGCTCAAAGACAAGGGGAAGATCGCACGGTCGTCTTCGGGCGTGCTCCGCGCCATCGAGCAGGAAGTGAAGCATTTGTCGAACATCCTTTCCGACCTCACCATCCTGACGGCCACCAAAGAGCAGTGGAAGAAAGAGCATTTCGACGAGCGCATCAGCCTGAAAAGTCTCCTTGCCGACACCGTCCGCCGCTCCGGCGTGCTCGCCAAGAAACGCAGCATTTCTCTGGTGATCAAGTCCGTGCCCGATATCGAGATCATCGGCCACCGCATGTACCTGGAAAAGCTTTTCATCAACTTGGTGGCGAATTCCATCATCTACGGGAACGACGGCGGCAAGACGGTCATCGCTGCGAAGAAGCACAAGGGCGATGTTGTCATCGACGTCGCCGACAACGGCATCGGCATATCGCGGGAGGATCTGCCGCACCTCTTCGAGAGATTCTTCCAGGCGGACAAATCGCACTCGACCGGCGGCACCGGCCTCGGCCTCGCCATCGTCAAATGGATCGCGGACATCCATGGCGGCACCGTGAGCGCCAAAAGCGCCAAGGGCAAAGGCAGCACGTTTCGGGTGGTCATACCGCTATCGGTTGTAAATTAATTTAATATTAAAATTTATAAACAGCTTATTCACTTATTTTGCCCTATTTTGGGCTTTTTTCGTATTGACAGGCATATTTGAGAGAATATAATATTAAAGTTAGATTAAAATTATAAATAATATAACATTTACATTTATGAACAACACATTCGAATCGGGCGCCAGGAATCTCTTGGCGAACTACAGGAAGAAGATCTTGCATTATACCAATCTGAAGAAGCTCATCATGTGCAGGAAGTGCTACACCTTTTATTACGACAACAGCTGGCACACCGACATGCCCGAGCGCCTGAAAGAGAACAAACAGGCCGAAGTCGAGGTGCTTTTCACCCAATGCTCCGGCTGCCGCGAAGAGACGGAAGCCTTCGCGCAAAGAAGGCCGCGGTTCGCATTCTAAAACAATATGAAAAATAATACTTTGACCAAAATAATCGTTCCAGCGCTGGCCCTGTTCGCCATCCTTGCCGCCCGCACGTTCATCGACAGTCCCGCGAACCTGAACAATTACGTAGCCGAAAACGACAGCATCTACAAGTACAATGCCCTCGAGAACAAGACGATCTTCCCCGCTAGTCGCGCAGCTTCTTGAGCTCGCTCTCGTACTTCTTCATGACCTCCATGGCAGCCTGATTCTGATCGGCGCCGGCTTTGACTTTGGCCTGTATCTCGTCCGCAATAGCCTTGAAGAGCGCGGGGTTCTTCTCCATCATCGCGAGGATCGCATCCATCTGCTCTTCCGGCACGCCGTGCTTGCGGAGCATTTTCCTGATTAAAAAATTTCCGAACATGTGGTATATAGTAGCAGAAGGGCCCGTCGAGAGCCAGTACTGATACTGTGCTAAAATATATGGGCACTTTGTAAGATAAGGCAAAGTTAATCCGTCTCAAATGGCAGAAGAAAAGAACCACAATTTAAACGACCTTTTAGCCAGGTCCTACGGCCAATTCTCGAACGCCATCTTCCGGTACTGCTATTTCCAGACCTCGGACAGGCAAAAGGCCCTTGATTTCACGCAAGACACCTTCATCAAGACCCTTGAATACCTTGCCGAAGGCAAAGAAGTCGAGAATCTGCGGGCCTTCCTGTACAAGGTGGCCAGAAACCTGATCATCGACGAACGGCGGAAACGGAAGTCAGAATCCCTTGACCAGATGCAAGACCTGGGGTTTGACGTAAAAAGCGAACAGGACGAGAGCGAGGCGCACGAAGACGCATTTGATGCGAACATGGTCATCGAAGTAGTCAACCAGCTCGAGCTCAAGTATCGCGAAGTCATCATGCTCCGATACGTGGAGGATATGAGCGTCAAAGACATCGCCGCGGTCCTGGGAGACACGGAAAACAACGTTTCGGTAAAGATTCACAGGGGCTTGGAAAAATTGCGCGCCCTGATGCGCCGCGAAGGCGAAGAAGAATAAAATCATGAAAGACAGAGTAAAAAACTTCATAGAGATCATCCGCCGCATAAAGATGACGGAAGAAGAGAATGAAGCTATCCGGGCAAAGGTAGCGGCTTTTGCCGCGTCTCGCGGCGCTCCGGCTCCGGAACCTCGGGCAAAGACCCCTTCTCCTTACTTCCGCCGCTTCTCGTTCGTCATGGCCGGCAAAGTCGTCGGCTTCGCGGCGCTTTTCGTCATCATCGGCGTGAGCGGCCTCTCCTACGCTTCCGCTTCGGCCCTGCCTGGCGACCTGCTCTACCCTATCAAGCTCTCCAAGGAGAAGCTTGAGGAGCGATTCGTCTCGACGCCGGAGCAGAAGATCGCTCTCAAGCAGAAAAGGATCGAGACGCGCTTCAAGGAAGTGGAGACGCTCATCAAGGAGAAGAAGATCACTCCGGAAAACCGCTCTATCGCCGAAGCCAAGATCCAGGAAGACAAGGAAGCCATCGGCAACGACCTTGAAGAGATCAACAAAGCTGATCCCCAGGCCGCTACCTTGGCCAAGACCACGCTCGACGCTTCGATAGAAGAGCATCAGGAAAAAATCGATGATCTGATGGAACAATCGACAGATACCACCAACCCGGATAGTACGACGACCGATACTGATACCGACGCAGACGGCGACGCTGCCGATACTTCAGCAGAGACAGATTTCGACGGAGAGAACGATGTCGAACTCGGCACCACTCCCGACGCTACTACCGACGACGGCACTGTTCCTGCGCCAGCTGATGGCACGGATACCGATACTCCTGCCACCAGCAACGGCTCAATCTCCCAGGATCTCAAAGTCACTCCCGACGCTGCTGGTACCGGCACTGCCAACACCACTCCGGCTGCGGCGAATGCGAACAGCCAGAAAGGCCCCAAGGCTCAATAAGAGGGCTAGCGCGGCGAATACGAGAATTGTTCTCGGCATATGAGCCTATGCTATACTATCCTATATGAAAAAGATAGATTTTTTGGCTATCGGAGACATCGTTATCGATGCGTTTATCAGGCTCAAGGACGCTCACGTGCATTGCAAGATCGATTCTGACGCATGCGAACTCTGCGTGCGATTCGGCGACAAAATTCCTTTTGAATCCGTCACCGTAGTCCCTGCCGTCGGCAATGGCCCGAACGCCGCCGTTTCTGCGGCCCGTCTTGGCCTCGCTTCCGCCGCTCTCACCTGGATCGGCGATGATCAGAATGGCAAAGACTGCTTGGAATCCCTGAAGCGTGATAAAGTCATCCGCGATTACGTCACCCGCCAGAAGGGCGTGCCTACGAACTACCATTACGTGCTCTGGTACGACGTCGACCGCACTATTTTGATAAAGCATACCGAGTTCGATTACAAGCTGCCGAAATTGAAGAACATCGGCTGGATGTATCTGACTTCCCTCGCGAACAATTCCCTGCCGTATCAGCTCGAGATCGCGCAGTATCTGAAAGATCATCCCGAGACCAAGCTCGCCTTCCAGCCCGGCACCTTCCAGATCAAGCTCGGTACGGAACAATTGAAAGATCTCTACGCCCGCACAGAAATATTCTTCTGCAACCTCGAAGAGGCTCAGATCATCGTGAACAAGCCCGGCGAAAGAAACGTAGAAGTCCTTTCCAAGGCCCTACTTGAGCACGGCCCGAAGATGGTTTCCATTTCCGACGGCCCGAACGGCTCGTATTTCTATACTAACGGCGAACTGTGGCAGCTGCCGATCTATCCCGATATCGCTCCGCCGCTCGACCGCACCGGCGCCGGCGACGCATTCGCATCTACATTCACGGCAGGCCTTGCATTAGGCCTCGATCCCCTCGTGGCTTTCTCCTGGGGACCTATCAACTCCATGTCCGTGGTGCAGGAAATCGGCGCGCAAAAAGGCCTGCTCTCGCGCAAGCAATTGGAAGAATACGTAGCCAAAGCTCCAGCAGACTATAAGCCGAAAAAGATAAATTAAACTTTCGTTTTTCTCGCCAGCACTCTCTTCACCGCGCTAGCGATATCCGCCACGCCCATGCCGTAGGCCTTGATGAGCTCGTCGGGAGTGCCCGACTGGCCGAATTTGTCCTGCACGCCGATGAACTCCATGGCAGTGGGAAAGTTGGCCGCTAAGACTTCTGCGACCGCGCCGCCCATGCCACCCATGATCTGATGCTCTTCCACGGTGACGATAGCCCGAGTTTCCTTCGCTAACGCGATAATGGCACTAGCGTCGATCGGTTTTATAGATGAGAGGTTCATGACTTTCGCCTTGATGCCTTCGCCTTCGAGGGCCCTGGCGGCGATGATGGCCCGGTATGCCAAGCCTCCGGTGACGATGATGCCGACGTCCGCCAGGCCCACTTCGGGGATCCAGAATATCTGGGCTTTGCCGATCTCGAACGGAGTCTCTTCCGTGGTCACCACGGGGGTCTTTTCGCGCGCCAGGCGGATGTATGCGGGGCGCTTGCTCTTGGCCAGGGCCAAGGTGGCTTTCCTCGCTTCGATAGCGTCACAAGGCGATATGACGTCCATATTGGGCATGGTGCGCATGATGGCCATGTCTTCGAGAGCCTGGTGCGTGCCGCCGTCAGGGCCCACGGAAATGCCCGCGTGCGAGCCGGCGATGACTACCTTGCGGTCGTTGTACGCGATAGTGGTACGGATCTGTTCCCAGTTGCGGCCGGGGCTGAACATGGCGTAGGAAGAAACGAAGGGAATCTTGCCCATGGCGGCCATGCCGGAGGCTACGGTGACGAGATTCTGCTCCGCCACGCCGATCTCGACATAGCGCTCGGGGAATTTCTCCTTGAACAGGTGCATCTGCGTGCTCTCGGTCAGGTCGGCGCACAGGGCCACCACGTTCTTGTCGAGTTCGCCAGCCGCCCGCAGGCCTTCGCCGAAACCTTTGCGTATCGGCGCCTGCTCGATCTCGGGAGAGATTATTTTCGGATTCAGTTTTAGTTCGGGGTTAAGCATTATTGGTGTTCGCTTTTTATTCTGCCTCCCAATGTGCGCAGTTCCGCAAGCGCTTCAGCCGCTTGCTGCTTGTCGGGCGCCGTGCCATGCCAATGGAAATCGCGCTCGAACTTCGTCACGCCCTTGCCCGGAATGGTGTGAGCAATGATAACGATCGGCTTCTCGTATATCGCCTTCGCCTCTTCCACCGCTTCGTCGAGGGCCCGGAAATCGTGCCCGCCCGCTTCGATGACATGCCAGTTGAATGCCCGCCATTTGTCCGCGATTGGCTCGAGGGGCATGACGTCCTCGGTGACGCCGTCAATCTGGATGTTGTTGCGGTCGACGATGGCGATGAGGTTGCGCAATTTGTGCTTGCCCGCGAGCATCATGGCTTCCCAAGTATTGCCCTCGTCATGCTCGCCGTCGGACATGAGGCAATAGATATATTTCGAAGTATTCGGGCCGGAATCCATGCGGTCGGCCAAGGCCATGCCCACGGCCTGCGACAGGCCCGAGCCGAGCGGCCCGGAGCTGTTCTCGAGCATGGGCAGGAACTCGCGGTGCGGATGCCCTTGGAGCCGCGAGCCGAATTTGCGCAGGGTCTTCAGTTCTTCCACGGGAAAATAGCCGGCATGAGCCATGGCGGCGTAGAGCACCGGGCAGATGTGGCCGTTCGAGAGCACCAGCCTGTCGCGCTCCGGCCATGAGGGATTCTTCGGATCATGATTGAGCGTATGGAAATACAGGAGCGTGAAGATGTCCGCCATGCCGAGCGGGCCGGCCGTATGCCCGGATTTCGCTTCCGCCAGCATCTCTATGATCGAGACGCGAATATTATTCGCTTTTTCTTCAAGTTCAAGAACTTTATTTTCTGTGAGCATAAGATTCAATCCTGCCGTTTTTTCAGCAAGGACTCCCCTTGCTGAAATTATAAACTTGCCAACTCTTCTATGGTTCCAATTATATCACCCGAGTTGAAAATAGCCGAGCCGACGACGAGCCGTTCCGCCCCCGCAGCCACGAGTTCGGGCGCGGTTTCCATATTGACCGAGCCGTCGACAGAGATCAAGAGATCGGGAAACTTTTCTTTGAGAGCTTTGATCTGATCGATAGAGCGCTCGTCGAAGTCCTGTCCCTGCCACCCGACCTGTTCGATGCCCATGACCTGCACATAGTCCACGAACGGCACGAGCGGCGCGACATCTTCGATCGGCGTCGTCGTATTGAACGCCACGCCGATCTTGATGCTGTCGCGCACGTACGGGTCGATGCCTTCTAGGAAATCTTTGAAATCGCTCAAGTCTCCCACTGCCTCGGCATGAAAGACGATCTGCTTCGGAGAGAGCTTGGTGTACACGTCGAAATTCGCTATGGCGTCGCTCACCATCAGGTCGAGCTCGAAATCCATATCTTCCCAGAACGGCATGCCTTCCTGCTCATTGAGGATGGCGGTGAAATGCGGATCGAATGATCCGCCGTTGAACGGCCAGGTGGTATTTTTCACGAATATGCCGTCGCAGATGTCTATCTGCACGAGCGGCACCGTGCCTCGCACGAGCGAGATGCTGTTCTTCAGATCATCATAATCTTTCGGCAGTATGGCCGGGGTTATTTCTGTCATGTTCCTATTATAACCCAAATGAGAGTTTATTTTTAGCTGTCTATTTTGGCTATTTTTGCCAAACGCCTGGCATGGCGTTCTTCGGCTTCGTACGGAGTGGCAAGCCACTTAGTGACCACTTCGATGGCTTCGGCTTCGTCGAGGTAGCGCGCGCCGAGAGAAAGCACGTTGGCATCATTGTGCTGGCGGGTACGAGTAATCATGTCAGCATCCCCGTCGATGACGAATTTCGGCGCGCCATAATATACGGCCGCACGCACGCCCTTGACCTTGTTCGCGGCGATAGCTTCGCCCTGGCCGGTAGCCCCGAGAACGATGCCTTTGCTCTCTGGATCCCTGGAGACCTCTTCGGCCACGGGAATGACGTAGTCCGGATAGTCGTCTTCCGGATCGAGCGCCAGAGCGCCCTTGTCCACCACCTCATGCCCGGCGCTCTTCAAGTGCGCCACGAGGACTTCCTTGATGCCGAACCCCGCATGATCCGTGCCGATGTAGATTTTCATCCCGTTTAGAAGCAGGTCGCGGTTTTTTAAACCGCAATCGCTGTTTTTATTTAAAATAATAATTTTTATCATATCTTTTGAATTGTTTGCCTTAGCGCGACCGCAGCTTCTAACGGGATTCATTACCTCCTCATTGTAGCAAATCCAGAGATATGGGCAATAAAAAACACTATCTATAGAGATAGTGTTTAGTGCCACATAATTGGACTTCTTAAAATTGTTTCTGAAGCTCTTGCCAAGCCATCTGCCATGCCGCGGGCGATGTTTTCGATATTCCTACAAATCCCTGCGCAGTTACAACATGGTCACTTTCATATATCCCGGGAAACATGTCAATAAACGCAACATCTCCCTTATTGGCAAAATCAAATTTTCTGCCAATCATATGTGAAGCGTGATTGAACGTAGATTCAAAATATCTATGCTTAGGGTGAGCAGTAAATATATTCAATCTCCCGTGTTCAGAAACCAAGACTGCTGGCAATCCTTTTCCTTTTGCATTCATAATGATGGCGTAGCCGTTTTCGAGCTCATTTGTACGGACTCTTTCTTCATAGGGCAAATCTCTATCAGAAATCACCCCATCGACAGAATCCATAAGCTCTTCAGCTTCTTTCCTGTTCACGGCATAGACAAATCTATTGTCGGAAACAGTAGAGAAGAAGGCTTTTGCGGCATCGAGATTAGCTTGAGTATCTTCAACAATTAGTATTGTTTTCATGTTATGTAGTTTTAGATTGGTTACCGCAGACCCCATCAAGGATTTCCGGAAACCAATCAAAACTATTTTGTAAAGAACCTATACTTACTTATAAGTATACCATAGTATCGTATAAAAGTCAATAGAACTAAAAAGCCCCATTTCTAGGGCTTTTTAGCAAATAATTAGCACAATGGTCATTTCCTGAGCTTTTTAATCTTTTCCTCAAGTTCTCTCTTTTGGTGTTTCAATTCTTCTATCCGAGCTTGAGCAGTTTCCCTTTCGTTTATGTGCTTGTGTTTTTCCATCGATTTATTTTAATATCCGGCAAGCTTTCGATATTCTTCGCGCTTTAATTTTAACTCGTCATAATCTTGTTGCATCTGGGCTACTTTCTTTTTATACCTATTTACATCATCCTGTGACATTCCATACTCATCAGGGTTATTAATCATCTCTTGGAACTCAGGAATATACTCTTCGTTGAATTTGATTCTCTTATCAATGAGTGCTAAAGATATCTCCTCATACCTGTCAATGAATCTTTTCTCATTGAAGAGCTTTTTTCCAAGTTCGTTATTTTTCCTATTTTGACTATTATGCATTATCAGCTTGATTGTAGTGATTGTTGTCTTTGCTTTTTCATAAAATTTCGCAAATTCTTTCTTGTCCTTATTGCTCACAATTGCTTCCATACCGATCTGGAGCTGCATAAGCAATTTTTTAGGATCTTCTCCTCCTTTGATCTTAGGAATAAGTTTACTAGCGCCGATACTCTCAAAAAAATTTTTCCGCGTCCTTGTTTTAAGTCGCCGGTCATCATTCCACCGATTGCTGGATATTCGTCTTGCATCATGGCTGCCGTCAAAAAGAGAACGAGCTGGTCTGCTTCGACCATTTTTTTCTTCGTATTTTTTTATTGCTTCTTCATTGATCTGCTGAAACTCAGGCATGTCAAAGACAGTACGTATATCTACCACAGATTCTTTTTTTTACTAGTGCGTCTTTTGAAACTGATTGTTCTCTTTCGAAAATGTTTCGCATATCTCTCAGGTTTATTTGATGGTATTCCCTGTCTTGATCACATGATCCACGAGTGTATATGTATACCCCATCTCGTTGGTCATACCAGCCCATGACTTTGACCAGATTACCCCCCACGACGCGGGTCATAGCGAGGTCCGCGATGGATGCATGAGGGTTTCCGAGGATATCACTTGAGACGAGCGGTTCATCGGTAACGGTAAAGACTTTCGCCCAGCGCGAATCGGTTGCGGCTTTTTTTCAGGATTTCATTCACTTCTTTCAGCGGTAGTGTTTTTCTTGGAGATGAAGGTCACGTCGACAATCGAACCTGCCGGTACGGGCACGCGGATGGAGATGCCGTCAAAGAGTCCGGAGAGCGACGGATAAGCCTGGGGTCACGGGCGATAGCCGCGCCGGTAGAGCTCGGTACTATGTTTCTGCGCCGCTGCGCGGCCTTCGCGCAGATCTTTCTTACTTGGACCGTCTACAAGGGCCTGTGAAGCAGTATAGCCGTGCACGGTGTTGAGTATGGCTTTTCTCTATGCCAAGGGCTTCATCCATGATGCCGATAAGGGTGGTGACGCGGCATTGGTAGTGCATGAAGCGTTCGAGGTGATGTCGCAGGTGCCGAATTTGTCTTCGTTGACGCCGAGCAAGATCGTCTCGCCTGGCACAGAGCCATCCCCGCCTTTTGAAGGTGCGCTGATGACTACCTTCTTTGCGCCGTCATCGATATGGAACTTCGCCTTGTCGTACGAGGTAAAGAGTCCGGTCGATTCCACTACCACGTCGATGCCGAGATCTTTCCATGGCAATTTTGCCGTATCCTTTTCCGAGATGACTTTCACCGTCTTGCCGTCGATGACGAGATTTGTGCCGTCTACTTTCACTTCATGATTCCAGGTACGATACACTGTGTCGTATTTCAAGAGATACGCCAGGCTCTCGATAGAGCCAAGGTCGTTCACTGCCACTACTTCTATTTCCGGTCGCTCCCAGGCGATCTTGAGGAATGCCCTGCCGATCCTGCCGAAACCGTTCACTGCCACTTTGATTTTCTTATCCATGTGAATCTTGTATGTAAATTGTAATAGGCCCATTATACCCCATGCAAAAAAAAAATATGAAGATTCTCGCTGCGCCTGCTGGCTGCGCTGCGTGCTAGGCGCCAGAAAACTATATCTCTTCGAGGCTTTTACGAAGCCGGAGTCTCTGCGGGTCCGTCGCTCGCATCGCCTGCCGGCGCACTGTCCTCAGCCGGAGGCGAATCAGCAGATTCGGGTCCTGGGACCAACTTCATCGCCTGAATCATCCGCGGGCGGAGTAACTTCTTCATCGCTTGGCGGCGGTATTACCGTATCATCGCTCGGAGGCGTCGCATCGTCATCTGCTGGCGGAACCGTATCATCTGCTGAGCCTGATGGAGAGCCATCGTCGGACTGATTATCATTGTTCAGGCCGGTCGGCGTGAGATCAGCCTTGATCAGCAAGGCATCGAGCTTGTCCGCGCTCACGCAGCTTTCGCTGCCGTCCGACCTCTTGAGGCAGGACTTCTTTGGTGTGGGACTTTCTTGGCGAAGAAGTCGCCGATGTCGTTGCCGGCATCGCCGAACCAGCCTGCCAGCCTGGTCAGGATCGAATCATCCGCGGGCAGCGGCACATGCTTGAGATCCTCGACTTTCTTGTTCAATTCCTTGATGGCCTCGGCCAGTATCGGCGTCATCTGGGCGTAGTTGACGGAACGCATGCCGTCGATGTTTGCGGGGTGACGAGTTGCGGGAAATAGTCTTCGAGGTTCTGGGCGATGAAGCCGACCATCGGGTCGCCGTTCGGATCGGTCTTCCAGTTGTAGGTGACGGTCTGGAGATTCATGAGGTCGTCGAGAACGGTATCGGGAAGATCAGTGATGTTCGTCTTGAGGCGCTCGTCCGATGAGCAGGTGATGCCGGTGCCGGCATCGATGGAACAGGTGTTGCCGGTGCCGCCGTTGAAGACGAGGGGTGTTGATGCGGCGGAGCGTCGAACCGATCATCATCTGGTTCGAGGCGGTGTTGATGGCGCTGCCGCCGATGGGCGATAGAGTTTCTTGAAAGAATCAGGAGTTGCATTATGACCGATAGCGATAGAGAAATCATCAGAATCTGCAGTAGTGTCGATAGTGGTACCGCCACCCGCCCCTTCGCCGATAAAGACAGATCGTGCGGCATTTTCAGCGGCATATCCGGCGCTATATCCTATGAATACAGACTTGAAAGCATCCGTCGCGCCGCTACCAGCATCGAGACCGAAAAAAGTTTGAATTGCTGGCATTGGTGGCCTGAAAGCCCGCCCGAGTGCCGAAAAAGTTGGAATTGTTGGCATTGGCGGCACCATTACCTGCACCAGTACCAAAGAAGTTGGAATGATCAGCATTTACAGCGCTTGTCAAAAGCGTGCCGTCAAAGGCGCCGGCAGCGTTGCCGATGAAGTTTGAATTGTTGGCGTTGGTGGCGCTGAAGCCAGCACCGTTTGCCGATGAAGTTTGAATTGTTGGCTTCTGCGGGCATTGCCGCCGGCGGCGGACGGACCTATGAAGTTCGAGTCGTGAGCGTTCGTCGCGCCCGTAGCCAGTCGAGCTTGCCCGCCTGGATCAGAGGTCGGGGGCGCCGTATCGTTGCTGCCGATGAAGTTCGAGCGATAGGCACCGGTGGCGTTTGTAGCCGGCCCCCACGCCGATGAAGTTCGAGCGATGGGCATCGGTGGCCTGGAAAGCCCGCCCGAGTGCCGACAAATACCGAACCGAGAGCATTGGTAGCGTGAAATCCGGATGCATTACCAAAAAAATAGGAATCGGAAGCGCCTGAAGCCACGCTGCCGGCGCTCTGGCCGATGAAGTAGGAACGGATAGCTCCTGTAGCAGTGAGACCGGCGTTGCGTCCGATGAAAATTGCGTCGCTCGCGCCGGTCGCGCCGCTGCCGGCCGCATTACCCAAAAAGATAGAATTGGCCGCGCTCGTGGCGCCGTTGCCGGCGTTTCAGGCCGATAAATTGCGCGGTGCTCGCCCCGGACGCGTTCAGGCCGGAGTTCTGGCCGATAAATACGGAGTTGACCGCGCTCACGGCGCCACTACCAGCGTTCTGACCGAGGGAAATTCGCGTTGTTTCGCACCGCTTGCCCCGCTACCGGCGTTCTGGCCGAAAAAGTTGGCGTTCGAGGCGCTCGTTGCCGTCGCGCCGGCATTCTGCCCGAAAAAAGTTGGGAATTGTTGGCAGCGGGAGGCATTGTTGCCGGCATGGTTGCCGAAAAAGTTTACATTATTGGCGTTTGTAGCATTGTTGCCGGCGTTGTCGCCGAAGATGTTCGAGTGTTCGGGCAATTCGTGGCCAGCGCGCCGGCGGATTGTCCGAAGAAGTTGGAATTGTTGGCGTTTGTAGCGCCCACGCCGGCAGCGTAGCCGATAAAGTTGGGAATATGCGGCATTTCCCGCGCCGCCGAAACCGCTGCCGCCGGCATTGGTGCCGATGAAGACGGCGTTGGTGGCACTCGTGGCATTTCCTTCCCGCATTGATTCCTATCAACACCGTACCGTCAGTGCTTGCCGTGCCCAGATCTGTCGGATCAGTGCCGAACCATGTCTCTGTTCCCGTGATACTGGTCGCTCCGAGATAGATGCGCACCGAGCAATGGTCGCTGCCGGGGGGTACATTTCGGGATCAAGAGTTTCTCCCTGGGAATAATATGTGGTAGGAGGTACGGCGTAGGTGATGGATGCGGCGTAGAAAAAGAGGAAGACGATCCAAAAAAGCCAGGTTCTTGTTCCGTAATAAGAATGTGCGAAGCTTGTGCATAAGATGCACGTAAATTATAGCACTATGCAACTTCCGAGTCACTAGTTTTGCAAGGCCTTCTGGGGATTACGGATATGCTATGATGGAATTCATGGGCGAAAGCAGCGGAAACGGAAAAGAACGCACCGGCAGGCACGGCAAAATTCGTGCACCTGCACACCCACTCGCACTATTCCCTGCTCGACGGACTCTCGAAGATTGAAAAACTGGTCCGCCCTGGCCAAAGAATTCGGCATGCCGGCCATGGCCATCACCGACCACGGCAACATGTACGGCGCCATCGAATTCTTCAAGCTCGCGAAGAAGGAAGGCATCAAGCCCATCTTGGGCGTCGAAGCCTACGTGGCGAATCGCGGCCGCCTCGACAAGGAGCCGGGCATCGACAACAAGCGCTACCACCTCATCCTCCTCGCCAAGAACCTCACCGGCTACAAGAATCTCATCCGCCTCGTCTCCATCTCCGGCCTCGAAGGCTACTACTACAAGCCGCGCATGGACAAGGAGATCCTGCGGACATATTCCGAAGGCATCATCGCCCTCTCCGGCTGCATGGGCGGCGAGCTCTCGAGCGCCCTCATGGCAGGCAATGACGAGCATGCCGAAAGAAATCATCAGAGAGCATCAGGACATTTTCGGCAAAGGAAATTATTTTCTCGAGGTTCAGAAACATCCGGCCCTCCAGGGCGACGCCGAGCTCCGCGCAAAATTAATTGCCCTCGGCAAAAAATTCGACATCCCGCTCGTCGCCACCATCGACTCGCACTATCCGTTGCGCCGACGATCACAAGGCCCACGAGGACCCTGCCTCGCCATCCCAGACCAACTCCGACGTGAAGAATGAGAACAAATTCACGTTCGGCGAAGACGACTTTTCTTTCATCAGCGCGGAAAAGGCCCTGGAACTTTTCGCCGACATCCCCGAAGCGGTCACGAACACCTTGAAAGTAGCCGAGATGTGCGACGTCGAGCTCGAGCTCGGCAAGTGGGTCTTTCCCCGACTACAAGATCGAGCCCGGCAAGAGTTACGACGAGAAGATCCGCGAGCTCGCCTTTGCCGGCATGGATCGCCCTCAAACTCGAGAAGGATACAGAGCTCCTCGACCGCGTCGAATACGAGCTCGACATCATCATCAAGAAGGGCTATTCGCCGTACTTCCTCGTGGTCGGCGACCTCCTCCGCTACGCCAAGGAGCATGGCATCCTCACCACCATCCGAGGCTCGGTGGCGGGTTCCATGGTCACCTATCTCCTCGGCATTACCAACGTGAACCCTATCGAGTACAAGCTGCCCCTTCGAGCGCTTCCTGAACCCGTACCGCCCGTCCGCCCCCGATATCGACATGGACTACGCCGACAATAGGCGCGACGAGATGATCGAATACGCCAAGCAGAAATATGGCGAGGACAAAGTGGCGCAGATCGGTACTTTCGGCACCATGATGGCCCGCGGCGCCGTGCGCGGACGTGGGCCCGGGCCCTCGCCTATCCGTATACCGTCGGCGACCGGCTCTCGAAGATGATCCCCATGGGCTCGCAGGGCATGCCCATGACCATCGACCACGCCATGGAGCTCGTACCCGAAACTCAAGGAGGCCTACGAGAAGGAAAAGGACACCAAGGAGATCATCGACCTCGCCAAGAAGATGGAAGGCTGCGTGCGGCACATCTCGGTGCACGCCGCCGGCGTGGTTCATCGCCCCGAAGCCGATCTATGAGTACACCCCCGTCCAGCTCGACCCGAAGGGCGGCAAGATCATCACCCAGTACGACATGTATTCCATCGAGGAAGCCGGCCTCCTGAAATTCGACTTCCTCGGCATCCGCAACCTCTCCATCCTCGGGGGACGCCGTCAGCCTGGTCAAGAAATTCTACGGCGTGGGGACATCGACCTCGAAAATATTCCTCTTGATGACAAGAGGACTTTCCGGCTCCTCGCCCTCGGCCAGACCGAAGGCCTCTTCCAGCTGAACGGCGCCGGCATGACCCGCTACCTCAAGGAGCTCCGGCCGACTTCCATCCACGACATCAACGCCATGGTGGCCCTCTCTACCGCCCGGGGCCCGATGGAATCCATCCCCGAATACATCAAGCGCAAGCACAATCCCGCCCTCGTGTCGTACCTCGATCCGCGCATGAAGAAAATTCCTGGGCGAATCCTACGGCCTCATCGTCTACCAGGGACGACCTGCTCTTCTGCGCCCTCGATCTGGCCGGCTACAACTGGGAAGAAGCCGACAAGTTCCGCAAGGGCCGTGGGCAAGAAGATCCCGGCGGAGATGGCGGCGCAGTACGAGAAATTCACCAAGGGGCGTGGGTGGCCAACGGCCAGACCAAAGCCTTCGCCGAAAAGCTCTGGAAGCTCTTCGAGCCGTTCCAGGCCTACGGATTCAACAAGGCTCACGCCGCTTCGTACGGCAAGGTGGCCTACCAGACCGCCTACATGAAGGCCCAGTATCCGGTGGGAATACATGAACGCCATCCTCACCGCCGAATCCGGCGACGCGGAGAAGGTCGGCGAGATCATCGCCGAATGCAAGAAGATGGACATCGCCGTCCTGCCGCCCCTCCGTCAACGAATCGTTCGGCGGCTTCACCTGCCTCGGCGCCGACCCGCTCGCGCCGGTCACGAACGACAACAGGAGCGCTTCCATCCGCTTCGGCCTCTACACCATCAAGAACCTCGGCACCGACATCGCCGACGCCGTCATCGCGGAGCGCAAGGAGCGCGGGCACTTCAAATCGATTTCCGACTTCCTCGACCGCGTCAAGCACAAGAAACCTGAACAAGAAGTCCCTCGAAGCCATGATAAAGAGCGGCGCCATGGACGACCTCGGCGAGCGCGGCAACCTCTTCGCGAACTTGGAAGACATGCTCGCCTACAATCACGAGGCTGCCAAGCAGAACCAGAACCAGGTCTCGCTCTTCGGCGGCGCGGCCGCCATCGCTATGCCATCGTTCAAGCTGAAAGAGACGCCGCCGGCCGCGGCGGCGGAAAAAACTGCTCTGGGAAAAAGAACTGCTCGGCCTCTATATCTCGGGCCATCCCCCTCGACCGCCCTGCGCGAGAAATTGGAGAGCCGCGACATGAACATCAAGAAGATCCACGAAGCCGTCGGCAAACGGCATGCCGGTGACCGTCGCAGGCATCATCGACTCGGCGCGCATCATCATCACCAAGAACAACGACCGCATGGCCTTCCTGAAGATCACCGATCTCTCCGGCACCATCGAGGCCGTTGGTCTTCCCGAAACTGTTCAAGGATCACGCCGACGTGCTCGTGGCCGAGAAATGCATCGCCGTGCAGGGCAAAGTCTCCGTCCGCAACGGCGAAAAGAGCATCGCCATCGACGCCCTGAAAGAGATTTAATGATATACTCTTCGCATGACTAAAAAAATCATCCTCATCCTCCTTTTGGTAGTGGGTCGCCGCCGTGGCGGTGGTGAGCTACTCGAAGCACCCGGGCGGAGCGCCGAGCAAGCTCTCCGTGGCCGAGCAGAACAAGGCCCAGTACGAAAAACTGAATGCCGGCAAGGAAGCCGTACGCCATGATCGAGAGAGAGGACCGTGCCCAAGAACCAGATGCTCGGCAAGATCCTGGCCGTCGACCAGTCGGAGATCGCCGTCGAAAAAGTCCCTCGACCTCGAATGCTTCTCCGGCTTCAACGGAGACTACGGATCGGAAAGCGTCACCTCATTGAGCGAAAAGGAGCTGGATGCGAAATACAATGCCGAGAATCTGCCCTGGTGCACCAGCTGGTCCGGCGGCAGCGGCCGTTTCTTCTCGGATACCGGCGAAGGATTCACGTATGGTTTCGACGCGGGACACCACGTTCCTGGTTGCAAGAGCGCGCGGATGCTTCCGGTACGGCCCGTGACAAAAGAGGCTTTCCTCAAGAACGTGGACGCCGGACATGCGCAGGCCCTCATCACCACAGACGGCAGCACGGCTCGGACTGTCGAAACTGCAGTATGGAAAATAAATCCCACGTGGACATCCGATGCCCCACGTGGTGAAAAAGCTGCTTGTGTTTGTCATGCTGTCTCTCAATTGAACATGCTCATGGCCTTCTTGCTGCCCTTCGGAGTAGATCATCTCCACGGCTTCAGCCACTTTCTTCGAGATTTTTTTCAGTTCGGCGAGTTCCGGCGCCTTGAATTCTTTCAGCAGGAAATCGAGCATGGGCCTTCTCCCCCTGCGGTTTTTTTTCAACTTGCCCGTAGGCGTGTGAGGCGCGATGCCCACGCGGATACGCAGGAAATTCTTCGGTCTTGAGCGATTTGATGATGGAGCCCAGGGCCGTTGTGCCCGCCGCTCGAGCGGTTTGAAGGAGATACGGCATGCGGCCGAGGGCGAGATCGATGTCGTCGTAGATGACGATGAGGCTGGCCAGATCCTTTTTCGACTTGATGAGCGGCGCCACCGCCCTTGCCCGAATTATTCATGAAGGTATCCGGCGTCAAAAAATTTTATTTTGCTTGCAGTCTCGCTTGCCGCCAGCTTCTTCTCGATCAGGGCCGACGATAATCCGCCCGGTATTGTGCCGGGTATTTTCATATTCCGCGCCCGGGTTGCCGAGCCCTACCACTAATTTCATGCCCTACATGATAGCACTTCAGGAGCTCAATTCGAGAGGGTTTTTATTTCACCATACATTTTCGTTTCTTGTCAAGGATTTTTTTGTGATAGAATAGGGCCATGTCAGAAGAAAAACTTTAGAGAAGCGCCACAAGGAAGCCCGGTATCTCCCGGCCCCCCGGCCGTCCCGGCCGCAAAGACGGGCAGGCAGTCGTTCTGGGAACTCGCCCGTTTCGCCATCCTCGCCGTCATCATCGTCGTGCCTATCCGCATGTTCATCGCCCAGCCGTTCATCGTCTCGGGCTCCTCGATGGTGCCGACCTTCGAAGACGGCCAGTACCTCATCGTCGACGAGATCTCCTACCGCTTCGACGCCCCGAAGCGCGACGATGTCGTGGTCTTCAAGTACCCGAACGACACCACCAAGTTCTTCATCAAGCGCATCATCGGGCCTGCCCGGCGAGACCGTGGACAATCAAGGGCAGCGATGTCTACATCACGAACGCTGAGCACCCTGACGGCTTCAAGCTCGACCAGCCGTACGTGGAGAATACTTCGGAGAACAACACGCACTTCGTGCTCAAGTCCGGCGAATACTTCGTCATGGGCGACAACCGATCAGCAAGCTCCGACTCCCGCTACTGGGGCGCCGTGCCCAAGAACCTGCTCATCGGCAAAGTCTTCCTCCGCCTCCTGCCCCTCAAGAACGTCGGCGTTCTTCCCGGCAGCTACGACCAGGGCGAATAATTTAACCGCATAACTCACATCTATGATAAAAAAAAACCAAACCCCGAGCCGCAAAGACCACGGAAGCGAAGGCAAAGAATAGAGACATAGCCTCGCCGAAAGGCATGCGCGGACATCACCGGCGAAGACTACTACAGCTTCCAGGGATTCTTCGAGAAAGGCCCAGGAGATCGCCGTCCTACTACGGCTTCAAGCCGATAGAGGACGGCCGATCCTCGAGCACGAGGACATCTTCACCTCGAGCATCGGCATCGGTACCGACATCGTCGACAAGGAGATGTACACCTTGAAGACCAAGGGCGGCGACCATCTAGCGCTCCGGCCCCGAGCACACCGCTCCGCTGATGCGCTCATATATAGAGCACGGCATGCAGACCATGCCCCAGCCGGTACTCTTTTATCAATACGGACCAGTTTTCAGGCACGAACAAGCCGCAGGCCGGCCGCTACCGCCAGTTCTATCAGTTTCGACCCTCGACGTGCTCGGCAGCGAGAAGAGCATCATGGGACGCCCCTCGTCCATCAAGACCGGCATGGCCATCCTCGAAGAGGCCGGCGCTGAAGGCCTGACCATCGACATCAACTCCATCGGCGACAAGGAATGCCGCGGCGCATACCTGCGCGAGCTCGTGAACTACTACAAGAAGAACTTGAAGGATCTGCCGCCCATCGATCGCGAGCGTTTGAAGTCCAATCCCCCTGCGCATCCTCGACTCGAAAGAGGCTCTTCTGCACCCTGCGCACCTTGCGGAGCATAGTATTGTTCTCTTTCGCGAGCTCATACGTCTCTTCCAAGAGTTTTCTGTCCTCCGAATCCATGGCGAAATTCTAGCATAAAACAAATAAAAAACCAATTGGGAATTGATTTTTTATGTGCTAGATTATATAGGCGTTTGCCCTCATAGTTCAATGGATAGAACAGTTCCGTCCTAAGGAATAGATCCCCGTTCGATTCGGAGTGAGGGCACAAGATTCGATCAGGAGAGGACCTTGCTGAACAATTTCCTGTCAAAACCCAATTTCATCCATTCTTGGGCGATTGATTTAAGATTTGCCCCAGGCTGCGCATTTGCAAATTTTTCAAAACTTTCTCGGACTTTTTCTTGTATGGCTTGATCATGAATGAATTCATCTCCTTCGATAATATGGCGTTCTTTGAGTTCTTTCAAGAAATTACCGAGTATGGAAGCTAAATCTAGTTCTTGGGAATTTAAAATTATTCGATATGCATGTGTATAAGCAGTTTCCTTGATAAGCGGATCTGCAATAATTTTTTCTTTGTCTAATGTCAAACCGTCATCAGAAAATTTAGACCAGAGAGCGATGGAATGATCAAAGTTCTGTATGAATGAGCGAAAGTTTGAGTGAGCATCTGCCCCTTTTCTTGGCAACATAGATATGTCTAGGGAAATCTTCTTAATTATTTCAAGATGAACTTCAGGACTATTGATGATTCCGGCTACGTCTTTATGTTCTTCTTTTAGTTTATTAATGTACACCCTAAAACCTCTATCTCCATATTTAATGGCTCCTGATGGACTATTTTCCTGTTCATTTTTCATATCTCTTGCCATTTCAGAAAAAGCCGCTTCCAAAGTGCTTTTTGGAAGAATATCTTCTCCTTCTGGAGTGCTTCATATGCTTCTATAATCAAGCGTGCTATTTCCGAACCTTCACGATTCTGATGGTCTACTTTATCAGGGTTGTAAAAAAGCATCGTACGGCGATACGCTTTTTTAATTTCTTCAGGTGAAGCACCCTTGACAATACCGAGGCGTTGCCAATTATCCATCTTTTCAAAATCTTTTAATCCTAATTTCTTTTGCTCAGTCTGGTTGTTAGATATAGGGGATTTTTCCATGGTATTGTATTAGATCTAAGTAATTACAACCCTAAGGCTTGAGCTATCTTCGGCTTGTCGAAGCCGACGGTGATGTCGCCGTCGATGATGATAACAGGCACGCCCATCTGGCCGCTCTTGTCTACCATCTCCTTTCTGCGATCAAGATCAGCGGCTACGTCGTAGTCGGTGAAAGCTATATTGTTCTCGGTGAAATAATCCTTTGCCGCATGGCAGAAGTGACAGGTCGGTGTCGAATATATTGATACGTTATGCATGTGATTTTGCAAATCGCTTCGCGCAAGTCCATTTGGCGCGAAGCAATCGGTTACCTATTTCTAATAGTTCTATTATATCATAGTCTCTAAGAAAACTTATAATTATTGACAATAAAAAATTGTGTGCTAGTATTTATTGGAAAATCTTTGTCATTAATTAAAACTTAAAACAATGATGACCATATTGATGTATCCCTACTATTTCTACCAATACTGGAGAAATACGCTGTATATCCTGCGAAACAGGAAAGCAATAAATTACCTCCTGAACAGGAAATTTCAAATGGACAGATTCCGATATTCAGTTCTCTGGATACGAAGCCTGAATACCATACCTGCACAGGTTGGTGATTATCGACTCAAAGAACAAATTCCGATACTTTATGGAGCGAAGGAAACGAAGAGTATTGCCTTTATCCTTTCAGTTTTCTTCTGCGGAATCGCTTCCTTTATTCCAATCCTGAACAGGTCGTTGATGAGAAAAGCATATGCAATCGATGCGGAATATGATACATATTTCCCTGATTTTTATAATGCTTTCTACTTCACTGCCAAAGAGTACGCTGCAGGCAAAGAAAAACAAATTAGAATGAGTAATTATCCATTTGAAACGGGTCTCCGCCCAAAGCAGATAGAACTTTGGGGGATAGTGTAAAGTATTCAAACGCCCTTAAGCAGTATTTATCTTTCAAACCTTCCGATCCTTTCGGGAGGTTTTTATTTTGTGCGGGATGCGGGAATCGAACCCGCGTCTCAACCTTGGGAAGGTCGCATCATGCCACTAAACTAATCCCGCCTATATACTATTTGAACCAATTTTTCACAAAAGTCCAAAATTTCGAAGTATCAGCCGTCTGGCTCTCGGCCGGCACGGCCTTGTCGTCCACCACGACGATCATGCCCTCCCCGTCCTTCACCAGGCCGAATTTCTCGCGGATAGACTCTTCCACGCCCTCGTCCGTCTTCAGCTTGCTTATCTCCACGGACAGCTGATCCTTCTGCTTCTCTAATTCCGCAATTTTTTCCTGAGCGATTTCCTTGTTGCGGGCCGTCTCCTTCAGCTTTCCGAGAAAACTCACCAGGTTCGCGGCAAAGACGAGCACCACGATGCCTAAAAATATCAATACTGGCTTTGATTGCATGATCCGGGCGAATCCGGTCTTCTTTTTGAAATTTCTCATACCCTGTGGTAGTATTAGTATATCAATAAACGAGGAGCATGACCAAGCTTGCTTGGTTGATGTCCGAGAGCAATTGATATATAGTAGCCTATATATGCTTTTCAATAAGAAACATCAAAAGAAGCTCCAGGTCGCCTGGGCGATCATGAGCGTCATCGTCATCATCGGCATGATCCTTTTGTACTCTCCTATCACGCAGAAATAGCCGGGCTCAATTGTCTCCGCTCCGCATCATCTTCAGAAACACGTCCTGAGGGATGTTTACGCGTCCGCGCTCTTTCATCTTCTTCTTGCCCTTCTTCTGCTTCTCGCGGAGCTTCATCTTGCGCGTGATATCGCCGCCATACATGTGCTGGGTAACGTCTTTCTTCATGCCGGAAACGCTGCGAGAAGAAATAATCCTCCCCAAGGCCTTGCCTTGGATCTTCAAAGAAAACATCTGCCGCGGCAGTATCTTGTGCAGGCGTTCTACTGCTTCTTCGGCTTCTTCCTCCACGCGTTTCGTGGAAACGACGCGGGAAAAGGCCGGCACCACTTCGTCGGCTACCAGCACGTCGAGCCTGGTGACGTTCGCGTCGCGCATGCCTTCGATCTCGTACGAGATGGATGCATAGCCGGAAGAGACGCTTTTCAAGTCATCGAAGAAATTGCGCATCAGTTCGCGGAGCGGCATCTTGAGCGATATGGCCGAGCGGCTGTCGCCGAAGTTCTCCGTCACGCCGATTTCCGCCTCGTGATCGAATAAGAGCTGCATGATGCCGCCGATATATTCCGCAGGACTGATGATCTTCACCGCTACCCATGGCTCTGAAACGCGCTCGATATTGGCATCCTCGGGGAAGTAATACGGCGAATAGACTTTCTCTATCTTGCCCTGCTTGTTGGTGACTTCATATGGCGTGGTAATGACGATGCTCGAGATACAAATTCGCGCTTCAAGCGCTCGGTGATAATCTCGAGGTGGAGCATGCCGAGAAAGCCCGCAGCGGAAGCCGCGGCCGAGCGAGCCGCTCGATTCTTCTTCATATGAAAAAGCCGAATCGGACAAGCTTGAGCTTGCCGAGCGCAGCCTTCAGTTCGGTTGAAATCATCCGCATCTTCCGGGAAAACGGAAGCCCATACTACAGGCAGGGCCCGCATGTAGCCCGGCAGGGCCGGCAGCGGGATTCTTCGACATGGTGATAGTGTCTCCGACGGATGCGATGCCCGGCTTCTTGATGCCGGTGACGATATAGCCCGTGTCTCCGGAGGAATGCGCGTCGCGCGGGGTCTCTTCGGGGAGAAAAGGTGCCGACTTCGAGGGCGATGAATTTTTCCCCGGATATGGCGAACATCAGGTTCTCCCCCTTGCCTACTTGTCCGTCGAGGATGCGCACGAAGACGATCACTCCGCGATGATTTGAATATTTGAAATCGAACACGAGGGCACGCAAGGCATTGGCATCGTGGTACGTTTCCGAGGGCGGCGGTACCCGTTTGATGACTTCCGCCAGAAGATTTTCCACGCCCTCGCCCGTCCTGCCCGACACTGTCAGTATGTCTTCCCTGTCGCAATCGAGCAGTTTCACTACTTCGTCTTTGATATCTTCCACCCGCGCCAGCGGCGAATCGATCTTGGAAAGCACAGGGATGATGGTAAGGCCTCCCTCGCGCGCCATAGCGAGCGTGGTGAGGGTCTGGGCCTGCACGCCTTGCGTGGAGTCGACGAGCAATATCGAGCCTTCTACGGCCTTCAGGGCGCGGGAAACCTCATATGAGAAATCTATGTGGCCCGGGGTGTCGATCAGGTTCAAGACGTATTTTTCGCCCCCCAGAGAGTGCTCCATGCGCACCGGCTGCATTTTGATCGTGATGCCGCGTTCGCGTTCGAGCTCCATAGAATCGAGCACTTGGGTCACGCATTTTGCGCTCGGGAATAGTGTGAGTAATCTCGAGCATCCTGTCAGCCAGAGTGCTTTTGCCGTGGTCGATATGGGCGATTATGCTGAAATTGCGGATATGCTTCAGGTCCATACGACCATAGTAGCAGAAATGGGCTTAATGCTAAAGCCCTTCTTCGGCCGGAGCGGCGATCTTGGTGCGCCAGAATTTTGAGCGCATGGTCTTTACGAGGTCCTGCAATTCCTGATTCTTCAGGAGCCAGAGTACCAGAATGCCGGCGGCGATGCCGAAAATGCCTGAGATGAATCCTTGCAGGAACACTCCCCAGAATGTCGTCGTACCGAAAATCGGCGAGAGGATATTGAGGCCGAGATACGCCACGCCGCCGATGAAGAACGAAGCACCGAGGCTCTGAAAAAATGTCTTGCCGAGGAAATATTCTCCCGGCATGAAATCGCGCTTCACCGCTACCCAGTGCAGGATGAAGTTGAGTATGGTGCCGACGGAATACGCGAGCGGCAGCATCAGGATTTCCGTCCCCGGAATATCGTTCACCTTGAACAACGACTCGATGAAATAGCGGAAATACGTGAAGTGCTCGAAGCAGTGCAAAAAGGTATAGGAAAGGATGATAATCAGCACGGAACACAGGAAATTCACTATCAGCGGCTTCTTGGTATTGCCGTTGGCATAAAATGCGCGGGACAGAAGCGCCGTCATACCCTGGGCCAAGACTGAGATGGAGAATACTGCCAGAGATGCAGCCACGAGCCTGGTATTGTCCCATGAGAAAGAGCCAGAGCCGAGTATGACGCGCACGATCTGGGCGCGGAGGACGATGAAGAGGAACGTCACCGGCAGGGACCAGAAGACGATGGCCTTCCCTGCCGATTTGAGATTGGCCTTGAACTCGTCCATCTTGCCGAGGGCCACGGCCCGGGCCAGCACCGGGAACGTCGCCACGGCGTACGAGATGCCGATAATGTTGAGCGGCACCGATTGCAGGTTGAAAGAAAAATTGAAGACGGAAATAGAACCGGCTTTCAAGTACGAGGCAAAAGCGATGATGCAGATAAGCGCGATGGAGTTGAATGAGAGTCCGAGAGTGCGCGGCAAAGATATCAATACGGCGCGCTTGATATCTTTGAAATTTATCTTCATCGAGAATCTCGGCACGAAGCCCGAGATCGAGGATCCGATGGCCTGCAGGACGAAGTGCATGAATGCTCCGAGCGCGACGCCCGCGGCCAAGCCGCTGATGCCGAACAAGGGATACAGGAATATCACGCCGATGATGATGCCGAAGTTGTAGAAGATCGGCGAGAGCGAATACAGGAAAAATTTCTTGAAGAGCTGGGTGACGGTGCCGAAGAGGCTCGAGAGGCCCATGAATATCGGCGACAGGAGCATGATGCGCGAGAGCTGGAAGACTTTCGCCTGCATTTCCGGCGAGAAGCCCGGCGCGATAAAGGATGCGAGATGCGGCATGAGGAAGTACGCGATCACCGCCACGAGCACCATCACGGCGAAGAATACCGTGAAGACGTCATTGAGAAATTTCCGTGCCGCGGGCGTGACCGCGCCGCCGTCCATCTTCTCCACGATGAACGGTATCAGCACGGTGATGGACGCGAGCGATGCGATGGAGATGAATATCAGGTCTGGGATGCGGAAAGCGGCGTAATAGGCATCGAGCATGGGCGACGGCCCGATGAAGTGCGCGATGGCGCGGTCGCGGAACAGGGCGAGGACCTGGGAAAGGAGCGTGAAGATTCCCAAAAGGAGCGCAGCCTGATTGATGTTGCCGTATTCCTTGCTGAAAATCCTGAATATCTTCTCCATCCGCGTTCTGTCCTTAGACTACTGAGCTTTCTTGGTATCTTCTTTTTTCGTATCGGCAGGCGCGGCCGGAGCGCCCTTGAGCGTGCCGACATACTGCTGGAGGCTCTTGTCGTTCGGAGAGAGGCCGAGGGCCTGCTCGGCATAGGAAAGAGCGGCGGCATTGTTGCCGTCGGCCTTCGCGGCCTGGGAGAGGATGATGTATGCGTCGATATAGTCAGGCTTGAGCGAAAGGGCCTGATTGGCGAAATCCTTCGCCTCCTTGCTCTTGCCGCTCGTGAGCGACAGGCGCGCGAGGGAAAGCTTGATGCCCGGATTGAGCGGGTTGAGGCTGCCGGCCTTCTCATACGCCTCGACAGCCTTGTCGTACGCGCCGGTCACGCCGAACGGCGCGACCGTCTCGTACACCGCGCCGAGCGTGGTGTAGTTCAGGTAATTGCTCGGATTGTACGCCACGGCGGAATTGGCTCCGCTGATGGCCTGATCGAAGCTCGATTGCAGAGTAGCCTTGTCGGCGTCCGATATGTTCTGGCCCTTGGCGACGATGCTGTTGAGCTGCACCAGGTATATCTGCGCGTAGGTCCGGAAATACAAGTCGTTCGCATAGAGGGACAAGGCCTTATTGATCGAGGACTGCGCCTGCGGCACCGTCTGCGCGGCCACGGCGCTGCCGAAGTACGGCACCGACGCGAAGCGCTCGACGAACTTGAATCCGGTGGCAGCCGTGATGATCATGACGAGCACCAGGAAGAGTATGGAGAAGAAGCTCTTGCGGGGATCGTCGAGGAACGAGATGACGATCTCGCCGTTCTCGCGGTTCGCCGCGGACAGGCCGACGAACACTCCGGTAAAGGCGAAGGCGAGCAGGAAGAGCACCGTGCCCGTCGGATAGAAGAATGACGCCACGAAGAGGTACACCGACGCGATGAAGAAGATGATGGCGTCCTGACCGGTGCCGTGCTTCATGCCGGACGAGAACGACTTCACCCCTGCCCAGACGAAGAGCACGATGAACGCGAGCCAGGCGAGGATGCCGAGCGAGCCGGTAGTCGAAGCGAAGGTCGGTATGGTGCCGGAGCCCGCGTTGAACGACGCGTCCCAGAACTGCGTGGAGTTGATGGAAACGGGCTTATGGGCGGCCCAGACCTCGGTGAACCGGTTCGGACCGATGCCGAAGACGGGATCCTTGCGCAGGGCGCTGCCCGTGACCTTCATGGTCGTGCCGAGAGAAGGGCTGATCTCGATATTGGAAGTGCCGAGATGGTTCGGCAGGAATGAGCCGATGAAGTTTCCCGTCATGAAGAAGAGCAGCGATACCATGATGATGACGAGGGAGAAGATCGGGAAATGCTTGTGGCGGTCTTCCTTGTGCATCTCGCTCGAATACAGGGAGATCTTGTAGATGAACACGATGAGCGCGAAGATGCCGATCATCTCCCAGACGAATATGAAGTTCACGATGGCCGCCATGACGAGCGCCAGTACGGCGATGGTGCCGAGCACCCATTTGAGCCGCTTCGAGAGAGCGAAAAGCTCGGTCAGGAAGAGCGAGACGATGGCCGCGAACCCGGCGAAGAGGCCGAGGGCGTTCCAGGTGCCGAAGACGTTGTCAGTCTTGCCGCCGAGCACTCCGAGCGACAGGGCTTGCGGGGCGAATATGCGCAGTATCTGGAAGATGAAGACCACGCCGAACGAGACGACTACGCCGAGAAGCACGAGCTTGGCCTTCCTCGAATCGCGGAGCACGACGGAAGACACGAGCATGAGGAGAAAGGCCGCGAACATGAACCAGAACGTGCCGACGTCGAACATGATGCCGAAGAACGACATGCGGGAAGCCGTAGAAAAGAGCGCCGCGAGGAGAAAAGCCACCGTGACGCCCAAGGCCGAGACGAGCACCCAGGATTTCGGAAAGATGATCTTGCCGCCGGAGAACCGCGCCGCCGTCCAGAAGATGATGGAGATGGTGAGGCCGACGACGAGGAGCAAGCCCTTCGAGGTCTCTACCGGCACCTTGACGAAGGGCAGGAAGAAGATCGGCAGCAAGACGAGCACTATGAAGAGCGACCAAAAAGAAATCCTATCGAGTACGTTTGATATCATATTGAAAAATACTAATTAAAAGTAAATAATCTACGGCCTGTAATACACATTATAGTATCACAAAACCGACTTACACAACTAAATAACGATGTTGATAAGTCTATTTTTGACATAGACTACGCGCTGTGACGTCTTGCCTTCCATATATTTGGCAATATTCGCATTTTCGAGCGCCGCTTTCTTGATATGTTCTTCGGATTCGTCCACGGCGGCGCTCATAGTGCCGCGCAGCTTGCCGTTTATCTGGAGGGCGATCTCTACCGTTTCGTCCTTTATCAGATTCTCGTCGAATGCCGGCCACTCGGCGAGATGGATCGACTCCGTTTCCCCGAGCTCGTGCCAGAGCTCTTCGGCGATATGCGGCGCGAACGGCGCGAGCAGTCGGAGCAGCGTCTTGTATTCGTCTTTCTGCACAGCATCAGCTTTCTCCCACTCGTTCAAAAGTATCATCATCTGCGCGATGGAAGTATTAAATTTGTATTCCTCCATATCGGCTGACATTTTCTTGATAGTCTTATGGAGCGTCGGCGTCACCTTCCCGTTTTGTTCTTTTGCGATCTTCGCCGAGAGTTTCCAGACGCGCTCAAGGAATCTGCGCACGCCGACGACGCCATTCGGATCCCACGGATAGTTCACCGTCACGCCGTACGGACCCATGAATGAAAGATAGAGGCGTACCGTATCGGCACCGAGAGTTTCCACAATCTCATCGGGATTGATGACATTGCCTTTCGATTTGCTCATCTTATTGCCATCAGGACCAAGAATCAGTCCGCGATTGCGGCGCACGGTGTACGCTTCATCGTCTTTTACCAAGCCGAGGTCATACAGCGCCTTCGTCCAGAATCGCGAATACAGGACATGCATCGTAGTGTGCTCTGCGCCGCCCATATACAGATTTATTGGCATCCACGCATCCATGCGCTCTTTTGCAGCGAATTCCTTGTCATTTCTGTTATCAAGATAACGATAGAAGTACCACGACGAATCTACGAACGCATCCATCGTCTCAACCTCCGGCTTCCAGCCTGCGCCAAAAATTTTCTCCGTACGCGCAAAAAGTTCCTTGCTGCGCGCCAGTGGCGCAGTACCGTCCGGAGTGTGATCGACATCGGTCGGCAAGAGCCACGGCAAATGTTCCTCTGGTATCGGATGCGCTTTGCCTTCGGGGTCATAGACTATCGGAATGGGACAGCCCCAATAGCGCTGGCGAGAAATTCCCCAATCCCGGAGTCTGTATGTGTTCACTAATTTTCCGCCGACGGCTTCGGTTATTTTCTTTATAGCTTCTTTTGAGTCAAGACCGTCGAATTCTCCCGAACTTGCAAGTATACCTTTTTCTGTACTTGCAAATTCCATGAATGCTCTATTCCAGATAAGCTTCATGTCTTCTACCCATGACAAATATTGTTCCATCTCTTCCCTTGGAATCCAGACCACATCATGAATACTTTTTTCTTTTTCAGAAGTTTCCTGCTGGTCGCCATTTTGCAATTCGAAAAGTACAGGATGAAAATGTGCCCAACGATTTTCTTTTTTTACAACATGATAAAACTGAGCATGAACGATTCCAGGAATCTCTTTTACAAACTTCGCAGATGTATAGCCAGTTTCCTCGACGATTTCACGCATCGCTGCTGTTTTAGCATCTTCCCCTTCTTCTATTCCCCCGATGACAAATCCGCGCCAGTCTGTCTGCTTCCATTTGAGACACAAATATTTATCTTCAGACCAATGCTTGATGATAGCTACGGCTGCATTTCGCTTTACAAAAGGCAGGCCGTCCTGCACATTACGTACGCCGTCCTTCTCACCTGTCTTTCTAAAAAGTGGTTCTACTACTTCCCGTATCGGCAAATTAAACCTCTTAGCAAACTCAAAATCTCTTTCATCGTGCGCCGGCACGGCCATGATGGCGCCCGTGCCATAGCCCGCGAGCACGTAATCCGCGATCCAGATCGGGATTTCCTCTTTGTTCGCAGGGTTGATGGCTTTTATGCCTTTGAGTTCCACGCCGGTCTTTTCTTTCGACTGCTGGCGATCAAGCTCGAGCTTCTTCTTTGTGGCATCGATATATGCTTCGACATCTTCCTTATTCTCGATATTCGAGAGAAGCTCCTGCACAAGCGCATGTTCCGGCGCGAGCACGAGATATGTCACGCCGAAAATAGTATCGGCTCGAGTGGTGAATACTCTTATTTTTTTATCTGAACCGACAAGCCCAAACTCAAGCTCGCTGCCCTCGCTCCGGCCGATCCAGTTTCTTTGCGCCGCCTTGATCTCTTCCGGCCAGTCGAGCTTTTCAAGATCATCGACGAGCCTGTCGGCATACTTCGTGATGCGCAGCATCCACTGCTCCTGATCGCGCTGGATGACTTCAGTGCCGCAGCGCTCGCATTTGCCGTCGATGACCTGCTCGTTCGCAAGTATGGTCTGATCCTTCGGGCACCAGTTCACTTTCGTGCTGGCGCGGTATACGAGATCGTTCGCCAGGAATTTATTGAACATCCACTGCGTCCATTTGTAGTATTCCGGCGCGCAGGAGACTATTTCCCTGTCCCAGTCGAACATGGCGCCCATGGAGCGGAGCTGCAGGCGCATCTTGTCCATCTGTTCGTATGTCCAGACTTTCGGATCGGCGCCCTGCTTGATGGCGGCATTCTCCGCCGGCAGGCCGAATGCGTCGAAGCCCATCGGGTAGAGTGAGTTATACCCCTGCATGCGCTTGAAACGCGCGAAAATATCAGGGATGGAAAACGCATACCAATGTCCCGTGTGCAGATTGCCGGAAGGATAACTGAACTCCACAAGCGTGAAATAATTTTCTTTTCCTGGAACCTTATCCTCTACTTTGTAGATTTTCTTATCTTCCCACTCTTTCTGCCATTTCTTTTCAATTTTTTTGTGGTCGTATTGTTTCATTGGCTTGGCCCGATTCGAGTATTACTGCACCATCATCTTCGCTGCCGGCTCCGTTGCCGGCTTCGGATATGGAGGATAGAGGTCCTTGTCGATCGTGCGAGTGTAGCACGTACGACCAGCCTGGTGATCCCATGATTCGTTTACTCCGGAGCCTCCGGGAGCAGCCACCGGTCGGGCAGAAACAGAGGTATCCATGAATGGTGTTATGCCGCCATAACCCTGATTCTCCTGCCAGCCTTGCGGCATGACTGCGGAGTATGTGGCACAGAGCTCGAAGCTCGGATCAGTCTTCGCATCTCCTGCTGCCTTCACGCTATATTCATAGGTATTGCCTTTCTCGAATTCCGGATCGACAGGGATGGCGAAGCCGGAAAGCGGATTGGAAAGATCGGACAGAGACGCGGGCAGTTTCTCCTTCTGCTGCCAGTAGCTGATGACCTGCCACTGGATGCTCTGCAAGTCCTGCACGCGGCGGTCATCCAGGCGCCAAACGCGCTGCTGCCCGGGCGTACCCATGACATGGAAGCTCCAGATGATGAGAGCGATGACGAGGATGGAAGACTTGATAGCGGACCAGGCGCCGACGTTGAAGACGAATATCTTTTCCTTACCCTGGAGTTCGAGGATGTAGTAGATGCCGACGATGAGCGCCACGATCAGCACCGCCACGACTTTCAGGATGAATCGCGTGGTGATCTCGCCGGAGACGAAGTAGCGCACGAGAGTGACGAGGTCGACAGCCACGACGATGGCGGAAAGGAAGAGGATGATGTACATGACCCACTTGCGGATGATTGTGTCGATAGAGCCCATGCGGCGCGAGTGCTTCTTCCAGAAATACGAGACGATGAGGAATATCGGGAAGAAGATGATCAGCGTGGCGAGAGCCATGCGGATGGAGTCGTAATTGTACGAATTATAGCCGTATTGATAAGTGGCATTGAGAGCGTCCGGAAACTGCTTTTCGAGCGTGCCAAAAACGAGATTCAAGAATGAGACGACCGAAGTGATCAAGGAGATCAGAACGCCTAGTGATAAGAAGAAGAAACCGAGGCTGAACTTAGCTTTGTTTTGCTGTGCATTTAGTTGTGTTTGCATATCGCTTACTATATCATAAGAGCATAGCAAAATAAAATTGACTACGATGAACAACGGATTCGAAAATTTCTCCAAAAAACTGACCAAATGGATCGGCTCGCCGCAGTCGCTCGTCGTGCACACCATCTTCTTCATCGCCATGTTCTCATTGCGGCTCTTCGGCATAGCGGCCGCTGACATCCTGCTCGTACTCACCACTATCGTCTCGCTCGAGGCCATCTATATGTCCATCTTCATCCAGATGACGGTGAACAAGCACGCCGAAGAGCTCGAAGAAGTTTCCGAAGATGTCGACGAGATACAGAAGGATGTCGACGAGATCCAGGAAGACGTGGAAGAAATCCAGAAAGACGTGGATGAGATTCAAGAAGACGTCGAGGACATCCAGGAAGAAGTGAAAGAGGAGTAAAAAAAACCGGCCTTTGAAAGGGCCGGTCTAAAGAAATAAGCGGTCTAAAGAAATAATGAACCGTATGTTCGGCGAGGAGCATACGTGAAATAGTACCTGGAGAATATACGCTAATCCTTGCTGTTTGTCCACACAGCGGTATGCGCGAGCGAGAGCAGGCGGCCATTCGACTTTTCCCTGACGCACATCTCCCCCTGCTTCGTTTCCCCGTCGAAATCTTTCATAGTGTCCGCCAGGGCATAGCCGAGCGCGAGTGCGGATGAATCCGTAGCATACGAGGTCAATATCACGAAGAGCGGCTTGCTGCTCAAGACTTTCTGCACCAGGGCCAAAAGCTGCGGCAGCTTTTCTTCGATCTTCCAGATCTCTCCTTTCGGCCCGCGGCCGAATTTCGGCGGATCCATGATGACGGCATCGTATGCATTGCCTCTTTTCACTTCCCGTTCCAAGAATTTCAATACATCGTCTTCGAGCACGCGCATGGGCAATGCTTCCAGCCCTGAAAGTTTCTGATTCTCTTTGGCCCAGCTGAGGGTCTGTTTCGAAGCATCGACATGCGTCACTTCGGCGCCGGCGGCGAGCGCCGACAGGCTCGCGAGGCCCGTGTAGCCGAACAGGTTCAGAAACTTCACCGGCTTCTTCGCGGCACCGATCTTTTCAGAAATGAAATCCCAGTGACTCGATTGTTCCGGGAAAAATCCGAGATGGCGGAACGGCGTGGGCGACGCCAGGAATTTCAAACCCCCGTATGCCATGTGCCATTTCTTCTCCACCGCATCTTTTAGCTTCCAGCCGCCTTTGGCGCCGGTCTTGGTGCTCCAGAATTTCCCGTCGGCGGCATCCCACTCCTTTTTCGAGAGCGTCTTCGGCCACGCCGCTTCCTCGTACGGCCGCACGAAGGCGTACGGGCCGAAGCGCTCGAGCTTCTCGCCCTCGCCCGTGTCGAGCACCTCGTAATCTTGCCAGCCGTCGGCGGCAAACAGAGATATATCCGCCCCCCGTTCCCTTTTTTCCATAGCTTTCATCATAGCATGAAAAGCAAAACTGCGCTTTGACCAAATCAGATATATGTGTTAATATAGGCACAAATATTTCTTTGATATGAGAATGAGAAAACTGAAGATTACCAGATCGATCACAAACCATGATTGCCCGTCCACGGAGAAATACCTCTCCGACATCAGCAAGATTCCCAGAGTGACTCCCGACGACGAGACCAGACTGACACAGCTCATACGGAAAGGAGACAAGAAGGCTCTGGATACGCTCGTACAAGCAAACCTGCGCTTCGTAGTATCTGTCGCAAAGCGATACCAGCATCAAGGCATGACGTTCGGAGACCTCATCAACGAAGGCAACATCGGCCTCATCACGGCCGCCCAGCGCTTTGATGAGACACGCGGCTTCAAATTCATCTCGTTCGCCGTGTGGTGGATACGTCAGAGTATCCTGCAAGCCCTCGCAGAGGGATCAAGAATGGTCCGTCTGCCGCACAACAGGATACTCGTCCACAACAAGGCACGGCGCTTGGCGAACAAGTTCGAGCAGGACAACGAGAGAGATCCTTCCGACGAAGAATTAGCAGAACTCACGGGCATGACCGAAATCGAAATCACCAGGTATTATCAAGGCGATGCCTTCCATACTTCTCTCGATTCGCCGATGAGTGCCGATTCCGATAATGAGACGACCATGGGCGACATGCTCGCGGACGAAGGCAGCGCCGATGACAGGATCATGCGCAAATCCCTGCAGGCGGAAGTCCGCGAGCTCTTAAAGTCGTGGACGCCCAAAGACAGGGATGTCATCATCGCTTATTTCAGGCTCGACGGCGAGTACGGGCTCGATGTCGAAGATGTCATGAAAAAGTATGGCCTGACGAGGGAAGGGGTGCAGCGGATCAAGGAGCGGCTGGTACGCAAGAGGTTTCGAAAGCCGCAATACCGACAGAAGCTGAAACCTTATCTCGGGTAACCGGTTTGTGAATCACAAAATCCGAAAATGCAGCGCATTTATCGGATTTTTTTATTGCACGGATGAGCTTTGACAAAAGACCCTCCCTTCTGTACGCTTATGGAAACAACCATTCTTTCATATCTAAAACTCATACCTATGGCAATGCGAGAATTGAAAATCAGCAAATCCATCACCAACCGCGATAGCCGCAGCACGGAAAAATTCTTTCAGGAAATGGCGAAAGAAACGCTCCTGACGCCGGACGAAGAAGTAGTCATCGCCCAGCGCATCAAGATGGGAGACCAAAAGGCTCTCGACAGGCTCATCCGGGCAAACTTGCGTTTCGTGGTGTCCGTAGCGAAGCAGTACCAGAATCAGGGACTGGGACTCAACGACCTCATCAACGAGGGCAATGTGGGCCTCATAGTCGCGGCGCACCGCTTTGACGAGACAAAGGGATTCAAATTCATCTCATATGCCGTCTGGTGGATCCGCCAGTCTATCCTGAAAGCCCTTGCGGAAGATGCGCGCATAGTTCAGCTTCCGCTGAACAAGGTCGCCCTCTCGAACGATTCGGCAAAAGCCCATCTGAAATTTTTGCAGGAGAACGAGCGCGACCCGACTTCGGAAGAACTGGCCGAACTCATCGGCGTAGAGCTAAGGGATATCCAGGATGCCATGTCGACCAGTATCAGGCACAAGTCGCTCGACGAGCCGGTGCACGAGGGCGAAGACCTCACGCTCGGCGACAACCTGGAGAACGGCGAACGCTCCGATACGGAACTCGACCATCATGAATCGCTCCGCATCGAGGTACAGATGGCGTTCAGGCGCCTCACGCCGAGGCAGGCTGAAGTCCTCGCTGATTTCTTCGGCATCAATGAAAAGAGAGAGGCGTTCAGCCTCGAGGCCATCGCGGGAAAATACGGCTTGGGCAGAGAACGGGTGCGGCAGATAAAGGAACGGGCGATCGAAAAACTTCGAAAATCGAGAGCCGGCCAAAGGCTCGCGGAATATCTGGGCTGAACCGCCTGCTCGAATCCGGAATGTGAAAACATTCCGGATTTTTTATTTTGACATTATTAAAAATTTATGATATTATCATAAAAATTTTGTAACTTAAAAACCGAAAAATATGGGAAAACTCTTGGCTGTTTACTGGAAACACGCGAAAGGCATACAACGTTTTGCCTATTACACTATCTTCTTGCATCTCTGCGCGTATACTCTGCAAGAGATTCTCCGGCCGTATGCGTTCAAGCGTATCATCGACGCCATCACCGGCACGAACGGCGCGGAACGGATACTCTACCTCGTGCTCACTCTATGCGCGGTACAGGTCGTAGCGCAAGTTTGCTTTCGTATAGGAGAACTCTATACCTGCAAATTCGAATTGCGCCATATGAAAATATTGCGTAATGCCGTATTGACGCACCTTCTGCGGCACTCCAGCGCATTCTTTGCAGGCAGGCAGACGGGCGCCATCGTTACGAAACAAAAGCGTTTCGTCTCATCAGCCGAAGCACTGTTCGACCTGGTTGTTGATCAGTATGTGATCCTCGTCGTGCAGGTCGTTGGCATTGTTGCCGTCCTATGCTTCATCTCCCTGCCGATCGCATTCGGGATGCTGGTGTGGATGCTGCTGTACTTCGGCTATATCGCGCTTTTTCTCAAGAAACGCATGAGGCTCGACACGGAAGCCGCCGAACAGGACTCGAGAGTGACGGGAATGTTCGCCGATATCATCGGCAATATTTCAATCGTCAAGATGTTCGGCACTAGCCGCCGCGAAAGAAAACGCTTTGAGGAAGCCACTGTACGGCAGCATAATGCCATCCAGCTATCCTGGAATTTTGCCATCAGGCAGAGTCTGATTCATGGCTTTCTTTCCATCCTCCTGACTGCCGGCGGCATTTCTGCAGGGGTCTTCTTGTGGACCAAGAACATGCTCACGCCGGGAGAACTGGTATTGATCAGCATGTACACCGCGCAGTTCTCGAACTGCTTGGGAAACTTCAGCAAGAGCGTGCGGAAATACATCCAGGCTGTCGCCGATGCCCAAGAGATGCTCGAGATCATCGAGCAGACTCCGGATATTCTTGACGCTCCCGGCGCCATCGCTGACCCGAGACTAGAACCTCGACAAGCATCAGTAGCCTTTCACAATGTCACATTCGGCTACATTCCAGGCACTACCGTTTTCAAAGATTTTTCTTTGCATATTCCTGCAAGGCAGAAAATCGCCGTCGTCGGTTCGTCCGGTGCAGGAAAAACTACGTTGATACAAATGCTATTGCGCAACGTAGACATTCAAAACGGATCGATCAACATCGGGCACTACAACATTGCGAAAGATGTGACCCAGGACGGATTGAAATCCCTGATCTCGTGCGTATCGCAGAACATCGACATGTTCAACCGCAATATCAAGAGCAATATTGGTTACGGCAAGGAAGAAGCAACTGAAGAAGAAATCACTGATGCCGCAAAACGCGCCCGCATCCACGGCTTCATCGAAACCCTGGATAAGGGCTATCTGACAAAAGTCGGAGAACGCGGCATAAAGCTCTCGGGCGGACAGCGACAGCGCGTCGCCATCGCGAGAGCCCTGGTGCACAATGCGCCTATCCTGATCTTTGATGAAGCCACTTCATCGCTCGACAACATAACGGAAAAAGAAATCCAATCCATACTCGAGAACGGATTGAAAGACAAGACCGTTATCGTCATCGCGCACCGGCTGTCCACCATAAAAAACTGCGACAGGATACTGGTACTCGACGATGGCAAGATCATCCAGGACGGCAGTCATGAAACATTGCTGAAAGATACAAACGGCATGTATTACAAGATGCAGCATTCGCACGAAATAGCGGTGCAGATGCATGTGCAGGAAGAGATTCCAGCAGAGTCAAAAAATTAAAAAAATCAAAACCGGCCCACTCTCTATAGTGGCCGGTTTTTCTATTTCAGCCTTACTTATATAGGTCAAAATTCTATTGACTTTTTTATTAAAAGGTGATATAATATGCACATAGGTCCCTGCTCCTCGATGCAGGTATAGCGAGAATGAAGAAACTCGCAGAACGCCCATAACGGGAATTTAAAATAATTTCGGCATCGCACGTCGCGGTACAAATCTTTGAAAAATGAAAAAGTTATCAACTGTCAACAAGATTGGTCAGGCAGCATTGACTCACCTCTTCAGACCACACAGCACTGTAAACGCTATGGAACAAAGCGTGGTATCGGTATCTTTTCCGAAAGAAGAGTTCGATTTAGAAGCTGATCTGAAAGCCAATCGCCACCTCAGCAACAAGTTTGGTATTAACTCAAACTATGGTCGCAGCTATCAGGTGTGGGGCATTGAAATTGGCCGTCGTTTCCTCGCTAAGGTTTTCGATGGCGATACTGCACTTGATGCAGTCGCCAGGCTAAAATGCTTGTTACGGATGGGTATAGACGTACCTTCTCACTTCATCGTTCGTGAATGGTCTTCAAATGATATTTCAGGAGACAACGAGAGATACACGGTATATCGTCTTTCTCAAAAACAGGAAGCTGATGTAAAGAGGTATGTCGATATCAGAGCACGTGTCTATGAAAATGTAACGGTTGAACCTATGCCTTCATATTTAAACCATAGAGAAGGACATAATTTCTTTTCCGAAATCCAATATGGCGGATGGGAACTGAGCGGTTCTGGCGTTACCGAAGAAGAAGCCAAGGAAGACGTAATCCGAAGATGGTGTAAGGTTGTACAACCTGTTCAATCAGCGTAATGAATTATTAGCCCGTATCTCAAAAGGATACGGGCTATTTTATTTTTCTAGACCAAAAATTCTATGACATCGCCGTCTTGGACGATATATTCTTTGCCTTCCGTGCGTATCCAGCCGCGCTCGCGAGCTGCGCCGCGAGAGCCGGCTTCGATGAGCTTGTCCCAAGCTATCACTTCCGCACGGATAAATTTATTTTTGAAATCTTCATGAATGGCGCGGCCAGCCTCAGGGGCTGTACTGCCGATAGCTACAGTCCAGGCGCGGGTCTCGTCCTCGCCTGTTGTGAAATATGTCTCGAGTGAGAGCAGTTTGTAGCTTTCTTTTATCAGGTCATCGAGCCCGGTCTCGAACACCGGATCGATCTTTACATAGGCACCGGGAATTTTTGAAATAATTCCGTCGACGACATTTTCATTCGCAGCCGAAACATTTAAACCATAAAGGACTGGTTTCGCAGACAATAGATGCATGCCTTTGACGATTTTCTTTTCTTCTTCATCAAGTGCTACGGTGCTTGCCATTCTAGAATCCGCCAGTGCCGCTTCTATTCTTCTCAACACAGCATCTTCTTTAATTGCTTCCTTGTCGCCGCGCTTTACATCGCGCACGAGATTGCCTAATCGTTTGGTGACGGTTTCCAAATCCGCCAGGATGAGTTCGAGATTGATGACTTCGATATCCTGCAGAGGATCGACTTTATTCGCCACATGGATGACATCCTTGTCCTCGAAGGTGCGCACCATGTGCAGGATAGCGTCCACTTCGCGGATATTCGAGAGAAACTTGTTGCCGAGGCCTTCGCCTTTCGAAGCCCCGGCCACGAGTCCCGCGATGTCCACGAATTCGATGACTGCGGGAATGGTTTTCTTCGACTTAGAGAATTCGGAAAGTTTCTGCACGCGCTCGTCCGGCACCGGCACGATGCCCACTGACGGATCGATGGTGCAGAACGGGTAATTTTCCGCCGGCACGCCTTTTTGGTAAGCGCGTTGAAGAGCGTGGACTTCCCCACGTTCGGCAGGCCCACGATTCCGATAGACAGCTGCATAGAACACAAATATATCAGAATCGGGCCGAAAAGTCATATCGGCGCTTCTTTTTCCGGCCTATTGGTTGTAGAGCAGGCGGAGCTTTTCCAGGCCGCGGTGGAGCTGCACCGAAATGGTGTTCTTCGAGGCGCCGGTGGCGCTCGAGATCTCTTCAAGCGACAGGTCCTGCACGTATTTCATGCGCATGACCTTCTTGCATTTCTCGGGCAGGCGCGAGACGAGGCCGATGGCTTTCTTGCTGTCGAGCAGGTTGTATACTTCGGCAGGATCCCCGGCGGCCGGCTCAAAACCCTGTTCGAGCAGGGTATCGAGCGATGCCGACTTGTGCTTGCGGTACTGGTCGATGATGAGGTGGTTGAGGATGTGGTACAGGAAGGCTTTGATCTTATAAATCTTTCCGCCCTTGACGAGGTAGTTCCACGTCTTGGTAAACGTGTCCTGGACGAGGTCGATGCTCGTCTCGATGCTGTTCACCTTGAAGAAGGCGTACGAGCGCAGGCCTTTCTCGTGCTCGCCGAATATCGTCTTGAACTCTTCTTCCAGCTTGTGTTGATTTTTTTTGGTCATATGTATGTGAGTTAAGATATATTAAACTTAATCTTAACTTAATAAAGTGTAGACTCCTGTGCAGCTGAAGTCAAGCCTATGCAATATAAAATTGATATCAAACATGTGGATAGTCTGTGAATACATATTAATGTATTGTTAATATTAACTATATTTTGCTATTGCAGAGAGTGTCTTCGCATGCTATAGTGCTTTCAT
>JBBCGN010000004.1:0-68697 GCA_037200905.1 bacterium
ATGAATATCTTAATCTTCATCATAATGCTCTTGGTGCTGGTCGTCGTCCATGAATTCGGACATTTTTTCGCCGCGAAGCGCTTCGGCATCCGCGTCGACGAGTTCGGCTTCGGCTTTCCGCCGAAACTGTTCGGCATAAAGAAAGGGGAGACCGAGTATACCTTGAACGCATTGCCGTTCGGCGGCTTCGTGAAGATCTTCGGCGAGAATCCCGATGAAGAAAATACCAGCGGCCCGGACGCGAAGCGCAGTTTCGTGAACAAGCCCCGCTGGAAACAAGCCATCGTGCTTTTTGCCGGCATCTTTTCTAACTTCCTGCTTGCCTGGCTCCTGTTCTCCATCGGCTTCATGTCCGGCCTTCCGACATCCGTCGGCAGCCAGCCTGCCGGATACACACTGCACGATGTGAATCTCGTCGTGGTTTCCGTCATGGAAAAATCTCCCGCCGCTCTCGCAGGGCTGAAATCCGGCGATAAGATCTTGAACGTCAACGCGAATGGCGAGACTATCATCGATACTATCAACCCTGACACATTCAAAGCTTTCATCGTGGCACACCCCGAAGGCGTAACCGTCAGCTACTCTCGCGGCAAGAATGCACCCGTACAGGAAGCCAGCATGGTGCCGGAAAAAATGGACAGCGGCGATCCGCTCATCGGCATCTCCATGGACGAAGTCGGCACGGCCAGATTGCCCTTTTTCAAGGCTTTTGCCGAAGGATTGAAGCTGGACTGGTCTGTGACCAAGGGCACTGTGGTGGGCCTATATAGCCTCATCAGGGACAGCGTACAGGGCCATGGCAGCCTGGCATCGGTGACCGGCCCGGTGGGCATGGTGGGCATCGTGGGCGACGCCTATCAGTTCGGCTGGGCATACCTCTTCTCCTTTGCCGCTCTCATCTCCGTGAACCTCGCCATCATCAACCTCATCCCGTTTCCGGCGCTCGACGGCGGACGGCTTTTCTTCCTGCTCATCGAGAAGATCAAGGGCTCCCGCATCAATCCGAAAATCGCCAATACCATAAACATGGTCGGCTTCGCTCTCTTGATATTGCTCATGCTTGTCGTCACCTATCACGACATCGCCAAGCTCTTCTGATATTTCCTATGGCAAGTACGCACACTCCGCTTGCATACATAGAACTCTCCGAGAAGAATCTCATCCACAATGCGAAGCAATTTCGCACGCTCGCGGGCAAGAAGACCAAGATCATCGCCGTGCTCAAAGCCAACGCCTACGGCCACGGCTTGCCGGAAGTGGCAAAGATTCTCGATCCGTACGCGGATTATTTCCAGGTGAACAGCATCGACGAGCTCGCGGAACTGCGCGGTATCAGCAAGAAAAAAATTTTTCTCTTCGGCTATGTGCAGGCGAGCGAGATCGCGAGCGCCATCAGGCTGGGCTCGATACTCTCGATCTTTTCCCTGGCAGAATTGGGAGCGGTGCACGAATCAGCTGCCGCCCAGAAGATCGTCCAGGAAGTGCATATTCCCATAGACGCGCACCTCGGCCGCGAGGGCTTCTTGCTCGAGCAATTGCCGCAGCTCTTCGCCGAATTGAAAGAATGTCCGCATATAAAAGTCACCGGCATCTACGCGCATTTCGCCAATATCGAGGACACGACAGACTTTGCCCACGCCAAGAAGCAGATCAAGGCCTATGAAGAAGCCCTGAAGATCGCCGAGAGCTACGGCTACAAGCATCCTGATACGCATATCTCTGCCACGTCCGGCCTGATGATGTACGAGAAAGGTTCCGGCGCGCATTCCTTGGCGCGCATCGGCATCGGCACCTACGGCTTGTGGCCTTCGGAGCACCTGCGCTCGGTGTACAAGAATATGAAATTCGCTTTGAAGCCGGTATTGTCGTGGAAAACGAAAATCGCCCAGGTGAAGGTATTGCCGAAAGGCGCGACCATCGGCTACGGACTGACATACAAGACGAAAAGGGAAACCAAGGTAGCCGTGATACCTCAAGGATACTCTGACGGCCTGGACCGAGGCCTTTCTAATGCGGGCACGGTGCTCATCGGGGGCACGAAGTGCAAGATCCTCGGCCGGGTCATGATGAACATGATTGTCGTCGACGTGAGCCATCTGAAAAAAGTCCAGGCCGAGGACGAAGTGGTATTGCTCGGCCGCCAGGGAAAAGAGGAAATTTCCGCTGAGGATATGGCCAAGGCTGTCGGCACGATAAACTACGAGATCGTGACCCGCATCAGCCCGCTCCTGCCAAGAATACTGAAATAAAAAAACCGGAATTCATATTCCGGTTTTGTCTCTCTTGCGAATCATGCTCCTATTGGAGCCACAGATTTTTTACATAAAAGACCCAATACATGCCCATATAGAGCGAAAGCGCTGTCGCTATGATGGCGAAGAACCGCGTGCCGATTCCAGGACGGACAATCTCTGATTCTGGGACAGACGAAGGAAAGCGCGACTGGGAGCTTCTTTTCCGCCGATAATACACCTTGAGCGTTTCGAGCGACCTCCATCCTATGAACCATGAAGGAATGCATATGATAAGGAGCACATGCTTGAACGCGATCAGGCTTTGGAGCGGCCTATTCAGGCTGTAGTACTCCTGTTTGTACTTCATTGTAGTGAACAGGAGATATGCGGGATAGTCTATGGCATGGCCGCCTTGGGTCCTGTACTCATCTAAAAAATAGGGCAGATGTTCTTGCTTTTCTTTTGCAATTTCAAAAGACAGGACGATCTTAGTGCCGATATAAAAGAGGAGCACCGAAGGGACGATCAGGTCGAATAGGAGGCGAGTCATTCTGTACATATGATTTCGATTTAGGTTTTACAATGTTCGATGTCGGATATATAGTATCATACATTATATTAAAAGTCAAAGATTGCATCCGGCTTGCAAATAAAAGGGATTTATAGTATTCTAGAGCTATGTCACAAGATAGACTTATAAAACTGGCCTGCGGCACGTGCAAGCGCATAAACTATTGGTCAAGCAAGAACAAGAAGCTCGTCACCAAGAAGATCGAGCTCAAGAAGTATTGCCGATGGTGCCGGAAGCAGACCAAGCACAAGGAAATCAAGAAATAACCCTTCTCGATGCTCTCTACGCGAAATAAAAAGCCCTGTACGAATGTCGTACAGGGCTTTGCCTTTTTGGCTTGAAAATCTTCGGGCTCATTGGAGCAAGTTCGGATACATGAGATCAGCCATTTCTTCAGGAAATACGGGGAGCGTGAGATTTATTTTCACGCAAGCCACTATCTTGCGATAGATATCCTTCCAGGTTCCTTCCTGGTATTCACCAGCCGGTTTTGCGATAGGCATCTTGCTGCCGAATTCAGCCTCATCGTATTTCTTGAAGACGAAAATGACGAGCCTGGATCTGTAGTACACGGTGCCCCAGATGACAAAGGGTCCGACAGCGTCCTTCAGGTCGCCGACGTACAGGGTGACTCCAGGCAGTCTCAGGGCTTGCATCCAGCGGCTTAAAAACTCTTTCTCTTCTTCGTGTAGCACGCCGACATCCAGGATATCCAACCCTCTCGGGTTCGGGATAACATTTTTTTCCATCGATTAATTTTTAACAGGTTACGAAATCAGTTTGCTTGTTCGGCCCTGATCCGATCGATGGTATCGAGTTCGGGAACAGTGCCGAGAAGGGGAAGGTGCGTCCTGTTGATCTGCCGTATCATGCGGTTCGCATCGCCTCCGGTGATAATCTTCTTCCTGAGAAGAGCGAGCACTACGGCGTGGCCGATAGCCTTTTCGTAGATCGGGTAGCCGATAGTGGTCCCAGTGCAGTAAAAGTGGCCGTGATCCGCTTCCGGGGCGCATAAGGAAAAATTCCAGATGTTCGTCATAGGCGCTTCTTCGGCGTAGCCGATCTCGAAGCGGTCAGCGCTTTGTCCCATGTCCCACGGCAATTTTTTGGCCGTGATGACGACATCGAGCATCTTCTCATACTGGAACCGGGGGATCTTCTTCTGCATACGGCAGTTCACGATGGCGTCCAATGCGGCCATTTTGTAGTCATAGAACGGGCTCTCTTCGTTGAGAGTGACGAGGACGATCTTGACCTTCGTCCTGTCCTTTGAGAAACGCAGGGGTAAGTCGTTGGCTTTTTTCATCTGGGTTTATTTTATTGTGAACGAATATTTTCTATATAATACCAGATTAAGCGAAAAAGTCAACAAACACAAAAGAGCCCCGCTTGGAAAAGCAGGGCGATTTAATCCTATGAGAAAAAGTACTCACTTCTTTCGGCTGCGACTGCCGAATTGATGAGATGCCTAGACTTTATCATGTATAGCCGGTTTGTCAACACGGCTTTTAAAAAAGCCTGAAATATGTATAATGGATGAACGATGGGTCTATAGTTCAGTGGTAGAATAGCGGTCTCCAAAACCGTTGACCGAGGTTCGAATCCTCGTGGACCCGCATTAACAAATTTGTGCGCAATTCATGCAATTGATATAATACTTGTATGGAAAATTTCCCTGGTCCTAAGCAAGGTTCAGATAATGAAAGCGCATCGGATAAAAAGCAGTCAGGAAACGAAAAGCATAATTGGTTTAAAAAAGCAGCCGTTGTCGCTGGTTTTGTTGCTGGAAGCGTAGTAAGCCAGCAAGCCGGCGCTCAGAATACTGCCGAAGGGAATAGCGTGGGGCACAAGGCAAAGATCGAAGCACTTTATAAGATATTTGAGGATGATAAAGGCGATTTTCTTGACAGTCTTTCTACCGTTGCGAGCGAAAAAGTGAAGGATCCACAGCTTGCTGGGCTTGTTGCCGAAGCAGCAAAGGAGGCACCTTGGGCTTTCGTGAATAATATCCGTGCAGTGAGTGCTATTGAAGGAATAGATATAAAAAAAGAAATCGAGAACGCTGCAGCAGCAGTTCCAGGCGTAGTATTGCGGAGAACTGCTGATATTAAAAGCCTGCGCCTCTTTTTTGACAGTGAATGGAATAATCTCGTCGAACATACTATTGATAACCATATCGATGTACTTTCGGAAGAGGACTATGCGCCGATCCTGGATAGCTTTCCTAATCCTAAGTCAGAAATCATAAAGGCTCTCAAAAAAATCAAAGAAGCGGGCGCGGAACGCACTTTGCTTTCTTCTGTCATAGAAAAGAATCTGACCGTAGAGCAGATCAAGCAGATTGAGAGCGATAATCTCGCTCTCTTGAAAGAGTATATGTTCGTAGCTTCTAGGCCTAATGGCCATTTTGCTGATCAAGCTGTAGGAGGAATTGAAGGCAGGGCAGTAACGTTCGTTGACCACATGAATCAGCTGCATGATAAGCCAGACATTGAGCGCTTCAAGCAATTAGAACAATGTGGAGCGGAAGAGTTATATGAAATGATCTCCTTTGGGGGAAACCAGATGTTTACGAGTACATTCAATGGGACTTTCAATAGAATGCTTGAGAAAATGAAGTCCCAGAATCTAACAGGACAGGCATTGGTCGAACATGGCGGCAAATGGCGCTATACGACTTTCCTCAAAACTTGTACCGCATTCAGCCGTATCAATGAATTTCTCGAGACTATGGATACTGATAACGCTCGGGAATCAGTGCTTGGACTTATAAAAAATATTGAAAATTTACATGACGATTTTGAAGGATACGCCGCTGTTTTTGCTGATATGATCGGGATGGTAAAAGATCAGACACTCATAGATAGTATGGGAAATACTATAGTAAGCGAGTATGAGCGAGTATCGCATGACTCTACAGTGGAAGAATCGTACAAAAATCTTTATAAAATACTTGCTGGAATCTATATCAAGGCAACTGATAAAGAGAATCCTAGTTTAAGACAACTCGCGAACGGAGTCGTGTTGGAGGAATCTGCAAGAGCTCCCGAGAAAGCTCTCTTCAATCCGAATGGCGTCGATGTGCAACGGTATTTCTTCTATGACGACATCGATGGACAAGTCTCATTCGACTCCTTCCTCAAAGAATACGAGAACCAGCCAGAGTGGAAGATAATTAAAGAATCATCATATGTATTGGTGAAATCTGTCCAGGGAGACAGGGCTATAGAGATTTATGCTAATTATCCAAAGTCAGAAAATGAAGGACTAAAAAACATTGACGCGGCATTGAAAAGTAAAAAGCTTGAGATCAATGTGACAGTGCACCGAGGGCATAGTTACCATGTTGAGGGGACGCTTAGCAACCTGCCGAAATCTTCCACTATCGTGTCGCTCGGATCATGTGGGGGATACCAATACCTGCGGAGAGTCTTAGAAAAAATACCTGACGCGAACGTTTTCTTCACGAGGGGAACAGGAACTCGCGCTATCAATGACCCATTATTTAAAAAGCTTAATGAGACAATCCTCGAAAAAGGCGAAGTTGATTTCGAATCGTTCTGGCAAGAGGCACAACAAGAGCTCCGCGGAGATAAAAATTTTGAAAACTATATCCCGCCCCATAAGAACCTCAGCACCATTTTCTTTAAGACATATGAAAAGTATCTCAAGCAAGCTCCCCAAAGGACAACTGCTCATTATACGGAGGGGTTCCTGCCGAACAGCTCGTAAATATAACTAGCGATGTCATTATCTCTCTTCGCACAATTCGCCGCATCGCTCATACTCGGATTCATATTCTCGGACTATTTTTCAGGGCATTCGGAAGGCGAAAGGATAGAGCGCGGAGCACGGTTCAAGCTCGGCGCGTACCGCTTCAGCTTCCACAACTGGATCTGGTCCACGCTCATACTCATCGCCTGCATCCATTTCGGCGTCACTGACGGCATCACCCTCGGCATCGTCGCCGGGGCCATCCTCCAGGGCCTGACGTACCGCGACCGCTTCGTCATCCTCTACAAGGCCGAGGATTTCGAGAAGATCTACTCCAAATTCTACTAGGCTGCGGCCCCCCTTGCCAATAATATTTTTAGTGGTATAGTTCTAAAAACGATCGAATATATCGAGAAAACCGAATCTTTTGAACATTTAAAACTAGAGACATGCAAAAGAACCTTATTGCTTTGAAAGGGCTGAGCGACGAGGAATTGATAGCCCGGACGAAAGAAGGGGATCCCGAACCGCTCGGCGTGCTGTTCGAAAGGCATCGCAAGCGGTTGCGGAATGCCATCTATGTTATCCTCAGAGACCATCGCAAGATACTCTTGGACATAGACGACCTGATGCAGGATACGTTCCTCAAGGCATACCATGCCATCACGAAAGGCAAGATCCAGCCCGGCAACTTTCCCGCCTGGCTCCAGAAAGTCGGCCACAACCTGACCGTCGATGTCTTGCGCAGGAGGGCCTGGAGAGACCTTTCTGTCCCTTTTCCTGAGGACGACGATGAGGAATCTATGAGCCTGCACTTCGAGCCCGGCGCGGACGAGACCATGATAAAGGCCGAGACGGTCACGCTGATGCAGAAGTTTCTCGGCGAATTGAATCCGAAGAGCCGCGAGGTCATCCTGCTGCATTTCTATGCCGATCGCCCCTTCACAGAGATAGGCAGCATCATCCGGCGCTGCACCAGGGTGGCGCTTCGCAGGAAACGCTCCGGCATCGCCGACTTAAGGAGAAAGATGGGCGTCCCCGAAATGCAACTCGGAAAAGCATCCTGAATGAAAGCCGTGAAGCAGCCAGATATCCATATCCGGCTGCTTTTTGCTTATGTGCATATCGCGCATCGCGCTCCGGGAGGCGGGGCCCTTGCCTCTAAAGGCTTTAGTGCTATAGTTCTAGGCAGAATAAGGAACAAGAATATCGTGAGGAAACCAAAACCTTGAACTTTTAAAACTTCACACATGAAAAGGAATCGCACTATCCTAAGCGGCATGAGCGACCGGGAACTGATCGCCCTGACCCAGGCTGAAAACCCCGATGCGTTCGGCGTATTGTTCCAAAGGCACTCTGAGCGCCTGCGCAGCACGATCTACTTCCTGATCAAGGACCGGGACAAATCCCTGGTGGACGATCTCGTCCAAGACGCCTTCATCAAGGCCCAGGAAGCCATCATGACCAAGGGTTATTCCGAAAGGAATAGTTTCGGCGCATGGCTCGCCCGCATCGGCCACAACCTGGCCGTCGACTGCCTGCGCAGAAAAGGCCGGGGCGACAAGAAAGTCGTCTGCATGAGCCAGCTCGACGCGCGGGGCGGAGAATATTCGTATGACGAATGGCACCAGCTCGGCAGCGGATCAAACAGAGAGGAAGAGATCGTGAAAGATGAGACCATCCGCATGATCGAGGAACTGCTCGAAGAGCTGTCTCCCGATCTCCGGGAGACACTGATCCTGCGCTATTATGCGGAACTGCCGTATCGCGACATCGCCGACATCACCGATGTCTCCATCAACACGTCGCTCGGCAGGGTGCGCTACAGCCTCAAAAACTTGAGGAAATTCTTGAACATGCCCAAACGCGCCATGCGCAAAGCAGTTTGATGAAAACTATTGCAGCCGGATATCCCTATCCGGCTGCTTTTTATTTCTGTCCGCCCGTGTTTGATTCGGAGGCCGGCAATGCTATCATAAGAAGGCCATGCACCACCTATTCGACATCCCTTATCTCGTCTCGACGTACGGCTATGTGGGCATCTTCGTCATCGTCTTCCTCGAATCGGGCATCTTCTTCGCCCTGCCGGGCGACAGCCTGCTCTTCACGGCGGGGATTCTCGCCGCCGGAGGCCTGCTCGATGTCACCATCCTCGTGCCGCTCATATTCGTGGCCACGCTCTTTGGCGGACTCTTCGGCTATTGGGTGGGCGTGAATATCGAGAAACTGAGGCGCTATATCGTCTTCAAGAAAATTTTGAAAGACGAATATATACGGAAAGCGCACGTCTTTTTTAGCAAGCACGGACGTTCGGCCATCATCTTCTCGCGATTCGTGCCCGTGGTGCGCACCTTCGCGCCGATCGTGGCCGGCGTGGCTCGCATGGACAAGAAGGCATTCGTGCGATACTCGGTCATCAGCTCGCTCTTGTGGTCCGTATTGGTCACGTTCCTCGGCTTCTTCCTCGGGCAGAGCTTTCCGTGGCTCACGGACTACATGCCGCTCCTGATCGGCATCGTGGTAGTGCTGTCTCTCATACCGCCGCTAGTGGAAGTTTTTCGCAAGCGAAAGTAGGATCTTGCGCTCGTCTTTCGGGGAATACCATGTTATTTTCTTATCCCGCTTGAACCACGTCATCTGGCGCTTGGCGTATTGCAGTATGGCCGTCTCGAGGCCAGCAATCATTTCTTGTTTCGATATCTTCTTCTGCAGGTACAATGCCATATGCCTGTATTCCAGGCCGAGCTCTTCCATGCGTTTCCACGACAAGCCTGCGGCATGCAGTCTCGTGGCCTCCCGAAGCATGCCGGCCTTGATACGCTTTTCTAGTCTGATTTTTATTTTTGTTTCAAGATCGGGTAAAGGCAGAGTCAGACCGATTTTTATAAACTGATAGGGAAGTTTCGCATATTTTACAGCCGGTACCTTGCCCATATACTTCGCGATCTCGATAGCGCGTACCAGGCGTACTTTGTTCTTGGCATCGATGCCATTGGCGCGGCGGGCATCAAGCTTCTTGAGCATGGCAAAAAGCACTGGAGCGGATTTCTTCTCAAGCGTTGCTCGCAATTTTTGATTCGGCGGCACTTCGGGGAATACCGCGCCGCTTGTCACCGCATTGATATAGAATCCGGTGCCGCCGCAGAGTATTGGCAGTTTGCCGCGAGAAATGATGTCCGCGATCTTTGCATCGGCCAGAGCCTTGTATTCGGCAACGGTAAATTTCTTCTTGGCGCTCGCCACGTCGAGCAGATAATGCGGAACTCCCTGCATCTCTTTTTTGGTGATCTTGCCCGTGCCGATGTCGAGGCCTTTGTATACCTGCCGCGAATCGGCGGAGATGACTTCGCCACCGAATTTGCGCGCGACGGCTACCGCCAAATCGCTCTTGCCAGTGGCAGTCTGTCCGAGGATGACGAGCACCTTAGTCTTCGGTGACTTTGACTTTGGCGCCGATGGAATTGAAACGCTGGGCAAGATTTTCATAGCCGCGATTGATCATATAAATATTCCGGAGGAGCGACGTCCCCGGAGCCGCGAGCATGGCGAGCATGATGACCACGGAAGGGCGCAGCGCCGGAGGGCAGACCACTTGTGCCGGTTTCCAGACTGTCGGGCCGGGTGATGAAGAGGCGGTGGGGGGTCGGCGAGCAGCGCCGAGCCTCCGAAGCGGTTGAGCTCGGTGAGGTAGATGGCGCGGTTCTCATAGACCCAGTCGTGGATGAGCGTCTGGCCCTTGGCGCAGGCGGCGATCAGCGCGAAGAACGGCAGGTTGTCGATATTGATGCCCGGATACGGACGGGATTCTATCTTGTCGGAAAGGGCTGTAAGCTTCGACGGCAATATCTCGATGTCCGCGAGATTCGTATAGGTGTTGTTCGCCTTATATATGTCGCCGACGCGGTATTTGAGACCCATCTTCTTGAGCTTATAGAGTTCGAGCTCGAGGAATTCGATGGGGCAGCGAGTGACGGCGAGCTTGGAATTCGTGACGATGGCGGCGGTGATCCACATCATGGATTCGATAGGGTCTTCGCTGTTGTAGTACTCGACGTTCTTCTTGATCGGGCCCGCGATGCCGTGCACCGTGAGCGTGGTCGTGCCCTTGCCGTCGATCTTCACGCCGAGCTTCGAGAGGAAGAAGCAGATCTCCTGCACCATGTAGTTCGGGCTCGCGAACTTTATGACGGTCTTGCCCGGGATGAGCGCCGCGGCGATGAGCAGATTCTCGCACGCCGTGTCGCCGGACTCGTACATGACGATAGTGGCGGGCTTGAGCTTGGCATAGCTCATCTGATAGTTCCAATTGGTGACTTTGGTCTTGACGCCCATCTCTTCGAGGCCGTACATGTGCGCGCTGATGGTGCGCTTGCCGAGATCGCAGCCGTAGGCGTGCGGCAGGCGGAACGTCTTCATGCGGTGGATGAGGGCGCCGGCGAGCATGATGACGCTGCGGGTCTTGATGGCCGCGGCCTTGTTGATCTTCGTCATCTCGAAACGGTCAGGCGGAACGATAGTGATGCTGTGCGGGGCGATCCATCTGACCTTCACGCCGATGGACTCCATGACTTCGATGATGCGGAAGACTTCCTCGATGCGGGAGATGCCGTGGAGCGTCGTGGTGCCCTGGTTCAGGAGCGAGGCGCACAAGAGGCCGACCGCGCCGTTCTTCGATGCGTTCGTCCGTATGGTGCCTGATAATTTTCTACCGCCTTCGATCTTGAAATTCTCGATCTTGCTCTCTTTTTTTGTTTGCATATTTTTTATTCAAACGGTGCCGCGGGAGAGAATCGAACTCTCATGGGGTTGCCCCCGAACGATTTTGAGTCGTTTGCGTCTACCCAATTCCGCCACCGCGGCGATTAGCAAAATACGGCTTCGTAATTTGCCCCTCACTATGCGATATCTTATTCACAGAGTGTCCCCACATAGTACTGTAAATACCCTGAAAAATCAATTATTTCTCGCTTATGTCTTTATTGGAATTGTGCTAAAATATACCGATGTCGAACTTATATTCCAATTCCATTTTCTGGATCGATACCGATAAGATCAAGCCGAATCCCTATCAGCCGCGCCGCGATTTCGACGAGGCCCGCCTCGAAGACCTGGCCCTCTCTATCAAGCAGTACGGCGTGCTCCAGCCGCTGACCGTTTCCCGCGTAGAAGTCGAGAAGGACGACGGCATGGCGACGGAATACGAGCTCATCGCCGGCGAACGCCGCCTGCGCGCCGCGAAGCTCGCCGGAGTGTCGCAGGTGCCGGCCATCATCCGTGTCGGCGACACGAACATGATGAAGCTCGAGCTCGCCATCATCGAGAACCTCCAGCGCGAAGACCTCAACGTCGTCGACCGCGCCCGGGCATTCTTCCAATTGGCGAACGAATTCAAATTCACCCACAGCGAGATCGCCAAGAAGATGGGCCGTTCGCGCGAATACGTCTCGAACACTCTCCGCATCCTGTCACTGCCCGAAGAGATCCTGCAAGGCCTCTCCGAAGGCAAGATCAGCGAAGGCCACACCCGGCCGATACTGATGCTCGCCGACCATCCGGAAGAGCAGCTCGTGCTTTTCAAGGAAATCGTCTACAAGAAGATCACTGTGCGCGAAGCGGAGCGTCTGGCGCGCAAGATCGCCTTCGACCGCGTGCGCAAGAAGGAATTCCTGCCCGACCCGGAGATCACCGAGCTCGAAGAAGAATTCCAGGACAAGCTCGGCACTCGCGTGCACATCGAGCGCAAGGAGAACGGCGGCCAGATCAAGATCGATTATTTCTCTACGGACGACCTGCGCGAGATATTGAACCAGATCAACAAATCAAACATGGAGAAACGGGCTACCGACATGCTCGAGAAGCATATTGCGAGCACCGCCGCGTCCGAGGAGGCCGCGGCGACAGCTACGGACGACACGGAGGCGCCAGTCACCGAAGATGGAGCGCCGGTAGACGATCGCGGAGCCGAAGAGAAGAAAGAGGACGAATCGAACCTCTACGACATCTCGAATTTCAGCCTCTAGATATTTGGAACGTCGGAATGCCTCGCCTGTAGGCCTAGCTACGGCCGAAGGAGCGCAGCTTAGAAAGCAGGCTGTTCTTTTCGAGGTAGGCGCGGATGTGCTTTTTCGCCACTGTGGTCTTGGTGTATTCGAGCCACTTGCTCGAAGGATTGGAATTCTTGTTGGTAGAGATCTCTACGATGTCACCGTTCTTGAGGGCGGAGAATATCTGCACCATCTTGCCGTTCACTTTCGCAGAAGATATGTGGTCGCCGATATCGGAGTGTATGGAGTAGGCGAAGTCTATCGGACTCGAGTCTTCCGCCAGGTCCACTACGTCGCCCTTGGGCGTGAATATGAAGATGCGGTCGCTGAAGAAATCCATCTTCAGGTTCTCCAAGAATTTCTTCGGCTGGTCGGGGGAATAGTTCAGCTCTTTCAATTCCTCGATCCATTTGAATTTCGACTTGTCTTCTTTTGCTTTCTTGTCGCCGCCTTCCTTGTAGGCGAAGTGCGCGGCGATGCCGTATGCCGCCTCGGCATGCATCTCTTTCGTGCGGATCTGTATCTCGGCTACGCCGCCCGTGCGGGTCAGGATGGTGGTATGTATCGAGCGGTAGCCGTTCGGCTTCGGGAAAGCGATGTAGTCCTTGATGCGGCCCGGCAATGGCTTCCAGATGGCATGTACCATGCCGAGCACGCGATAGCAGTCTTCGACAGAATCGAGCACCACCTGCAGGGCCACGATGTCGAAGACTTTCTCGATGTCCATGTCGTACTTGCGGAGCTTTCGCCACAAGCTGTAGGTGTGCTTCACTCGGTAATTGAATTCCACCACGTGAATGTTGTTTTTCACCAGCTCTTTCTCGAGCTCTTCGCGCACTTCGGCCAGGTATTTGGTATACGGCTCTTTGCGCTCGTCGATGATGGCGCGCACCTGGGCGTATTCTTTCGGATAGGCAAAAGGGAAGGCCGCATCCTCGATCTCGCCCTTGAGTTTGGCCATGCCGAGACGGTTCGCGAGCGGGGCATAGACTTCGATGGATTCGATGGCGATGCGCTTGCGCTTGTCCTCGCGGACGTGCTCGAGCGTGCGCAGATTGTGCAGGCGGTCGGCGAACTTGATGATGACCACGCGCAGGTCGTTTGCCATAGCCACGAAGAACTTGCGCAGGAGACTCCACGTGCCTCTCGTGGCCGCGGTATTTCAAGGTGCCGAGTTTTGTCACGCCTTTGACCAGAAAGAGGATGTCGGGGCCGAATTCGCGTTCGATCTCGTCTTCGGACACGTCGGTATCTTCGAGCACGTCGTGCAAGAGCCCCGCCGCGATGGTCTTGGCGTCCATGCCGAGCTTGGCAAGGTTCTTTGCCGTCTCAACCGTATGGTTGAAATACGGCTCGCCGCTCATGCGTTTCTGGCCTTCATGCGCGCGCTCCGCATAGGCATAGGCTTTCTCGATGAGTTTCTCTTCTTCGGGCTTGAGGCCGCCTTCCGCGAGAGCCAAAATATCTGTTACCGCTGTCATATATATGAGTATAGCAGGGATGGCACTTTTGGCGAAAAGTTATTCTATCTTGTTGAGCTTATGAGGATTGTGATTTGCACAAGTTTTATTAGAGCACCTTTCAGGAATAGTTTTTGTGCCTTCCATCATCAATGAGCCGCATTTGTCACAGATATTGCCGGTCGGCTTGGCTTTCATGGCGAACTTGCAGTCGGGATAGTTCGAGCAGGCATAGAAGAGGCCGAAGCGTCCGCGGCGTTCCATGATCTCGCCCTTCTTGCATTCCGGGCACTTCACGCCGGTCATCTTCTTTGCTTTTTCGGCTTCGTCTTCCTTTATGAATTTGCATTTCGGATAGCGAGAACATGATATGAACGTGCCGGTGCCGTCGCGGCGTTCGCGTATGACGAGCTTGCCGCCTTTCTTCTCTCCGCAGAGCGGGCACGGCTCGCCGGTCTCTTCCGGGCCCTTGAGCTCCTGCCCGTCGAGCATGAGCGCGCCGTCGCAGTCGGGATAGCGCGAGCAGGAATAGAACTTGCCGCCGCGGGAGAGCTTGATGATCATCTTCGAGCCGCACTTCGGGCATTTGATGTTGTCGGGAGCGTCGCCCAAGTTCGTGGCCTTTTCCAATTTTTCTTTGGACTTCACGTCTTTGAGGAACGGACCATAGAAATCTTTGAGTGTTTTCTCATATTCGCGCTCGCCACGAGAGATCTCGTCGAGCTCGTCTTCCATCTCGGCGGTAAAGTCGTCGGAAATGTATTTCATGAAATGCGTCTCGAGGAAGTCGGACACTACTTCGCCGACATCGGTCGGGAAAAGCGTCTTGCCTTCTTTTCGCACGTATTCGCGGTCTTCGATGGTGCGCATGATGGATGCGTACGTAGAAGGCCGGCCGATGCCGCGCGATTCGAGCTCTTTGACGAGGCCAGCTTCGGTATAGCGGCCCGGCGGCTCGGTGAATTTTTCTTCGCTCGAGAGATCGAGCAGTTTCAATTTCTCTCCGGCTTTGACTTCCGGCAGTTCCACGTCTTCGCCGCGAGCGCCCGAATCCACTTCGAGCCAGCCCGCAAAGAGCAGCGTGAGCCGTTTGCGGAGAATGCCGGCAGGTCTTCATGATCTTTGATGACGGCAGAGACTTTCGTCTTCAAGAGCTTGGCATCGGTCATCTGCGAAGACACGGCGCGCTCCCAGATGAGCTGATATAGTTTCTGCTGTTCTTCGGTGCCGGCATGCATGGCATCGATATGCGTCGGACGGATGGCTTCATGCGCTTCCTGGGCGTTCTTTGATTTTGTCTTATATATGTGCGCTTCGGCGTATTTCGCGCCGTACTTCTTAGTGACGAATGCCACGATCTGGTCCTGAGCCACTTTAGACAGGTTTGTGCTGTCGGTACGCATGTAGGTGATGTGTCCGGCTTCGTAGAGCTTCTGGGCGAGCTGCATGGTGCGCGAAGGGGAATAGCCGAGACGCGAGCTCGCTGTCTGCTGCAAAGTGGACGTGGTGAACGGCGCGCGCGGAGAACGCTTCTGTTCGGATTCCTTCACGCCTTTGACTATCCAGTCGCCCTTCTTCCCGGCTTCGAGAATCTTGTTCACGAGAGCCTCGTCGCGCGGCTCTTCGTCGCATTCGAGAGCAAGCTTGTCCTTTCGGATAGTCTCGAACTGGCCGAAGAGGCGCCAGAATTTTTCCGGCACGAAAGCCCGGATCTCGCGCTCGCGTTCCATGATGATGCGCAAAGCCGGAGACTGTACGCGGCCTGCGGATAGGCCGTAGCGCACTTTCTTCCATATCAGTCCCGAGAGGTCGTAGCCTACGAGGCGGTCGAGCACGCGGCGGGCTTCCTGGGCCCGGCGGAGAGCGGTATCGATGTCCGCGCGGATGCTTCAGGGCTTCCTGCACGGCTTCCTTGGTGATCTCGTAAAAAGCCACCCGTTTGATGGGCGCTTTTACTTTCTTGTCGGCGTTCAGGATCTCTTCGATGTGCCAGGCTATGGCTTCGCCATCGCGGTCGGGGTCCGTCGCGAGCACGATGCTCGTGGCCTTGTGCGCAAGTTCGCGCAATTCGCTGACGACTTTTTCTTTGCCCTTCGATATCTCGTAGTGAGGGACGAAGCCCGCTTCGATATCGATGGCTGCCTTGTTGGACTTCGGCAGGTCGCGGATATGTCCGACGGATGCGCGCACGATATAGCGGTCTGCTTTGCTTACAGAATCGTCATCTAAATATTTTTCTATTGTCTTGGCTTTTGACGGCGATTCCACTATCAATAATTTCATCCCGTTAGAAACTTAAAAATTAACCCCTGGTAAACGATATTCCCCGTCAGTTGCGTTTCTAACGGGATTCATACGCCCCTAAGTATTACATGAAATATATTTATTTAGCAAATCACGACGCCGATTTTATTGACTTTTTATATTAAATATGTTATATTATATAGGTAAAACTTCTTTGCAAAAAACCTAAATAGAATAACGATGAAAAAATGCTATGTACCGACCCTTGCATTCGCACTTGCGTGCGGGTTCCTCGCCTGCAAACCGGCTCAAGAGAGTTCGTCTCTGCTGCTGGCCAATGAGCCGAAAACAGACACGGTCCGTCTTACCGGGGATCTGATAGATCACTACAAGATAACGGAAGAGATGCTCCGGAACGAGCGCGTGTATCTCTTGCTCGAAGACAGCATCGTGATAATGAAGGAGTTCGCCGAGCGCGGGTCAAGCGTCAGCAGGCGACGGCAAGATAATCCTCAAGGACAACATCCAGACGGAAACGATCGTCTTTCCGAAGGGATCCAAGGGTCACTGCTTCTACATCGATAACGATGACAAGATGTTCATCACGTTCAAAAAGAAAGGCGAGTACAACCGTGAAAGTTTCTATCTCATTTTCGGCCCCCGACAGGTATAGGGAGGACGGCGAGTACGTCTTCCTGGCGAAAAAAGATTCTTCCGGGAAACCGGACCGCCGACACACCTTTTATAAGGTCCAGTACGGCGAAGATTTCTATCGGATCGTGTACGGCCAGACCAATCACCTGCTTATCAGTAAGCGGACGGTGCTCGGGAACGACAGGCGCATCATCGAAGGCATCAGGTAAAAATCATCATCCGAGTCTCAAAGAGCAATCTTTGAGACTTTTTTATTTCAGCCGTAGCTCGCCGAGCTCTTCCTTGATGAGTTCCTTGATCTCCATGACGGAGAGCAGGGCGTTCGCCGCGGCGATCGGCATCTTGAGGGCCTTGAGGACTTCGTCGCGCGGCATGGGCTCGCGGAGGAGCGCGACGACTTTCTTCTCTTCCGGCGACAGATCTTCGAAAAGCCGGGCCTGCTTGTCCTCGCTCTCTTCCGGTTCGAAACCGAGGGCTTCGAGGACATCGGCCGCATCCTGCACGGGCGTCGCTCCTTGGCGGATGAGCTTGTTGGTGCCGCGCGAGCTCGGCGTGAATATCGAGCCGGGCACCGCCAGCACGTCCTTGTTGTATTCCACGGCCAGGCGGGCGGTGATGAGCGTGCCGGATTTTTCTTCCGCCTCTATGACGAGCACGGCTTTCGAGATGCCGGCCATCAGGCGGTTGCGCATAGGAAAGCTCCAGTGCGTGGCTTTGAAATCGGGCTCGAACTCCGACACGAAGCAGCCGCCGGCGTCGAGCACTTCGTCCATGAGGTGCGCATTTATTTCGGAAAAATGACATCTTTGGAAAGTCCGGAGCCGGGAAAGACGAGCGTGGTCAGCCCGGCGCGCATGGGCCGCCTTGTGCGCGATGGTATCGATGCCCATGGCGAATCCCGAGACGATGACGATGGGATAGCCCTTGAGTCCGGCGATGATCTTCTCGCAGGCCTCGCGCCCGTACGAGGTGAACTTCCGCGAGCCGACGACGCACAGGTGCACGAGGTCTTGGCTCGGCAGGTCGCCGAGCACCCAGAGGGTCTCCGGCGGCTGGGGCAGCTCGAGCAGGGCTTTAGGAAAATCTGCAGCTTGCAGTTTCTCTATTTTCATCCGTTAGAAGAAGTCCATATGTTAATTATAAGCAATCATCTTCCCGTCAGTCGAACTTCTAACGGGATTCATACCCATAGGGTAACGCTATTTTGTAATTATGGCAATAATACTATACAATATGGATTATGCTAGATATCAAGTTCATCCGGGGAAAACAAGGACGTCGTGGCCCTGGGCGCCAGGAAAAAGCTCGTAGACATAGACCTCGACAAGCTCATCTCTCTCGATGACGACCGCCTGGCCGTGCTCAAGGAAGTGGAAGAACTCCGCAGCGAGGTGAACCGCGTCTCGAACGACATCGCCCGCGACCAGGATCCGGCCCTCAAGATCCAGCTCATCGAAGAGATGCGCGCCGTCAAGGAAGATATCAAGGCCAAGGAGGAGAAGCTGAGATCCGTGACGGAAGAATGGCAGACTCTCATGCTCCAGGTGCCGAACGTGCCGGACATCTCCGTGCCCGAAGGCGCGAGCGACGCGGACAACATGGAAATAAAGACTTGGGGGCAGAAACCGGCCTTCGATTTCGAGCCGAAAGACCATGTCGAGATCATGAACGCCCTCAAGATGAGTGGACTTCGAGCGCGGCACCAAGGTGCACGGCTTCCGCGGATATTTCCTGACAGGCGAGGCGAAGGAGCGCGATTGTGCTTTGCCATCTGGAACTACGCTATGGAATTCTTCAGCGACAAGGGCTTTACTCCCGTCATCCCGCCCGTGATCGTGCGCAAGCAGAATCTCTACGGCACGGCCCACCTGCCGGGCGACGTGGAAGACTATTATATGACACAGGACGGCGATGCTCTGGCCGGCACGGCTGAAGTGCCGCTCATGGGCATGCATGCGGGCGAGATCCTCGACAAAGCGGTCTTGCCGCTCAAATACCTCGGGTTCTCTCCGTGCTACCGCCGCGAAGCCGGCAGCCACGGCAAGGACGTGAAAGGACTCATCCGCGTGCACGAATTTTATAAGATGGAACAAGTCATACTTTCCGAAGCCAGCCATGAGACATCGGTAAAGCTCCATGAAGAGCTGAACCGCAACACCGAGGAGTTCATCGAGTCGCTCGGCATCCCGTATCACACCGTCATCAACTGCGGCGGCGACCTCGGCCTCGGCCAGGTGAAGAAATACGACATCGAGCTCTGGGTGCCGAAAGAAAAGACCTACCGCGAGATCAGCTCGGCTTCGTATTTCCACGATTTCCAGACCCGCCGCTTCGGCATCCGCTACAAGGATGAAGCCGGCAAGATGCAGTTCGCCCACTCGCTCAACTGCACGGCCATACCGACGCCGCGCATCCTCGTGTCGCTCGTCGAGAACAATCAGCAGGCAGACGGCTCCGTAAAGATTCCCGAAGTCCTGAAGAAATACATGGGAGGCAGAGATTTTATAAAATAGATGAAGAAACGCAGCGTCTCAAACTCTCCGCGGCTCACCGAACTTCGCAGGAAGCGCCGCAGGCATTTCCATAGGAATGCCTTTTTCGTATTGACGGGCCTGTTCATCGTCGTCACCGGCATCACCCTCTTGTCGCGCCTGCCCAAGTTCAACATCAGCACCATCGCCGTGGCAGGGAACACCGTCATCGAGACGGACGACATCAAGGCAGTGGTGCAGGCCGACCTCGCGGGGCATTATCTCTGGGTCTTCCCGAAGACGAACTTCCTGCTCTACCCGAAGCATACTATCGAGACCGACCTCGCCGAGCGCTTCAAGCGCGCCAAGGATATCTCGGTGAACACCAAGCTATTGAAGATCCTCGATGTCAAGCTCTTCGAGCGCGAGGCGCTATACACCTGGTGCGGCGACGAGCCGAGCACCACGGTGGAGCAGTGCTATTTCATGGACGACACGGGCTACATCTTCGACAAAGCGCCGTACTTCTCCGGCAACGTCTATTTCAAATTCTACGGGCATCCGAGCGGCAGCACGGACCAGCCGCTCGGCACGTACTATATGAGCGATTCGCTCGGCAGATTGCTGGCATTCCGCGACACCTTGAAGAGCCTGGGCATCAAGATCGCTTCGCTCGAAGTCGACGACGGGCAGGAAGGGGCTTTCTATCTGTCTACGGCCGCGGCCCGGCCCGACGCCCCGAAAATACTCTTCAAGACGGACGGAGACTTCAACAAGATGGCCGAGAACCTGCAGACCGCCCTCGCTACCGAGCCGCTCAAGTCGGACTTCGCCAAGAAATATGCTTTGCTCTCGTACGTTGACCTGCGCTTCGGCAACAAGGTATATTACAAATTCTCCGCCAGCGGCAACCCGCCGCCCGGAGAACCGGCGAGCGACGCCACCAACTGATGAGCAATTTCTGGCAAAAACTTCATAAGCCTTTTTTCGTATTGGCGCCATGGCCGACGTCACCGACTGCGCCTTCCGGCAGATGATAGCCGCGTACGGCAAGCCCGATGTCTTCTGGACGGAGTTCGTAGCCGCTGACGGCTTGGCGCATCCTGTGGCCCGAGAAAAACTTCTGATCGATTTGAAGTACGGAGAGAACGAACGGCCGATCGTGGCCCAGATATTCGGCAGCAAGCCGGACAACATCCGCGAAGCCGCAAAGCTCTGCAAAGAACTCGGCTTCGACGGCATAGATATAAACATGGGCTGTCCGGACAAATCTGTAGAGAAGCAGTGCGCCGGTGCAGCCATGATAAAAGACCCGACGCTCGCCAAGGCAGTCATCCGCGCGGCCAAAGAGGGCGCAGGCGACCTGCCCGTCTCGGTGAAGACCCGCATCGGCTACAACAAGAACGAGATAGAGACATGGATACGCGGATTGCTTTCGGAAAATATCGCGGCCCTGACCGTACACCTGCGCACCAGGAAAGAAATGTCGAACGTGCCCGCGCATTGGGACTATATGAAAAGAATCGTGGAGATCCGCGATGAAGTCAGTCCCGACACTCTCATCCTCGGCAATGGCGATGTCATGAATCTGGACGAAGCGAAGCAGCGCGTAGCCGAGACCGGCTGCGACGGCGTCATGCTCGGGCGAGCAATCTTTGGCAATCCATGGCTATTCGCCGAGCACAGCCCTTTAGAGTTTTTTGTTCCCGAGGGTCTCGCTTCGAGCCCGGAGCGCCCGAAGGAGGGCGCAGGGGCAAAAAATTCTGAAGGGCGGAGCGAGGCACTCAAAGAAAGGCTCGGCGCGATGATCGAACATACTAAAATTTTCGAGGAGATGCTCGGCCAGTACAAGAACTTCGCCATCATGAAGAAACACTACAAGGCTTACGTGAACGGCTTCGACGGAGCGAAAGAACTGCGCATGAAGCTCATGGAAGCGAAAATGCCGGACAGGTAGCAGAAATCACCGATGATTTTTTGGCCAATATCTGATAGAATAGCCCCATGCATGATGTAGCACTCTACAGGAAATACCGGCCGAAGAACTTCGCGGAAGTGAAGGGGCAGGAGCAGGTAGTAAGCGTCCTCGAAAGCTCGATCAAGAACGACAAAGTCTCGCACGCATACCTCTTTGTCGGCTCGCGCGGCACAGGCAAGACCTCCGTGGCCCGCATCTTCGCCGAAGCCATCGGCGTCGGCGCGAACGACCTCTACGAGATAGACGCCGCGTCGAACCGCGGCATCGAGGACATCCGCACACTGCGCGACGGCGTGCGCGTCCTGCCGTTCGACTCGAAATACAAGGTCTACATCATCGACGAGGTGCACATGCTCTCCAAAGACGCCTGGGGCGCCCTCCTAAAGACTCTGGAGGAGCCGCCGAAGCATGTCATCTTCATCCTGGCTACCACCGAACTGCACAAAGTGCCGGAGACCATCATCTCGCGCTGCCAAGTATTCAATTTCAAGAAGCCGAGCGACGTCATACTGAAAGATATCGCCACCGATATCGCCCGCGCCGAAGGCTACGAGCTTGACGGTGGTTCGGCAGAATTGATAGCGATACTCGGCGACGGATCATTCCGCGACACCGAAGGCATACTGCAGAAAGTCTTGAACTTTTCCAAGGCAAAGAAGATCAAGCGCGAAGACGTGGAGCATATTACCGGCGCGCCGAAGACCTTGCTGGTGAATGAATTCATTTCCGCTATCGCGACAAAAAATATCGAAGAGGGAATCACCGTCGTGCGCAAAGCCTCAAGCGAGAACCTTGATATGAAGCTCTACCTCAAGCTCATCATTCAGAAATTCCGCATGGCCGTCATCCTGCGCTACGCGCCAAAGCTCGAGAAGGAAATGGCAGGGGACTTGTCAGGAGAAGATCTAGCCTTTCTGAAAGACTTCAAAGAGAAAGACATGTTCAATTCTGCCTCGCTTGCCGCATTGCTCGAAGCCTATCAGAACATAGACCGGGCCTTTATTTCCGAGCTGCCGCTCGAGCTCGCATTGGTGAAGATTTTGAAACGGGAATAGCTGAAATGAAAAAGCTACCCGTGATAAGGTAGCTTCGGCGCCATGACCAGCATGGCGTTCCTAAGATTTTTTCTTTCCCATACGAGCATCCTCTTTCTGGAGCAGGGCATGCCGATTGGCTTGCAGTTCCCATAGGATGGCGAGCCGGGTGCGGACTTCACGATTGTACTCTCTTCCCAAGGAATCCCCGAGCGTGCTGGGCGGAAGGTGCCTAATCTTTTCGTTCAGATACGTGCATATGCCGACCAGGGAATCAATCTTGTGAGACAGCGAGTCCCATGCGGCGATGAAACGGAAGGTCTTTTGATCTTCCTCAGACCTTTTCGTGTCGTTAAGGTCAATCACGAAATACGCGTATACTGCAACTGCAAAAATTAAAATCATAAAACCGTGAATAGGATTTACTTTTTTCATCGTATATATTTTAGTGAAGAACTTGATTACTTATACAGTATATCACATTTTATAAATAAAGTCAATATGTGTCTCCGTACATAGATTTTACTCATATTTTGTGGTATAGTTTCAACGTTTTTTATTATTGGGAGATCGTCTAACGGTAGGACAGAGGCCTTTGAAGCCTTTAATCTAGGTTCGATTCCTAGTCTCCCAGCCAACAAGAGCGTCGCTCGAGACGCGTCGGTGCAATATCTGAAGGTTTTGCATAGAGCGATATTTTCAGTAGAGCTGATATAATGAGGAAACATATGGAAAAGATGGGTGAAGGGAAAATATTGACTCCAGAAGCAAGAAATTATGCCAAGCTTGAAGACATCTTTGAGCACGATCTTGAAAACCTTATATTGTCAGAATTAAATCCTGAAACTCCATCGGAAGAGCGCATTGATTTTCTTAAAAAAGAACTTGATATTACCTCAACACTACTAAGTAATCTCTCAATTCCGTGGAGAATTGGCGGGTCATTTGCATTAGTGCTTAATACTGAAAAATTTGCAAGAGATCTTCACGATATCGATATAGAAATAAACTTAGACGATAGGAAGATTTTCTTGCAAGAATTGCAGAAATTGGGAGGAACTTTTAAGCACGATGATGGCAAGGGCGATATTCACGAGATAACTCCTGAAAATATAGACTCGATAAACCAAGGCAAGATTACCCATTCGGAATTGGGTATCGACGTAGAAGTTTCTATTTGTTGACTTCGACACTAACACTATTGAAAGCCCAGATGGGGCTAGTATTGAAGTTGATAAAAACGAATACCAAGAAGGTGTTGGTATATACCAAACCTTTTCTGGAAATAAGATTGAATTGAGACCCCTGGAAATAAGCTTGATAAACAAAGTTATTGACCAGCGGCCAAAAGATCTTGTTGATATTAAAACTTACTTACCACTTTTATCAGAAGAGCAGCGAGGACGCTTTGACAGATACTACGAAAGATTTAATCTTTTTCTCAGTACGCCATCAGGAAAGGCACTTTCCACAATTGAGGACCTTGTTAACTATTTACCCTCTCCTGAAGATATTCAAAAGATTACAAACAAGGAAGTATTATTGGCGGCGCAAGCTCTTGAAAAAAGAATTGACACTGTATTAAGTGAAATTATACAGGATGCAAAAATTGATGAAATACCAAAAAAGATATTAAGTAGTAAAGTTTTTAAAATATTGGGACAGGAAATAAGCCATCTTATTATCAGTAGTTATCAAGACGGTATGCATAGCGTTGCAGATTTAAGGAATCTCATTTTGTCGTCTCTAAAAGAAGATCAGATAGATATTCTTTTATCAGATTGGACGAAAGATGCTTTGCACAATTCTCTTAATAATATTGAAATTTGGGAGGCAAGAAAAAATTCATGATTAAGGCGAAATTAAAAATGCGCTCGAGTTGCGTCGTTGTATCATAGGAACATATTAGAAACAAACATTACAAGGCTTAATCGATTACGGTTCCAGCTCGAGAAGGTCAGCTCGGAAAATTGGAAATAAAAAAACCGGTTACTTGTGACCGGTTTTTAAAATTCTTCTCAAGCTCTAATTAGTTTCTTCTTGTTTCTCAATCAAAGTAATATATTCTTTGACCTCAGTAGCAAACTCAGTAGGAAATACAGCATCAGCAATATCTGAAATCTCTGTTCTCAACAGAGTATATATTATTGATGGGTATCCTACGAGACTGTTTCTAATTTGCTGATTAGTATATCCATTAATTCCTCTCTCAAGATCATAAAGTGCAAGATTTGCACAAAGAACAAATCCTTCGGGGACAAGCTCGTTGTTTAAATAAGTACTGAGAAATGCGGCAAAGCTGTATACCAGCTCATTGCGTGTTTCTGGTAAGAATTCTTTTAGATTGAGCAATTTAGTCTTTGGTTCTGCCATAGATAAAACTTTTTCGGAGTTCATGTTGTATATATTTAATTTGGTTTTGAATAACATTACCGAACACATAATATCACTATTTTGGTCTTTTATCAATGTTTATTTAGCCCTTATTTCCCATCAATAAAGTTCCAACCCTCACAGAGGACTGCATTTTCAACAGGCCCGTGGCGCCTAAGAAAACGGGAGCGTCGTACCACAATCCCAGCTCGTAAAATAAAAAGCCCGGATATAAAAATCCAGGCTTCAATAAAAAACTACCTTGCTTTAGGGTTACGAGAGTCGTCAGCTTTTTTCACTTTAGGTGATTATTACTAGAATCTCGCAGATTCGCCACGCGTTTTTTCTTGTGACTACTTAGGATATTTCTCAGTTATCTATCATGAGTTTAAAGCGGCATAGCCACAACAGAAACTTAATAGAAGTCCTTACAACCCTGGTCAAATAAGCACCAGTTTACCCTTTTCCCCTTTACTATAGTTAGGGGAATCGCGATTGCTTTCTTGCAAAGTGCACTGCCTGAGGTAATACTAAAAAATTAGAACAGTTTTGTCAATGACTAAGGGTCCAACCCTCACAGAGGACTGCGTTTTCAACAAGCCTGCAGCCTAAGGAAATGGGAGCATCGTTCCACAATCCCAGCTGGTAAAGTTTGCTATAATGCTTCAATGTTTGATGCACGGATATTCCCAGATAGTCTAGATAATGCAAAGAAATTCTTGAAGGACAAGGAGCTGCCTTTAAAGGTGAATACGAAATTCATGATTATATATTTTCTTCTACAGATTCAGAACAAACCTTAGATAAAGTATTTTTACGCCTACGTATGATTCCTGTGAATATTTGGAATGAGAAGAAAGTAATCGTTACAATAAAAAATACTAAACTTCAGAAAATAGGCAAGAAATCCATTATTCCTGTTAAAGAACAATTTAATACTGAAGCAGAGGCACGAGCGTTTATAGAAAAAAATTATTCTGATGCCTTCAAACCGGATTTCCATTTTGACAGAAAAGGCTGGCAATATGATTTACCTAATGGTGATCAGGTTGACCTCGAAGATATTGAGGCGCATTTCTCTATTGAGTTTAAATCTGAGACAGAAGAAGGATTGCAGAACTTGCTGGATCTATTTCAGACCTCTTCGAAGGAAGTTATCAGAGGACCTTCTGTAGTTGCGGTTAGGGACTTGCTCAAAAAGTGGAGTTGGATTAAGTAAAAATGTTCCAACGTCAATCCCAGCTCGTGAATTTAGCCTCATTTGATATAATCAATTCTATTATAGGTCTAAATAAATAACTTTATGAAAAATCAAATAGAAAAATATGTCGATGGGTATGTACTGGTGGTTCCAAAGAATAAAATTTCAGCTTACAAGAAAATGGCGCAGATGGGCGCCAAGATGTGGAAAAAACACGGAGCGCTTGATTATAAAGAATGCATGATTGATGATGCTACGCCGAAGCATTCAACTTTTCCATTTCCAAAAATGGTAAAACTGAAAAAGGGGGAGACAGTCTGGTTCTCTTTCATCACATATAAATCAAGAAAGCATCGTGATGAGGTAAACAAGAAAGTCATGAGCGATCCCGCAATGAATGATCCCAAATGGAAAGACATGCCTATGCCTTTCGACATGAAACGTTTCGCGTACGGTGGATTTGAAGTTGTTGTCTCAATATAGGTCCCAGCTTCGTACCAGGCATCCGGCAAATTCTGATATACTTCAAGTCATGAAAAAGCGGTTATTCTTTTCATGTATTTTCATCGTCTATATCGCCATCCTCATCAAGGTCATGGTGTTCAAGTACGTGCCGGCCGTCCATATAGGACAACTGCTGCTTGATTTTGGAGGGACGAACGCAGGCTATCCGGCAAACTTTGTGCCGTTCAAGACCATCGTGCCGTATCTGCTCGGCTATGAGGGATGGATCATTGCGGGCACCAATCTCGTCGGAAATATCGCTTTGCTCGTGCCGATAGGATTTCTCGCACCTTTCATCTATCGGAACATGGTATGGAAAAAATCTCTTGCACTCGGCGTCGCTTCCGGTCTTTTTATCGAGACGATGCAGGCGATATTGCACGTGGGCATTTTCGACATTGACGACGTGATACTGAACGCACTCGGCGTCATGATCGGCTATTGGGCGTTTGTATTTCTCGCAAAAGGGAAACGCTGGCAGTCGGCCTTGAGAGTCAATGAATAGGAGATACAATTTTTAAAATAAAAACACTAGGACGCATTTGTCCTAGTGTTGATAATTTCTGGGAGAGCATTCAGCTCAACGGATCTCCGTCATACTGTTTTTCTTTTACCCTTTGTTTCAAAGGAAAAGATTGCTCGATAGCTTCACCGATGCTAAAGAGCGTGAGCCTGGCATTAGCATCTTCCTCCTCGTGCAACTCGGAATGCCTGACGATTTCCGCTACGGGCAATTTCTGCTTGCGGATGAAATCGAGATGTTCTTGTTCGTGTGGTTCGTGTCGGATATTGTTCACGACGTAGCCTGCCGCACGGGCATCGAATTTCTCGATAATCTTACGGACTTCGAAGGATTGGCTTACCGGGCTGCGCTCCGGAGTGGTGACAAGGATGTACCTCGCTCTTTGAGCAGGTCGACTACGTTGCGGATGCGATGGGTGTAATATTCAATCGTCTGCACATAGTCGCTTTCGAGATACTGATGGATATCCGGCCATCCGATGCGTACTGCCTGCTTGATGGCCCAGCTTTTGTTCTTGAGATTGTTCAGGCTCCGAATCATAGAATCGGAGAAAGAAAGCAGTCTCTCAAAGCCTGCGGTTGGTTCGACGTCGAGCACCGCATGTTCATAGCCCTTACTGTTGGCATCAAACAGTATCTCTACCAGGAGAATGAACTTCTGAACCGTCTCAATGTCAGTCGGCACGCCGAAGAATTCGTTTATCATTTCAGTGAAAGAAATGATGCCGCGATCTGCAGGGAACTGGCTGATGTAGTCGTCAAAATAATTTTTGACCTTCACGTCCTTGAAATAGCCAATACCCTTAAACTCAAAGCATTCGATAACGGCAAGCATAAGCCTGTCGTTGACCTGATGCAACGTGTTTTTCGTAAAAAATTTCTCCCTCATACCCAGAGCCTGTCTGGTGCTGTGCCCTCCATCATAATCGGCGATGACGGTGCGCGCGGTTTGGGAACATTTGAGCGCGTACGCTACTGCAGAAGTGGTCTTACCAACTCCTCCTTTGCCAGCGAAGATTGTTAATTGCATAGAACAAAAGTTTTCCTTTAAATTACATCTTAATCAATTGTCTGTCAAGGAGTACCATCCCGGCTTCAGGCCAAAAAATCGGGCAAAGAAAAACAGCTCCATTCGTGGAGCTGTTCGATGTAAAGGCATCTTGAGCATCTATAGGGCGAACCTTTTCGATATCCAGCCCGTAAAATCTGCTATACTACCGCTCAAGTCCGGCGATGGGGAAATGCATTTCAAGAAATAGCAGGTGTACTCTCAGGGGGCAGAATAAAAAAACCATTTCCTTGGGAATGGTTTTGATGTTTTTTCGCTTTCGGACCTTACCTTACGCAGCAGATGATTGTCAGTATGACGCTGATGGTCAAGAATATGAAGAACATCCTTGCTCTGCCGCTTGCTTCTTCAGCACGTTCTTTCTTGTAGCGCTTCACGCCTTTTTTGCTGACAAGACCAGCTGTCTTTACATTTCCGTCCCTGTAATCATAGACGTCTTTGTAATAACTCGGTCTTGGCTCAACGTATGAGGGCATAGCAAGCATGGCGATGGCGATGATCCAGCAAATAACAGTAATAACTATCATGGTATGTATTTTTTTGTTTAAGAACAGACTTCTAGCAGGTCTTTTCCGTATTGGTTGGTTTTAGCAGCTAGAATGCTTATCTGGTATATAGTATACCATATTGTAGTATAAAAGTCAAATAAAGCTACTGTGCGGCCTATGAGGCTTGTATGATAAGCTTCTTCTGGCGCCTCATAAAGCCGGACGGAGAAAGAAAGCTCTCTTGCCAGATTTTGCTATACTGAGAGCATGCATACCAACAAGAAATTGATCATCTGCGTCGTTATCAGCCTCCTCGTCGGCTTGAGCCTCGGTTTTTGCGTCGGGAAAAATAAAAATAGCCGGAGCGCGAACGTGCATACGATGCCCGACGGCACGGTCATGAGCAACGAGCTCGAGACGGGCATCGACCATGCCATGGAGTCAATGAGCGCCGGACTGAGAGGCAAGACGGGAAATGCCTTCGACAAGGAATTCCTGAGCGAAATGATAGTGCATCACCAGGGAGCGGTAGACATGGCTCAGATGGTGCTCAAGACGTCAAAGCGGCCGGAGCTGCTCGAGCTCGCCCGCGACATCATCTCGGCCCAGACAGGAGAAATCAAAATGATGCAGGAATGGCAGAAGGCCTGGTTCAAGTGACATATCAGACCTGCCTGGCTCCGGCCGGCAAGATTCAGCGGTGCATGCATCCCGCCCAGCAGCACGGCCGGCGCATGCCGCTTTTCATCTTCGAGAGAGCTTTCTCGATGCGGATATTCCGGGTCTCGGCGCGCTTTCCGGAAATGACCCAGCAGATCCACTCGTTGCGGGCGAGCGGAGTGATGTCCTGCCACAGGGCAAGGACTTTCGGGTCGGACATGGTGGCTTTCTTGAAATCATCCGGCAGCTTGTGCACCGTGCCGCCAGGAATTGCTTTTGTAGTCATAAGACTATCCTATCAAAAAATCTGAAATTATGTGCTACAGTACATCATATGAAATCCCGAAGCATCGCACTCGTTATAATAACCACACTGGCAGTCATAGTGACAGGCTTTTATGTACTCTCGCCGCGGCAAATCCCGCCAGCTGAAGTTGCAGGTGACACACAGAATACTGAGCCGCCGATTTTTACCTGGAAATATGAACAAGCCGAAACACTCAACCCTGACGGCATTCCCGAGACCAATGTTTTTCTGCAAGCCGCATATCCGGACAGGGAAACGCAGACGAAACTGATCGATACCACGCCCGGCAGCTGCAATGAGCTGCCTGATGCTGACGCAGATACTTATGAAGGCACGAAAAACATACAATGCTACAGCGCAGGGCTCGGCTACCGCTATAAGATAATCGAAGGGAAAAAATCATACCTCGTAGAACGGCAGATGTTCGAGGAAGGCACACCCGATTACGATCCTCCCGCTCAAAAATACGAAGTACTAAAGGAATTTCTTCTCTCGAACTGATGCTTGGAAGTATTTGTGTTAAAATATGGGCATGAAAAAAATAACAGGCATCCTGTTCGTAGTCGGCGCCGTGATCGTGAATATCCCGTACGCGATGCTCATCGCCAATTTCAATTATCCGGATATCCTGCGGGAGCCCGCGGAGGTCGTGCTGACTAATTTCGCCAACGGCGGCAGCGGCCTGATCTATACCTGGCTCTTCTTCGCCCTCGCAGGATTGCCGCTTCTTTTTGCCACCATACTGCTCGGCAGGGTATGGAAGAATGTTCCGAGCGTGCTCGTGAACCTCGCAGCATCGTTCGGGGTGATCGCCCTCGTGGCCCAGCTCGTGGGCCTCTTGCGCTGGGTCTTCGTCGTGCCGATACTGGCGCAGAATTATGTCGCGGAGAGCTCCGGCGAAGCCGTGCGAACCGCCTCGACGGTAGCCTTCCAGACGGTGAACCAATTCGGCGGCGTGCTGGTGGGGGAATACGTCGGACAGCTTTTCAGCATCCTCTCCATGCTCCTTTTCAGCATCCTGATCTTCCGCAAGAAGCTCCTGCCTCCGTGGATCGCCTGGCTCGGCTTCGTAGCATCGGCTGTATACATCTTCTCGCAGACGGAACTTTTCCACACTGTCATCCCGACATTCCCGGTTATAGATATCGCCGGCTTCCTCGGCAGCGTGCTGTGGATCGTCTGGTTCATCGCGCTCGGAATATCGCTCATCATGCAGGAACGTTCTCCGGAGAACGCATAGCCAGTCTCCCTACAAGTAGAATTGACAAATCTATAAATCCTGATATAATCTTTAGAAATTTTTCACTTAAAAATTTAATACATGGAACAAGGCAATCCTGAACAGCGGAACATCCGCGTCAAACTGCGATCAGACGAGTCCATGATGCTCCGGCTGGGCTATGCCCAGAACATGCTGAAATCGAAAGCAGATGCGTTTCTTTTCAAGACAACGCTCATCAAGCCGTTCCTCCCGCATGCTGGCCAGGAAATCACGGTCGGGGAATTCGACACATTGGCTGACAAAGCTATCATAGAAGGGAAAAAGCTCGTGCCTGGCAAGAATGACGCAGTCAAAGAGCTCCTCTTGAAGCAGCAACTCTTGGTGGCGCTCGTAATCACGGCAGATGTCGAGACAGCGACACTGGCATTATGGAAGTAAAAGATCAAACACCGTACATGATATCTATGTACGGTGTTTTTATATGTCGGCTCGTTATGCTATTTCTGGTATTCGAGAATATCTCCCGGCTGGCAGTCGAGAGCTCTGCATATGGCGTCGAGCGTCGACAGGCGCACGGCTTTGGCTTTGCCGTTTTTTAAAATGGAAAGATTTGCCATGGTAATGCCGACTTTATTGGTGAGTTCTGTGAGATTCATCTTGCGCTTGGCGAGCATGACGTCGATGTTGATGATGATAGACATAAGTATGTATTAGACAGTTAAATCGTTCTCAGCTTTTAAATCCATGGCGCTCTGCACGAGCTTTTGCAGCAAGGCGGAGAGTACCGCTATCACGAGCGGGGCGCCGACAAGCACCAGCCCCATAAGCATGACGCCAGGAGCATCTTCCGACTCTGCGAATCTCATAAATAATGGCAAGCTCAAGAAATATATGCCGCTGATAACATAGGCGCAGATTTTTATATTTTTCAGCGCTTTGATGGAAAATTCTGAAAAAGCTTTTTTCTGATCAATATACAGGAGAATCTTGAAAGCCTGATACAGAGCGACCATGAATGGGATAACGGTTATGTACATCGCGATGAGAAGGGGGTGCGCAAGAAGGGTGGTAGGGTGCCCTTCGTCCAGAGCATCACCAAATGTGACCGCATATGCCAAAAAGCACACGCCAAGCACGAGCAGGGCCAAGACGAATACTGCGATTTTTAAAAACAATGTTGATGATTTTTTCATATAGATAATCATAACAAGTATTTATCGTTTTGCAATATATTTTTATTGTTACACTATAAAAGTGGCAAGCTGTCAAAATAAAAGACTTTCATCGTGAAGGACCGTACTAGCGGAGAACTGTAACGGAACGCTCTATCCGCCGTCACCGTATATATGCGCTGCAGGAGCAGGGCATGCATTTTATCAGCTAACTATTTAAAATTATGAAACATATAACGGCAAAAATAGCGGGGCTGATGGTGCTCGCGGCGATCATCATCTTGGCTCCGAAAGCTCACGCGGCGGATGTGATAGTCAATAAGTATACATATCCGACCAATACGACTCCGCCGAATCCTTCGACCGCAGGAGGCGATGTCACTGTGAATCACTACGGTCCCACTACCGCTCCGCCCCCTCAGTCCGCGGGAGGCGGCACCGTCGTCGTACAATACGGTCCGATCACTCCGACAGCTCCCCAGTCTACAGGCAGTACGACTATAACTCAGTATGGTTCAAGTACAGGCTCAATTCCTCAGTCGACCGCTACTACCAACATAAATCAGTATGGCTCGACCCCCGCTCCAGTTCCTCAGTCAACCGGCAGCACAGCGGTCAACTACTACTAATACAGTCTCAATGCTCATAAAAAATGGCTGCCCGATGGCAGCCATTTAGGAAGTCCTATCCACAGAACTGGGTTACTCCGCGCCTCTTTTCCGATATAATGAAAACCGTATTCCCAATATATCTTTTTTATGAGACTACGAAAAATTTTCCTATTCCTTCTGCTCATTGCCATCCTTGCCGTTCCTTCGGCGCGGCATGCATCGGCAAGCACGCTGGCCGGCTACTGGAAATTTGACGAAGGTTCCGGCACCGCCGCCACTGACAGCAGCAGCCAAGGCAATGACGGCACGCTCGTGGGCGGAGGCGTGAGCTATAGCAATGAGGAAACCGCACCGACGTCTGCGGACAATCCGTACAGTTTGCAGTTCAACGGCGCAAGCGGCACAGGGGTGCATGTGCCCGATGATTCGTCTCTTGATATGACGACGGCCGCGACCGTGCTCGCCTGGGTGTACTGGGACGGCACCGGCGGCGACAACGTCGTGGTGGACAAGAGCAACACCGCCGGCGGCGATACTCCGAATTACCGCTTGATAGTCAAAGGCAACGGCAAGCTGGCGATATGGAACGGCTTCAGCGCTTCAGAGAGCAGCACTGCCATCACTGCGAATACATGGACGCTCGTGAATTTCACTATCAATAACAGCGGCGTGCAGTTCTATATCAATGGCGTGCCGTCCGGCACCGGCGGCACCGGACTCGGCGCAGTTACGAACTATGACCTCCTGATAGGCCGCGACGCCATCGGCAGGTATTTCCACGGCTATATCGACGAGGTGCAGATATACAACGGACAGCTCTCCGAGGAAGAAATCGGCGACCTTGCTGATGGCGGGGCTCCGCCTCCGCCTGCCCTCGGTACGGCTGGCGACGCTGACGGCATGGTAGCGCACTGGGCATTCGACGAGACGACGCTGGGAGCTACTGTGGCCGACAGTACCGGCCACGACTATGACGGTACGCCGCTCGCACCGACGGGCCGCAGCCGTCGACCGATACGCCGACCGATGCGGGCCACAGCCTGTATTTCGACGGCGTCGACGACTATGTCGATATTCCAGACGGATTGGACGATTTCACGGACGGCATCACCATCACGTTCTGGGCCAAGCCAACCGCGGTGCAGGCATGGTCGCGCGTGTTCGACTTCGGCAACGGCTTTTCCACTGATAACATATTGCTCGCCCAGGATGGCACTTCCGGGCATGTCACTTTCTTCACGTATTACGATACCAGCGGCGCCGTTTCAGTAACCGACGAATCGGGCTTCGCGCTCAACGAGTGGCATTACTACACTCTGACGGCTGATACGGAAGGCACTTTGAAAATCTACAGAGACGGCGTGCTCGATGCCGAGGAACCGGAGAGCGGGCACACGCTCGACGATATCGTCCGTACGAACAACTTTTTGGGCAAGAGCGACTTGGACGGCGATCCCTTTTACAAGGGATATCTCGACGACATGCGCATCTATAATCGCGCGCTCGGCGCGAGCGAAGTGACGAACCTGTCGGCAGGGAGGGAGGTGGATGATGGCGGCGCTACTGTTCCCGATGCGCCGGTGCTCAGTTCGGCTACTGCTGAGGATGAGGACGTGGTGCTCGAATACACGCAACCGTCCGACGGCGGTTCGGATATCACGGGATTCCAGATAGAATACAGTGTGCATGGCGAAGACGATTGGACGAGATTGTCGGAGCTGGCAACGGGCACGACCGCCACTGTCAAAGATCTGGACAACGGCACCAACTATGATTTCCGCGTGCGTGCCGTCAACGACATCGGAGAGAGCGACCCGTCGAACGTATTGACCGCTATGCCGGTGGCGCTCCAGCTCTCTGACCTTATCAGCTGGGGCTCCCTCAGTACGGACAATATTACGGAGACAGGAGCGACGCTCGTCGGGCATATCGACATGAGCGCGCTGCTTGATCATTTCGACATAACTGACGAAGCCGATGTCTCGGAATTCTATGAGAGCCTGATTTCTTATAACGGCGTGGAATTATTCCTGGGCTTCGTCTTGAGCGATAATGAGACTATCGAACTCATGGAAGACATGCCTGTCCTCGCCGATGCTTTCGAAGCCCCGAACGACTTCAGCGCCACGCTCGACGGCACCCTCACGTGCGGCACGACGTACGCGTTCGCGCCGGTCTTCGCTACCATAGGCCTGGGCTTCGCTTTCGATCCGGAAGTGAAGACGTCTTTCACCACCAGTGCATGCGGCGGCGAAGACTCTCCTGCGCCGGCATCGCATGCGCGTAAGTCCGGCCATAGCGGAAGAAACATATTTGGCCTTATCAATCCGCAACCGGGCAATCCAGAGCTTCCGCCCGTCTTCATAGCGCCGGAACAGCGCGCTCCGCAAGGAGACACCGCCCTGCCTGTCCGGGATCTCTCCATCGGCATGAGCGGAGACGATGTGAAGGCATTACAGCTGCTGCTCGTGGCGACGGCGTGGTGCGCTGGCGCCAGGAGAAATTCATCCCGAAGGCGGGCCGGCCGGCGGCGATGCCGGCCGCGGCGGAGACTTCTTCGTGCAGGCGGTGCGCGACGTGCACATCCTTTCCAAATACAAGGCTAAGAAAGATTTCAAAGCCGAGCGCGGCGAAGACGGCGGCAAGAAGAAATTGCATGGCGCCAACGGCGCGGATTTCGTGCTCGAGCTGCCCATCGGCTCCATCATCACAAACCTCGCTACCGACGAGAAATACCAGCTCCTCGAAGAAGGCCAGAAGATCATGCTCCTTCGCGGCGGCTACGGCGGCTACGGCAACGAGCATTTCAAGAGTTCTATCAATACTACCCCGATGGAGGCGAACGAAGGAGCCGAAGGCGAAAAAGGAGATTTTCATATCGAGCTCGAGCTCTTTGCCGATATGGGCCTGATCGGCCTGCCGAACGCGGGAAAGTCTTCGCTCTTGAACTCGCTGACCAATGCCTCGGCGAAAGTCGGGGATTATGCCTTTACCACCCTCGATCCGAATCTCGGCGATTTTTACGGCTACATCATCGCGGACATTCCCGGCATCATCGAGGGCGCCAATGAGGGCAAAGGCCTCGGCGTGAAATTCTTGCGCCACATAAAGCGCACCAAGGAGCTCGCGCATCTCGTGTCGTTCGAGAATCTCTCGCTCGGCTCGACCGGCATGATAAAAGTCTACAAGGAGATACGCAAAGAGCTCGCGAGCTACGACAAGAATCTGGGTCTCGGCGACGAAGGCCTGGCCAGCAAGGAAGAGATCATCATCCTGACCAAGGCCGATACGGTGCCGGATCCGAAGATCGTGGCCCGCGAAGAAGCGAAATTCAAGAAGCTCGGCAAGAAAGTCTTTACCCTGTCGCTCTATGACGACAAGTCCGTAAAATATCTCTCCGACAGCCTCATCAAGATCCTCAAAAAGAAATAAAGCGGAATAAGCGGATGCAAAATTATCCTTGCGAAATAAGGCTTTTTATATTATCATGAGCCGTATATGACAAACATACGCGCTTTTCTCAAGAAATATAAGACATATCTCATTATCGGCCTGGTCGTGGTAGTAATCGTGGCCCTGGTGGCATTGGGCCATGGCAAGAATAGCAACCCGGGCTACGCTGTCGCAAAAACGGACGTGACGCAGTCGGTGGTGCTCTCCGGAAAGGTGCAGACTTCCGATCGGGCCGATCTCGGCTTTGCCGCTTCGGGCAGAGTGGGAAAGATTTTCGTACAGAACAATCAGGCGGTCAAGACCGGCGCAGTGCTCGCGCAGCTTGAAATCCAGGACCTCCTCGCTGATCTCAAGATCAAGCAGCTGAACTCGACGACTTCGGATGTCACGCTCAAATCCGCGAAGGACAATCTCGACAGAGTGACCTCGCAGGAAAATACCAAGGTGGACAGCGCGTATCGCAAGCTGCTCTCCGAGGATCTGATCCTCGTGCCGGACGAGGATGATTCTGCCATCGCTCCGCCGACAGTAAGCGGCCTCTATGGCGGCGGCGAGGGGCAGTATAAGATCATCGTCGACAAGGATCCGACGAATTCCAGCAAAGAGATCATTAGGGTCTTCGGACTTGAAAGAGTCATCGTAAATCTCAACGAGAAGAGTTCCACTGAAATAGGCACCAAGGGCCTGTACATATCTTTCCCGCAGGGCGATGCCTCTCCGTACCGCGATACGACGTGGATTCTCGACATCCCGAACAAGGCCGGCGATTCGTACGTGGCAAATTCCAATGCCTATAACGAAGCCAAAGACGCCCGCGACGTGGCCATCAAGGATGCGCAGTCAAACTATGATGAACTATTGTCCGAGCGCGGCGGCGGCGATTCCGTAGCCCAGGCGGAAGTGCAGAAGATCCAGGCGGAAATCGCGAAGAATACTATTTATGCTCCGTTCGACGGCCGCGTGACGAATATCGAGAAAGAAGTCGGCGAGAACGCTTCCGTCGGAGAGCGCGTCATCTCCATCTTGGGCGAGAGCAAGCTCGAAGTGGTGCTGCAGGTTTCGGAGCTCGACGTTTCGAAGCTCGTGCTCGGTTCATCGATTGCTCTCACGCTCGACGCCTTTCCGGGCGAGACATTCAACGGCACTCTCTCGACGGTGAATTCGCGAGACACTACGGTGGAAGGCGTGCCCGTGTATGAAGCGTTCGTAGAATTGCCTGCCGATGCTCGCATCAAGACGGGCATGAGCGCAAACGGCATCATCATATTGGCTTCAAAGGCTGGCGTGCTCGCCGTGCCTTCGTATCTCATTACTAAAGAAGGCGATACGAGTTCCGTGGAAGTCGAAACCGCTGACGGCAAGACCGCGAAGCGGGAAATCACCACCGGCCTCATGGGCACCAACAGCATGGTAGAGATAGTCTCAGGATTGAAAGAAGGCGATGTAGTGGCAGATACTTCAAAGAAATAAAAAGCAGTAATGAAAAAGAATAATTCTTCCAACAAGAAATCGGTAGACACATGGCGAGTGGGCTGGTTCTTGGCATACCGCCAAGTGAAGAATTCCAACAAAGCTACGACGTTCCTGATCGTCTTCATCATGATGCTGACATTCCTGAACCTCGTGGTGGTATCGGGCATCTTGATCGGCCTGATCGAAGGCGGCAACAAGGCGAACAAGGAGCAATATACCGGCGACGTCATCATCTCCACTCCGGCCGGAGAGAAAGAGATAAAGCATTCGCACGAGATAGAGCAAACCATCGAGACTATTCCGGCGGTTTCCGATATCAGCGTGCGATACTTCGAAGGCGGACAGATCGAGGCGAACTACAAGACGCGACGAGATTTCAGCGAGCTTGCCGATGTTGCCGGCACGCAGATCACCGGCATTACCGTCGCCGACGAGGGAAAAGCTTTCGCAGCTCTCGAAATACGTCGTCGAAGGAAATTTCTTGAATGAATCCGAGAGCGGTTATGTTTTGCTCGGAGCGAACCTCTTGCACCGGTACTCCGCCGATTTCGGCGACGAATTCGCCTCTCTCGAAGGCGTCTATCCCGGCGACGAGGTGAAGCTCTCAGTCGGGGACAAGACCAAGACGTTCGTCGTCAAAGGCATCATCGATTCGAAAGTGAACCAGGTATCGCTCCGCGCCTTCATCACCAAAGAAGACTTCTTGCGCCTGGTAGACAGGCCGAGCCTGAACGCCAACGAGATCGCCATGACGATCATGCCGGGTTCCGGCATGACTGCGGATGCTCTGAAAGAGAGCCTTGTAAAATCAGGTTTTGCCGAAGACGGCAAGATCCAGACCGCCGTGGAAGCCATTCCGGAATTCTTGAACCAGATCCGCCTGGCGTTCGGGCTGATGGGCAACGTCATCGGACTGATCGGCATCATCGTGGCATCGATCACGATATTCATCGTCATATTCATCAACGCCGTCACGCGCCGCAAATATATCGGCATCATGAAAGGCATCGGCATCAAGGAGCGGGCCATCGAGATCTCATATATTTTCCAATCCATTTTCTACGCCCTCTCGGGCGGCATGCTGGGGCTCGTCGTCGTGTACGGCGTGCTCGTGCCGCTCTTCAACGCGCATCCGATCGATTTCCCGTTCTCCGACGGCATCCTCGTGGCATCGATAGGCAGCACCATGTTCAAATTCATCCTGCTTCTCATCGTCACTATATTGGCCGGCTATATCCCTGCGCGCAGGATCGTGAAGAAGAACACCTTGGACAGTATTTTGGGCAGGTAAGAGGCTCCGCGCCAAATTGACTTGCGCGGAGTGATTTGCAAAATCATATATGAAAAGAAATATCATTACAATCAAAAATTTATACAAGACCTATTTCACCAAGCACAACGAGACGCCGGTGCTGAAAGATATCAGTCTCGAAGTAGTGGAAGGGGAATTCCTCGGCATCATGGGAAAGTCAGGTGCCGGCAAGTCCACTCTGATGTACCAGATAGGTTTGCTTGACCGTCCGACCAAGGGCGAGATCATCATCGACGGCGTGAACACCGAAAAGCTAACCGTTGCCGAGCAGACGGACATGCGCCTCGACTCGCTCGGCTACGTGTTTCAGGATTATGCCCTCCTGCCGGAACTGACTGCTCTCGAGAACGTCATGATCCCGCTCCTCATGAAAGGCGACTCGAAAGCCGAAGCCAGAAAAATTTCAAAAAATATTCTCGACAGAGTAGGGCTATTGCACCGTATCGACAACAGGCCGAGCCAGCTCTCCGGCGGCGAGCAGCAGCGCGTCTCCATCGCCCGTGCCATGGCCCATGATCCGAAGATATTGTTCGCCGACGAGCCGACGGCGAACCTCGACACGGCTTCGGGCCGCTCCATCATCGATCTCTTCCAGGAGATCCATGCCAAGGGCCAGACCATCGTCATGGTCACTCACGAAGAAGAATACGCAAAGTACTGCGACCGCGTGGTCTATCTCGAAGACGGAAAGATCGTCAAAGAGCACAAGAAATAATCTTTTATTTCGCGAAGAGGGCGTTGAGGTCGAGGATGCGGCCGATGCTCTCGATAGAACCTGCCTGGATGAACGTCGGAATGCCGAGGATGCAGCCGGAGTTCTTGATGGCCACGCCGCCGGAATTGCCGTGCTCGATCTTGGCCGAGGTCTTGATGAAGCGCACATCATCATCGAGCTCGTAGCCGGAGATGATGCCGTCGGTAGCCGTGAGCGACGACCCTCCGATCGAAGGATAGCCGAGGATAGAGATGTGGTCGCCGATGCTCGTGTTCGAGCAGTACAGGCTCGTGGTGAAGTTCTTGGCGTATTTGGCGAGCTGGGCCATGGTGCCAGGCGTCTCCGTCTCTGTGGTGAGCTGGGGGATGATATAGGCGAAATCCGTGCCTTCTTTATAGGTGATATAGCCGTTGGTCTGGTACACGAGGTAGTTCGCCGAGTTGCTGTAGTTCGGATAGACGGCGAGCAGGCATTTCGAAGGGATGCCGTCGGAAGTCTTTACCACATGCAGGCTGGTCTCGACGAAATAGGTAAAGGGAGTGCCCGAAGCGGAATGATAGAGCACGCCCGAACCCTGGACTTTGTCGCCCTCCGCATCGGCATAACAGACTATCTTTACTACGGAAGGGGCGAGCGTGGAGAGCACGTCGCTCGAGACGTTGCTCGAGGTGACGTTCGCCGTCTGCGCCTTTGACAGATCACCTTCGAGCTTGGCGATCTGGTCGGTCTTCTCGGCGAGCTTCGTGTCCTGGTCGGAGAATTTCTGCGCGACAGAGGTGGCGGGTATCGTTCAATTTCGCTTCTGTCTCGGCGAGCTGCTGCGAGAGGTTGTCGATGCGTACTATGTTTGCTTTGTATGATTGATAGAAGAGATAGACTTGGTAGCCTCCGTAAAAGATAGACACGATGACGAGCGCCAGTACGAGATGCACGTATTTGTTGTTGTAGATGGTGTGCCGAGTCACAAAGTTTGTACTGTTAATCATACTATATGCGCGCAGGCGAGTAAAACCGGGGCTTTAGACAATGAAGCCTTTAATTGCTATACTTTTGGATATTTATGGAAGACGAAAGCCCAAAGACTGCGCAGAAATACTATTTTACCGTAGGACTCGAGGTGCATGCCGAACTGAAAACCGCATCGAAGATGTTCTGCGCCTGCAAGAACGATCCTGACGAGGAGCAGCCGAACACCAACATCTGTCCGGTATGCATGGCGCATCCGGGCGCTCTGCCGGTGCCGAACAAGCGTGCTATCGAGAACGTCATCAAGGTCGGCCTGGCTATCGGCGGCACTATCGCCGACTTTTCGGAGTTCGACCGCAAGAACTATTTCTATCCCGACATTCCGAAGGGCTATCAGATTTCCCAGTACAAATACCCGATCGTTTCCGGCGGACACATCGCGGACTTCGACATCACTCGCGTGCACCTCGAAGAAGATACGGCGAATAACAAGCATTTCGATGGCGACCCCGCCAAGGACGGGGCAGGTTTCTCATTGATCGATTTCAACCGCGCCGGCGTGCCGCTGTCCGAGCTCGTCACCGAAGCCCATACGTTTGATTCTCCGGAAGAGACTGCCAAAGCTGCCAGCAGCTTCGCCAAGGAATACCAGCTCCTGCTCCAATACCTCGGCGTGTCGGCCGCGAACATGGAAAAGGGCGAGATGCGCGTGGAAGCGAACATCAGCGCCTCGACCGACCCGAAGAAATTCGGCACCAAGGTAGAAGTGAAGAATTTGAACTCTTTCAAGAGCGTCGAGCGGGCCATAAAATTCGAGCTCGATCGCATGGTAGGTTTGCTCGATGAGGGCAAAGGCGCTGATATTGTGCAGGAAACCCGCGGCTGGGACGAAGGCAAGATGCAGACATTCTCGCAGCGCAAGAAGGAATCGAGCGAGGATTACCGCTATTTCCCGGATCCTGATCTGCCGAAGCTCAAATTGCACGAGGCTTTCGACCTGGAAAAGATGAAGAGCGAATTGCCGGAATTGCCGATGATGAAGCGTGCCCGCTTCAAGAAGGATTTCGGCCTGAAGGATGAGGATATAGAAGTATTTATCAATGATCCGGCTCTCGCGACTTGGTTCGAAGAAGTGGCGAAGATACTCAATGATCAGGAAAAGGCCAAGATCGCCTCGAACTACATCACTACCGACTTCATGGGCCTGCGCAAATCCAATGCGGAAGCCAAGCTGCCTTCCTCGGGGCACTTTGCCGAACTTATCATGCTTATTTTTGAGAACAAGATTTCTTCCCGCGGCGCGAAAGATATCCTGGCCATGATCGTAGTCAGTGACGAGTCGCCGCAGAAGATCGCTACTGAAAAGAATATGCTCCAGTCGAACGACGAGGGAGCCATCAAGCCTATCGTGGAAAAAATAATCGTCGAGAATCCGGAAGTCATCGCTACGTACAAGGCCGGCAAGGAGAACGCCATCATGTCGCTCGTGGGCAAAGTCATAAAAGAATCGGGCGGCAGCGCCAATCCGCAAATGGTTATCGAAATGCTCAAGTCTTTGCTTTCCAATTAGCTTTTTAAGCTAATCAAGGCTAAAATAGACCCATGAAAACTCTGCGCGAATGCATCAAGGAAGCTGGGGACAAGCATGTAGCTATAGGACATTTTAATATCTCGAATCTCGAAGCCTTGCATGGCATTTATAACGCCGCACGGGCTCTCGACGTGCCGGTCATCATCGGCCTCTCCGAAGGCGAAGAGAAATTCATGGGTCGCGACGAAGCGGCAGCGCTCATCAAGATGTATCGCGAGCGCGATATGTACCCGATATTCTTGAATGCTGACCATCATGCCAGTTTCGAATCCGCAAAGGCTTGCATCGACGCCGGCTTCGACATGGTGATTATTGATGGGGCAAAATTGCCGATGGATGAGAATATCACCATGACCAAGCAAGTGGTGGACTATGCCCACGAAATCACCAAGAATACCGGCCGCGATATCATCGTCGAAGCGGAGCTTGGCTATATCGGCTCAGGCTCGGATATCAAAGACAGTATTCCGGAAGGCGCAGGCGTGCTCACAAAGCCTGAGGATGCCAAGGCGTTTGTCGATGCCACCGGCATCGACATGTTCGCGCCATCAGTCGGTTCGATTCATGGCCTGATCAAGACCGGCAAGCCGCATATCGATGCGGAACTCGTGAAAAAGATAAAGGAAACCGTCGGCATCCCGCTCGTCTTGCACGGCGGCTCGGGCCTGCGCGACGAGGATTTCATCAATGCCGTGAAGGCTGGCATTTCCGTCATCCATATCAATTCCGAGCTCCGTCTGGCATACGAGGAAGCCGTGAAGAAATTCGTAAACGAGAACCCTGAAGAGATAAATCCGTCGAAAATCCTGAAGCCTGCCGTCGATGCTATCGAGGCAATCGTTTCTGCACGCTTGAGGGCTTTTCAATCCAATCGCATGAAAGAAGAAATACTGAAATTCTGGAAAGGGGATGCGGATGACAGCGAGGAGACGCTCAGGAAATATTCGCATGACGCGAGCATTTTCGACGTGCGGCCGAAGCTCGTACTTTTCCCGAAAGACGCTGACGATGTGAAGGCCTTGGTTAAATGGGTTTCTGAAAATTGCGCTAGGCAAGACCTAACGCAAAAATATGGAAAACTTTCCATCACCGCCCGCTGCGCCGGCACCGACATGTCCGGCGGCTCGATCAATGAGTCCATCATCTTAGATTTTTCCAAGTACATGAATCAGCTGGTGAAATTCGAGGGGGAGAATATCACCGTCCAGCCGGGCATGTTCTACCGCGATTTCGAGAAGATCACTTTGGAGAGGAATCTGGTCCTGCCGTGCTATACGGCTTCGAAGAATATCAATGCCATGGGCGGCATGTACGGGAATAATAGCGCCGGCGAGCGCACGCTGCGCTACGGCAAGACTGAGGACTATGTCATGGAAGCCAAAGTGGTCTTTGCCGACGGCAATCTCTATACCGTGAAGCCTTTGAACGAGAGCGAACTGCAGGCCAAGATTGCCCAGGGAGATTTCGAGGGAAACGCATACAAGAATATCTACGAGCTGATACAGAAGAACAAGGGAGATATCGACAAGGCCAAGCCGAACGTGCACAAGAATTCTGCCGGGTATTATATCTGGAACGTCCTTCATACGGACTCGGAAAATTCTTCCGGCTTAACCCTTCCCGGGAGTACCGGGCGGGACCCACACCAGTCAGAATTTTCCGAGTCCGTATTTCGATTTGAATAAATTGCTCGTCGGCTCGCAGGGCACGCTCGGCATCGCCACGGAGATCACCTTCCGCTTGGTCAAGCAGCCGGCATTCACAAAGCTCATGGTGGTGTTCCTGCGCGATCTTACCATCCTGCCCGGGCTCGTGAACAAGATCTTGAAATACAATCCCCAGACGCTCGAATCCTACGACGACAAGACTTTTTTCCTCGTGCTCAAGTATATCGTCAGCTTCGCCAAGCTCCTCGGCATCAAGAATCTCTTCAAGCTGATATTCTCTTTCGGTCCGGAAACAGTCATGACGCTCAAGCACGGCTTTCCAAAAATAATTCTGCTTGTTGAATTCACCGGCGATACAGAAGAAGAAGCGGAAAAAGGCGCCCGTGACGCCATGGAAGACTTGAAAGCCATCAAGAAGATCGGCGTGCATATGGCCAAGGACGATTTCGAGGCCACGAAGTATTGGACTATCCGCCGCGAGGCCTTCAATCTCATCCGCTACCACCTGAAGAAGATGAAGTCCGAGCCGTTCGTGGACGACGTCATCGTCCGCCCGGAGAAACTGCCCGAGTTCTATCCCGAGCTCTACAAGATCCTCAACGAATACGGCAAGGAGATGACTTTCGCCGTCGGCGGCCACTCTGGCGAGGGGAACATGCATATCTATACGCTGCTCTCGCCGGCGGACCCCGAGCTCGGGCATATCGTGGCGCATGTCTCCGAACAAGTATATGACCTCGTCATCCGCCTCGGCGGCTCGATCACCGCGGAGCACAACGACGGCATCATCCGCACGCCGTTCCTCGAGAAGATGTACGGGGAAAAGATCACCGGCATGTTCGCGCAGGTCAAAAACATCTTCGATCCGAAAAATATCCTCAATCCCGGCAAAAAAGTGCCCGTCCCGGGCGGCATCGGCACTCGGGAATACATCGCGACGCATATCACCAAGCCGGAAAAATAAAAAACCGTCTCATGTCGAGACGGTTTGATTTTGTTCGAAGAACGGTGTCATTTCGCATACGGCCTGCACACTTTGGATTTCGCGCTCCAGAAGCTCACTTTGAATTTCTGGATGATCTGCTCCTTCTTGGTCGGAGCAACAACAGCTTTCAGGTCTACTTTGTCAGGCATGTTGTGGATATTCATGTTTTCTTTCAACCATTCAGAATGTGTCAGTTTTTTCTTCTCGACTAGAACATCAGCAACCATGTCGCCATGTTGTCCTTGTAAGGCGGCTTTGCGTACTGGCATGTAGGATGCCAGCTTGTCTGCGCTCCAACTGACCGCGTCTATAAAAGCAGCAACTGGCTTGCGGAAACTTCTCCTGAACATGTACAAAAGGATGAGCACAATTGGTACGACGAGTATCATCCAAGTAGTTCTTGGCAATTCTACAGTTCGATACGATATCTCTGAAAAGAGGTTTCGTATCTCCTGAAATAATTTCCTCCACGGAGTCTGCACGATAGTGAAGTATGTCAGTACTATGCTGGAAAACACCATGATGTTTTTCCATGCAAATTTTACATGCAGCTCTTTCAATTTTTTAGCTCTGCTGCTTTTCAGGTGCGGCAGGGTGATTATCACAAAAACTAAATGAAATACTATCAGCGCAAATATCGACAGCGTCGCGAACAGATTTAACACTGGAGTAAAAGAACTTTTTGCCGTTGCAAAAGTCACTTTCTCTATCGATATGATGTAATGCACCAAGCGATACCACAGGAATAACTGCAATGCTATTCCAGCCGGCGAGATAACCACATTCAGTACTTTGCTGCCGAATACAAACCTCTTGTACTTCTGCGCCCTGCCGAACCAGAATGTTCCTGAACATACTTCTTTCCAGTTGCAGGTACAATGCTTGTAGTACAGGAATAAGAAATTCCAGTACAGCGCTTTCAGCTTTGTCAGGAAATACCGCGATGACTGCTGTCCTACCAGCGGACTGATAAAATACCATGCAGTCATGACAGCACCGAGTGGAACGCTTACAACGAACCGTACAAAGAATCCCAAGAACCAGGCGATGGGCTGAATAGTCAGCGCTAATATCGCACGCTTGCGAAAATCGCATTGGTCGACGGGATCGGTCAGGAACCATCTATTTACCCAGCCATACCATTTTCTTTTCAGGCCGGAAGTCGGACGTATTGCAAAGAAATGTTCCGGTATTTCTACTAGTGCTTCGCAATAGCCGACCTGATCAGAATTGTACCCGACTTCGATGTATGAAAAATCGATATCTTTTTCATACGTGCTGCGCAAACTGGTCTTCTGCAAGACTGCTTTCTTTGTGTCATTATCCATTCTTGAAAACAAGATGAATATGAGGTTGTGCTTGCCGGGTCTGTTGAACTGGATGAAATCAATCTTGTTTAACTCATAGATTTTTCTTTCGCCGGTGTTTTCCGCCAAATCAACTTTTCTGTGCAGAGCGATATCTGTTTCCAAGTCAGGGTTTACAGACAGGTTTTTGTACATGCTATGCGAGATATCAATCACCAGCACGTGAGTCGGTTTGCGGTCGGCTGTGTAGTCATCCATGCCGATAGTAAAGGGGATAGTGGCATCATTGAGCTCCTGTGAGCCGCCATTCAGGACAACCTTCACCGAAGATTGTTCATTGAGAAGTTTCTGGAATTCGATCATATGTTTCAGTTTTAAGTTTACAAAATACGATATATCGCTTGCATAATAAAACTTTATGCGCGATATGTCAATATGTACGTCGGTCAAATAAAAAAGCATCGGACGTTTGGTCCGATGCCTTGATGCGCATCAGTGATTCGCTAATTTCGTGAAGAGATACCAGATGGCGAATGCCGCGACGAGGAAGCCCAGAGCGATGAGCCAGCTGCGGCCGTTCCGTGCCGGTTTCGCCTCGGGAAACGGATTGCTTTTCTTGGAAAAGGTGCCGTCGCCCTTCTTGAGAACAGCATCGTTCGCATAGTTGAAGCAGTTGACCAGGGTATGGTCGTTGAAGGATTCTTCGCCTCGCAGGAACTGGGCCGCCTTCAGGAACATGGGATAATACTCAGATCGTTCTCCGAGGTCCTGGTCGTCCAGGGACCAGATGGTTATAACTCCGCTCTCCGGGTTCTTGAAGGCTATGCCCAGGCCGATCTCCGTCAATTTCCTTTCAGAGACCGAATTGTGGAATTCCCGCCGGGCGATGAAGGGCTTCACTTCTTCTGCTGCGCCGCTTATCCAGAGCTTCAGCGGCTTGAACCAGTTATGAACTTCATAGGTTTCATTATCGAGGACAAATTCTCCCGGCTCCTCGTCGAAAAGGTTAATGGTTTCGGCTTCCATATGCTTTGATTTTATATTGTGAAAACAACTGTTATCGGGGTAAATGATACTACTAAAATCAAATTTGTCAATATCCTGTACGGATCCGCGCGATCGGGGATTTGCATTTTCTAGATTTTCATATATACTGTGAGCCATGTTGTCTTTGCAGGCAGAAAAACGGAATAGCGACGGAGCGACAAAGGCGGGAACTATCCCGGCCGTTTTTTACGGCGCAGGCAAGCCCACCACTTCTATCTCGATCCCTCTCGTCGAGTTCAAGAAGATCTGGCACCAAGCCGGAGAATCTTCTACGGTGAAGATCACCATGGCTGACGGCGCGGTGGATACTCTCATACACGAAGTACAGACCCATCCTGTCACCGATGAGCCGATACACGTAGACTTTCTCGCAGTCGACATGAACAAGACCATCAAGGTCGGCGTGGCAGTCGAGTTCGAAGGCGTTTCCGAAGCGGTCAAAGGCGGTCTCGGAACCCTTGTCAAGGTCCTCCACGAAGTGGAAGTCGAAGCATTGCCGAAAGACCTGCCTCATAACCTCGTCGTGGATATTTCCAAGCTCGCAACTATCGACAGCCAGATCCTCGTTTCCGACATCAAGATCCCGGCCGGCGTTACCATGATTACCGGCCCCGAAGAAGTGGTCGCCTCCATCGCCGTCCAGAAAGAAGAAGTCGAGGAAGCCGCTCCTGTCGACCTCTCCGCTATCGAAGTCGAGAAGAAAGGCAAGAAAGAGGAAGAGGGTGCCGGCGAAGCCGCTCCTGAAGCCAAAGAATAGCCTCGACATTAAAAAAGTATGTTACAATAAAACTATGACGAGAAAATCGGTCATAGTTTTTGTTTTGTTAGCCCTCATATGGCTTTTTCCCGCATCAAAGATAGATGCGGCTGTTGACTGTCTCACCATCACTCCGGGTTCGTCAGAGGCTGACAAGAATTATTGCAAGAAAGAGCTCGCCAACATCGAGGCTCAGCTTGCGGAGCTCCTGGAACAGCAGAAAGCCCAGCAGAAGAACACCGGCACTCTCACCGGCGACGTGAACTATCTCACAGCCAGATCAACGCCCTGAAGGCCAAGATCAAGGCTCGCTCGCTCGCCATCGCCCAGCTCAAGGTTTCCATCAACGAGAAGAGCAACAAGATCACCAGCCTCCTGCAGGACATCGATGCCCAGCACCAGTCTCTGGCGCAGCTCCTGCGCAATGCCAATGACTTCGACAATCAGAATTTCGTGCATCTGGTCCTCGCCGACGAGGATGTTTCTGATTTCTACAGCGACGTAGAATCTTACGCTTCCATCAAGAAAGCCGTGCAGGTATCGGTGGACAACATCCGCGGCATCAAGAGCCAGACGGAGGAAGAAAAGACCAATCTCCAGAAGCAGCAGAACGCCGAGACTGACGCGAAATCCGAGCTCGAAGGGGCCCAGCAGAAAGTAGCCCAGAGCGAGGCGGAAAAGAAACAATTGCTCGCTATCAGCAAGCAGAAAGAATCGGAATATCAGAAGCTCGCCGCCCAAAAGAAGGCCCAGGCGGACAAGATCCGTGCAGCCCTCTTCTCGCTCGCCGGCACCCCGCAGAAGATCGATTTCGGCACGGCGCTCAACTACGCCAACGAGGCGAAGAGCAAGACCGGCATCGACCCGGCCTTCCTGCTCGCCATATTGACGCAGGAATCGAATTTGGGCGCGAACGTCGGCCAGTGCTACCTGACTGATGTCACCACCGGCGCGGGCAAAGGCAAGAATACCGGTACGCCATTTGTCAATGTCATGAAGCCGACCCGCGACGTGCAGCCGTTCCTCGACATCACCAAAGCCCTCGGCTACAACGCCTTCGCCACCGCCGTGTCGTGCCCGATCGCCGGCGTAGCGGGCTACGGCGGGGCCATGGGTCCGGCGCAGTTCATCCCTTCTACCTGGCAGCTCTTCGCGGGCAGGCTGCAGGCCGCCCTCGGCCATTTTGCGAACCCGTGGTCTGCCGAAGACGCCTTCATGGCTTCGAGCATGTACCTGACCGACCTCGGGGCCATCGGCACGAGCGCCAGCGCCCAGAATATCGCCGCCTGCAAGTATTACGGCTCGGGCGGGGGAACCTGCTATTACGGCTCAAGCGTGCAGAAACTGCGCGCGACCATACAGGCCAACATCGATTTGCTTAATAATCAGTAATGTGTTAATATCTGCCCTATATGAAGAAAGACATACATCCCAAATATGATTTGAAAACGAAAGCTACGTGCGCCTGCGGAGCCGTCTATGAAGTCGGTTCTACTTTGGCCGAAATACACGTAGAAATCTGCTCGAACTGCCATCCATTCTATACCGGTAACGAAAAGATCATGGACACTGCCGCCGCGTCGAGCGCTTCAAACAAGCGCCGCGCCATGGTGGCCAAGGCAAGAAGTAGAGAGCTCAGCTCCCTGTGATTTTCTGTTCCTGCGCCCTTCCTGGAGTACCAGTTGGGACCCTCGGAATCAAAAAATACAGGGAGCTTTAAGCTATATGCTAGACCCAGAAGAACTCAAGAAGAACCACCAGACGAGCTATCTCGGCGATATGCTTGCGACTCTGTTGCGCGAGGAAGCCGAAGTGCGCGAGATGCTCTCGGGCGACGACCAGCTCGTGGAGATGGCGAACAAGGAATTGGCATCCATCGAAGAGCGCAAGAAAGATATCGAGAAGCAGGTTCAGGATATTCTCGACAAAGACGTAGAGGAAGAAGAGATGGCCAATGAAGTGGTGCTCGAAGTGCGGGCCGGAGCCGGCGGAGACGAGGCTTCGCTTTTCGCCTGGGAACTCGCGCACATGTATGAAAGATATTGCGAAATGCAGAAATGGCAGTGGTTCGTGAATTACGAGTCAAAAAGCTCGGCAGACGGCTACAAGGAAGCGAGCTTCGAGATCAAGGGCAAAGATGTCTACTCGAAACTGCGCTATGAGACCGGCGTGCACCGCGTGCAGCGCATCCCGGCTACGGAAAAGAACGGCCGCGTGCATACTTCGACCGCTTCGGTAGCCGTGCTGCCTATCAAGAAAAAAGTAAACTTTGTCGTAAACCCTGCTGAATTTGATATGGAATACTCCCGCTCCGGCGGCAAGGGCGGCCAGAACGTCAACAAGGTTGAGACTGCGGTGCGCATCATCCACAAGCCCACCGGCCTCGACGTGCGCTCGACCAACGAGCGCAGCCAGCTCGCCAACCGCGAGAAGGCCATGAGCATCCTGGTGGCAAAGCTCGCCCAGCTCAAAGAAGAAGAAGAAGCCAAGAAATACGCCGGCGAGCGCAAGAACCAGATCGGCACCGGGGACAGGAGCGAAAAAATTCGTACCTATAACTTTCCCCAAGACCGCCTCACAGATCACCGCATCAAGAAATCTTGGCACAACCTTCCGAAGATAATGGAAGGCGATATCGAGCCTATCATCTCCGCACTCCAATCCGGCGAGACAGGAGACGACGAGGAGGAATAAAAAAGCTGATGATCATGCGATCATCAGCTTTTTGGCTCTTTTCTTCTTCCGTACGAATTTCCAAGCCTCTACCCCTCCTTTCTCCTTGAGCATTTCCGTCAGGATCATCACCTCGCCCCGATACTGCTCATCGGTATCCATGAGGTCGAGGACATTCTGGCACGCATAGATCGCGGTCGTGTGATCCCGTCCCGAATACTCCCTGGCGATGCACTCGAACGAATCGTTGGTGAACAATTTTGTCAGATACATGATGATATGCCTCACTTTCGCGTGGCCGCGCTCTCTGCTCCTGGCGATGATATCCTCTTTGGAAACCATGAAGTAATCGCAGGCGATCCTTTGGATTTCGGGCTTTTCGAGGCGCTTCATGGCCTTGGCTCCGTAATCGAATGTCGTGAGGCTGGCGTATTCCTTGTGCGTCACATTCACGCCGAGCCGCCCCAGCAATGCATGCTGGTTCCTGTGTCCGGTCACGCCGATGAAGATCATATGCCATTCCTGGGAGTCCTTGATTTCTCTCGCGAAGGTTTCCAGTTCGTGGTCGGGCATGTCCCAGAAATAGAACATCTGGAAATTGACCACGATCATGTTCCAGGCGCTTTCGGCAATCTTGCCTCGGAACGATTCGATCTCCGTGGCGACGGCTATCTCGGCCAAAGGATCCTTGAAGAGGTACTTTACTTTTTGCAGGAGGCTTTCTGCGCTGAATTTCTCGTTATCGAAGATCAATGCTTTTTTCATACGTAACTGTTTTTCAGATAGTAACATTTTAAGTTAAATGTCAAATATACATAGCGGGGATGTGGTTGTAAAAAAGTGCTATAATAATAAGATTATTATTCACAATTATATTTTGTATGGAATACTATAAAATGTTTTGGCAGAAGTATTCAGATTTCCGCAGCCGGTCCACTCGCACGGAATACTGGATGTTTATTCTCTGCAACTTCATCGTCGGGATTGCAATAGGCATTATTGAAGGAATGCTGCGGTTAAAAGGCCCATATGGCATTGGTATTATCACCATACTGTATACGATTGCGTCTATTGTGCCATCTATCGCACTCACGGTACGCCGTTTGCACGACACGAGTCACAGCGGATGGTGGGCATTGATCTGTTTGGTGCCGATCGTAGGCTGGCTCGTGTTGCTCGTCTTTGCGCTTACAGACTCTACTCCAGGAGACAATATGTACGGTCCTAATCCGAAGGGGCCACTGTCGTCGTAACAACGAGTCCGGCTGCGCCCGTGGCGGAAATTCCCGAGAAGCCGGCCGAGTAGCTTGTGCACAGCTCGTCCATTGCTTTTTCAGCTCGACTGTGCTATAGTGAGCATCGTAGTTTCTCGACGAGCCATTGTTTTGAAAGACCATTGAGCGATCAGAGCACCTACGCTTCGGCGCGACCTGCCTGCGATAGGCAGGAGTCCGGAGCATTATAATTAGTTTTTGCCCGAGTTTTTCTAAAAACGGGAGAAGTAAAGCAGTATGGCTACAAAGCTATATGTAGGGGGACTCCCTTACGCAACTCAAGAGGACGCGCTTCGCGATCTCTTCGCACAGGCTGGAAGCGTCGCTTCCGCTGTGATTATCATGGACAAGATGTCCGGTCGCTCAAAAGGTTTCGGCTTCGTAGAGATGTCGAGCGAAGAGGATGCCCAGAAGGCAATCTCTATGTTCAACGATCAGGAATTCGAAGGCCGCAAGCTCACGGTCAATGAGGCTCGCCCTATGGAAGCCCGACCTCCGCGAACCGGTGGTTCAGGCGGATACGGCGGCGGAAATGGCGGTTATGGTGGCGGTTCACGAGGTGGACGCCGAGAATACTAACTCGTCCCGCCCAGGCGGTGATTCAAATTAAATTCTCAAAAACAGAAGCCCTTGCGCAAGCAGGGGTTTTTGTTTGCCTAAAAGCCTTTATTTTGATATATTCTCTAGGCAAAGGCTTTGCAGCCTGGCTTTTGACTTAGTCGCTTTTTTGAGTGTGTAGTTCCCTCGGCCGTAGCCTAATGGGCGAGGCAGTGGTAGAACGCTGTTAGAAAATGAGTGTGTAGTTCAGTGGTAGAACGCTGTCCTGATAAGACAGAGGTCGATGGTCCGATTCCATCCACACTCACCCATGGATAGTCAAGAAAATAAGGCGAAGAACGGCAAGATGGACTGGACTCCGATGATTCTTTTTTACGCCAAGACGACTTCCTGGATAGTATTGCCGCTCGTCATCGCAATTCTGCTCGGCAAAAAAGTGGCTCCCGCGTATTATTTCCTGTTCGTCATCGCCGGCTTCGGCGTGACCTGCTACGGCATCTATAAGGAGATCAAGGCGTACAAGAAACAATTGGACAAAGAAGATACAAAAAATGGAAAATAATGAAATCCACAATACGAATACCGAGGTGTCACATGAAGTGACCATCTACGCCGAGCCGATCTTCCATATCGGCACGTTCGAAGTCACGAACTCGCTCATCACCTCATGGTTCGCAGTGCTCGTCATCTTCGCGCTCGCCCTCGCGGTGCGCCTGAAGATGAAAAAGATCCCGGGCAAGGGCCAGCATGTCTTCGAGGTCATTCTTGAAGGTGCCCCTGTCGCTCCTCGACCAGGTCACGAACAATCGCAAGATCACCAACAAAATCTTCCCGGTCATCTTCACGCTTTTCTTTTTCATACTGGTCAATAACTGGCTCGGCCTCCTGCCGTTCGTCTCGGCCATCGGCTTCACCTCGTTCGAGGGCGGCCATGCGGCCTTCGTGCCGCTTTTCCGCGCCGGCACGGCGGACATCAATACCACGCTCGCCCTGGCGCTCCTGGCTGTCGTAGGCTCAAATGCCTTCGGCGTCATCATCCTGGGAATCTGGAAAACGTTCAATAAATATGTTAATCTGAAGGCGTTAGGGTCAATCGTTACCAAGGTGCGCAAAGACCCTAGCGTGCTGATCGTAGCGCCTATTACGGTCTTTGTCGGGCTTCTCGAGCTGATCGGAGAATTCGCCAAAATCGCTTCGCTTTCGTTCCGACTTTTCGGAAACGTGTTCGCGGGGGAAGTGCTGCTCGCTTCGATGGCGGCTATTTTCGTTTACATCCTGCCCGGACCGTTCCTTTTCCTCGAAGTCTTCATCGGACTCATCCAAGCGCTCATCTTCTCCTTGCTCGCGGCGGTATACTTTACCATCGCGTCGCAGGATCATGAGAGGTCGCAGGATCATGAGAGCCATGATGAGCACGAACACCAAGAGCACATCGAGGAAGAAGAAATAGCCGAAGTGGCGCGTGCATAAACACCGCCAGAGGCGAATAAAATTATCAGAATTATAAGTTAGTCGAAAAATTATTAGTTTAGGAAGAGCGTCGCGCCGAAAGGACTTACGCGACGTGATTCGCAGAATCAAATATTATGGATACAGTAACAACAGCAGTAGTAAATTTAGCACCACTCGCAAAGTCCCTCGCAATCGGACTTCCTGCGATCGGCGCGGCGCTCGGCATCGGTATGATCGGCGGCAAGGCCATGGAAGCTATCGGCCGCAATCCTGAAGCTACCGGCAAGATCCTCGTGCCTATGCTCATCGTTTCTGCTTTCGCGGAAGCTGTGGCTATTTACGGTCTCGTCATCGCTTTCTCGATCAAGTAGTAATCGCACGGATTAACGTATGGATGAATTCATCTCGACATTTCACATAGATTGGAAGCTCATGCTCGCGCAGGCCGTAAACTTCGGCCTGGTCTTCGTGGCGCTCTATCTGATAGCGGCAAAGCCGCTCAGGAAGCTCATACAGGACCGCGGGCAGGAGATCACTACCGGCCTCGAGAATGCCAAGCAAAACGCCGAGATGCTCGCCAATACCAAGAAAGAATACGATGCCGCGCTCCAGAAAGCCGTGCGGAAGCGAACACTATCTACGAAGCCGGCAAAAAAGATGCCGAGGAGAACAAGCAGAGTATGATCGAAAAGACCAAGGCCGAAGTGGCAGCCATGATCGAGTCCGGCAAGAAAGCTTGGAAGCGGAAAAGACCAAGATGGTAGACGATGCAAAGAAAGAAATCATCTCGCTCGTCATCGCTTCGACGAAAAGATAGCCGGCGGCAAAGTAGACGAGCAGGCAGTCAAAAAAGAGCTCGGTACACTATAATCATGACTAATACCGAAGTAGCACAAGCCATTTATTTGGCGACAAAGGACAAAAAGGGAGCAGAGCTCGAGAGCGCGCTCGAGAGCGCTACCAAGTTTCTGTCCCGCAAGCGACTACTCTCCAAAACTTCTGAAATATTGAACACTTTGGAGGAAATCGTAAATAAAGCTGAAGGCAGGATAGCAGTAAATTTGAAAAGCGCCCAGAAACTGAAAGAGGAGACGAAGAAAGAAATAGCACAGATGCTGAAGAAGCATTACGACGCCAAAGAGTTTGCTTTTGTCGAGACGATCGAACCGAAAGTCCTTGGCGGCGTGCGCATCGAAGTAGGGAACGACGTCATCGACCTGTCGGTGAAGAACAAGATCGGCCAATTAAAAAATTATTTACAAAGAGTCTAATTATAAACATATGAGCACGAACAATATCGTAGAAAATTTAAGAAAGGAGATAGAGAATTTCAAGCTGGAAACCCAAGTCGAGAAAGTGGGCAAAGTGCTCGAAGTTTTCGACGGTATTGCGAAAGTGTCAGGGCTCTCTGACATCAAATCATCCGAGATGGTCACATTCGCGGGAGGCGAGACGGGCGTGGCCCTCAACCTCGAAGAAGACGCGGTAGGTGTCATCATCCTGGGCGATTTCTCTCATATCAAGGAAGGCGACGAGGTGAAAGCGATCGGCAGAATCCTCGAGATTCCTGTTTCCGACGCCATCGTCGGCCGCGTGGTAAATGCGAACGGCATAGCCATCGACGGAAAGGGCACTATCAAGGCCGACAAGACCTACCCGATCGAGAAAGTGGCTCCGGGCGTCATCACCCGCCAATCCGTCGATCAGCCGGTCTACACCGGCATCAAGGCTATCGACGCCATCATCCCGGTCGGCCGCGGCCAGCGCGAGCTCATCATCGGCGACCGCCAAACTGGTAAGACCGCTATCGCCATCGACGCCATTTTGAACCAGAAAGGCCAGAACATGATCTGCGTCTACGTATCTATCGGTCAAAAAGATTCAAAGCTCCGCAAAATCCAGACCCGTCTCGAAGAAGGCGGCGCTATGGAGTACACCGTCATCGTCTCCGCCGGCGCATCGGAAGCGGCAGCGCTCTCATATATCGCTCCGTACACTGGGGTCTCCATTGCTGAATATTTCATGGATCAGGGCAAAGATGTTTTGATAATCTACGATGATCTTTCCAAGCACGCCGTGGCATACCGAGAAATCTCGCTCTTGCTCCGCCGTCCGCCGGGCCGCGAGGCATTCCCGGGAGATGTCTTCTACTTGCATTCTCGCTTGCTCGAGCGCGCATGCCGTCGAAACAAAGAATACGGTGGTGGTTCTATCACAGCATTTCCAATTATCGAAACTCAGGCAGGTGACATCTCTGCATATATTCCGACGAACGTCATCTCTATTACCGACGGACAGATTTCTTGGAGACTGATCTTTTCTATAAAGGCATCCGTCCGGCTGTGAACGTGGGCTCATCCGTGTCTCGCGTGGGCTCTTCCGCGCAGATCAAGGCCATGAAGAAAGTGGCAGGAACTTTGAAGCTCGACCTCGCTCAATTCCGCGAGCTCGAAGCCTTCTCGCAGTTCGGTTCCGATCTCGACGAAGCTACCAAGCGCCAGCTCGAACGCGGCAAGCGCTCCGTAGAGCTCTTAAAACAGCTCCAATACGCTCCGGTAAAAGCAGAGCACCAGATCGTCACTATGTACGCTCTCGTAAAAGGCTTTATGGATGATGTTGCTATTGAACGCATCAAAGAATTCGAAAGCGGTTGGGTAGAATACAGTGAAAGAAATGCTAAGACTTTCTACAAAGAAGTGGCTGAATCGAAAATGTGGACAGAAAAAGGGGAAGCTGAGCTTGTGAAAGCACTTAATGATTTCAAAGCATCATTTGCAAAATAAAATTTTATGGCAGGAACAAAAGAAATTAAAAGAAGAATAAAGAGCGTCAAGAACACGAAGAAAATCACGAAAGCGATGGAACTCGTGGCTGCTTCAAAGATGAAGCGTGCTGTTTCTTCGACTCTGGCTTCACGCTTATACGCTGAATACTCTTGGGAGGTTTTAACTTCTATTGCAAATTCTGCTGAAGAAATCACTCATCCGCTTTTTGTGCAGAAAAATGGAGATGTTAAGAACAAAAATGTCTTGCTTGTATTAATTACTTCAAATCGAGGACTCTGCGGTGCATATAATGCGCAAGTGGTAAAGAAAACTATTTCTTTGCTCAAAGAAAACGAGAATTTAGATTTGATTACTATTGGTAAGAAAGGTGATGCAACTATGCGCAGATTGAATAGAAACATCTTGGCAAGTTTCTAGAACTTCCAGACAACATAAATCTTGCGAATGTTCTGCCTATTTCAAAACTAGCTATCGATGAATACATTGCTGGACGCTATGACCAAGTCCTCGTCGCATATACAGACTTTATTTCTGCCCTAACACAAAAACCAAATATCAAACAAATCTTGCCAGTGTCTAAATCAGATCTGAAAGATTTGATTGAAGAATTAAAGATCCCGACCGAAGGTCGAGAATCCACGACAGCTAAAGCTGTCGGGACAAATTATGTTTTCGAAGGAGATATCGCGACATTGATAGGTAGTTTGGCAGAAAAATTAGTCCGCATGCAGATATATCAGATGTTGCTCGAATCAAATGCCTCTGAGCAATCGAGTAGAATGGTAGCCATGAAGAACGCATCTGAAGCTTCCGGAGAAATGATAGATGACCTGACGCTGGTATTCAACAAAGCCCGACAAGCCAACATTACCAGAGAAATATCAGAGATTAGTGCCGGTATGGCAAGTGTAAGTTAAAGATTTATGTTTAATCCCGATCAAGCACCAAAAATTAATACTAACATTCAGGAATATAACACAAAGCGTACGGAAGAACTTCGTAAACACATTTTGGATACGTATGTAAAACCAGAGGAGTATTATAAAAAAGGAGAGGAAGCAAGAAGGATAAGTGCAAAAGGATTTGGCCGAGGAGTTTATTTAAAAGGAGAATTGATTGGCTATAACCCGCAGCAAAAGCCCATGACGCATTGCTTAATCTGAGTGATAGCACTCGAGAAAAAGTAATGGCACATGGAATAGCTAGTAATATTCCTCTTGACTTAACAGAAGAGCAAAAGAAAAAGTTTCCTCTTTTTGCCTTATTGCAAATAATGGCAACGGGAGAAGTTAAAGGTGATTGGGGGACATTAAAGGTGGCAGACGATTCTCCAGGGGGACGTGTTTTTGATACTGCACCTTTTATCTTACTTTCAAATAAAGGAGAACCTCTCGCAGAGAATAATAAGGAAGGAATTAGCATGCTGAAAAATTTAAGAACAGTCTTAGTAAATGGGCAATATGAAAGCATGGTTGATGATTTAAGAAAAAGATTTCCGGGAGTTAGTTTTAGAACAACTGAAGAAATAGATGATACTGTGTTTGAAAAGAAAAGTGAGCCATTTAAATCATTTGAAGATCAGATTCAGGAAAAAATTAAGGAAGAATTAAAAAGAAAAAAATATTAATAAATAAATTATAAACATATGAAAAAAGGTACAATCAAAAAAATAGTGGGTCCGGTCGTAGATGTAGATTTCGGTGACGCATTACCGGACGTATACAACGCATTGGAAGTAATGAAGGGCGCGAAGAAGATCATCCTCGAAGTCGAACAGCACCTCGGCTCCGGCGTCGTGCGCACTGTCGCCATGGACTCGACGGACGGCCTCTCTCGCGGCATGGAAGTCACCGATACTGGTGCACCTATTTCTGTACCTGTAGGTGCTGGTACGTTGGGCAGAATCTTTAATGTCCTCGGTGAAGCCATAGATGACGGTGATACAGTTAGTACAAAAACACTTTCTCCTATTCACCGCCAACCACCATCATATGTCTCTCAATCAACGAAAGTTGAAATCCTCGAAACCGGTATCAAAGTTATCGACCTCATTTGTCCTGTATTGAAAGGAGGAAAAGTCGGACTCTTCGGAGGTGCCGGCGTTGGTAAGACTGTCGTCATTCAAGAATTGATTCACAACATCGCATCAAATCACGGAGGCTACTCTGTGTTTGCTGGTGTGGGAGAGCGTACTCGCGAAGGTAACGACCTCTATCACGAAATGAAAGATTCTAAAGTGCTCGACAAAGTCGCATGGTCTTCGGACAAATGAATGAACCGCCAGGTGCTCGTCTTCGCGTTGCGCTCTCTGGTCTTACTATGGCCGAACATTTCCGTGACCAAGAAGGAAAAGACGTGCTTTTCTTCATCGACAACATCTTCCGTTTTACTCAAGCAGGTTCTGAGGTGTCTGCACTCCTCGGACGTATTCCAAGTGCTGTGGGTTACCAGCCAACTTTGGCATCAGAAATGGGTAACTTGCAAGAACGCATTACTTCTACAGACAAGGGTTCTGTGACCTCTGTACAGGCTGTATACGTGCCTGCCGACGACTTTACCGACCCAGCACCGGCTACGACATTCTCACACTTGGACTCTACAGTGGCACTCAACCGTTCACTTTCTGAAATCGGTATTTACCCAGCTGTTGATCCGCTCGATTCTTCTTCAACGATTCTTGATCCGAACATTGTCGGCAAGGAACACTACGAAGTCGCTCGTGAAGTACAAAGAGTCTTGCAGCGTTACAAGGATTTGCAAGACATCATTGCGATTCTTGGTATGGAAGAACTTTCTGAAGCTGACAAAGAGCTTGTGTCACGCGCTCGCAAAATCCAGAAATTCCTTTCTCAGCCATTCTTCGTGCAGAACAATTCACTGGCGCTCCTGGCCAATACGTTCCGCTTTCTGAAACTATCCGTTCATTCCGTGAGATTCTTGATGGCAAGCACGACAGTAAGGCAGAAAATGAGTTTTATATGAAAGGGGCATTGTAATTAAAAAAGGTTTGTAAAAATACAAACCTTTGAGGTAGAGTGGAGTTAGCGCTGAAAATTATCTTTATTGAGTATAAAGCCACCGAATAAAGACATCATAGCACCTATTAATGTATCATCAGATCTTTCCGGACTTCCTAGAAAAACCATAATGAGGATTCCTCCCACAATACAAACGATAGAAAGAAAAAGTTTCTAAATTCAAATTGAATATTTTTCTAAAGAATATCTTAACCATTCAAAATGTCAACTAAAAAAATACAACTGAAAATAGTCACACCAGAACGATTAGTTCTCGAAGAACTTGTTGATCAAGTCACGTTGCCGACAACTGAAGGTGAGATTACGATTCTACCTGAACACATTCCGCTTGTCGCTGGACTCAAGTCTGGTGATATTGTGGCGATGACCAATGGCGAATACGTACCGATGGCAGTCGCTGGTGGATTCATCGAAGTGAAGCAAGATGAAAACAAAGACACTGTAGTAGCCATACTTGCTGATTATGCTGAGCATGTCACTGAGATTTCTGATGAAGCTATCGCTAAAGCAAAAACTCGCAGTGAAGAATTGAAACAACAAATGCAGAACAAGGAAACTGTTGACTTCGAGCATTTCGAGAGCGAACTGGAGAAGTCTTTGACCCGTATCAAGATCGCCGATAAATGGCGTTCACGAAAATATCGAAATAACTGTAGAATAATTTTAGTGCTACAATAATCTCATGAAAGAAATCAACACAAAGCTCGAAAACTGCGATTATAAGGCGATCATGTGGGCTCGAAGGATTTTGCCGGGCTTCGCCCGTTTCGCCATATTCCTGGTCTATTTCTGGTTCGGCATCCTGAAAGTAATCGGTCTCTCCCCGGCGAGCCCGCTCGTCGCCGCCCTGCTCGCCAAGACCATGCCGTTCATCTCTCCCGACGCGTTCGTGGTGGCCTTCGGCGCCATCGAGGTGGTCATCGGCCTCTTGTTCGTTATCCCCAAGCTCGAGCGTCTGGCCATATTCGCCCTCATCCTCCACCTGATTACCACCATCCCTGCCGCTCTTCTTCCTGCCGCACCTGGCCTGGACCGGCTTCATGGTGCCGACGCTCGAGGGCCAGTACATCATAAAGAACGTCCTCCTCATGACCGCGGGCATCGCCGTGCTCGCAAGTCTCATTCCTTTGCAAAAGACTAAAGCAAATGTCTAAATTTTATATAGTAGCAACACCGATCGGCAATATGGGAGACATCACTCTGCGGGCTCTTGAAACGCTTAAAGAAGTTGATTTGATATTATGCGAAGATACTCGCGAAACGGGCAAGATACTGGCAAAGTTCGGCATCAAAAAACCAACGATGTCATATCATGCACAAAGCAAGCTGTCGAAGACTGACAAAATATTTGAATTATTAGAAGAAGGGAAGAATCTCGCGCTCGTGTCGGATGCCGGCACACCAGGCATTTCTGATCCGGGCGCTTTGCTCGTGTCAAAGATAAAAGCACATCTCAGCCATGGCGTAGATGTTATTCCTATCCCTGGCCCAAGCGCAGTCATCGCCGCCCTTTCCGCTTCGGGCTTTCCACGCATGAATTCACTTTTCTCGGCTTCCTGCCGCACAAGAAGGGCAGGAGACGCTCTTCAAAGAGATCGCCGCATCAGAGCGCACGATGGTGTTCTACGAATCTCCGCACCGCATATTGAAGACGCTCGAATCGCTGTCGAAATTCTGTCCGGACAAACGTGTCTGCCTGGCTCGCGAACTGACAAAAATATACGAGGAATTCAAGACCGGCTCCGCTGCCGAGCTTTCAGCGTATCTCACAGAAAATCCTGTAAAACAAAAAGGCGAGTTTACTGTACTCGTCGCATAAAATTGTCTCCTGCCGCAAACAAAAATGTTACCTTTTCACACGGCCGTGGAAATTGGTAACATTTTTCAGTGTACAGTTTTGATTTTCCGTCTCTTTTACGCGTAACCGGGGAAGAAATCCGTCTTGATCTGCGAACGAGGAATGCCCATCTGCGAAAGAGTCTTTTTCAAGGCGTCTACCATTGATGGCGGGCCAGAGACGTAGTACGTGCGCTCGCGCCAGTCAGGCATGTATTTCTTCATCATGTCGGCGCTGACGAAGCCGCGCTCGCCCTGCCAGCTCTTGGACACATCCTTTCCGGCGAGGGCATAGATGATATTGATGCCGAGCTCGTTGTGAGCCTTGTCGAACACGTCCTTGTAAGCGATATCTTTTTCAGTATTGGCGGAATAGAACATGGTTATGCCTCTCTTTTCTTGTTTGGCGAGCAGGTATCCGATCATGCTGCGGAACGGCGTTACGCCGATGCCTCCGGCGATGAAGCAGAGCTTTTTCTTCGTATCATCAGGCATAGTGAAGTCTCCTGCGAGCTGTCCTGCCATGAGCGTATCGCCGACAGCCATCGACGTGAGCTTCTGCTTGAAGGTCGAAGGCTCCGGGTAGAATTTGATGCCGAAATAGATGTCTTCGTCGGTAGGCGCGGAGGCTATGGTGAAATAACGCCGATTGCCTCTCGTATCCGGCTTTTCATGAGCCAGCGTGAGCTCGAGATACTGTCCGGCCCGGAACGGCAGCTTCTTGTCGGAACTGAAGCCGAAGTCGAAGGTATTCTCGGCCACGTTCCGTTTCTCTTTCAAAGTCAGGAGCAATTTCTGTTTCGGGCTGACGATATATGAAAAGACATTGCCCGCGAGGAGAGCCAGTTCCGGCGTGGAATACACCGAACCGATATGCACCATCGGGTCGAACAGGACTGCGGTAAAGACGCCGTAGACGGAGCGCAGGTCTTTGGTGGGCGGCGTGGTGAGCGGCTCGGTGAGCATGACGAAGGCGAAAAAGAGGAGCGGGGATGTCACGAGGGCATGCTCGATGATGCCCGGAATCTCGGACAGGCTGCTGGCATGGGCGACGACGGTGAAGAGGAGCGATGCCGCGACGAACGACAGCACCAGGTCGAAGCGCCTGAGCTTGCGGACGACCAGCAGGCCGCCGACGAGCACGAAGGGCAGCATCCAGGCCGTGCCGACCCACCAAGTGGCCGACTGGCCGATGGTGAGGGCTGTCAGCGCGACGGCGAACGCCGCAGGGTTGAAGATGTGCTTCTTGCCGATGGCAAAGATGTATTTCGAGGCCATGGCCCAGAGCGCGGCCCAGGCGATGAATATCAGGTAATGCGCGTCGGCGAACGACGTCGGCGGCTTGACGATGAGGGCCAGGATGAAGGCGGTGATGTAAAGCGACTCGACATTGGTCTGCGCATTGAAGACTTTGGCGAAGAGCGCGTTCGCGAGGTCGCATACCAGCAAGGAGAGGCCGAGCGACGCCAGGAGCATGAGCGGATCGATCGCCAGGAGACCGAAGGCGCCGAGGACGGCCGCGATGATGACGAGGGCCGTCAGGAAATACAGTACCAGGCGGTACATGGTGATCTTGTTCAGGAAATTGTCTATGGCTTTCAGCATATAATCATTTCGCATACCGCTCGAAGCCGCTGGTCATGGTGGCCATGCCCGTGCAGTCTATCATGTAACCTTCGAAGCCCGGCAGGCTCTCGATGAATACTATGCCGCTCTTGCCCATGGCGAATGCCGCTGTGGCAAAGCGGTCCGCTTCGTAGATGTCGGGGCCGATGACGGTCAGGCTGGAAACTTCTTCGAGCTTCTCTTCTTTCTCCTTCGGATTGTAGATATGATTGCCACGGAGATAATTGCCGGATGTGGCGATGCCGCCGTTCCCGATCTCCAGCACCTTCACGATTTCTCCCGTATTGAAAGGATTTTTAATGCCCACCGTCCAAGGCGCGCCGTGTTCCGCCGAGCCGGAAGTCTCGATGTCGCCGCCGGCATTGATATAGAAATTCCTGAAGCCCTCGGCGCGGAGCAGGCGGGCGGCGTTGCGGATGGCCCAGCCTTTCACCAGGCCCGAAGGGTCGTACTGGCCGTCGGGCTTTCGGATGTCGAAATAGTTTTCTGTTTGTAGTTTCGTCTTTTCCGCCAGCCGGAAAACTTCGCGCATATCGGCGCTCCAGTCCTGTTCTGGGAGTGCATGCCGATTTATTTTCGATATCTCGCTGTCGCTCTTGTACGTGCTGAATTTCTCGTCGACGTACCTGAAATACTCGAACACGGATCCGAGCGCCGCGCTGTCGGCATGCGCATCGGCTATCTCCACTATGACGGGCATGCCCATGACGAGTTCGGTCCGTTTCATCATATTTTTGCCTGATCCATGGCCGATTCCAGTGAATCCATGAAGCCGGAACTCGTCTCGGTGGCGCCGGAAACGATGTGCACGTCGGCGGACTGGTTGGCGATGGCTTCTTGCTTGAGCAGGGGCATGGCGCCGTTGCTCTTGCCGAGCGAGGTCGGGTTGTCGTTCGGATACTCGAGGAAAACGATATCGGTGATCCTGTCACTTTTCAGCGTAGCCGATACCCGGACGTTGCCGTAAAACACGTCGATGCTCTTGCCGGTGAAAGTGCCGTCCTTATACGTATTCGGTGATGGGGATATGCCGCCATCCGCTGCCGTATTGCCGGCAGATTCGGCGGGCGCAGGCTCCGTGGCCGCGGTGGATGACGCATCCTGTTCGCCTGTCTTTAAAAAAAATGCGTATATTCCGAATGAGAATATAACCGCCAATGATAATGCTATTTTCTTCATATGCGTATCTATTATATACGATCCAGCCCTGATTCTGGTGCCCGCAATCATATCTACAACAAATCTTCCGGATCGACATGCACGGAAAAGGCCCGCGGCAGGGACAAGAGCTTTCCGAGGAGCGGTCCGTCGAGCGCCGCTCCGCCGTGACGGCGGGGAGCGACCAGCGCTTGGGGTCGAGCTTGATGAGGGCGTTGGTCACGTAGACGCCTTTCTGCCGGGCGACGAATCCGGAAAATATTTCCGGGGGCGTATTCCTCGAACAGCCGGGCCAGAGCTTCGCGCGCGGCCTTGGTCTCTTCCTTGTCGCCCTCGTGCGTTATCTTGATGAAGCGCTTGAAGGGCGGGTAGCCGAGGCGTTCCTTGTCCTCGATCTCTTCCCGGACAAAGGAGAGCAGGTTGCCGCTCGCGAGCGCCGCGAGCGCCGCGTCGTCCTCGTTCTTGGTCTGGATGGCGAGCTTGCGGTCGGTTTCGAGAGTATGGACAGGGCGATCTGGAACGACCTTCTCGCTCATGCGGAAGTTCGGTATGCTCCAGAGCGAGTCGAATGACGCGATGACCGAGAGGCTGACTTTCTCGCGAGATAGATGAGGGCCATCTCCGTGCCGACGAGGATGGCTCCGCCGGAGGCTTCGAACTCCTTCACTATCTTTTCCGCTCCCGTCTTGGTGCCGGCCGTCTCGCGGTCGAGCTGGAAGACGGGTACGGCCGCCCCGTCCTTGTCCGGAGGGAACATCTTCCTGACGGCTTCGGCCACCGTATCGGTGCCGATGCCGAGCGGCATGAGGTTCCAGCTGCCGCATTTCGGGCAGATGGTGTCCGATTCCATCTCGGTCTTGCACCGGTTGCAGATGAATATCTTTTTCGTGCCGTCGCGGGTGAGATAGAGCACCACCGGGGCGCCGCAGTTCTTGCACATGAGCGGCTCGTTGCAGTCGCGGCAGACGGTCATGGTGGCGAGGCCCTTGCGCAGGGAAAAGATGAAGACGTTCTTTCCTCTTGCGATCGTTTCCTCGATATCGGCGGCATTCTTTTCCGTCAGCACGGCGAATTTCTTCTCGCGTTCCGAGATCTCGATGCCGCCCTCGAAGGACAGGCGGTAGGAGAGCGGGCGCATCTCCGAAAGGCCGTCGGTCTCCTTTCTCGCGACGGTGTCGAAGCGGAGCATGGTGTCGGCAAGGACGAACCTCGCGCCGATGCTTCCCGCAAAGGCTTCGGCGAAGAAGCGCAGGTCGAAATGCGGCCGCGAGAGCATGCGGTAGCCGCTCGAGCTCTCGTTCTCGAGTATTATGGTGCCGATATCGTAGCGCGATACGGCGAGGAACTGCGCCGTGCCGACGATGAGGACGGGATGCGCGTCCGCCATGATCTTGCCGTATTGCTCCAGCAGCTTCTTTGCCGGGAGCCCGGGGTGGAGCGCGAAGGCGAAATTCTCGATGCCGCGGGAGAGCTGTCCGAAGAACAGCTTCACCTCGCGGTCGTTCGGCAGGACGATGAATATGGATTTCTTCACGGCGAAGGATTCGCGTATGAGAGTCTTGTACATCGAGATGCGCTCTTCGAGCGGCAGCTGGAGCAGGAGCTTCTCGGCACGGATCTCCTTGAAGCCTTCGCGCAGATTGCGCGTGATGAGCGACTGGTTCTTGTTCGCGGCAACCTTGTCGTAGTTTTCCCGCAGGACTTGGGGCAGGAGGGCCGTGATGGCGTCGTTCTTCTTGGACGCGAAATATTCCGCGCAGTCCATGGCCGACTGGAGGTATTCGGGGCGGAAGGCCGACGAGCCGAGGGTGTCATCTACTTTCTTAAGGTCGAACGACATGGTCTTGATATCGCCCTTGGTGTCGGATACTTCGTCGGAAGAGACCACCAGGCCGAGGATTTTTTTCGCCCGCAAAGGGACGCTCACGATCTCGCCGGGGCCTATGTCTTTGGCCGTAAAATAGGTCAGATCCTCTATGAAAGCCCCTTTTTGGAGCGGAATTATGGTCACGATTCTCATAGGTATTCGCCCGAAATCAGGCAATTTTTATTCTACCATGACATGTGCTATATTGGCCTTATGGGATTTTTTTCTAGGAAATTGGGCATCGATCTGGGTACTGCAAATACCCTTGTTTTTTTGCCTGGCAAAGGCATCGTGCTCAACGAGCCGTCGGTGGTGGCGGTCTCCGAGCAGGACAACAAGATTCTCGCCATCGGCCTCGAGGCCAAGGCCATGATCGGCAAGACGCCGGAGTCCATCATCACCTATCTGCCGATGAAGGACGGCGTCATCGCCGACTATCGCGTCACCGAAGCCATGCTCCGCTATTTCATAAACAAGGCTATGGGAAAATTCAATCTCTTCAAGCCCGATGTCATGGTCTCCGTGCCGGCGGGCGTGACTTCGACGGAGCGCCGCGCGGTGGTAGAGGCGGCTATCCGCGCCGGGGCGCGCAACGCCTACGTGGTCAAGGAGCCGATTCTCGCGGCCATCGGCGCAGGCATACCGATATATGAATCGAAAGGCTACATGGTCGTCGACATCGGCGGCGGCACCACCGACGTGGCGGTGATATCGCTCGGCGGCATCGTGGCATCGACGTCGGTGAAATGCGCCGGCAACAAGATCGACGCGGCCATCGCCGACTACATCAAGAAGACCTTCAACCTCGCCATCGGCGACCGGACTGCGGAAGAAGTGAAGATCAAGATCGGCGCCGCCGTCCTGCTCGAAGAGGAATTGCGCGTCACCATCAAGGGCCGCGACTTCATCCAAGGCCTGCCTCGCTCGGCCCAGGTCGGCACCAACGAGATCGTCAAGGCTATCGACAGCGAACTGCGCCAAGTCATCAAGGCTATCAAGGACGTCCTGGCGGAGACGCCGCCAGAGCTCGCCTCCGACATCATCGATCACGGCATCATCATGACCGGCGGTTCCTCCCAGCTCCGCAATTTTCCCGATCTCGTCTACCGCAAGACCGGCGTCAAGGCCATCCTCGCCGAGGACGCGCTCTACTGCGTGGTCAAGGGCACCGGCTTGGCTCTCGAGCATCTCGACATGTACAAGAAAGCCGTCTTGAGCAAGAAATGAACATGGCAGGGCATATCGCGAAACATTTCAACAAGGATGCCCTGCACCACGCCTATCTCATCGAGGCGAGCGGCGCTCGCGCCATGCCGGAAATCCTCGAGTTCCTCGAAAGCATCGGCGTGGCAGTGGTCGGCAATCCCGACGTGACGAGCATCGCCGTCGATTCCTTCAAGATCGAAGACGCCCGCAGCCTGAACGCTTCGGCCACGCTCAAGGGCTTCGGCGGGAAGAAAGTCTTCATCGTCACGGCCAACAGCTTCCTCTCCGAGGCCCAGAACGCCATGCTGAAAGTCTTCGAGGAGCCGATCGCCGACACGCACTTTTTCGTCATTACCGCCAGCATCCAGGGGCTCCTGCCGACATTCGTCTCGCGATTCTTCGTCATCCGCGAAGAGCGCGGCGAAGGCGACGAGGCCGCCGCGCTCGCTTTCCTGAAGGCGCCGTACGCGAAGCGCGTCGACTTCCTGAAAGAGCTCTTGGCGGAAGGCGATGAGGACGAGGACGACCGGGCCGCGGAGTCCGCGCGCTCCAAGGCCTTGCGATTCCTGAACGCCCTCGAAGCCCTGCTCCACAAAAAATATCCGCTCCGCGAAGGATCCGAGGCAGGATTTTTCGACCAGATGTTCGCCGTGCGGGAATTCCTGCGCCAGCCGGGCTCTTCGGCCAAGATGCTCATGGAGTCCGTGGCGCTGGCTGTTCCGCTGAATATTCCCTTGGCTGTACCAAATCTGTAATTCCTGATATACTGGCACTGTATGCAATACAATTTTTCGAATTTCAAGACGGAACTGAAGAAAGCGGAAGAGTTCCTCTCCAAGGCATACCGCGAGCTCAACGTCGGCCGGGCGTCGCCCATCGTCCTTGACGGCATCTCCGTCGAGTCGTACGGCTCGTACGTGCCGCTCAAGAACGTGGCTTCCGTTTCCATCGAGGATCCGAAGACCCTGCGCATCGGCGCCTGGGACAAGAGCCAGATCAAGGCTATCGAGAAAGCCATCATCGCGGCGAATCTTGGCGTCTCCGTGGCCGTGGACGATGCCGGCATCCGCGTCATCTTTCCCCAGCTCACCACCGAGACCAGGCAGAAGCTCGTGAAAGTCCTCAAGGAAAAACTGGAAGACGCCCGCATCACCGTACGCCAAGAACGCGAGCGCATCTGGCAGGACGTGGAAGCAGAGGAGAAAGACGGCAAGCTGACCGAAGACGAACGCTTCCAGGCCAAGGCTGATCTGCAGAAAGTCATCGACGAAGCCAACAGCGCCCTCGAAGACATATTCGACAAGAAAGAAAAGGAAGTAATGGGTTAAACAGGCCGTATGAATCCCGTTAGAAATTTAAATGTTAAAACCACAAATGAAAATTAATAATGGCAAGCTAAATCTGGATTTCTAACGGG
>JBBCGN010000005.1:0-103701 GCA_037200905.1 bacterium
ATGGAATTGCCAGAGATACCACATAACAGGGATCTGACATATCTTGGTCTTTCAACATTTCGGGACAAGAATGTGCTCTTCGGAATAAAGCGACGCGACAGGCGCCAGCATGTCTACGTGCTCGGTAAATCCGGTACCGGTAAATCGGTGCTGCTCTTCAACATGATCATCCAGAACATCCAGAACGGCGAAGGCGTGTGCGTGGTGGACCCGCACGGCGAGCTCGTCGAGGGGCGTGCTCTCAGCCATACCTGCGCACCGCATGAAGGATGTCATCTACTTCAATCCTGCCGATACCGACTATCATATCGGCTTCAACGTCCTCGAGCTCGAGGATCCGAAATACAAGCACCTCGTGGCCTCGGGCCTCATGGGCATCTTCACCAAGATCTGGGCCAACGCCTGGAGCGCCCGCATGGAATACATCCTGAACAACTGCATCCTGGCATTGCTCGATACCCCGGGCACCACGCTCCTCGGCATCCCGAGGATGCTCGTCGACAAGGAATACCGCAAATCGATCTTGCGAACCTCAAGGACCCGGTCATCAAGGCCTTCTGGCTGCACGAGTACGAGGCCTGGCAGGACAAGTTCCGAAACGAAGCCATCGCCCCGATCCAGAACAAAGTCGGACAGTTCCTCTCGTCATCCATCATCCGCAACGTCGTCGGCCAGGCCAAGAGCACCGTCAACGTCTTCGACATCATGAACCAGGGCAAGATTTTCCTCGTGAACGTGTCCAAGGGCCGCATCGGCGAGGACAACTCTTCGCTCTTAGGCGGCATGATCATCACCAAGGTCCAGCTCGCCGCCATGGAGCGCGTGCGCATACCGGAAGACGAGCGCCGCGACTTCTATCTCTATGTCGACGAATTCCAGAACTTCGTGACCGACGCATTCGCCGGCATCCTTTCCGAGGCGCGAAAATACCGCTTGAACCTGACCATCGCCCACCAGTACACGGCCCAGCTCGCCACCAAGGACAGTAGCGCCATGCGCGACGCGGTCTTCGGCAACGTGGGCACCATGATCATATTCCGCGTGGGCGCGGACGACGCGGAATTCCTCGAGAAAGAATTCGAGCCGGAGTTCACCCAGGAAGACATCGTGAACCTGCCGAACTACAAGATATATCTCAAGCTCATGATCGACGGCATCACCTCGCGGCCGTTCTCGGCCAAGACCTTGCCGCCGCTCGTGAAGTCCGGCAACAAGGCTATAGAGGACGAAGTGATAGAGACGTCCCGCCGGCTCTACTGCCGGCCGAAGGACGAGATCGAGCGCGAGATCAACGAATGGAGCGGCATGAAGCTCGACCAGCCGGAGGCGGACGCCGGACCGGAAAAATTTCCGGTCATCTGTTCCATCTGCAACAAGGAGACTACCGTGCCGTTCAAGCCCGAGCCCGGCCGGCCGGTATACTGCAAGGACTGCATCGCCAAGATGAAGGCCGGCGAGCTGCAGCCGCTCAAGGTGGTGGCCAGGGACGTCACGCCGGCCAGGGTGGCGGAACCCGTCCGCGCCGCCGCGCCGCCGAAGAAGCCTGCTTCTGCGCCTGCGCCGCGCAAGTCCGCGGTCACCGCCGAGAGCATGGAAAAAGTCTTCTATCCGCCGCCGCGCGAGAAGCGCAAGAGCGAAGACCCTCGGCCGAAATTTTTCGAGAATCCTCCCGCGGGCGCCGCGCAAGCGCCCGCCCAGCCTCCGGCCTCCGTCGCACCGCAGCTGGAAAGGCCGACGCCCGACCGGCCGGATGACCGGGAAAGGGTCAAGGAGAACAGCGCCCTCCGCGACATCCTGAACAAGACCTTGAGCGAGCAGATTTTTGCTGAAAAGCCGCCGGCGCCGAAGCCCGATGAGCCGAAAACCATCAAGGTCATCCATCAGGTGCCGATCTCGCTCGATTCGCTCAAGCCGAAATCCGAGCCGATGATCCGGACGGAAGACAAAGTCGTTCCCGTCGCCCAGGGCAAGGACCGGGCCGCGAGCGCCGACAGCATGAACAGATTGAAAGACCTGATACAGCAGGCGGTGCCGCCGAAAGCGGAAGCGGAAGTGAAGTCCCAAGAAAAACCCGAAGAAAAAACGCAGCCGAAAGCTGAAATCAAACAGGAAGAAATCAAAAAACCAGAACCGTCGGCCTACGTGCCGCCGCAGCCTTCGAAGGCTCGCGAGATTCCCGAAGACGTGCTGCGCAAGATTCTCGGCTAGCGCGTTGACGGATTGCAAGTAATACGTATAATCAAAACTATGAACAAGGACTACTATGAAATTTTAGGCGTGCCGAAAACCGCCAGCAAGGACGAGATAAAAAAGGCTTTTTACAAGCTGGCTCATAAATACCACCCTGACAAGAAGGACGGCAACGAATCGAAATTCAAGGAGGTGAACGAGGCGTACCAGGTGCTCTCCGACGACGGCAAGCGCTCGAAATACGACCAGTTCTCCGCCGGAGGCGGATCCGCCTTTGGCGGAGGATTTGACGGTTCCCAGGGCGGCGGCTTCGAAGGCTTTGACTTCAGTAATTTTTCTGGGGGCTTCCAGAATGGCGAGTTCGACTTCGGCAACTTGAATGACATCTTCAGCGATTTCTTTTCCGGAGGCAGGGCAAGCCCGTCCGCAGCAGCGCCGCGGCCGCGACATCTCGACCGAATTGCAAGTGTCGTTCGAGGACGCCATCTTCGGCACGAGCAGAAAAATTCTCATCACCAAGACTTCCAATTGCGAGACCTGCAGCGGTTCCGGTGCCAAGCCCGGCACCAAGATGGAGGACCTGCAAGCACTGCAACGGCAAGGGCACTATCCATGAGACCAAGCGCTCATTCCTCGGCGTCATCTCGAGCACTAAGACCTGCGAGGATTGCGGCGGCTCCGGCCAGATCCCGAAAGAGAAATGCGAGAAATGCAAAGGCATGGGCGTATTGCGCAAGGAAGAAGAAATCACCGTGGTCATCCCGGCCGGCATCCGCGACGGCGAGATGATCCGCATGACCGCCATGGGCGAAGCCGTGTCTCACGGCACGCCGGGCGACCTATATATCAAGATCAACGTGGCTTCGCACGCCGTGTTCAAGCGCGACGGAAGCGACTTGGTCATGAATCTCAATCTCAAGCTCTCTGACGCATTGCTCGGCACCGAGTATCCGATCGAGACGCTCGACGGCAATATCATGGTGACTATTCCCGAAGGCGTGAAGGTGAACGAGACCCTGCGCGTCAAAGGCAAGGGCGTGCCCGTGTCGAAATCGAAGCGCGGCGACCTGCTCATCAAGCTCAACATAAAATTGCCGGGCAAGCTCTCCAAGAAATCCCGCGAACTCATCGCCGAACTCAAGAAAGAGGGCATATAGCTCCGTTGACTAAATAGCGGAAAGATGTAAAGTAAACATCGATACTTTGCTATTTATACAACATCCAGTAAAAACGAGGAGGTACGCATGACCGTCAGCGAATTGACCTGGTCGCCGCATATTACCAGGAAAAATGGCATCTTTTATGTCACCGTCGGGGGTATTCCCTGGGACATTCTCGATTGGGCCCGCAGAACAGAATGCTGGGCAGGGTCGAAGGCCGGAAAAGTCTTGCTTTCGGCAGATTTCGAGCTCGGGGAAAGCGCATCCCCGTCCGCTATCGCCATCATCCCCGGATCGTATTTCGCGGGCAAGAACCGCATGCGCGTGGCCGATGTCCGCAAGGCCGCCACAGGGACCTTGGGATTCCGGACGCCGAAAGCCGGACTGATCGCGGCCCTGTACGAGCAGATCGGCGAAGACGACATGAAGATGATGGGCCTCACGTGGATAGCCCTCATGCATGAGCCGGTCGAGATCGAGGATGAAATACGGTTGGCCCTGCTCGCCATCTACCCGAAGCGGGGCAAGCTGCTGGAAGTGTTTCCGGAAAAGCCGAATGACGAATGGACGCTTGAAGGCGGCTTCGCTTTCCAAGCTGAGGCGTTTCCTGGGGCCTTGCCGGCTATACCGCACGATTCCCTGGATCACCGCGTGTAAAGCGATCAAAAAATCCTGTTTCAAGAAAGAAACAGGATTTTTATATTTTGAATACCCTTTGGCCCTCTTCGGTGTCCTTCACTTCGTAGTTGAGCTCGCGGATCTTGTCGCGGAGCCTGTCGGACTTCATGAAGTCCTTGTTGGTGCGGGCTGCTTCGCGCTCCGCGAGCAGTTTCAATATTTCTTCCGGCACTTCGTCTTCTTTCTGGTGCGCCAGGCCGAGGCCGAGAACGCTGTCGAAATCAAGGAGGGTAGCGCGTTTGTCGGCGGCGGAAACGCTCTCGTCTTTCAAGAGTTCCCATACGAGAGAGATTGCTTGCGGCGTGTCGAGATCGTCAGCGAGATATTTCTTGAAATCTTCCTGATAGTCCGCGCTCGCGGTGCCGACAGCGTCGCCGAGGTCCAGATATTGCCTGTACAAGCGCTTGAGGGCCGTCTCTGCCGCTTCCAAAGCTTCCCAGCTGAAGTTGAGCTTTGTCCTGTAGCTGCCCATCAGGAGCCAGAAGCGATAGGCGAGCGGGTCGATGCCTTTTTCCGCAAGCAGGCCGAGTTTGAGGAAGTTATCGTCAGATTTGGCCATCTTGGCGCCGCCGATGTCCACGTGCTCGTGATGCATCCAGAATCTTACAAACGGCTTTTTGCCGGTGGCGGATTCCGATTGGGCGATCTCGTTCGTGTGGTGGACGGGGATGTGGTCGATGCCGCCGGTGTGGATGTCGAACTGCTCGCCGAGGAATTTCATGCCCATGGCCGAGCACTCGATGTGCCAGCCGGGAAAGCCGGTGCCCCAAGGAGACTCGAAGCCGATACCGGCGTCGAATTTCCAAAGAGCGAAGTCTGCAGGATTGTGCTTCTCGGAATTTTCGCCGATACGACTTTCTAGCTCATCAGCTTTTCGTACGCCGCCCCAGAGCACGCCGTAGTCCGGCATCTTGGCCGTGTCGAAATATATGCCGTCGCTCGTCTTGTACGCAAAGCCTTTCTCTTCGAGCTTCTGGATGAGCTCGATGTCTTCTTTCACGTAGTCGCTCGCGTAGTAGAGGCCGTCCGGCATGTCGATATTGAGGGCGGCGAGATCCTCCGTGAATTTCCCGGCGTAGAATTCCGCGAGCTCGCGCATGTTCGCGAGCGTCAGGGCCTTGCCCTCGCGGAGGAGTCCCTTGGTCATCTTGTCTTCGCCCGAGTCGGCGTCGCTCGCGAGATGGCCGATGTCGGTGATATTCATGACCTGCTTCACCTTATAGCCGCCGTAGCGGAGCGACTTGCGCAGGATGTCGGCAAAGACGTACGAGCGCAGGTTGCCGATGTGGGCGTAATTGTAGACCGTCGGGCCGCAGGTGTACATGCGGACTTCGCCGTCCTCGATCGGAGAAAAGGCTTCTTTCCGGTGCGTGAGGGTGTTGTAGAACTCGAAGGCCATAGGTTACTTCAGGATGGAAGTTTCTTTGTATTCGTGCCGATAGATGGAGACGAGGGTATACAGCAGGCTGATGGCGAGCGGGCCGATGAGGATGCCCATCGGGCCCATGAGGGCGATGCCGCCGAGCACGGAGAAGAGGATGAGGAAGGGCGGGACGTTGGTCTTGCCGCTGATGACGTACGGAGAGAGGAAGTTGTCGATGGTGCCGACGATGGCCACCGACCAGACCAGGAGGCCGATGCCCGGGCCGGTGCTGCCCGTGGCGAAGAGGAAGATGATGGCCGGCACCGCTACGAGGGCCGTGCCCACGGTCGGCACGAGCGAGGTGATGGCCGCCACTACGCCCCAGAGGGCCGGGTTCGGCACGCCGAAGATCCAGAGGCCGAGCCACATGAGGATGCCCTGGGCGAGGGCGATGAGCAGGTAGCCCTTGATGACGCCGTTCACGGCCCGCGACAGGCGCGTGATGATCTTCTCATCGTCGTGATCCTCGAGCGGCGAGAGCACCACGATGACGCGCTTGAAATGCGCGCCGTCCTTGAGGAAATAGAAGATGGCGAGGAGCATCAGGATGAACGAGAAGAAGGCGCTGAAAGTGGTGGAGAATATCCGGGCGATGTTGTTCGACACGTAATAGGCGATGCCGGAAACCTTGTCCTGGATGTCGAAGTCGATGCCGGACGGCAGTATCTTGTTGATCGAAGCATCGACCTTGTCCACGAATGCGCCGGCGTTGCCGTTGAGCACGATGTCGCGGTACAGGCCCTGGGCCTGGTTGAAGACGATGGTGCCGATGGACAGGAAGGGCCCGAGGAGCACGACGACGAAGAGGACGACGGTGATGAGCGCGGAGAGCCATCGCGGCAGCCTCTTCTTGTTGAACCAGTCGTACAGCGGGTAGAGCACGGTGGCGAGCGACGCCCCGAGGATGAGCACGGTGAGGAACGGGCGGAAAATGATGAACGTGAATATGAGGGTGGCGAGCAGGAGGCCGAAGAAAAAATACCTTTCTATGAATTTCTTTTCCATAGGCTACAGTATAGCAAACAACCTGCCGAGCCGCCATATGGGCATTTTGCCAGACGGGGCTTGCCTTTTTCCTGATTTTCATATAGTATAAGGCCCATGGAATTCGCAGTCATAACAACGGGCGGCAAGCAGTACAAAGTCTCCAAAGGGAGCCTTGTTTCTATTGAGAAAATCAAGCCTACCAAGGATATGGACTATAAGAAGGGGGACACCATCTCTTTCGACAAAGTCCTGCTCGTAGAGAACGGCACTGACACTACTATCGGTACTCCCTACATCACCGGCGCCAAAGTCGACGGCGAGATCGTAGAGATCGGCCGCGCTCGCAAGCTCCTCGTCCTCAAGTACAAGCAGAAGTCCCGTTACCTCAAGCGCAACGGCCACCGCCAGCCGTTCTTCAAGATAAAGATCTCTTCTATTAAATAAAAAAACCGCTCACTCCGAGCGGTTTTTTTATTGTTAACGTTTTTTTTGTAAAAATTATTGCCTATTTTTCAACGCATTGCGGAGGGTGTCGTTGTCGGAGTACTCAAGCTCAGTGCCGGTGGAGAGGCCGCGGCCGAGGGTGGAGATCTTGATGCCTGCCGGATCGGCGATGCCGGAGAGCTCGCCGCGTACGAAGACGTGCGTATGGTCGCCTTGCGGAGACAGGGAAAAGGCCAGAATGATTTCTTTCAGGCTCTGGCTCTCGTTCTTGACCCGCTGTTTCAATTCCTCGATGCGCACGCGGGATTTCGTAGTTTTTTCTACGATCGGCACCAATCCTCCGAGGATGAAATATTTGCCATGGTAGGCGCCGCTCTTGTGCACGGATTCGAGGTCGGAATCCTTTTCTACTACCATCAGGAGCGAGCCGTCTACGTTCGGAGCGGAACACATGTCGCAGACCGGGCCCGGCACCCGGCCCTGCACGAAATATCGGAAACACTCCTTGCACTGGGTGATGTCTTTCTTGAGCTCCTGGATGCCGCTTGCCAGCTGATCCGCATAGGCCTTGTTCTTGTACATGAGGAAATAGGTAAAGCGCCTGGCTTGGCGCTCGCCGATGCCGGGGAATTCTTTGAACATCTCCGTCAATTTCTCGATAATATCCATAGCACCCATTCTATCACATGGTAAGTATACGATTTAGCAAAATCATGCCTGGCATAAGGCCCACTAGAATTCATCCAATCCGTCGCCGAGCTTCGAAGGCGCGAATTCGGACAGGGAACTCTTCTCGAGGTTGAGGAAGGTTCCGGTCTTCTCGTCGAAAAACAATTCCACTTTTCCGATCGGGCCGTTGCGGTGCTTCTCGATCAGTATCTCGGCGATGCCGGTCTTCTCGGATTCTTCCTTGCCCTTGTCCTCGCGGTGGATGAACATGACCACGTCGGCGTCCTGCTCGATGGAGCCGGAATCGCGGAGGTCGGAGAGGCGAGGCTTGCCGCCGCGGGATTCCACGGCACGAGAGAGCTGCGAGAGGGCGAGCACCGGCACGTCGAGCTCTTTGGCGAGCGATTTGAGCGAGCGGGAAATTTCCGTGACCTGGTTCACCATGCTGTCGTAGTTCTTGGTGGTGGACATGAGCTGCAAGTAGTCGACGATGATGAGGTCCACGCCCTTCTCGGCCTTGAGACGGCGGGCGAGGGCCTTCATGCGCACGATAGAGTTGCCGGCCTGGTCGTCGATATAGATTTTCGCTTTGGCCAGTTTGTCCATGGCGTCGCGGAGCTGGGCGAATTCGCCCTTGGAGTCGGACAGGCGGCCCGTGCGGAGATTCCAGGCGTTCACGCGCGACTGGGCGGAGAGCATACGGTCGACGAGCTGCTGCGAGGACATTTCGAGAGAGAATATCAAAACTGATTTTTCATGGATGGTCGAAGTCATGCGGGCGATGTCGAGGGCGAAGGCAGTCTTACCCATGGAAGGACGGGCGGCGAGGATGACGAGGTCGGAGTTCTGCAGGCCGGAGAGCATCTCGTCGAGGTCGCGGATGCCGGTCGGCAGGCCGCGGAGCATGCCCTTGTTCTCGTGCAGTTTCTCCAAGCGCTCGTAGGCTTCGGGGATGGCGTCCTTCATGTTCACGAATTTCTGGTTCTTCGGGGAATTGACCACGCCGAAAATGCGCTTCTCGGCCATGTCGAGGATGTCGTCCATATGATCGTCGCCTTCGTCGAAGGCGAGCTCGCTGACATAGTCGGCAGCCTCGATCAGGCTGCGCAATACGTATTTCTTCTGCACGATGTCGGCATAGTGCTTGACGTTGGTGGAGGAGGGAACGGTGTTCAGTATTTCCGCCAGGTATTTATGGCCGCCGATGCGGTCGATCTGCTTGCGCTCGGTAAGCTTGGTGGAGAGGGAGAGCAGGTCGATCGGTTCGCTCTTGCCCGAGAGGTCGAGCATGGCCTGGAAGATGATGCGGTGCTTGTCGACATAGAAAGAATCCGCAGTGATCATGTCTTCCACTTCGTGCATGGCTTCCTTGCGCAGCATGATGGAGCCGAGCACTGCTTGCTCGGACTCGATCGATTGCGGAGGGACGCGGATATTATCCTTCGGATTCTTTTGCATTGATTCTATTGTCGCCGAGTCGGAGGCGAATGTAAAGCGCCGGAGTGCGTAAGAATGTTAGAAAGCTGTGGAGAGGCGATAGGGCATGTTGTTTGTAATTTTTGACAAATTACATTTTATTATGTAGTATCACAACGAATCAAAACTATTAGTATGACAGTGAAGATAAAAGTCCTTTTGCATATGTGTTCAAATATCATACAGAATCCTGAAGCTATCGCTTCACTCTCTGACTTTTTCGGTCCGTTGAAACTTTCTGCGCCGACCGGTATATACAGAGAAATAGAGGAATATTCTGCCAATGCCTGTGTCGAAAGCCCGAAAGATTTTTTGGGCATGATCGCTGCCATTCCGCTGCAGAAGATTGCAGACAGAATGACTGCCTATTTCGGTTGCGACAAAGTATTCGTCGATCCTCCGAAGATCCTGTCGTCAGGAATCATGGTTACATATAACAGGGGAGAATCCGAACGTAATATGCTGTTCCTGAAGATTCTGATTGAAGAGCCATTATAAACGATGGCTCTTTTTCTTTTTCACCATTTTCCGGTTTCATGCTAAAATAGCCGCATGTCCAAACAAATCTTGCTTTCCGGCATCCAGCCCTCCGGCCGACCGCATATCGGCAACTATTTCGGCATGATGAAGCAGCTCGTCGATATGCAGGACGAATACGACGTTTACGCCATCATCGTCGATTATCACGCTATGCACTCCCTCCGCGATGCGAAAGCTATGCATGACAACATTATTGGCGTCATGCTCGATTATCTCGCCCTCGGTCTCGATCCGCAAAAAGTGACCCTCTTCAAGCAGTCCGACGTGCCGGAGCATACCGAGCTCGCTTGGATATTCGAAACGCTTACTACTATGCCGTACCTTATGCGCGCGCATGCTTTCAAGGATGCCGAAGCCAAGAACAAGGAGATCGATGTCGGCACGTTCAACTACCCGATGCTGATGGCTGCAGACATACTTTTATACAATACCGATGTCGTGCCGGTAGGCGCTGACCAGAAGCAGCACATCGAGATCGCCCGCGATACCGCCGAGAAATTCAACAACGCTTTCGGCGAGGAATTCAAACTGCCGAAAGACATGATCATGGAATCTGTCGCCATCGTGCCGGGCACCGACGGCCGCAAGATGAGCAAGAGCTACGGCAATACTATTCCGCTCTTCGCCGAATACGAGGATATCAAGAAAACAGTAATGAGCATCGTCACGGATTCGAGCGGCGGCATTCCGGAAAATGTCCTGGCTATCCATAAGCTTTTCCGAAGCGCGGATGACCTCGCTCCCGTCTACGAGGCCAACAAGGGCAACAACAAGCAGCTGAAAGAATTGCTCATCGAAGACATCGAGAAATTCATCGCTCCGCTCCGCGAAAAGAGAAAGGAATACGAGAGCAAGATTCCCGAAGCTATCGCTATGCTCAAACAGGGCGGCGAGAAGGCCAAGAAAGTAGCGGCTGCAAAGATGGACTCCATCAAGGAGAAAATCGGCGTAAAGATCTAAGTTTGACAGAATAGGGAAGTCTTGGTATGGTGGCGCCAAGACAGCTCTTTTGACATACATTTCATCACGAATAAAACTTCTGATATGAAAAAGAAAATCATTCTCGTGAATCCCTTGCTCGCGAACGGCAGGGGCGGCTTGGAACGGCTGATTGCGCACTTCGGGTCATTTTTTACGGATGTTCCGCCGCCCGAACGTCGGATACTCGCTTCAAAAGCTATCGCATTGCGAGAATTTGCGGAAGCTACCACTGAACAGTTTTGCCTGTTCCATCTGCCCGCTGATCCTGACGGCTGGAAGGATAATCCCGCCGATATTGAGAAATTTTTGCACGCGCTTGATGCTCGTCCAGAAAGCATCGCTTCCGGCCTTGCGAAGGAATCGCGGATATTGCTGCTGGTGCATTACAGCGATATCCTGCTCGGCCGCATTCTGAAGTTCTTCCACGAGAAGAGCGGAAGCAATATCACTTTCAAGGCTCAGCCCTATGACACAGGATGGTGCTTTTATTTTCTGGCAGAGTATTGATTCGCAAATTTTTCGCAAAGAGAGCACCATACGGCTCTCTTTTTTTATTTGTATAAAATGCTATACTCGATTGATGAAAGATTGGGCTAAAATGGTCCCGGTAAAGAAAGGTATTAGTGTAGAGATTTAACTATAAATGCAATACACAAAGACATTCAAAGAGTTACACAAGAGCGATGCCGATATTGCCGGCGGCAAGGGCGCTTCTCTTGGAGAAATGTTGAACGCTGGTATCCCCGTGCCTGACGGCTTTGTGGTGCTCTCGACTACCTTCGATGAATTTTTGCATAAGGCCAAGCTCGTGGAGGAGATAGAAGCTGTTCTTGATGGCGTTGACCACAAAGCAGTGCATTCTATAGACGAAGCGTCGGAGAAAATTCAATCGCTCATCAAAAATGCTGCGATGCCGGAAGACATCAAAGCGGAAATTGAATCACAATTTGGAAATTTAGGCAGTGAATTCGTGGCCGTACGCTCAAGCGCCACGGCCGAGGACGGCGCCGACCATGCCTGGGCCGGACAGCTTGATAGTTATTTGAATACAACAGAAAATTCTTTGCTTGAGAAAGTCCAGCATTGCTGGGCGTCGCTCTTTACGCCGCGCGCTATTTTTTATCGCTTTGAAAAAGGGCTGCATGTCACCAAAATCTCTGTGGCTGTCGTGGTGCAACAAATGGTGAACTCCGAGCTCTCCGGTATCGCATTCTCTGTACACCCTGTCACTGAAGATAGAAACCAGCTCATCATCGAAGCCGGTTTCGGCCTGGGCGAAGCCATCGTATCCGGCTCTGTCACGCCGGACAGTTATGTGGTAGAAAAAGAACCGCGCAGGATTATCGATGTGAGCGTTTCCAATCAAACTCGAGCCTTGTATCGAAAAACTGGTGGCGGTAATGAATGGATAAATCTTGAACCACAGAAAGCGGGTTCACAAGTGTTGAATGAAGCGCAAATTTTAGAATTTTCAAAAATCGTTCTGACGATTGAAAATCATTACGGTTTTCCCTGCGATATCGAATGGGCGTACGAAGCGGGCAAGTTCTATATCGTGCAGTCGCGACCAATCACCACGCTTTCCAAAGGAGTCACAGATTATCCTGACAATTATTATTTCTCCATTCCTCTCGTCAAAATGGGACAGTGGGCGCTCGGCGTGCTCGATTCCGAGATCTGGTTCAACGAGAAGACTTCGTTCTACTTCAAAGAATTGTTCGGATTCCCGAAGGGAATCTTGGCAATAATAAATTTCACGACGGGATATGCGCAGCCGTATATTCCCGAAGAATATTTCAAGAAATTGTATGCATATATTGATACGGTAAATGCTGATGATTACCAAGGTTTGGCGAAGATATTGGAAACATTCTACGACTTCAAGAAAGAAACGTATGAGACTGTGCCGTTTATCATCAAGAAAGACCTTGCGACAGTTTCTATAGAAGAATTGACAGAGTACTACAAGACGAACAGGGATTGGATACATCATTCAGCCTCATTCGACCAGTTCGGCTGGATCGGCGAGACATACTGGCCTCCTCATATGGAGCGTATTCTTGTCGAGAAGCACGGTATTACTAAAGACAGCCCGGAATATCACCGTGCGCTTTTCGCTCTGACTAAGCCGGCGCACATCTCTACGACGCTTTTGGAAAAAGGTTCTGTGCTGGATGAGGCTATTAAGATCAAAAAAGGCGAGCAGACTATCGAAGCGGGTGCAAAGAAGCTGACGGAAAAATTCGGCTGGATGCCGGTGTTCGCTTACGGCACTCCTTGGGATGAGACTCATTACGTGAAAGATTTGGAAGAGCTCGGCAGGACTACTCTTGAAGCTTTGGAAGCCCAGCATGGACCGCTTGCGAGCTATCAAGCTATCCAGAAGAAAGATTTTGATGATGTGGTCAAAGAACACAATATCACTCCACGGGAGGCGCAGGTTTTCGTGGATTTCAGTCTTGCTCTCGATGCGAGAAACGAGGCTGAGTATATCGTCAGTCTTTGTGGTAATTATGTATTGCCTCTGTATAAAGAGATTAGCAAGAGATTCGGCGTGACTATTGATGAATTGCGCAAGCTATATGAAGCGCAAGTCGTCGCATGCCTTGAAGGAAAGGCTGACATCCATGATCTTCTCAAAAAGCAGGGTCCGATCGTAGGGTGGGGCTATACAAGAGATATGGAAGAGCGCATAAATTATTCCCCGGAAGAATCGGCAGCTCTGTTTGAACATGTAGAGAAAACTTGCACGGTGATTGGTCAGACCGAAGGAGAGAAAGGCGTCTGCGCAAGCCCAGGAAAAGTGATTGGAAAAATCCGTATCGTATCTGCTCCGGCTGAACAGGACAAAGTTGAAATGGGAGATATTTTGGTAACGTATGCGACGACGGTTGACTATCTACCGTCAATGAAAAAAGCCGGTGCCATAGTGACCGAAGTCGGCGGGCTGACGTGCCATGCGGCGGTGGTTTCTCGAGAATTCGGCATTCCGTGCGTCGTAAGTTTGAAAAACGCGATGACGATTTTTAAGGATGGTGACATAGTCGAAGTTGATGCGGATAAGGGAGTGGTAAGAATTCTTTCAGATACAAAAATAAAATTTATCAAAGAATATACTCGTGATTATAGTTACATGATTGAAGAAGGCTGGCATGATGTTGTACTAAATCTTTTTAAAGATTATGATGGTGTAATAAATCCCAATGTTCCACCAGTTGTGTACCATATGAACGAGGGCACTATCGAAGTATGGGAGCATCCAAAGGCTACTTCATGGATTCTCGATACCCTCCAGGCAAAAATAAAGCAAGATGAATCTTTCATTACTAATATCTTAGACCAACACGAGCGAGAACTTGGTGAGATGAAAGAATATTGGCAGAAAAAATTTGTTACTACAGAAGCAGAATTTAATGAGTACATACAAAAAGTATACAAGTATATGTATGGTTTTACTTTTATGTATTATACAGGCATGGATGACCGTACTCCGAAACACTTGCGAGACCGCGCACTCGCAATCAGAGAAAAAGATACATACTTTGGTTCAAACGACGACATGATACGTTTAAGCTTGCAGAAAATGTATCCAGAAATAAAAGGATTAGAAACCACGCTACTACTTTCTGACGTAGGTCATCTTCCGTCAAAAACAATTCTCGAAGGCAGAAAGAAAGCTTCAGTGCTAGAGAACGGCGTTATCTTTATTGGCTCGCTTTCAAAATATCAATCTGAACACACAGACCATATTTTTGAATCAGAAACTCCACCGACAGATAGTAAAAGTTTGACAGGGCAGATAGGTAACAAGGGCTATGCTAAAGGCAGAGTTCGTATACTAAAACGTAAAGAACAAATTGAAGAAATGCAGGAAGGAGAAATTATTGTGTCTGCAATGACGACGCCGGAATTCGTACCTGCTATGAAAAAGGCCGCAGCCATTATTACCGACGAAGGAGGCATTACCTGTCACGCCGCTATTGTCGCTCGTGAATTAAACAAGCCATGTGTTATAGGTACGAAATTCGCAACACAACTCCTCCATGACGGAGACGAGGTAGAAGTGGATGCCGATAAAGGCATCGTGAAAATACTTTTCAAGAAAGCCCAACTGCCTCGCTGGGAGAAAGTTTTGCAGCGCAATTTTCCCCCGCTTGCCTGGACCGCAGGCGCATACTACGAATTCCGTGGATTCAAGATCGGTCCGATGACCTGGATTCGCGATCGCGAGATACAGGTGAAATACAATACCGTGCAGTCGTACATGATTCAGGACCCGACAGCGTTTTACACGTCGAATATCACTGAACTCCTCAAAGAAAAGAATAAGAAATTTGAGAAAGCCATAGATGAGAATAATGCTATCGTGATGAAGCTCGTAGAAGACGAACCGGGCAAAAAATTAAAACATCTTCACCAGTTAAATGAAAATCATAAACTAGCCTATGCTCTGATGCTCATCGGCTTTGATGTGGCGATAGATATCCGCGCTAAGATTGACGAAGTAATACAAACGAAATCAGACGGATTTGAAGCATATCTGGCGACACCGTGGAAGCCGACTGCAATCCAGCGCGAACAAATAGCGGCGACAAAAGCTAAGGAGGATATTGCAACAAAGCCTGCGAAGAAAGAAAAAATATTAAAAGAATTGGCGTTTGAATTCGGCTATCTGCATCAGGATTATCTCGGCAAGCCATGGACGCCGGAGGATTACGAGAAATCGTTTAGCGACAACATCACTCTGCAGTCCGGCATGGATCAGTCATTTGATGTCTCAAGCCTCTCTGACTACGAGCAGTATCTTGTATCTCTCTTCAAAAAGATGACATATATGTATGAAGAAGGCCGCAATGCTATGGTGCGCGATGTCTGGGCAATGAAAGAGACCGCTGCGGCTCTTGGACTTGATCCTGAGGCACTGCTTTATATGACTGCAGGGGAGGTAGAACAATTCTCGCTCGGCAAGACTGCCATGATTTCTGCTGACACTGTTGCTGAACGCAAGAAAGCTTTTGCTCTGCATTTTGATAATGGTCAGTATGCAGAATATTTCGGCGAAGCCGAGGTAAAAAAGCTTATTAACGAACAGCACATCGCTCAATTCTGGGAAGTTAGCAATGACTCTGAAACTTCGCTCAAAGGCTCTATCGCATACAAAGGCTATGCCAAAGGCAAGGCGCGCCTGGTGTTTACTCAGGAGGATGCGAACAAAGTAGAAGAAGGGGAAATATTGATCTCGCCGATGACGCAGGTGGAATTCCTCTCTGGCATCCGCAAGTGCGCTGCTATTGTCACCGACGAAGGGGGAATCATTTGCCATGCGGCGATTGTCTCCCGCGAATTCGGCAAGCCGTGTATTCTTGCTACCCAGAAAGCCACCAAGGTATTTAAGACAGGCGACATGGTAGAAGTGGATGCAGATAACGGTGTTGTGAGAATCGTGAAATGATATGCTACAAGAAAATTTCATCGAGAAAAAGGAGCTCAAGCCTGCAAAGATAGAACTGCATTTTTTCCGTCATTCTATCAAAGGAAGCGACAACGTGGCATTGCCGAATGATGCTGCAGTGACGCTTTCCCAAGAGGGCAGGGATCTGGCGGTAGAAAAGTCATTTGTTGATGCGAATCTCGATCAATCAGTGGCGTTCGGTTCTTCGCGCGTCCGTACTCAGGAGACTGCCGGATTCATGCTGGCGGGCAAGGAAGACGATATTACCGGCGCTGAAAGCCTGGATGATCTGCGGGCAAAGATCGATAAAGACGCGGAGGTAGGATCAAAAATCGGCATCGACAAGCGGCTCGATTTCACTGATTCCGATGACACGCCGGGAGGCAAGGCTCTCAATGAAGCATATGCGCGAGGCGAATACGTCAAACACATGGTTGAGACAAGCGACACGTTGAGCAAAGAGACCGGAGATAGCTCCGGCGCGAACTATTCTTACAAGGCGTCGCAGATCGCCCGGATCGTGGACAAATACGTCCATGTGCTTCCTCGATGGCAAGAGCTCGTGAATGACCCGGCGAAGAATTATTCCGAATCGCTCGAACGCTACCTCTCCACTCACCTCGGCATGAGCGAGGCGTTCTTGGCGAAAGTTGTCGAGGTGACGGAAGGCGCAGAAATGCGAGACGCCTTTGTCGCGATGATCGGCAATAAAGGGTTCGACTACTTGGAAGGATTTGAAGTCGATATAGAGAAGAAAAACGGCATAGAAACGATAACCGTCAAGTACAAGACAGACAAGGGCGAAATGACTAAAGAGCTGTCTTCCGAACAGCTGAATGCGATTATTCAGTCCTAGGCATAAAGTCTATTGCCCATTTCTTTTTTCTGTCATTTTTCGTATAAAATGCTATACTCGACTGATGAAAGACCGAGTATACATAAAGGATTTGAAGGATAACGTCGGCAAGGAAATCACTATCGCCGGCTGGGTAGACGTGCGCCGCGACCAGGGCAAAATGGTCTTTTTCGACATGCGCGACATGACCGCAAAGGTCCAGTGCGTCACGCTTCCGAATCATGCCGAAGCCATCGAGGCTGCCAAGGATATCCGTTCGGAATGGGTGCTCGCCGTCACCGGCATCGTGAACAAGCGTCCTGAAAAGAATATAAAAACTGACGTTGTGAATGGCGACGTGGAGCTCGAAGTTACAGGCATCGAAGTCTTGAACAAAGCTGAAACTCCGCCATTTCAAATCAATGAAGACACTATCTCGATCAATGAAGATATTAGGATGAAATATAAATATCTCGACCTCCGCACAGAAAGGATGCAGAAGAATATACGCATGCGAGATAAGATCATTTCTTTTTTTCGCGATCACATGCACAAGAATGATTTTATCGAAATCGAAACGCCAATCATGACAAAGGGTACGCCAGAAGGCTCGCGCGAATACCTTGTGCCATCACGCCTTGAACCGGGCAATTTCTACGTTCTTCCGCAGTCGCCACAGCAATTCAAGCAGCTTGCCATGGTGGCAGGCTTTGAGAAATATTTCCAGGTTGCAAAATGCATGCGCGATGAAGATACTCGCGGCGATCGCCAGCCCGAATTCACGCAGCTCGACTATGAGATGTCATTTATTACTCAAGAGGAAATCATTTCATATACCGAAGATATGTTCATCAAGATGGTGCAGACAGTGTACCCTCATAAAAAAATTCAAGAAATTCCTTTTCCGCGCCTTACATATGCCGAGTCGATGGAAAAATACGGCAATGACAAGCCTGATTTGCGAAAAGATAAAGATGACCCGAACCTCCTGGCTTTTTGCTGGGTCGTCGATTTTCCTATGTTTGAAAAAGATTCCGAAGGCGGCGTGCAGGCAGTGCATCATCCGTTCACTTCTCCAAAACAAGAAGATGCGCATTTGCTCGAATCGGAACCGCTTAAGGCCCGTGCAAATGCATATGATATCGTCTTGAATGGATATGAATTAGGCGGCGGCTCGATCCGTATTCACACAAGAGAATTGCAGAATAAAATTTTTGAACTCCTCGGACTCAGTGCAGAGACTATTGAAGCGCGTTTTGGTCATATGCTCAAAGCTTTCGAATACGGAGCTCCTCCGCATGGCGGCTGTGCGCAGGGAATCGACCGCATCGTAATGCTCCTCGAGAACGAGCCTAATATCCGCGAGGTGATTGCGTTTCCGAAGACTGGCGAAGGCAAAGACCTCATGATGGGGTCGCCTTCAGTAGTGTCCGACAAGCAGCTCAAGGAACTCGGCCTTGAAGTGAAGAAGAAATAATCCATGCACAGTACGACGCAAACCTTGATAACGGAACTCGGAGCCATGTCGTACTTGGGAATCTTCTTCGTGGCGCTGATCTCCAATATCGTCATCCCGGTGCCGGAAGAAGTCATGGTCATCATCTTCGGCTACCTGGCCGGCGGCATGGTAGTGAACGGCACCCTGCTTTTTCCCGTCATCCTCCTCGGCCTGCTCGCGTCAGACATCATCATGTATCTCTTCTCGAAGCGCGGCAACAAGCTCGTGAGCGGTTTCTACGACAAAGTCTTTGCCAAGCGGGTGGAGAGCAAGAAGGAATGGATCGACAAGAATATAAACAAGGTCGTTTTCTTCGCGCGCTTCCTGGTGCAGCTGCGCTTTCTCGGGCCGTTCTTCGCCGGGCAGACCAAGATGAGCTTCCGCCGATTCTTCTTCCTCGACCTGGCCGCCCTGCTCGTGTACGTCTCGATATACTATGCCGTAGGATTTTATTTCCGCAGCCGTATCAACTTCATCATCAGCGGGGTGAACCTGGCGAAGAATATCATCATCCTCGTGGTCGTGGCTATCGTCCTCGCCTCGCTCGTGCAGTACGTGCGACGCAGGCTTTTGAAGATCAAGACGGAGAGCGATATAAATGTCCAAGGAAAATAATGCAAAATAATATACAATAAAAATATGGAAAAGAAATTAACTACAAAAGGCTTGATCGGAAAGAAATGCGTGGCCTGCGAAGGCAAGGGCGTCAAGCCCATGAAGCCGGCAGAAGCCAAGGAATACATCGCTTTAACAAAGGGCTGGAAGCTCGGTACGGGCGCAAAGAGCATCTCCCGCGAATTCAAGTTCAAGGATTTCATGGCATCGATAAATTTTGTTAATGAGGTTTCGGAAATTGCTGAGAGCGAGGGGCACCATCCGGATATCGCCATCAACTGGAACAAGGTCACCCTCGTGCTCACCACGCATGCCATCAAGGGCCTCTCGCAGAACGACTTCATCGTGGCGGCAAAGACCGACGCGCTCATCCGCACGAAATAAAAGCTCGATATTGACTTTAGGTAAATTTATGCTACTATGCGTAGCAGTTCTTTCATACCTTTTGGATTGTTGCCCGAGGTTCTCACGGGGATTTGGGGTAACAATCTAAAACCCATATACAAATGAGAAAAATCGTCATCGGCTTTGTCCTGTCCCTGATTTTGCTTGGCATCTTGAGGCATTTCGACATCGTCTCGTATAAAGGTGATTATTCGCCACCTCGTGCGGAAAACGCTCCGCAAGAAACGGATAGCCTGGCTTTGCATTCAATCAAACAAAACAAATAGCCTTTCGTTGCATACCATTTCATTCAAACCCGTCACTCATGGCGGGTTTTTTATTCGCAAATAAAAAGGACTGGAAAGTTCCAGTCCTCTGATGCGTGCTTCAGCTCTGTGCCGGCGGCTCGCCGGCCGGGTTCTTCTCCATGGCGGCGCGATCCCGCCCGTATCTGCGCTTCCATGCGCGTATCCATAGGGCGAAGAGGATCATGCCGATGAAGCATGCCGTGCCGGCGATGTCATGCAGGGCCTTGAGCGTCGCTTCTGACAATCCGAGCAGGTTCATATATGTGCGTATTTCGTTTACGAAAGGAATTTGCTCTACGATATTATAAAAATGTCATTTTGTCAAATAAAAAAGTCAGGCTAAGAGAAGCCTGCAAAGGAAGCGTATTTTGTGCTATAGTATGGCGATGAAAATGAAAACAGCCTGGGATCTGAAGCTCTTGTACAAGAGCGACAGCGATCCGCAGATAAAAAAAGACCTGAAGAAGATCACCGACCTATGCATGGCCTTCGAGAAGAAATATAAGGGCAAGGCTTTTACCGTGTCCCCGCAGGTGCTTGCCAAAGCTCTGAATGACTATGAGAAGCTCCATGTGGAAATCGGCGGACGCAAGCCGTGGTGGTACTTCACCTTGAAAGCCGATCTCAACTCGAGCGATACGAACGCGGTCGCCCAGGCCACGAAGTGCGAACAGATCATCACCGAAGCATCGAACAAGAAAAAATTCTTCTTCCTCGAAGTGGCAAAGATTCCTGCCAGCAAGCAGGGCGCCTTCTTGAAGCATCCGTCGCTCGCGGCTTTCCGCTACCAGCTCGAACAAGTCTTCAAGCATGCCAAATATAATCTTTCCGAGGGCGAAGAACAGCTCGAGGACTTGCTCGGACAGACGAGCTATACCATGTGGGTGGACGGACAGCAGAAGCTTCTGAACCAGCAGACGATAGAGTTCAAGGGCAAGAAAATGCCGGTGCCGGAAGCCCTCGGCATAGGGGCGAGTCTCGAAAAGAACGACAGGCATGCGCTCCATGCGAAATTGATGACGATGCTCAAGAGCATCAGCCACGGTGCGGAAGGGGAATTGAACGCTATCGTGAATTTCAAGAAAGTCATGGACGACCGCCGCGGCTATGCGAAGCCGTACAGCTCTACCATTCTCGGCTACGAGAACGACGAGAAAGCTATCGAATCCTTCATCGCCCTCGTGACGAAGAATTTCAAGATGGCGCATCGTTTCTATGCCTTACAGGCCAGACTTTTTAAGGAGAAAAAATTATCAGTCGCTGATAGGGATGTGCAGCTCGGCACCATCAAGACGAAATTTGATTTCGAGACTTCTGTTTCTATGCTGCGCACGGTGCTCGGCACCATAGACGATGAATACGTCGGCTTCCTCGACACCTATCTCGCGAACGGTGAGATCGATGTGTACCCGAAAAAAGGAAAAAAAGCAGGCGCGTATTGCTGGGGCATGCCGGGATTGCCGACAGTATTGCTCCTCAATCATACTGACGATATCCGTTCGGCAGAAACTATCGCGCACGAGATGGGCCATGCCATTCATACCGAGATGAGCAAGCGCCAGCCTTCGCAATATCGCCATTACACCACGTCGACTGCCGAAGTAGCGAGTACTTTTTTCGAGCAGACTATCGAAGATGAGATCAAGAAGAGACTGACTGACCGAGAGAAAATAATCTTGCTCCATAACAAGATCAAGGGCGATATCACTACCATATTCCGCCAAGTGGCCTGTTTCAATTTCGAGACAGAACTGCACAATACCATCCGCAAAGAAGGCCAAGTCTCGAAAGAAAAGATGGCCGAGATGATGAGGAAGCATCTGCAATCGTATCTCGGCGACGCGGTAGATGTCACGGCCGATGACGGATACTTCTTCGTGTTCTGGCCCCATATCCGCACATTCTTCTATGTCTATTCATACGCCTACGCGCAGCTCATCAGCAAGGCCCTGTATGAAAAATGGCGCAAGGATCCGGCATATGCCAAGAAAGTAAAACAATTCCTTCTGGCCGGCCGCTCAATGAGCCCGGAAGACATATTCAAATCTATCGGCATCGATACGTCGAAGACCTCGTTCTTCGAAGCGGGGCTGAAAGGCATCGAGCGCGACATCGCTACGCTCGAGAAGCTGACGAAAAATTTCAAGAAATAATACGTGGCAATCCTCTCCGGAAATGCTATTATCTAAGGGTGGAAACGGAAACGGCTCATAATCACTATAACGTAAAGACCGCTGCATTTCAGGGGCCTTTTGCGCTTCTGCTCTCGCTCGTGGAAGGGCGCAAGCTCTTTATCAACGACGTGTCGCTCGCGGAAGTGACCGAAGACTACATCAAGCATGTCAACGCTCTCGGCGAGCGCGATCCGGCCGAAGTCTCGAGCTTCATCGTCGTCGCGGCCACGCTCATCCTCATCAAATCGAAATCGCTCCTGCCGAATCTCGATCTCACCGACGGCGAGGAGAGCGATATCGTCGCGCTCGAAGAGCGTTTGCGCCAGTACCAGCTCTATACCCGGCTCGCGGGCAATGTGAAAGCCCTCTTCGGCAAGAACATGATATTCGCGCCGGAGGGTCGCAAGAACGACGTGCTGGTATTCCTGCCTGACGAGGCTATCACCAAAGAATCCATGATGACCTTCGCCCGCGACGCTCTCGGCAGGATACCGAAGAAAGTATTCCTCTCTGAGGTGGAAGTGAAGAAAGTCATCAGCATCGACGAGATGATAGACAAGCTCACCGAACGCATCACGAACTCGCTCAACAAGATAAACTTCAAGGAATTTTCCGGGCGGGCCGTGAGCAGGGAAGAGAAGGTGGTGGTCATCGTATCCTTCCTGGCTATGCTAGAATTGACCAGGCAGGGCATCATCCACGTGACGCAGGAAAATAATTTCGAAGACATTATCATGGAAAAGCCGTCCGGCGACGAGAGCTGGGACCATATACCAGGCCTATAAAATCATATGAACTTAGAATCAAAAATCGAAGCGCTTTTATTCTGGAAAGGGGAACCGATGCCGCTCAAGAAGCTCGGCGAGATACTGAAAGTCTCTCCCGGAGAACTGATAGAGGCCATCGCATCCTTGAAGCAGAATCTCGCGGAGCGGGGCATCGTGCTCATCGAGAAAGAAGATGACATCACTCTCGGTACCAATCCCGAGATCTCAAGCATGATCGAAGAGCTGCAGAAAGAAGAGCTCAACAAGGATCTCTCCAAGGCATCGCTCGAGACTCTTTCGATCATCTTGTACAAGAACGGCGCCAGCCGCGCCGACATCGACAACATCCGCGGCGTGAACTCGAGCTTCACCCTGCGGGCCCTTTCTGTCCGCGGCCTGGTGGAGCGCAGGCTCGACGAGGCGGACCAGAGGCGCTATGTCTACAAGCCGAGCATGGAATTGCTCGCGTACATGGGCATCGCCTCGCTCGATGAATTGCCGGAATACGGAGACATCAATGCTTCGATAGAAGCCACGGCAAAGGATCTGGAAGAACAGCTGAAAGCCCCCGACGGCAGCAACGCCTAAACCGCATGATAAAAAAGACCGACCGAAATTTCCTATACTTCGCGCTTTTGATTATTGCCATCGAGGCCGTCATGTTTGCGGTCGGCGACTGGAAGATCAACCAGGGAATCATGCTCGAGGAATACCGGCTCGAGAAGGCCCAGACCGTCCTCGCGGCGGTGCCCGTCGAGGCCAAGGCTTTTTCCGTGTACGACATCACTGCCAAGAAAAAACTGTACGGCAAGAATGACGAAGAGCCGCTGCCGCTCGCTTCGCTCGCCAAGATTATGACCATCATCGCCGTCCTCAATACGCATGGTCCCGATGATATCGTCACCATGAGCGATAATGCCCTCAAGCAGAACGGCGACTACGGTTTCAAGCCGGGCGAAGTCTGGAAAGTGGGAGATCTCGCCAAGGCGACATTGATAGTCTCTGCCAACGACGGCGCCCAGGCCCTGGCGGAGAGCGTGCCGGATTTCCTGGACAAGATCACCAAGAAGGCCAGGAAGATCGGCGCCACGCATGCCACGTTCCTGAACGCTTCCGGCCTCGACCTCGATCCGTCGCACGCCTCGGTCTTCGCTTCCGCCGAAGACGTGAATCAGATGGCGGCCTTCGCCTATGACGACTATCCGGGCATCTTCGGCACGACCGTCCTGCCGGAAATACATGTCACTTCGGTATCGGGCTTCGAGCATGTCTTCAAGAATACCGACGTCATCCTCGACAAGATCCCCAATCTGCTCTTTTCCAAGACCGGCTTTACCAACGTGGCGGGAGGGAACCTGACTATCATATTCAAGAATCAATCCGGTCACGAGATGGCGGTGACGCTGCTCGGCTCGGGCTTCGACTCGCGCTTCGCGGACATGCAGAAGCTCGTGGACGCGATCGACAGTTTGTAAGCCGGACCCAATACTTTTAACGGCCGTGCAACGCGCCGAGCATTTTTTTTGACTTAATATAAATTATGTGCTATTCTAAAGACAAAATTGTTCAATCTTTAAAACTCAAAAAATGGCACAAGCTACTCACAGCCAGGCGACTGAAAGATACTTCCGCGCAGTGCTCGGCAATATCCAGCTCGAAGCCGCTTCCGGCTTTCTCCTTGTCGATTTTTTCAAGACAAAGGAAACGGGCGGCATGTTCACGTCGATCGATCCGCTTTTCTTCGCCGGATTCGGCCCGATGGTGCCAGATTCGCCGAAGAGATTGCTCACGGCGTCGGCGCTCATGAGAACGCTGCCGGATCACGGACTCGATGCCCATCTCAAGGAAGAAGGCAGTTATGATGAGGATCTCTGCATCGGACATCTCCGGCAGATGTGCGAGAAGGGTATCGCCAAGGGCGAGAAGCTCTGGAGCGCCGTCGATACCAACATCGTCCTCGTCCGCGACAAGGACGGTCTCCTTGCCAGGCTCACTCTGCAGTTCATCCGCGACGGCTGGCACCTCTATCGCGCCCGGCCGGACAAGGGCATGGCGAACATTCTTTGGTGGTGGAGAGGCACACGCGTCTTCCATTGATGAGATCCATCTCTTTTCCCGTGAATCCCTTGAAACCCATGGCCATTGTTCTGATTGTATTGATTAATGCCCTTTATCTATAAGATAGAGGGCATTTTTATGTTATAATACCAGCCATGCTCGCCAATCTGGTCAAAATATTCCTGCCGACGGCCCTGGCCTTCTTCCTCGGGCTCTTTTTCACTCCCATCGCCACGCACTTTTTTTATAAGTACAAGATGTGGAAGAAATATTCGCGCAACGGCGAAGTCACGTCGCCCGAATTCCCGAAGATCCACAATGAGACTGCGGAATTGAAAACTCCGCGAGTCGGCGGGTCGATCATCTGGGTGTCGGTGGCGCTCGTGACCTGCCTATTCTATTTCGGCGCCATGCTCTTCCCGTCGCCGCTCGCGCTCAAGCTCAATTTTCTCTCCCGCGGCCAGACGCTCATCCCTTTTTTTACCCTGCTTCTCGGCGCGCTCATCGGATTGTGGGACGATCTCATCCAGATCTACGGCACGGGCAAGTTCGCCCGCGACGACGCTTCCTGGCGTACCTGGAAAGCCTGCCTGGTGATCCTCGTGTCGCTCTTGATCGGCTGGTGGTTCTACTACAAGCTCGGCATCACTTCCATTCATATCCCGTTCGGCGGAGAACTGTATCTCGGCATGCTGATCATCCCTTTTTTCATAGTGGTGTCGCTCGCGACATTTTCCGGCGGCGTCATCGACGGCATCGACGGCCTCTCGGGCGGGGTGTTCGCGTCCGTCTTTGCTGCGTATGCCACCATCGCCTTCGTGAACAACCAGGTGGACATCGCCGCCTTCTCGGGCGCCATCACCGGCGCCATCCTGGCCTTCCTGTGGTTCAACATCCCGCCCGCGCGCTTCTACATGGGCGAGACAGGCATCATGGGCCTGACCATCACGCTCGCCACAGTGGCTTTCATGACGGATTCGGTGCTGGTGCTGCCGATCGTGGCCCTGCCGCTGGTGCTCTCTTCCGGCTCGGTGATATTGCAGTTACTGTCGAAGAAACTCCGCAAGGGCAAGAAGATATTCAAGCTGGCGCCCGTACATCACCATTTCGAATCAATCGGCTGGCCGTCGTACAAGGTCACCATGCGCTTCTGGATCCTCTCGGTCGTCTTCGCCATCATCGGCGTGATATTAGCAGTAGTGTCGAGATAAAAAGCATTGGCTGCCAAAGAAAAAAAAGTCGATAGATTCTTCCTCATCATCGTGCTCTTGCTGATCGGCATCGGCGTGGCCATGTTCGTGTCCGCGTCGCTCGGGCTCCTTGCCAAGAATCCGAAGATCTTCTACTCCGTGCTCTTCTCGCAGCTCGTGCTCGGGCTCGGGGTCGGGCTTATCGCCATGTACGCGTGCTTCCGCGTGCCGTACAAGTTCTGGCGCACGTACGCGTTCTTGCTCTTCATCGGGTCCATATTGGTGACTGCGGCGGTCTTCATACCCGGCCTCGGCGCCACTCGCGGCGGAGCGGAGCGGTGGCTCGTGCTCGGACCCCTGTCGTTCCAGCCGGTCGAGCTCCTGAAGTTCGGCTTCGTGGTCTATTTCGCGGCCTGGCTCTCGTGGGCCAAGACCAAGGTGGAAGACTTCAAGTTCGGCATGCTGCCGCTCGGCATCATGCTCGCCATCATCGCCGTGGTGCTCTTCAAGCAGCCGGACACCAAGAGCTTCATCCTGATCACCATCACCGGCGTGTCCATGCTCTTCATCACGGGAGTGCCGCTCAAGTACATCTTCGGCGTCGGCGGGCTCGTGGCCGTGGTGCTCGGCACGCTGGTATTCTTCACGCCGTACCTGCAGGAACGGGTGAAGACCTTCATCGATCCGGCGAGCGATCCGCGCGGAGCGTCGTACCAGATCCAGCAGTCGCTCATCGCCCTCGGCTCCGGGAGCATACTCGGGCGGGGCTTCGGGCAGAGCATCCAGAAATTCAGCTACCTGCCCGAGCCGCAAGGGGACTCGATATTCGCGGTGCTCGGCGAGGAGCTCGGCTTCATCGGCAGCACTGCGGTCATCATCCTGTATCTCCTGTTCGCCTTGCGGGGCCTGCGCATCGCGAGCCACAGCCCCGACCAGTTCAGTAGACTTCTGGTCTCGGGAATTGTTATACTGATCACGGCGCAATCGTTCATGAATATCGCATCCATCGTCGGCGTCTTTCCGCTCACCGGGGTGCCGCTCGTCTTTATGAGCCACGGCGGCACCTCGCTCATGATCGATCTCGCGGCCGTGGGCATAGTGCTGCAGATCTCGAAATTCCAGAAGCAAGGATGAATCCCGTTAGAAGCCGCGATCGCAATTTGCATACGAAATAAATGAAGCCAATTGTCACAAAAATTAACAAGATAAAGCATCAAAGGCGCGAGCTGATCGCGACCTGCTTCTAACGGGATGAAAATACTTTTTACAGGAGGAGGCACGGGCGGACATTTCTATCCCATCATCGCCGTGGCGCAGAAAGTGAACAAGATCATCGACGACGAGAAGATCCTCGGCGCGAAGCTCTACTTCGTTTCCGACGCGCCGTACGACAAGCAGGCCCTGTTCGAGAACAACCTGGTCTTCGAAGAGGTGAACGCCGGCAAGATGCGCACGTATTTTTCCATAAAGAATTTCACCGACGTGTTCAAGATGATCTTCGGCACGTTCCGCGCCGTCTTCAAGATCTTTTCCATCTATCCCGACGTTATCTTCGGCAAGGGCGGCTATGCCTCGTTCCCGACCATATTCGCGGCCAAGATCCTGCGCATCCCCGTGGTCATCCACGAATCCGATTCGGTGCCCGGCCGCGTGAACAAGTGGGCAGGAGGATTCGCCAAGCGCGTCGCTATCTCGTTTCCCGAAGCTGCGGATTATTTCCCGAAGGACAAGACCGCCTGGACGGGCCAGCCCATCCGCGCCGAGCTCGAGCATGCGGCCGAGCACGAGAAGGCCCTCGAGTATTTCAAGCTGGAGCGCGAACTGCCGGTCATCGTTATCCTCGGCGGATCGCAGGGCGCGGAACTCCTCAACAATACCGTGCTCGATTCGCTGCCATTCCTGGTAGGGAAGTATCAGGTCATCCACCAGACCGGCGTCAATAATTTCAAGACCGTTTCCGGCCGGGCCGACGTCGTGCTCAAGGACAATGCGAACAAAGTGCGCTATATGCCGTTCGCCTTCATGAATCCGCTCATCATGAAGATGGCGGCGGGCGCGGCCACGCTGATCGTCTCGCGCGCGGGCTCGACGCTCTTCGAGATCGCTTCCTGGGGCGTGCCGTCCATCCTCGTGCCCTTCAAGGAGTCCAACGGCAACCACGCCATGAAGAACGCCTTCACCTATGCGAGAAGCGGCGCCTGCGCCGTCATCGAGGAGCAGAACATGAAAGCCAACATCCTGTGCTCCGAGATCGACCGCATCGTGGGCGACCGGGCCCTGCTCGAAAAGATGGCCCACGGGGCGCAGAGCTTCGCCAAGCCGGGGGCGGCCGAGAAGATCGCCCGCGAGATCGTCGATATGGCCCTTTCTCACGAGAACAGATAAGCGATTCCTCATTTCCTCTATTTTTCTCTGGATTTTTCTGCTGTCATGCTAAAATGGCCATATGGCAGATAGAAGCACGGTAACCAGGTTCGCCCCGTCTCCGACGGGGTTCATGCACATCGGCGGCGTACGCACCGCCCTGTTCGCCTGGCTGTGGGCCCGCAAAAACGGCGGCACATTCATCCTGCGCCTCGAAGACACTGACAAAGCGCGCGAGGTGCCAGGCTCGGCAGAACACATCATGAAATCCTTGCGCTGGATCGGCCTCGATTGGGACGAAGGTCTCGAAGTGGGCGGCCCGTTCGCGCCGTACAAGCAGTCCGAGCGTCTCGACCTGTACAAGAAGTACGCCCTCGCCCTGATCGAAAAAGGTCTGGCCTATCCCGATCCGTATACGGCTGAAGAGCTTGAGGCTTTTCGCAAGCTCGCCGATGAGAACAAGCAGCCGTTCTTGTACCGCAATCATCGCCCCCGAAAAATTCGGCCAGTGGGACGGCACGCAGGCCCTGCGTTTTCGCGTGCCGGAGATAAAGAGCTATACCTGGATCGACGGCGTACGCGGCGAGCTCTCGGCCGGCCCGGAAGCCCTCGATGACTTCATCCTGATAAAGAGCGACGGCTATCCGACGTACAATTTCGCGCACATCATCGACGACCTGCAGATGGGCGTGACGCACATCATGCGCGCGGACGAATTCATCGCTTCTACGCCGCGATTCCTGTCGCTCTACGACGCCCTCGGCATCAAGCCGCCGGTGATGGTGACCCTGCCGCCGATACTGGCCGATGGCGGCACCAAGAAGCTCGGCAAGCGCGACGGGGCCAAGGATATCCTCGATTATGCCGCTGAGGGATATGTGCCGGATGCCCTGATGAACTTCCTGGCACTGCTCGGCTGGAATCCCGGCACGGAGCAGGAGATATTTACGCCGAAGGAATTGATCGAGGCTTTCGACATCAAACGCATCCAGATCTCCGGCGCCCAAGTGAACCTCGACAAGCTCGACTGGATCAACAAGGAACATATCAAGAAGCTTTCGCCGGAAGAGCTGCAGAAAAATATCTTTGCGAGACTCCCGGAAAAATTCCGCAGCGAAAAGATCATTCCCGTCATCACCGAGCGCATCAGCAAATGGAGCGACGTGGACGACATGGAAAGGGCAGGGGAGCTCGACCTCTTCGTGCAGGCCCCTGACTACCCTCGTGAGAAATTACTATACAAAGATGTTCCGGCAGAAAAAGTTTCCGAAAATATCAAGAAAGCCCTGAGCGCCGTCGAAGCGATAGATGAAAAAAGATTTCACCGCGGAGCGCGTCAAAGAAGCCCTCATGGCTGCAACAGAAGGCCTCGCTTCCAAGGGCGAACTGCTCCACCCGGTACGCATGGCTTTGTCGGGCCGCGACCAATCGCCTGATCCGTTCACCATCGCCTACGCCATTGGCAAAGATGAAACCATTGCACGATTACAAAAAGCCATATAAGCGCCTCGCGGCGCTCGTGATGCTGTCGGCGGTGTTCGTGCCGATCCTTTTCGTGCGCGCCCAGACGGCCCAGGACATCCAGGCGAAGATCGAGCAGCGCAATGCCGACATCGCCGCCCTCGAAAAAGAAATCTCGCAGTACCAGGGCCAGCTCAATACCCTCGGCCAGCAGAAAAGCTCGCTCAACAATTCGCTGGCCGAGCTTGATTTGAACAGGAAGAAGCTCAACGCCGACATTTCCGTGACCGGCAAGAAGATCGAGAACACCAATGCCACCATCTCCACCCTCGGCACCCAGATCGTCAGCAAGGAGGATGCCATCGAGAACGACAAGGAAGCCATCAAGCTCGGCTTCCGCTCGCTCGACGAGCTCGAGACCACCAACGCCGCGGCCACTATCCTGTCGCGGGCCAATTTTTCCGACGTGTGGAACGACATCGACAACATCATCACCGTGCGCGACAACGTGCGGGACAAGATCGTGGAGCTCCAGCATATCAAGGGCGACCTCGAGGTGACCCGCACCGACACTACCAACGCCCGCGACGAGCTGGTGAAGCTGAAGGCCCAGCTTGCTGACCAGAAGAAGATCGTCGACCAGAACACCGCCGAGAAGAACAAACTGCTGGCCCAGACCAAGGACAACGAAGCGAACTATCAGAAGCTCTTGCAGGACCGCGTGGCCAAGAAGACGACGTTCGAGAAAGAGATCAGCGACTACGAATCGCAATTGAAATACATTCTCGATCCTTCGAAATTGCCGGGCGGCGGCGTGCTCTCCTGGCCGCTCGACAACATCTACGTCACCCAGCTCTTCGGCAAGACCGAAGCCGGCAAGCGCCTCTATGCCACGGGTTCGCACAACGGCGTGGACTTCCGCGCCAGCGTCGGCACGCCGGTGAAAGCCATGGCGGACGGCGTGGTAGCCGGCACGGGCGATACGGACGTGCAGTGCCCGGGCGTGTCTTTCGGGCGCTTCGTGCTCATCAAATACGACAACGGCCTGGCCAGCACCTTCGGCCATTTCTCCCTCATCAAAGTGGCCAAAGGGGACAGGGTAGTGCGCGGCCAGGTAGTGGGCTATTCGGGCGCCACGGGCTACGTCACGGGCCCGCACCTGCACGTTTCTATCTATGCTCGGGACGCCGTGGATCTACAGACCCTGCCGTCGAAGTCCTGCCCGGGGCACGTCCTGACCCAGCCGATCTCGCCGACGAACGCCTACCTCGACCCGATGATCTATCTGCCCCCGTACAAGGCTCCCTAGGCCTTGCGTTATTGCTTTATCCTTGTTAGTCTCTAGAAGAACTTTCTCATAAGCAGGAATCCTAAATCCAGTCCGCCGATGTCTATCGGCGGACTTTTTATGTTAAAATGGAAAGTATGGAAAAGAGGCCGAAAAATCAGCAGGGAGGATTTCTGCAGCTCATCATCGTCTTCATCGTGGCCCTGTATCTCATGAACCGCTACAATATCACTCTGACCGTCTTCATCAACTGGTTCGTCGAGGCCTGGCACAATGTTGTCCGTTAAATAAAAAATAAGAGGCATGAAAAGCACGCCCTCATAAAGCGTGCTTTTCCGTTTCCAAATGCATGCGGCTCATTGGTCGTCTGTGAGTCTCATGCAAGTCCGGTGTTGGCGTGGGTCGTAAGTATTCACCTTACCCCACGTTTTAGATAGCCGACCGACTGCGCGGAATATTACGGCCTGTCGTTCCTGATAACATGACTTCCCTCGTCAGCCGAAAAAGAGGGGAAGCGGCTCCCCTTGAAATCCTGATGATAAATCCTCTGCAGATATCTCTCTATCCCCAAAATATTTTTCCAGGAATTTTTTTCTGGCGCGCGGCAGGAGAGTAGAGTGAGATGATGAGCCAGGCCATAGTACAGGTCATTTTAGAGCCTTGGCCCGAGAGACCCTTTGAGCCTAGCTACATGTCTCAAAAGGTATATTGTGCGACACATCTATATAATATAAACCTCTATTCCCTCACATATGAATCGGCACAGAATGGGCAGCGTAGAAACCCTCTCCTTTTCTCTTTCCGTGCGGGAATTTTTTCCGGCAGGAATAAATGACATCAATACTTCCCTTTGGTATACTTTTAGTATGAAAAAACCAAAAATCACGCTCAGGTCAATTTTTATCATTTTGGATATAATTGGTGTCGTGGTTTTGATTCTCTATTATGTAGTGCAGCATCCTCATGTACTTAATAGAGGCTATATAAGCGGTATGGATGACCAATGTCCGGCCACATGGATGGGAAATAAATTCTATGATAGTTATGACCGCGAAGTTATCTTCGACGACCAGCATTTCTGCAATTATAGCGGTGTAGTCACTGGTGCACAGTGCGATGCCGAAGGCGGATATTATGTTTCAGATCGGCATGGCGCATGGTGCCAGAAATGGATCAATGACAATAAAACGGTGCTTTCTATAGCAGATTCGACTCAAGATTTGGGTGGCCGGTTCTAGGACTATTTGCAGCTCGTGGACTTGGTAAAGCCTGCAGCTTCCGCTTCGGTGGCGGTAGAAAAGTAGATCCTGTTCTCCTGCTTGATGGTCTTGCCGCCGGAGCAGCCGATGGAATAATATTTGTGTCCGATCTTTGAAGCGAAAAACGGCTTGCCGGCGGCGCTGGTCGAGCCAACGGTTGTCGAGGCCTTAGGAGTGATTTTAGGGGCTTCCAAAGTGGCTTGGGCTGATGCAGGTATCGTATCCGAGGCTCCGAGAACGTTCCCTGTCTGTTCCGGGTATGTGACGGTGATGCCAGCCATGGATTCATCCTTGGACAAGCGTCCCAGGCCGAACGAACCCGTGCCGACCAAAATGACGATCAGAATGATAAAAAAGTTCTTCCCCTTTTCGCTGTCTAGAAATTTTTTAAATTTAGACATTTGATTGTGTTAGTTTATAACCATCGTACAGGGTTTGCTTCTGCTGAAGCTCTTCCTTTGAGTGCTTGCATTTCTTGCTCATCTGCAATCTGTATTTTCCTTTTTTCACTCTCTTTGTAATCTTCTTCCTCAAGTACTCGTTCTTCGTACAAACTTTGATGCATTGCATTTGCAGCAGCTTCAATCATGGATATGGCATTATGAGCATCGCTAGTTTTTGTGTGTTTGAGTGTTTGTACTTTTATAAGAGCATTTAAGATACCCTTTGCATCCAACATCCAAATCTTTATTTGTGCTTTGTTTCTTTTCCCTTGTTCCTGTCCTTTGAGATATTGCCACAGTGAAAAGCAAAGCAATAAGATGTTAAGTATAGTAGAAAATATAGACCACCACGCCCCTGGTCCCACTTGATATGCACTGGGATTAATCCATTTGTAACTGATTGCTGATAGGGTGAGAGTAATTGAAATCACTGAGCTAATCAAAGCTGTGATAAGGAATGGAAGCCAGTTTGATTTTTTCTTAATTTCGTTAGAGTTTTCCATTTTATTATTATTCCTTTTCTTCTGTTCCCAAAAATGCAGTAGCGAAACCATCGACTTTGTAAATCAAATTCTGATCCGCTACAAACATGTCGAAAAAAGCACCAAAAGATTCTTTGGTATATCTACCCGTATGTATTGCTTCGAGTCTTAAGACAGCTTTGTCGTTTTCAATCTCATAATAAATCTTTACTATCGTAAAAATTTTATTTGCTCTGTTCATTACGGCATCCATCTCAGGAGAGAATTTCCTTTCAGTTGTTAGATTAACACGAAACATAATAAAGGACGGAAAAAGTTCAAAAAATACAACGCTGTTTTTTTGAATGTGTTTCCCTACCCAAATATCCTTTTCATTGGCATTTTCAGATTTTAATTTCTCTGTAGAATAGCCAAGAAATTTTAAATGAGAAGCTATGTTTTCTATTGAACCTGTCATATGTGTATCCCGCATTATAGGATATATTATTTTTAATGTAAAGAGCTACCTGCATTAATCGAATAAACTAAGAATTAGAATCTCTTGATTTATAACCTCATATCGTGTATACTGCCTGAGCTTAGAAATAACCCAATAAACACAATATGGCACATAGAAAAGCTGGCGGAACCGCCAAAAACTTAAGAGATTCAAACCCAAAGTACCTCGGTACGAAGCTTGCCGACGGCCAAAAGGCCCAGGCCGGCTCTGTCATCATCCGCCAGCGCGGCACGGCTATCATGGCCGGCACCAACGTCGGCATCGGCAAGGATCATACCCTCTTCGCTCTGGTGCCGGGCGTCGTCAAATTCGGCTCTCGCCGCAAGACCTCCTTCAACGGCAAGACTGTGGTAAAGAAAGTGGTGAACGTGGTCGCTTAGCCTAAATAGTCCACGTCCAAGACGCAAATTTGCTAATTTGGAATAAGAAAGCCCCCGCTATGGCGGGGGCTTCGGCTTTCGTGTAAATCACTTCGTCCGTCGGTGTGTCGGCGGGCTTTTCTCTCTGTGCCGGCTCTGTGCTAATAACATCCTCCTTTTCTTTTGCGTCAGGCTTCAGCTGTGGCGATACGGTGATGACCAGGCTGTCCTTTCCCCGTGTCCAGTGGAAAATGAACTGAGTATCATCCTTCCATCGCGGATTGAGCTCCTCCCCGGACTCGGTCCAATGCGTGAAGATCTGGCCGTTCACCAGCCAGGTCTTCGGGTTATGGAGCTTCTCATGCTGATACATGAAGTACTTCGGCGAGTACCAGAAGTAGAGTTCGCGCTTGCCGGCGATGTAGGCTTCCCAGCCGTTCGCTACCGAAATCTTCGGCGAATCGGCTTTGGCCGGGTCGGCATACCGGACATTGTCCAGGCTTAATCTTTCAGTGTCTGCCTTCGTAGAAGGCAGGTGCATGCCTCCTTGGGCCCGGGCGGGGTTCACCGAGAATGCGATCAGTCCGAATGACAAGATACAGAGATTGCTTTCGTCTCATGGGCAAAGAAAAAGCCCCCTCTTTCGAAGGGGCCGGTCGCACGACATCAGGGGCTTCGCGGTACATTTTTCTCATGCGAGCATCACTGCTTTGTCTTCGGGAGGAGCGGGAGCCGGGCCTTCATTCTCGTTCCCTTTCGGCCTGATGCGCTTCTTCTTCAGATGCCGGGGCAGCTTTTTGCCATGGATCTGTATGAGCATGATCTCCTTATGGCCCTGCCGCCAGATATAGACGCGCTCGGCGTCTGCCGGGCGCCCTTCGTCCGGAAACTGGATGCTGGTAAAGAGATGATAGCGCCGCCGCCCTACCAGAAAGCGCCTGTTGCCGAGGACATACACGTATCGCATGGGGCCTTCCGCCGCTCTGGAGCTCGGACATGGTTTTCGCCGAGTACCAGAACGTGAGTTTCTTGCAGTCGATTTTCGGCTTCTTCGCGCTGTCTGCTCCCCTGCCGGGAGCGGCGGACAGCGCCTGCCCTCGGGCGAGCGATGCGGAAAGGATAAACAGCAAGGCGAGAAAAATCTTGAAATTTTTCATGTCGCAGGGTTTTAAAGGTGGAGAATGTTGTTTCTTTATTTTGCAAAAAACAAAATAAGGTCTTTCGACCTTATTCATACCACATATCAGTTAGAAAGGCTAGGCCCGCTCGATGACCAGCTTGAAGGATGATTTCTTGCCCTTGATATCGATTGGGATGTCGTGCTCGCCCACTTCTTTGATAGGCTTTTCGATCTTGAGGAATTCTTCGCTGATTTCCGCATGGTGCTGGGCATGCATGGCTTCCACGATTTCTTTCTCGTGCACGGCCCTTGAAGAGGTGGCCAGTCTCGTCGGCTTTCTCGGAGAGGGTCACCACCTTGTCCTTGATGGCTTCCAGGTTCTTCATGAGCAGGTCGTCGCGGACTTCCCGTTCAACCTTGATCTCCTTCTGGCGCAGTTCGAGGGCGGCGATGGATTTCACTGTGGCGAGCTCTGCGAACTTGCGCGGCAACAGGAAATTCATGGCGTAGCCATCATTCACTTCTTTGACATCGTATTTTCGGCCGACTCGCGGCACATCCTGCAGGAATATTACTTTCATACTTCTATTTGTAGCTTTTTATTTGATCGCTGTCCAGTGCTGGAGCAGGTCTACGGCTTTGTCGAGCTGGGGGTCGCGCTTGGCGGCAGCATCGTCCTTGGTGAAGTCCACTTTGACGTCGGGAGTCAGGCCTTTCAAAGAAATGGATGTGCCGTTCGGGGTGAGCCACTTGGCCACGGTGATCTTGAAGAGCGTGTCGGGAGTAAGGTTGATGACTTCCTGCACCGAACCCTTGCCGTAGCTCTGCGTGCCGACCAGAATGGCTTTCTTCTGGTCCTGCATGGCGCCGGCCACGATCTCGGATGCGGAAGCGGAACCGCTGTCGATCAGGATGGCGAATTTCAGATTGTCACTGAAGATATCATAACCCTTGGAGCGATAGGTCTTCTCTTCCCCGCTCTTGCCGTGTCCTCGGTGACGATGGCCTTGCCGGTCGGCAGGAACCAGCTCGAGATGTCTACGGCCGCGTCGAGATAGCCGCCCGGATTGCCGCGGAGGTCGAGGACCAATTTATCGGTCTTTGCGGCGACGAATTTCTTCATGGCATCGCGGAAGAGCTGTGCGGAGTCGGACGAGAAGCTGTAGAGGCGGATGACGAAGACGCCGTCCTTGCGCATCTCGTGTCGATGGTCGGGATCTTGATGGTGTCGCGCACGACGGAAATCTCTACCGGCTCGGACTCGCCTTCGTGGAGGATGGTGAGCTTTACAGTGGTGCCCTTGTCGCCGCGGATGAGCTTGATGGCCTCGTCGATGGAAACGTCGGAAGTATATTTGTCGTCGATCTTCAGGACCATGTCTCCGCTCCGGATGCCGGCCTTTTCCGCAGGGGTATCCTTGAGCGGAGCGATGACGGTCAGGATCTTGTCCTTGACCCCCACTTCCATGCCGATGCCGGTAAAATTGCCCGCGATATCCCCCTCGAAGACCTTGGCCTCGTCCGGCTTGAAAAAGACGCTGTACGGGTCGTTTAAAGAGCCTACAAGGCCCGAAATGGCCCCATAGATGCGTTCCTGGTCAGTTATGGCGCTGGCGCTCGGGTACTTCTCGTTGATGGTATTCCAGGCTCCCAGAAGGGGCCGAAGTCCGCGGTGGTGGCCACCTGCGGCTCCTTGTTCTCGATGCCGGTGACTTTCTCGATGGCCGAGCGGTGGGTGACGCCGACGTAGACGCCGAGGGCGAAAAAGGCGATCACGAGCAAAATGACCAGGCCCTTTTCCCTGCCCCGCAGCGGTTCGGCCGGCTTGTCCTTAATTTCGTTCTCCATATTCGCTTGCCGGCTGTTCGCGGCCGAAGTCGCGGTTCTCGCTGAAATTGTCGAACGTCTGCCTGCCGGTGCGCACCTTGTGCTCGCGATACAGCACGTAGCCGAAATACGCCAGGCCGACGCCGGTTACGACGAAGAAGATGTTCTTCCAGGCGATGGGAAAGCCGAGATACGGCAAGACCGCGATCCAGACCCCGAAAGCCAAAAGTATGCGTGCGCGTTGCATGGAGTCCATTATACTAGACCGCGAGTTCGGAGCGCAACTTGATTTTGTCCGATTGTCATTTGAAATATTCCGGAGTGTAGATGTTCATCCAGTCGAAGAGCTGGCGGGCCACTGCCGGAGCGCCGACGCCGTTGGTCGAAGGGCGGCTTCCATCATGATGACGAAGGCGTATTTCGGGTGCTCGTACGGGAAGAAGCCCATGACCCAGGAGTTCACTTTGTTCTTCTGGACGCCGAGCTGGGCGGTACCGGTCTTCGACGCGATGTCTACGTACGGCACGTCGAGCACGGCCGAGGTGCCGCCCTGGACGGATGCGCGCATGCCTTCGTGCACGACATCGAAGTCGGCGCGCGGCAGATTGACAATCGGCAGTCTCTTTTTCTCTGGCAGTGTCGCCGAGGATGAAATGCGGAGTGACGAGCGTGCCGTAGTTCGCGATGGATGCTGCGGCGCGGGCCATCTCCATCGGCGTGACCTGGAAGCCGTACTGGCCGATGACGGTGTGATACGTGTCGCCGACGCGCCACGGATCGCCTTTGAAATTCTGCGCCTTCCACTCGGGGCTTGGGATGGTGCCGGAATTCTCGTCCGGCAAGTCGACGCCCGTCTCGGTGCCGATGCCGAAGAGCCGCGCGTATTTCTCGATGTTGGCGATGCCCAAGCCCTTCTGGGCCTGGTAGCCGCCGCCGATCTCATAGAAATACACGTCGGAAGACACGGCAAGGGCTTGGCGCATGTCCACCCAGCCCTGGGCCCGCCAGTCCTTGAACACGGATTCTTGCTTCGGATCATACGGGTTCGGGATGGATATCGAGCCGGTGGAAAGGATCTTGGTAGCGGGGTCGATGACGTTCTCGTTGAGCGCGCCCATGGCCATGAACGGCTTGATGATGGAGCCGGGAGTGTAGAGGCCGGAAATGGTCTTGTCCATGAAGACCTTGCGCTTGTCCTCGAAATAGCCCTTGATGGCCGTCGCGTCCTTTCCGAGGGAAAGGATCTCGGAATTGTATTCCGGGTAGCTCGTCGAAGTGAGCACTTCGCCCGTCGTCACGTCCATGATGACACCTGCGCCGCCCGCGAAGAGATTGCTCTCGGAGAGTGCCTTGATCTCGTCGTAGAGGGTGTGCTGGATGCGCGAGTCGATGGTGGTGACGAGATCCGCTCCCCGCTCCGGAGCATTGACGATGTTCTCGGACTGGATGCTGCCGCCCGCGTCGGTCTCCACGATCTTCAGGCCGTTGGTGCCCTTCAGCTCCTCGTCGTACTGCTTTTCCAAGCCGTCCTTGCCGATGAAATCCGTCTGCCAGTAGCGCCCGCTCTTGTCCGCGGAGGGATAGCCCACATAGCCTAGGAGATGGGCGAAGCCGTCAGGCAGATACGAGCGGATAGGAAAATCATTCTGCGCTGCTGGCTCTTGCGGCTCTTGCGTCGCGTCGGGAGCGCTTTCCGCTTTCTTGTTCCAGACGAGCTCCTTGCGGTTGCGGTCGTAGATGATGCCGCGGTCGGCGAAGATGATCTCCTTCTCGAGAGTGTTCTGCTCGCTCCGCATGAAATACGCCTCGCCCTTGTGTATCTGCAGGTAGCCGAGGCGGCCGGCGAAGGAGATCGCTGCCAGGGCGAAGAAGGCGCCGAGGAACCAGAGGGTGCGCTTCGGTATGGGCTTCTCGATCCTGCCCTCGAACTGCTGCTGGTTGAAATTCGCCAGGTTCTCGGCATCGAGAAAGATCTCGTCGGGCTCGACGAAGTCGTTGCGGTTCCGTATTTTATTTTTGCGCAGTATCTTTCTGATCATTATTTAGTCATGACTATAGAATTTCAATTTCTTCTTGGCCGCTTCAACGATGACGAACACGAAGACTGCCACGATAGACGTGACGAAGGTGACGTTGAAGAATCGCGGCGCGCCGACGCCGTAGAGGAGGTCGAGGATGGCGAGGGCGACGATGCCTTCGATATAGAAGCGGAAATATATCATGCCGAAAAGCACGAGCACGGCCGTCACCCACAGCGGATGAAGAGCATGGACAATACCAGTCCTATTCCGAAAAAGATTCGCAGCGCCATAGTCTTATCTTACACGGCGCAGAGTGAAATGACAAAATTTAGAATATCAAGCGTATCAGATACCGTATGGCCCAGAGCACGATGAGGAATGACAAGCCGTAAAAGAGGATCTGGCTGCCGAGGACGGTGTCGAATACGCCGGTGAAGAAGTGCTCGATGTGCTTGGCAACGGGCAGGAGGCGCTCGTGAAAAGTCGGATGCTCCCCTTTCTCGGCCGCGTCGAGGGATGACGAGCTCGGCCTCGAGATCCGTCTTCTTCGCATCGAGCTTGCGGTCAAGATCGAGGCGGAAGTCTTCGGTCACGGCATAGGCGGAACGGATGGAATTCTGTATGAAGGCAGGCGTGTGGTCCACGATCCAGGCCCAGGCGCGCGGAAAGAACGACGTCACGCCGCTCTCGATCTTCGCATCGGTGTCTTCGCCCTCTGCCCTGACGGCTCCCGCGGGCGCGGCGGCAACGACGATGAGGATCATGAAGAGGACCAAGTTCTTTTTCATGAGATGATTATACCACTTCGCAAAATAAAAAGAGCAGTGCGCGCGGCGCAAGGCTCTTTTCAGGATTCAATAATAGTCGGTCGCAATGATGCGAATGATCGTTGGGGGCTGCGGAAACGGCACGAAAGCGTTGCGGAAGTTTGTCGGCTTTTCAAGCATGGTCGGCGGTCGCGTCATTTCGAAGAAAAGACTTTTCCAGGAAACTTTTTTGCGTCTCCGTACTACGATGTAACACATGATTTGCTTTTTAGGATTATGAAAAAGAATGCTCCCCCGCAGTATACGACAGGAAGCGGGTTTTTGCAAAGCCTGCCGGGAAATAAAACAGGGCCGGATAGAAATCCGACCCTCGCTGATCTACTTGCTGTTATATGCTGATATCACTGAGAAAAGAACTAAGGAAGGGTCGGATAGAAATCCAACCCTGTTTTTAAAGCCAATATCCTATGAAAAACCGTTTTCAATATAGCATAACCGTATGCGTTCGGCAATAGGTTTCCATAGGAAATCAAAAAGGGGCCGGAAAATATTCCGAGCCCCTGTACCCGCTGTCCCTATGAAGAATTGTATATAATCTCGTTTAGGCCGAATTGAAATCCAGCCTATTCTTTGCAGCCCTATATGGATATTGATAGGTATCCATATAAGGATGCATCGGACCGCATACACTATAATCCAAATCACTCCGTATGTCAAGAGGCACAACAAGAAGAAACCCAGAAGAAATTCAGAGAAAAAAGAAAGGGCCTGGATTGAAATCCTGGCCCGTGCTAAATCCGTACCCTATGAAAGAATTATTGCGTAGTTTTCTTTTAGCATCATAGCAGACCCGAGAGCGCTGTCAAGATGTGTTAGACCGGCTCGGCGCAGTGCGAGCAGCGCTTGGCCCCGATGGGAATCTCGGACAGGCACTCCGGACATTTCTTGGTAGTGGGATCTGCGGGCGGTTCTTTGCGGGAGCGCGCGATGAGCAGATTCATGGGCTTGACGACGAAGAAGAATATCGTAGCGGCGACGAGGATGAACGAAATGAGGGCGTTCAAGAAATGTCCGAACATGAAGGTGCTGCCGTGGACGGTGAAAGAGAGCCCGCTGAAGTCGGGAGTCTTGGCGATGGCGGAGATGAGCGGCGTGATGATATCCGAGGACGAGCGCGGAAACGACGGTGCCGAAGGCCGCGCCGACGACCACGCCCACCGCGAGGTCCACGACATTGCCGCGAAGCAGGAACTGTTTGAAATCTTTAAGCATAGCCGTATTGTATCACGGGATTATTTCTTGTAAATATTCTTAGGCTTTGCCGCTCCCCTTTTCTTCTTGGCTTTCTGTATGTTTATGCAGATGAAAAGGATGCCGAGGAGAGCCGTGCTCGCGAGCAAGAGCGTCAGGGGCACGCTCGAGGCGCCGGTGCCGTCGGCGGCATCGACGGGCACAACCGCGTCCATCTCCATGGTCGGGAGCGATGAAATGACTTGGGCTTTTGTCTGTGCCGGAGTCTCCGCCGCCCTGCCCGCGATCGGCGCAGAGAGGAATAATGCGACAAGCAGGACGGAAAAAATGCTCATGAAGGATTTCATGAGCATAGTATAACAATTACTTTTTATAATTTCACGATGCTGTAGTCGTCGAACTGCACATCCATGAAATCCGTGCGGATGCCGCCATAGCCTGCGGCTTTGATCGGCGCGCCGCCGTAACTCTTGCCGTCGTCTTCGGCCTGGGCCGCCAAGACCCATTTGCCTGTGCGATCTTTGTCCACGTACAGCTTTATGGTGACTGTGCCATCGGCATTCGTCACCACAACGCTCCGCAACCCTATCCATGAATTTTCCGGCAAGAGGTTCGGATTTTTCTTGTTGTCGTACATACCCGGGAAAAGCGGCACGTATGCCATGGTGTAGTATGTCTTATCAATCTTCTTCTTTATGACCGCATAGCCGTCCACGCGGATGCCGGTGTAATAGAGATTGAACTCGTCCTGGTAGCGGTTGAAGAGCAGGAGGCCGTTCGAGGCGTTCCTGTTCGGGCTTGCGCTCAGGTTATCTTTCGTAATTTTAAAATACGCCTCTTGCTGCAGGTTCTGGAATTCCATCCGCGAGACCAGACGGAAAATATTCTGCGGATAATAGCCATTGTCCGTGTCGAGCGGATTTGAGGCGAGGAATGCCGTGCGGAAATAATCTTTTTCCGGCAACGGTCCGGCCACGGTGCTCGCTATGCCGTTCTGGCTGTAGAAATATGCGCCCGAACCGATCCACCACTCCTTGCTCTTGCTTTCGCTGATGTCCCCTGTTTCGACCACAGTATAGCTCGTGCTGAAATCATCTAAAAATTTTGTAATGCTCGGTGCCGGCATCGGAGGAGTTGGTTTCGGTACGGATGAAGCAACGGGCGTAATGTCCGGCTCGCTCGGTGCCGTCGCAGGTTCGGTTACCGCATGTGGCGTTTCGAGCTGCGCTTTCATTTTGGAATTGACATACAGCCCCGCGAACGTAGCGACGGCTATGGCTAGAGCTGAGAAAAGAATAATCTTGTATTTCATCCTGATCTGATTCTATCAGAATAGCCGAAGACTAGAAAGAAGTGACTTCGATGCTGTTGACCCTGAAATCAGCGATCTGTTCGTGCCGAAATCGATGCCTACCGAACCGTGTGCCGGTACTTTGCTGTCGCTCGAGTCGAGTATGATCTGGCCGTTGATGAGGCACTGCATGCGGGCGGCGCGCGATCTCATCGTGAAGTTCCATGGGTTGTATGAGTTTATCCTGACGTCTTTGTTTTCAGCCAATATCTCTTTTGTTCCTGCCACTACTTTGAACATTGTGACGTCCTTGCCATGATCCGTGAACGTACATGCGGTGTAGTTGTCGGCGTCTTGGTATCGGGTCATGAGCGTGAAGTCGCTCCTGCCGAGCCAGACGCCTGCAGTGACGGAATAGTCGTTCCACGGAGTGGAATTGTCGAGTATGGAGAAGCGGTTTGCTACCGTGGTCCAGTCGTATTTCTTCATGCCAGTCGAAACATACGGCATGGTCGGGTCGTCGTAGTATCCTTGCGCTTCGAGCTCGTTCGAAGAGTCACCTGCGGCAACGCTTGCTATTGGTACTGGCTGCAAGGCTTTTGGCTCCGCATCAAGCGAGCTGATAGTGAAGCTGTGAATGGTAGCATGCGCTTCTTTCGCGTCCCAGACGGAAAGGCCGCTTGTGCCGCGAGTGAGCGTGGTCGGTGCGCCGTTCGTGACAGTGACGCCGTTGAATGCAGCGCTGACGACGCCCCTCCAGATGCGGATAGAGATGTCGGCCCTACTGACTGGCTTCGGCATGTCGTAGGAAGCGATAGTCCTCTCCTTGCCATTTACGCGTTCGATGAGGGACGCATATTTGTTGCCCCAGTCGAGAGCGATAAGGTTGTCCTCGTTCTTGTAGTACGCGAGGATTGATGTGGACTGCCCTTCTTCGCGGGTCACAGACATTTCTATGTCGTAATTCTTCCACTCTTCGTCGCCGATGAGCACGCGAGCAGAGGAATGGCAGGGCTCGAGATGAGGCTGATGCCGTTCGTGGTGTCGAGGTTGCCGTAGAGCAATTCAGTCTTGTTCTTTACCTGCATTGCATCTGCGGGGTTCGGGTACGACAGGTTCGGCTTGGTCGGCGCGAACTGATCGAGGGCGGTTTCAAGGTCGCTCGCGGTCATATTCTTGACTTCGAGGCGCTTGATGTCGGTCTTGTCGGTATCTTTATAGTTATAAAAAGTGTCGAGGGCCTTGTTGTCCTTGTCACCTGCTTCGATGAAAGCCAGCCTGAAAGTTTCGGACACGACCTTCCTATTGAAAGCGCCGGCATCCGGATAGTTCGACTGATCGTCGTCGCCGTAGTGATTGAGCGGCACCGCGAAATACTGGGCATCTATGCCGAGGTAATTCTTCAGGTCATGCAGATTGTTCAAATAGTCGAGGCTGACGCGCTGCTCGAAGTTTGCCACACTCTCGAGGTCCGTCGTCGGAGAATACAAACGTGAAGTGAGGTATACGCCGATATCGCCTTTCGCATCGTTGACGAATTTGTCGTGAGAGTTGCGGCCGTGCGCCTCTATCTCCCATCGGCCGGAATCGCGCATGTACTTGAGTTCGCTCCATGAGAGGAAGAACGGATCGTTTGAGAGCATGGCGGGGCGCAGTGACCGGGAATATGGTAGCCTTGAATCCGAGCTTCTTGAAGACTTCGTCAGAGGCGTAGAAGCTGTCACGTCGTCCGTCATCGAAGGTGATGATGACAGGCTTCGGAGGCAGTATGAATTTTCCTTCTCGGAATGCGTCGTAGTCGGCGATAGATATGGTCTGATAGCCGTTGCGCTTGAGCATCTCCATCTGGGCGACGAAGTTCTCGCGCGTAGTATTGGTGCCCAGATGCCCCGGCCGGCGATGATGCCGTGGTACATGAGTATCGGCACGCCTTGCGCGGGCGCGAGGTCAGAGACGTCTTCGGCGACGAGATCCTCGGGCGGGGTGTAGCTGTACGTATATGCGTGCGTGCGGATGGCGATGAGGAATTTCGTGGCGAGCGGAAAGAGGTATGTGACGATTCCCACCACGAGGGCGATGACTGCGAACAAATAAAAATATTTCTTATATGTTTTCATGAAATTTATCTGGTGCCCCAGCCGGTTTTCTTAAGGGTAAAAAGCGCGTACGGCATCTGCCACAGGAATACGGTGACGAACAGGAATGAGAAGAGCGGCATGTACATCCAGTTCTCGAGGCCGTGATAGACCCGCACGAAGAGCGCGAAGACGGTGCCGAGGAGCAGGAAGCCGCACATGAATACGAGGAAGAGCACCGGATTATGGGTGATGATACTGCGCGCGAGGATCACCGCAGCCAGTATCGGGCCGACGATCGGGAAAGAAAAGTTCACATAGAAAGCGAAGCTCGCGAGCGGGTGGCGCTTTTTCCACATGAAGAGTCCTGCGAATGCGCCTTCGCGGATCCAGGATTTCTTCCAGCGGAGCTGCTGCTTGAGGTAGGTCTTGAATTTCTCTGGTACCGTCGTGGTGGCCTGTGCGGCCTGGCAGTAGACGATGTCCCAGCTCTTGCGGAGGACGTAGTTCGTCAGTCCGCGGTCGTCGCCGAAGGTAGATTTCGAGCCGAAGAACTTGTGCTCTCTCCAGGCCTCGACGAGGGGCTCGACCGCAGACTTGCGGTAGGCGCTGAAGCATCCCGGGCAGCAGGTTACTGATTGGTGCACGCTCTCGCTCGCCTTGTAGACGTCGAACGAGACGGCGTACTGGATGGACTGCATCTTGGTGAGCAGGTCGCATTGATATTTTCCACTTTCGTGTTTCCGGCGACTGCGCCGACTTTCGGGTTGGCCATGAAGTGTTCTGCCAAATGACGGATGCCGTCTACCGCGACGAAAGAGTCGGAGTCAATAAAGGTAACGATTTCGTATTTCGCTTCGTTGATGCCGACAGCCATGGCTTCACGCTTGCCGAGGTTTTTGGGGAACGAAATGACTTTTACATGTTCTGCGCCGTAGGTATCGCGGGCGCGGTGCATTTCCGCGAGAGTGCCGTCGGTCGAGCCGTCGTCGATGACGATGCACTCGATGATGCCCTGGTATTCGCTTGCCATGGCAGTGGAAATAGTTTTGAAAATTCCTCCCTCTTCGTTTTTGCAGGCGATGACGACGGATACGTTCGGGTATTCGCTCGCGGAGTATACAGCGGTGTGGTCATCCTTATGGAGGTATGCGTATGGCAGGCGCGAGATCAGGAAGAGCGTCGCGATCAATCCGTAGATAGTCCAGAACGAAGGCACGAGGGCCATGTTTGCGATGAAGACTACTTTGTACAGGATCAGTCCGGTCAGAAGGGGCAAGAAAGAAAAATCATGATGAATGATTCCTTTACGATGCTGAAAACGCGGTCCCAGCCTGTGAAATTTTCTGTATTTTTAAGTATGTATGCTTTCATAAATATTATCGGCCGATGCCTTTGTATGATATGTCTGCCGCGACGAATTTATCCTTTGGCAGACAATTACGACCGTCGATGATGACACGTACGCCTTTGCTCATGAAATATTCGGGAGTGAGCTCTTTGAAGACTTTGTGAGCGGTAGGCGATGATTGACTACCTTTGCACCGAGCAGCGCGTCCTCGAGAGTCTTCGCGGTCGACTTGTCGAGCACGTACGGATCGTACGAGGTGACATGCGCGCCGATTTCTTCCAGGTGCTCGATGATCTCGAATGACGGGCTCTCGCGGCAGTCTTCGATGTTCGCTTTGTATGCGAGGCCGAGGACGGTCACTTTCGTGTCCGCGATATCGACGCCAAGCTTCTCGAGTTCTTTGACCGCGAGGCCGACAGCGAACTTCGGCATGCCGTTGTTCACGGTGCGAGCAAGCGCAAGGAATTCATGGTTGAAGCCGTTCTGCTTTGCGTAATCGATCAAGTAGTACGGGTCGACCGGGATACAGTGTCCGCCGACGCCAGCGCCTGGGTAGTGAGCCATGAAGGCGAAAGGCTTGGTGGCAGAGCCGTTGATGACATTGACAACGTCGATGCCGAGCTTCGAGAATGACATGGCGAGCTCGTTCACGAATGCGATATTCACGTCACGGAAGGCATTTTCCACGATCTTTACGGATTCAGCTTCTTTGAGCGAACCCATTTCTTTCACTTCGCCGTCTATGATAGAGCGATAGAGTTCTGCGGCCATCTTGAGGCCGGCAGCATCGAGCGCGCCCACGACGCGAGGGATATTCCGGACGGTCCATTTCTCGTCGCCGGGATTGATGCGTTCAGGACAGTGCGCGAGATAGAAATCTACGCCGGCTTTGAGGCCGGATTCTTTTTCGAGTATTGGCAGGGCGACTGTCTCGCAGACGCCCGGGTTCACCGTAGATTCGAGGACCACGAGCTGGCCCTTCGAGAGGTATTTGGCCACGCTTCGGCATGCGCCGACGACCGGTTCGAGATTAGGCAGCTTGGTGTCGTACACAGGAGTAGGTACGCAGATGATGATGGCAGCAGCATCCTTGATGGCACTGAAGTCATCTGTCACGGTGATCGGCGCATCTTTGAGCTCGGCGATCTTCTTCTGGCTGATTTCGACGCCGATGACATCGTAGCCCTTTTCGGCGGCGAGCAATGCCAAAGGCAGTCCGACGTATCCGAGGCCGACAATCGCGACTTTTTTGTTGTTCTCCATATTTTTCTCCATATACTTTACTGGTAATACAAGCTATTGACTAATCTATTAATATGTGAGCTAGAATATCATATTATATATAAAAAGTCAAGTTTTATTGCCCTTTTTTCCGGATTCGGCCGGATTTCCCGCATACCTTGACAAAGAAGGCTGAAATACCGCGAATACTGTTCGCTGAAACGATGCCGGGGCTATGCCGTCTTATCTAGTAAGGTCGAGTTTTTTGACAGGCCTGCACGGATTACTTATATGAAAAAAGTACAAGCACAACAAGAGACCGGGCACGTAAACGTCTTTTTCTCTGCGTTCTTCAATATTCTGTGCATCCTTCTGGTGGTCGCCCTATCACTCTTGTTCCTGCGCTTCCTCTCAGCTATCTCTATGTGTTCTCATACCGCATGGTGGCCATCTTCCTGATCGCCATCTTCCTGTCGAACATCTTTGCGAAATTAATAAAGAACATCTCTCCCATTATGAAGAAAAAGCTCTTGTCTGACCGTACCGTCAAAATACTGACCTATATCGCCCTGTATGCCGTCCATGGGCTGGATCGTGGCGTCCGTATTCGTGCTCAAGGCCACCGAGGGTCAACCAGTTTCCCGTCCTTCGCGGGATCATCATACTCTTCGCGACCGTACTTCTGGCAAAATACTTCCTCTACATGATCGTCAGCCGTGGCACGACGTGGTGAATTTCTTCTATAACAAGAAGCATCGCGCCGAGATCGAGGCATACCGTCCGCTCGTCTCGGTGATGATACCCGCCTGGAACGAATCGCAGGGCATCCTGAACACCATGAAGACGGTGCTCTTGAGCACGTACCGTAACATGGAGCTCGTGGTGGTGAACGACGGCTCGACGGACGACTCCGACAAGCTCATCAGGAATTTCCTCGCCGATTATGAGAGCTGGACGGACGGAGTGAACGACATCCGCATCATTTACGACTACAAGTCGAACGGCGGCAAGGGCCGGGCGCTCAACCGCGCCATCGAGCTCTCGCACGGCGACATCATCATCTCGATCGACGCCGATTGCATCGTGCTGCCGGATACCATCGAGAACTTCGTATCTTGCTTTTCCAATCCGCGCGTCATGGCCGCTGTCGGCAACGTGAAGATCGGCAATACCACAAAGATCATCGGCGTCATCCAGTACCTGGAATACCTGTTCTCGTTCTATTTCAAGAAGGCCGAGTCCATCTTGAACACCATCTACATCATCGGAGGCGCGGCCGGCGCCTTCGCCGCGAAGTCTTCGAGAAGCTCGGCGTCTACAATACCACCAACATCACCGAGGACATCGACTTGTCCGTGCGCATCCAGGACGCCGGCATGAAGATCGTCTATGCCGACCGGGCCGTGGTGTTTACCGAAGGCGCGAACGACATCGCCGGCCTGCGCAAGCAGCGCTTCCGCTGGAAAGCTCGGCCGGTTCACCACGTTCCGCGACTTCAAGCATCTGTTCTTCAGCACCGACAAGAAGCACAACAAGATACTGACGTGGCTCATCCTGCCGCTCGCCATCTTCGGCGAGATGCAGATATCGCTCGAGGTCTTCTTCCTGGCCTTCCTGTACCTCTACGCCTTCCTGACGAACGATTTCACCTCGTTCCTGTCCGGCGTGGCCGTAGTCGCTACCATCTTCTTCGTGCAGATGTTCTTCGACGACAGGAAGAATCACTCGTTCTCCTTCTATATCCTCGCGCCCATCGGCTGGCTGCTCTTCTACCTGACCACGTTCATCGAGTGGAGCGCCTTCTTCGCGTCCATCAAGTCGACGATGCTCCACAAGATGCCGAAGTGGCAGCGCTGGAAGCCGCGAGGGCCTGGCCAAGGACCTGATACAAAATTATGACAAGAAACTCATCGTTCAAGAATAAGATAAGTGATTTCCGGCCGCGCTTCCGCGAAGGGAAATTCTTCAAGGACAGGAAGAATGTCTTTCTCTTTTCGTGCGCCATGCTGGCGGTCATCATCGTGGCCCTCGTCATCGGCTTGCGGCATGAAAATCCTGGCATCGTGGCCACGAACGAAGGCGATCCTGCAGACCTCGCCCTCGCCCAGTTCCAGGACAAGAAGACGAGTACGCCGTCGACCGCGATAGACACGAGCGCATCAGCGAACAAGGGCAAGAAAGGCAAGGCGAATTCGGCAGCTCCCAAACGCGCCGCGGCCGGCAGCCTGCGCCCTGTCGCTCTCGCTCTCGCCCCGGCAGAAGGCTATCGTCTCCGGCGGAAATATCGACTACGCCATGACGCTCACGAACAGCGGCTCCGTGGCCTGCCAGAATGCCAGCATCTCCTCTATTATGCCGATAACGAGACATTCGTGTCCGCGAGCCCTGCCGCTACTTCGTCCAATTATTATTGGAGCATCGGCACGCTGGCGGGCGGCGCCCAGAAAACTTTTTCTATGACTACTACCAGCAATGATTCCGGCGCAACGAGCGTGGATACCGAAGCCTGCGCCACTGCGGACAACGGCCAGGATTCCTGTTCCGATTCTTCCGTCGCTTTCGGCAGCGCCGTAGTGGCAAATACCGATGCTCCCGCGGTCGCAAAGACCGGCGGCATCACCTTGCCGAAACTTTCCGGACATATTCCCTGCCAAGCAAACGGCTGCACCTGTCGCTCTTGGTGACAGAGAATACGGCACATGGGTCTGGGTCACGCCCGACGCGCATCACCAAGACGTATGCGAATACCGTCGTCGATGCCGCCGCGGCGAACAGGATCAATGCCATATACGTGACGTTTGACGACTATCTTGAGATCAACGCCCTGCCTGCCGGCGCGAACAAGGATGCGAAGATAAAAGCGTATTCGGATGCCGTGCAGAGCTTCGTCGAGATCGCCAGAGCCAAAGGCATCGCTGTCGATGCCGAGGCCGGTGCTCGCGACTGGGGCGAGCCGGGAAAACCACAGCAAGGCTTTTGCCATCATCGACTACGTAGCTTCGTACAATGCGACCCACCCGAATGCTCCGATCCGCGGCTTCCAGTTCGATGTCGAGTCGTACCTCCTGCCTTCATATGACAATGACAAGGCCGGCACGCTGACGAAATTCGTCTCGCTCGTCGCGGAGACGGCCGCGCACATGAGCGGCATGAACTGCGCTTTGCCGTCGTCCTTCCGCACTTCTACGACGGGGCCATCGGCTGGACGCCGAGCCTGACGTATGCCGGCACTTCAGGCCATGCATTCGAACAGGTGCTCAATATCCTCGACAAGCGCGCCCGACAGTTCCATCATCATCATGGCGTACAGAAACTTTTCAGAAGGTACCAACGGTTCGATCGATCTCTCGAACGCGAAGTAAATGAAGCATCAGGCGCGGGGCATACCACGCGCATCATCGTGGCTCAGGAGACGGGTAATGTCGATCCGGACTATGTCACTTTTTATGGCATGACAAAAAATCAGTATCTCGCCAAGTGAATCTGATCATCAATGCATTCAGCGGCCAGTCCAGATTCGGAGGCATCGCCGTGCACTATATCGATCCGTTTCTCGAGCTCAACTAGGAGAGAGCTTTCAGATTTTCCGCCGCCCTCGTCGCGGAGGATCTTGTGCGCCAGGCCCCATGTTCACCGCTTCTTCGGCAGTGAGTATGGTGCTGCGCCGCATGAGTTCGAGTATTTTCTTGATAGTGAATTTTCCTCCCGTGGCGTCGGAAATGACCGACGCGTACTGCAGGTCTTTCAGCGGTCTTCCTTGAGCATGTTTTCCATCTCGAGCGTGGTAAAGCGCTTGCCGCCCTCGAACGTCCTGCCGCCCAGGTGCAACAGCATGGTCGTGTTCGGCATCAGGTACCGCTTTTCTCCCGCCAGGAAGACGATAATGCCGGAGGAATCTACGTCGCCGGTACCTATGGTGCAGAGCTTCGGACGGAGCAAGGTCTTTACCGTATCGTAAAATGAGAGCCCGATGCCTGTCGGCCCTCCGAACGAGTTCACGAGGAGATGTATCGGAGCCTGCGGATCTTTCTGCAATAATTCTTTCATGCCTCCGAGCACGTGCTCGAGATTGCCGTAGCTCACTCCGCCGAACCACTCGAGCGTGCGGCTCATGTCGGGAACATATGACGGCTGGTTTTAAATGTGCGTGCAGTTTTCACTGCTGTGTTTGAACGTGTATTCATTTATTCTCTATGTAATTTTTATGATAATACAACGTATTATATCTTCGGCAAAAAGCTCTGCAAGCGCGACAGTAGAATACGAAAACCTGCATGCATGAAAAGAAAAACCCTCTCCGTAAGAAGAGGGAAAAGCTTCGCTTTTTTTGAGATATGTAATTGTATAGAGTTAGGAAAAATGAAGTTCGGGCTTTACCAGTTGTTGTCTTTGGTGGTATCGCTCGTATTCGTATTGCTGTTGTTGCTTCGGGCCTGGCCGCCCTTTCGTCCCGCTTCTCTCGCCTCTTCGGAATCGAATTCATGCGCGTTGCCGCTCTGGTGCGCAGCCTTGCCGCCCTTGCTCGCTATTTCCCTCTGCTCGTTCTCGTCCATCGCGGCAAAGCCTCTCTTGCTGCGATTCGTGTTGTCATTGTTAATGTTGTTGTTATTGTCCATATGATTTTGCAATCACGTCGCGCAAGTCCTATGGGCGCGACGCTACTCGATTAAATAATTAGTAAGTGTGCTGCGCGCAGCTGCCTGCTGCAATTATTGCTTATAATTATTCGACCTTCATATACGGAGCCGACACTATTCATATCCTCTTACAAAAAATATGTGGTGTAATTTGGAAGACATAATCCTGCGGAATGTAATTCGGAATTCCGGGTCTTTTTTATTGCGCAAAACAAAAAACGCCCCATCGGGCGTTTTTCTTTTTGTTGCTATACGGTCGCTGCTGGAGCTTCCGGTGCTGCGTCTTCGGGGGTAGCTTCCCAATCAGCCTTGAATTTGGCTGACCAATTCAACCATTTTCGGGTCGTCCATCGGGGTCCGCTTGATGTCGGCAGCCATTTCAGGATGCTTTTCCTCGACGTGCTGCATGCCTTTTGTCATCATTTCTTCGGATGTTGCGGCAGAGACCTTCTCTTCGCACGGTCCGCCCATCTGGGGCGCATGTCATTGTTTTCATAAGTTTTAAATTTAGTTTAGTTAGTATGCTAAGTCTTTCGACCGCACACAGTATAGCACTAGCCCTGCTTCTTGAGCCAGGCTACCATCTTGTCGAAGGTGGCGGGCCTGCGAAGCCGTCGGCCTTGAGGCCCTGGTCTTTCTGGAACGACGCCACGGCTTTCTGGGTGCTCGCGCCGTAGTCGTTGTCGATCTTGTTCGAAGTCTTGAAGTAGAGGTTCAGGAATTTCTGCACGTTGCCCACGCTCGCATCGGCCTCTTTGGCCTTCATGGTCACGCCTTCTTCGACAGGGCTTGCAGGGCGGTGATGAGGCTCTGATTCTTGTATGTCGTCCCTGTCGTTGCCGGTTTGCTTGGAGCCGGCGCCGGAGGCTGGTCAGCCTCCGGCTGGGACGCTGGCATCGGGTTCGCGTCTACTGCCGGCAGAGGGTTTGCCGGCTGGGGCGCTACGGCGCTGATCTGTCCCGACATGTCCGCCATCTGGTCTTTCAGGGCGGCATTTTCCGCCTGCAGCTCTTTCATCATCTGCGCCGTCTTGAACTCGCTGCGGATTGCAGGCTGGTGGCGGCCCAATAGCCGACGAGTCCGAGCACGCCGAGGACGGCTACGATAAACAATGCGGACTTCAACGTATCTATCATGCTTCTTATTATATCACTGAAATCGGAGCAATACAGCACCGGAGAGTTGTCCTTGACACTGATTGAAAATGATGTAGCATGAGAACGAAACAACATCCGTCCCGTCACAGCACGGGGCATAACTTTTAAAACATAGTTCTATGCAAACAAAAAAAATCACAGCGAACGCTGTGCACCCTCTTGCGGATCACTTTATCAAGCCGATCGGCAATTGGTCAGAATGGATGAGGACGATGGTGTCTTGCCACATCCTACGATGAGTTGCTGGGCTTGCTGCATTGCGGTTTTGACGTAGTCATACGCGAAAGTAATGGATCTGAATTTTATCACGACGAATGCCTGCAATTCTATTTCCAAGTCGCCAACGGCTGGTATGACGGCAAGCCGTATAGGCTTAGGTGTCGCTTTGGGCCTCTGATTTCTCTTTGGCCTTTGGCGGTGTTACCCTAAAATCCGGTTAGTAAATAAATTTAAGTTGTACAGGGATACTACTATATATGGGCCGGAAACGCAAGCATATAAAAAACCCGTCAGATAGGACGGGTTTTGGCTTTGTCTTTGAACATTTTCGGCCGGTATTCTTCGAAGAATTGCATGAAGACCTCGTTCGTCAGCTTTACGTCTTCTTTCACATTCTTGTGGAGCCAGTCGTGCATGTAGAGGTTCTGAGCGATCAGCATCTTGGAAAATTTCAAGAAAGAGAAATTTTGCTTTTGCATGGCTTTCAGAAGCGTCTTTTTGAAATCTTTGTGGCTGAGCCATAAGATGGGGTTGTGTATTGCCACGCTCGTGTGCTCTATCATTACCCCTTTCGGGGCAATGGCATAATCCACATCCTTGCTAGGCGTAACCCAGACAGCCTGGGCCCTATAGTGTTCCGGCATGTCTTCGGCCGTTTTGGCGGATGCCAGGATGCGGTTGTAGACAATGATTTGATGCTTCTGTACGAATGTAGAGAAGTAGTTCACATACATATACGCGCTTTCTCCTTTGCTGTAGGAATTGATCATCCTGTACGAAAATACTTCGTCGTATTTCTGTACGAGTTCCGGCAGGAGGCACAGATCATTGCGGAATGTTTCCGTCAGAATCTCATGGAACAGGGTCGTCTTTATGAGATTGCTGCGTATGGTCACTTCGATATCGCCTTTGTCGCTTTGCACGAAATACCAAGGCACGATGGCGTCGATGATATCCTGTATGACTGATACGTCTTCGCGCTTCACGATGGGACTGCCGGGCACTAAGGAAAATCCGATTCTTTTCGGCACGATTTTCTGTTCGGCGAGAAATGTTCTGTATCTCTTCTGCAAACAGTTTTGCGTTGCCGGGCAGGCGGACGCCCTTGGCAGTTTCAAACCGGCTCATATGTATGATTTCCGGGTGCGAGAGCGTCGGCGCAAGGCCGAACGATGAAGTGAAGTGCAGATCGTATTCATGGCCTTTTTTCTTGTAGGCGTGTTCGAGGAAAGAAAATGTTTCTTGGACTTTCGGATCGATGGCAGTGGCTATCGGCGAGTCATCTCGGCGGGCGAGAGGACAGGCGGGCAGCCTTGTTCGCAGGTCTTTTCAGCGGGAAAGAGTTCGATGGAGTGCATGTGTTTTTATTTAGTTTTAAAGAATAGTTTTTTCGGATTTAAATCTACCAGAAAAACCCAAATTTGTCAAGTAGGGTAAAGGTATTTTCAATTCTGGCTCCCGAAAATTTATGTTGTAAAATTGATGCATCGGGAGTATACTAGAGGCAATGATTATCACGTATTTCGGCAAACAATTTTTCAAGGTGGCCCAGGGCGAGATGGTCATCGCTTTCAACCCTGTCAGCAAAAGCTCGAAAACGGGGCATCGCCGCGAAGTTCGGTTCCGATATCGCGCTCGTCACTACCAATCATCCTGACTACAACGGCGTCGAGCAGCTCTCGCACGGCGAGCGTGCTCCGTTCATCATCAGTCTCCCGGCGACTACGAAGTGAAAGAAATTTTCGTCAAAGGCCTGCTCGCCGAAGCCATGATCGGCGGCAAGAAATTCATCGATACTATCTATACGCTGACGGTGGACAATATCAACATCGTCTTTCTGGGCGCGCTTTCTACCGAAGACCTCGAAAAGGATGCCCGCGAGGAGATCGCCGAGCCCGATATCCTCTTCATCCCGATCGGCGGCAACGGCCTGCTCGATGCCAAGGCGGCTGCCAAGCTCGCCTCGAGCCTCGAGCCGAAGCTTGTCATACCCATGGACTACGATGCCGCTTCTCTGAAAGCCTTTCTCAAGGAGATGGGCGACGAGAAAGCCGAGACGGTGGACAAGCTCACCCTCAAGCGCAAGGATCTGGAAAACAAGGAGGGCGACGTGGTAGTATTAGCACAAGCATAGCGCATCAATGCCATGACACACCCCATCATCCACAGATTGCGAAAACATCCGGAGCACGTGCGAAGAAAGATCCTCTTCGTGGCGACCGCCGTATCGTTCGGCATCCTCTTGGTGCTCTGGGGCATCAGCGCCGGATACCGGGTGGCGGACGTGCAGACCAAGACCGCCATCAAGTCCGACCTGAAGCGCCATCAAGTCCGACCTGAAGCCGTTCGCCATGCTCAAGGCGAGCGTCTTCGACAGCGCGGGCAAGCTGACCTGGCCGTTCGGCAAGAAAGAAACGCCGGGCGCTATCGTGCCCGGCGATGGCGCGTCTATCGAAGCTAACGGCACGGATGCAGCGAATCAATAGGTATGGCAAAAAAGATCGAACAACCAGCGGAAGAGATTCCTCACGTTAATATTCTCCCCGTCGATATCGTGGCGGAAATGAAAGAATCCTACTTGGCGTATGCCATGTCGGTTATTACTGCGCGCGCATTGCCTGATGTCCGCGACGGCCTCAAGCCGGTCCACCGCCGCATCCTTTTTGCCATGAACGAGCTCGGCCTCGCTTCCACTGCGCGTTTCCGCAAGTCTGCGCTCGTAGTGGGCGATGTGCTCGGAAAATACCATCCGCACGGCGATACCGCAGTATACGACTCCATGGTGGGCATGGCCCAGGAATTCTCGTACCGCTACCCGCTGGTCCTGGGCCAGGGAAACTTCGGCTCGATCGACGGCGACAATGCCGCGGCCATGCGCTATACCGAGGCCAAGATGTCAAAAATCTCTTCGGAGTTCTTGCGCGACCTCGAGAAGGAGACGGTGGATTTCCGTCCGAACTATGACCAGACCCGCAAGGAGCCGACCGTTTTTCCCACTGCGGTACCAGGACTCCTTTTGAACGGCACGCTCGGCATCGCCGTCGGTATGGCCACAAACATTCCTCCGCATAACTTGGCGGAAGTCTGCGACGCTACAAACCACCTCATCGACAATCCTGAAGCCACCACCGAAGACTTGATGGAATTTATAAAGGGTCCTGATTTCCCGACGGGCGGTATTGCCTACGGCTACAAAGACATGTTGCATGCGTATTCGAGCGGCCGCGGAGGCGTGGTGTGCCGTGGCGAAGCGGAAATCGTCGACAATGAAAAAGGCAATTCTCAGATCATCATCACGTCCATCCCGTACCGCGTGAACAAATCGAACCTTATCGTTTCCATCGCCGAACTGGTGCAAGAAAAAAAGCTCGAAGGCATCAAGGGCCTGCGCGACGAATCCGCCAAGGACATACGCGTGGTCATCGATCTCAAGAACGGCATCGTGCCCGAAAAAGTCCTGAACTATATCTATAAGAACACTCAGCTCGAATCCAATTTCAATTTCAATATCGTGGCTCTCGTCGACGGCGTGCCGCAGACGCTTTCCCTCAAATCCATCCTTTCCGAATTCATCTCCCATCGCAAGGAGATCGTCAGACGCCGCACCATCTATGATCTGCGCCGTGCCGAAGAGCGCGAGCACATCCTGCTCGGACTCAAAAAAGCCCTCGACAAGATCGATCGCGTCATCACCATCATCCGCGGCTCGAAGAACTCCGAAGCGGCAAAGGAGAACCTCATCAAGGAATTCAAATTCTCTGATCTGCAGGCGACCGCTATCCTCGAGATGCGCTTGTCCAAGCTCGCAGGCCTCGAACGCAAGGCGGTGGAAGAGGAACTGGCAGAAAAACAGAAATTCATCGCCGAAATGAAAGAATTATTGGCGAGTCCGAAGAAGATTCTTTCTACTATCTCAAGAGAGCTCAAGGAAATCCGCGAGAAATACGCCGACGAACGCAGGACAAAGATCATCAAAGGGGGAGTGAAGGAGATTTCCGACGAAGACCTCATTCCTGACAAGGAAACCGTGCTCGTGCTCACTGCAGGCGGCTACGTAAAGCGCACCGATCCGAGCGAATACCGCGCCCAGAAGCGCGGCGGCGTCGGCGTAGTGGACCTCGAGACCAAGGAAGAAGATTTCGTCACCATGCTCGTGTCCGGTTCCACTCACAGCGATCTTTTGTTCTTCACGAACCTGGGCAAGGCATACCAGATGAAGATGTACGACATACCGGAAGGCCGCCGCGCCACCAAGGGCAAGTCCATCATGAATTTCCTCTCTCTTTCCGCTGACGAAAAAGTAAACTCCATCTTGTCCATGCCGAAAGAAGCAAAGAACAATTCCGTATCGCTGATGCTCATCACCAAGGACGGCACCGCCAAGAAGATGTCTTCGGCCTCGTTCAAGGACGTGCGCAGGAGCGGCATCATCGCCATCCGCCTCGAAAAGGGCGACAGCCTCGTCTCGGCCCTGCTCACCGACAAGAGCGATGACGTCATGCTCGCCACTTCCGGCGGCCAGTCCATCCGCTTCAAGGAGTCCGACATCCGCGAGATGGGCAGGACGGCCGGCGGCGTGCGCGGCATCAAGCTCGCCAAGGGCGACATCGTCATGGGCGTCGACGTCATCAGGGGCGGGAAAGACGACGGCTTCTTCCTGACCATGAGCGACAACGGCTTCGGCAAGAAGACCGCTCTCAAGGAATACAAGGTCCAGAAGCGCGGCGGCTCCGGCATCAAGACCGCCAAAGTCACCGCGAAGACCGGCAAACTGATGGTGGCCAAGGTTCTCGCAGGCACGGAAGAAGAATTGATCGCCATGTCGAAGAAGGGCCAGGTCATCCGCACCGCCCTCAAAGACATCTCCGCCCTCGGCCGCCAGACCCAAGGGGTGACCATCATGCGCCTGCGCGCCGGAGACAGCATCGCGTCACTGGCATGCGTCTAGCATTTTCCTGTGCATAAGATCCCTCGTGTTTTCCAGACGTACAAATGGTACAATAGAGGATATGTTTTCTGACCCGCTGAAAAATTTAAGAGCCTTCGGCTTGCGGGAAGATATGATTGTCGCCGATCTCGGCGCGGGGACGGGCTTTTACGCCCTCGCCGCGGCGAGCTTAGTGCCTTCGGGCAAAGTCTACGCGATCGAGATCCAGAAAGATTATCTCGCGACGATACAAAACAAGGCGAAAGAGGCGAAAGTCGCCAATCTCGAATGCATCTGGGGGCAACATCGAAAAGCCGGGCGGCACCAAGCTCGGAGATGCCGCTATCGATGCGGTCATCGCTTCCAACGTATTCTTCCAAGTCGAGAACAAGGACCGCTTCATCGAGGAAGCCAAGCGCATCCTGAAGCCGGAAGGCAGGATCCTTTTCGTCGACTGGTCGGAGAGTTCCGCTCTCGGCCCCAAGCAGGCTGCGTTGGTGACCAAGGAGAAAGCTCGCGAACTTTTCGAGACCAAGGGCTTCGTATTCGACCGCGACATTGACGCGGGCGAGCACCATTATGGTATGATATTCAAAAAACCGGCCATATGAATCCCGTTAGAGATCCATCAATCTTTATGAACCAAGCAAAACTATTACAAACTATGCAAAGTAATTTCTAACGGGATGAAAAAGAATAATTTCCAACTGATTATGATAGCCGTATTCATGGTCGCCGCGCTGATCGGCATGCTGGTGTTCGCCGGCAAGATCAAGATCGGCAAGGATCCGGCCGGCTCGGGCGGCACGGTCATCCTCTGGGGGACGGCCAATGGCGGCGATCTCAGCAAGGCCATCGAGGATTTCAACCGCGATAATCCGGCCTTCACCGTCAAGTACGTCCAGAAGAACGCCGATACCTTCGACCAGGACCTCCTGTCCGCCCTCGCTTCCGGCGTCGGGCCCGACATATTCTTCCTGCCCGACACCCTGGCCTACAGCTACCGCAACAGGATCACCAGGGTGCCGTATACGACCTATCCGCTTTCCGCGTACAAGACGAAATTCGTCGGCGCGGGGGAAGTCTTCCTGACGTCGCAGGGCATCCTGGCGTTCCCGATGTCCGTCGATCCCATGGTCATGTACTACAACAGGAGCATGCTCGACGCGAACGGCATCGTCTATCCGCCGCAGTATTGGGACGAATTTCCCAATCTCGTGAGCATTCTCACCAAGAAGGACGACGCCAAGAAGATCATCTCGAGCGCCGTGGCTCTCGGGCAGTTTTCCAACGTCGCGCACGCCAAGGATATCCTGTCCACGCTCTTCATGCAGGCCGGCAGCCCCATCGTCACCGAACAGAACGGCCAGTTCGTCTCCGCCATGCTTGATGCTCCCGACTCCGCCCGGCTCGCCGACATCCTCAATTTCTATACGCGATTCACCGATCCCGTCAACGCGAATTATTCGTGGAACAGATCCTTGCAGGATTCGCGGAGCGCCTTCAGCGCCGAGACCCTCGCGTTCTATTTCGGCTACGCGAGCGAGCTGCCGTATCTCTTGAACAAGAATCCCAATCAGAACTTCCTGGTGGCGCCGATGCCCCAGCTCCGCAACAGCAATACCAAGATCACCGAAGGCCATGTCACCGGCCTCGCCGTCTCGGCGTTCTCGCAGAATTTCACTTCGGCTTTCACCGCCGCGAGCCTGATGTCCACCGGCGACTTCGCCGCTGCCTACGCCCAGGCCACCGGCAGCGTGCCGGTCAGGCGCGACCTGCTCGTCGGGAAGCCGAGCGACGCGTATACGCCGACGTTCTACAATTCCGCGCTCTTCGCCAAAAGCTGGCTCGATCCGGCGCCCGTCACCTCTGACGCCATATTCTCCGGCATGATCGACGCCATACTGGCCAATACCCTCAGCGCCGATCAGGCCATCAAGGATGCCGCCAACAAGCTAGCCTTCGCCCTTGCCAAATAGCCTTATGGAACGCTATACGAAAAAATATCGCTTCGCCGCCGTCCTCATGACCATCGCTCTCGGCATGGCGTTCGCCGCGCCGGTATTCTTCGCCTACGCCCAGAATCCCAGTCCTACGACGGGAGATTCCACTGCCGGCAAGGGCCTCGTGCCCTGCGGCAAGGAAGTATACAAGGCGCAAGAGAAGATGGTCACGATCAACGGCACGCAGGTGGATGCCAAGGGCACCATCAAGGATCCCTGCACCCTGAAGACCTTGCTCGACATGGTCAACAATGTCGTGCACTTCATACTCTTCTTCATGGTGGTGCCCATCGGTGCCATCATGATGTGCTACGCGGGCTTCCTGCTCGTGACTGGCGGCGGGGAAGAGGCGAGGAAGACGAAAGCCAAAGAACTGATCTGGAACGTGGTCTGGGGCCTGGTCATCGCCATCGCGGCCTGGCTCATCGTCGAGACCATATTGAAGCTGCTCGGCTATGACGGTTCCTATTTCGGATTTTAACAATCTAACGTATAATTAAGAAGCCATGAAGCATATCAAAACCAAAGGACTGATCGCTCTCGCCATCCTCTATGTCGCCCTCCTGTTCCCGTTCGCCGCCCTGGCGCAGAATCCGTCGCCGGCTCCGAGCGACTGCAATCCGTGCCCTTCGTCCGGCGCCACACCCTCCTCGCAGACATCCTCGAGCGCCGGCAGGATCTGCAATCCCATCAATTGCGACCTGCCCGCCTATATCAAGACGATCCTGACCGGCGTCATCAAGATCGGCATACCGGTCATAACGCTTGCCATCATCTACTGCGGCTTCCTCTTCGTCAGCGCTCGCGGCAACGAGAAAGAGCTTCAGGTCGCCAAGCGCGCCCTCATGTACACCCTCATCGGCGCGGCAGTATTGCTCGGCTCCTGGGCTTTGGCGCAGCTCATCTCCGATACCGTGCTCGCGCTCTGATCCTTATCATTACTCATAAGCTCTATGAAACACATATTAAAAAATAAATTCATACGAATACCTGTAGCTCTCTGCATGGGCCTCGCCGTCTTCTTCGCGGGCGTAGCCATACCTCTGCATGTGACGTTTGCGCAAGGTTCATGCACCAATCCTATCGATACCAATGAAAGCGATTGCATCTCGAACGGCGCGCAATGGATACCCGCAGGCGGAGGCGGGTGCAGGAGGCGGAGGAGGTGGCGGCGTGACCGTCACGCAGTCCCACCGGCAGCTGCAGCACCCTCAAGGCCAATCCCAAGCCTCCAGGACCTGATCTGCTACGTCGTGGACAGCCTCATCGCCGGCGTGGTGCCGCTCATCTTCGCCCTCGCCATCGTCATGTTCGTCTGGGGCGTGGTGCGCTACGTCATCGGCGCGGACGACGAGAAGGAGAGGGAGCGAGGCAAGCAGTTCATGATCTGGGGCATCATCGCCCTCGCGGTCATGGTGAGCGTCTGGGGCCTGGTGCATCTCGTCACCAATACCTTCGGATTGTCTACCGGCGGCCAGACCTATATTCCACAGGTCAGGCAGTAAACGGCTCTTGCATTCGTTCCGGCTGTGGTATAATTGTCGGGAGAAGTATTATTAATATTATAGGTCGTATCGTCATTATCAGTTTATTAGTTGTCCCGCCTCCGGCGGGACGGGAATTTATGAAAAACACATTAGTTAAGTTGTCTGGTTTCGCAGCTGGTTTGGGAACCGCGGTCGCTATTCCGTTGTTGGCGTTCGCTCAGGGCGTAGGCACTCAGTCGGGCAGCATCGCGCCGACTAAGTGCAATAGCGGTACTATTACCGACATTCAGAGCTTCGTTTGTAAGCTTAACGAGATCTTGAGCGCGCTGTTGCCGTTCTTGGTTACCCTCGGCATCATCTACTTCGTCTGGGGCGTCGTTTCCTATGTCATCGCTGACGACGAAGAGGCGAAGAAGAAGGGCCGCGATCGCATGATCTACGGCATCATCGGCTTGGTTGTCATCGTCGGTGTCTGGGGCCTGGTATCATGGGTTACCACTACCTTCGGCTTGAACAACAACACCACGCAGATCATATATCCGACCGTACCGTATTAATTCCTAAGACTGTACGCAATGGATCTCTTATTCCCGAACGTAGCGCATGCTGAGACTGTGGACCAGTTCATAGCCAACGTCGATAGGCTCATCATCAATCCGCTTATCGTGCTCTTGTTCGCCTTGGCTGTCATCTACTTCCTCTGGGGCATGTTCATGTTCTTGGCCAACGCCGACAACGAAGAGAAGCGTTCTGTGGGCAAACTGCACATGATCTACGGGGTTATCGGCATGACGATCATGGTAGGAGTGTTCGCAATCATGCACGTGGTTCTCGATACCCTCAGCATCGACGGCATCAATCCCGAACAAGGTTCCGTGCAATTGGATGATTACAACCCGTCCTATCCGCCCGCTCCATAGCCCGCGTACGAACAGGGAATGCGAGAGAAACAAAAAAGCCATCACTATATCATAGTGATGGCTTTGCGTTTGCGCGGATTATCGGGCGCAAGCGCGATGTTTCTTAAGGAACTAATTGCCATTTGATGTACGACTTGTCATCCACGGCATAATACTCGTAGGCCTCTCCTCCGGGATACCGGAAGAAGGCGTACCATTTCTTGGCCCAGTCCTTGTCGTTCGGCGTGATGTCGTACAGGACATTGCTCCGGTCTTTGACCAGCACGTACGTGCCCCTGCCTGTCGGCGCGGGGATTTCCGTATGCCTGCCGTCGATCCAGAGGGTCACCGGCTTCTCGGCCGTGGCCATGCCTTCTCCGCTTTTCGGATACAGGGAGTCGCGCCGGGCCTGGGCTTCTCTTCTCGGCTTGCTGATGGAATCAGCAAGCCGTGCGGCCTCGCGCTGTTGCGCTTTGACTATGGCGTCCACCTGCTCTTTAGCTCCTTTGTTCTGCAATTCCAGATGGTAGACGAATAGCATCGCTACTATCAATGCCAGAAGAAAGGCATTGTCCGTCTGGCCGAAAACTACGGCAAGAAGGATGCAGATGATGATCGCAATGTTCGACAAGATGAAGAAATCAAGAGAACCCCACCACGCTTCCCATGCGTTGGGAGCGACGGATCGTATCATCAGCACGATCAGGGCGTACCCGATCAGGCAGAGCGCCAGGATCAGGATTTTCTTTCCCGTGAAGAGCACTGCTGTTCCGGTTTTCCGGAGAATTCCCGCAAGCGCGGCTCCGGCTTTTCCGGGCGCGCTGCTCTTTCTTCTGCCTGAGCGTTTCGTGCCATAAAGGATGAACGCCACAAGGATCAGTATGATCATAATGTTAAGCATGAGTTGCCTCCTTTTTTGTATGCTCCGTGATCGCGTCTGCAACCATCAGAGACAGTTTTTTGAACAATTCTTCGTTTGCTTGAGTGAATGATGCGCCGTCGCTCATGCGGCTGGTCAAGTACGTGTGCTTGCCGTACTCGTAGGCTTTGATTTCCGCGTCTATCAGTGCGATAGTCTTGGCATCGATGCCTGCGTTGGCAGCGACGTCGAGCTTGGCTTTCAACGCTTCAGCATTGGCTACGCCCTTGCTCTTGATCGCAGCAGCTTCTCCTTGTCCGACTTTCGTCAGGTCTACAAGCTTGCCTTCTGCGAATTCTTTCATCTTGAGAGCGTCGCCTGTGCCTTCCAGCGCTTTCTTCTGCGCCGTGAAGCCTTCTGTTACGACGGCATTCACTGCGGCATGCACTGAAGGCGGACCCCCGAGAGATTTGACTCTGGCATCGATGACTTTCAATCCGAGGCCGTAGACCGGCTCATCATCGTCGTCAGTCAAACGGGCAATATCTTCGATTGCATTTTCTAATTTCTGGTCGAGCCATTTGGAAGTCTGCAAATGAAGGATTTGAGCATAGGTATACTTCTTGAATTCGGTGTTCACCATGCTCTGGGCGGCATTTGTCAGCTGCTTGCCCGCTTCGATGAACCGTTCATGGGGATCATTGCCCCTGGCATTGCGCCGATAGAGGAAATAGTCATCTATTACCACGATGATGGGCATGTTCGGCGTGAGCGTCACCTGCTTGCTGTTCACATCGCTTTCCATGTTCTCTCTAAACGCTTGCTTCTGCGCGTCAGTCACTACATCGTCCGGGTATGGAAATGTGGACCAATGCGCTTGCGCGAGTGTCGGAGTCGCCGTAGTGATTTCTGAGAAGCGATATTTGCCTTCGCTCGCCCATGACTTGAGAAGGTCTTCTTTATTGCCTTCTTCGATATCCCTGTGGCCTTTCTTCAACTCCTTCTCGACTTCTTCGTTGCTGATGCCTTTTATCTCATATCTGCGGCGTGAAAGCGAATCAGTCTCGATGCGCACGAATCCGGGGAAGGCGAAGTACAAAGTGCCTCCTTTCAGATTGTTCAGAAGGGGAATTGCTCCTCCGAACATCGGTAGTCCGTATGCGCCGCCGATTTCTTCGGGCTGGAGCGTACGGGCAGAAATCTTGAATGCCAGGAATGGCCAGAGGACGAATGCGATCAGCCAAGGGTTGATCGCGATACCTGTCGTAATGTGCGTGACGGGATCGACGGTAGTCGTTTTTATCGGGAAGATAATCCATCCGAGGATGATTATGATCCAGAAGAGCGATGCTCCAAAGATGTTCAAGAACCAGTAGAGGAACGGTCGTTCCTTGATAGGCCGCACGGCGCTTGCCGGTGCCAGCCTCCTTCTCCTATACGTTGCCATGTTTTGTCTCCTTTTTGTTTTTTGTTATGTAAATTGATTTGTCAAAAGGGAAGCCGACGCGAGATGCTCGTATCAGCTCCGGATCTGACAAATCAATTAGTTTTCAAAGGGCACCCTTACCTATATAGTATAGCACAAAGAAACAAAAAAGTCAAGCCGTTCGGGCCTGACTTTTTCTTATGTCATAAGGGTAATTTGGGATTATTCGTGCTCCGAATGTTCCGCGTGAGCGTGAGGATCTGCCACTTCTTCGCCTTCCTTCTTTTCCTCCTCTTCCTTCTTCTGGAGATAGTATTTCCTCCAGAGGATGACGCCGAGCAGGATCACGATGGCGAGGAAGAGCCATGCCAGGAAGCCCCACGGGAAGAAGCCGCTCGAAGCGTTCGCCGGCTGGTTTTTCACCGTTGTCGTCGAAGTATTGGTAGTATTGGTAGCAGTGGTGGTCGTGCCTGAGCCGTCCGCGTTGCTGGCAGCTATCGTGCCGTCAGGATTGGTGATGACATCGGCATTGCCTATGACCGGGGTGCCGTTGGTGACATTGAACGTCGTGACGTTCGAGATGCCTCCCGGGCTCGGCGTAAAGACGGTGATAGGATAGCTGCCGATAGCGGCCATATCAGCGTCGTTCAGAGTTACAGAGAGCTGCGTGCCGCTGACGAAAGTGGTCGTCCTGTCTGCGCCGTTGTAGCGCACGATAGAAGCAGGCACGAAGTTCGCGCCGATGACGTTGAGGGAGATCTTGCTCGAGCCCATGGCGATGGCGCCGGGAGTAATCTTGTAGACTACCGGAGCCGCACCGTTTACGGAGCCGTAAGCATTTGCGCCGTTCGTGCCGTTTGAACCATCAGCGCCATTGGTACCATTTGAACCGTTCGTGCCGTAATAATTCTGATTTGAAGTACCGCCGTTGTTCATACCGTTTGAAGGGGTCGAATTGCCGTAATATTGGATGTTGACCGTGCCGGCATTTTGCGCCAAAGCGCTGTTTGGAAAGGCGAGGGAAAGAGCACCGAGGGCCAAAAGGACCGAAGCGCTGACAATTATTGTGTTTTTCTTAATTGTATCCATATATTTATAGTATAGCATAAAGAAGCTAAAAAGTCAATACCTTAGCAGGCTTGCAAAAAGGCTGCTTTATAAGGCTATTATCGGACATTGCCCGGTAGGTATGCTATACTATGCGCATCTATGGAATCGCCCAATGCCCTCTGGCACCTGCCAGGCGGAGAGCAGAAAATCGAGGAATACGTGCGCCGCATCCGGGCGGGCGAGTCCAAGGAGGCTATCTTCGAGGGCCTGCCGGAATCTTTCAAGTCCGGCATCGAGATGCGGCTTGCTTCGCTCGAAGCGAAAGAAATAACAGATGCGTCCAAAGAAGAAAAAAAGGACATTGAACAAAGACAGATTGAAGAATTGAGGAAAAAACTCGGCGCAGACCAGGTCCCCGGGTTGAGCATGGAGGAAAGAAAAAAATTGCAGGGCTGGCCGGCGAGCTATGAATTGGCGAAAATCGCAAAGCAGCAGGGCATTGATCTTTCAAAAATATCGCGGGAAGAGTATGTCGATTTCGCCATACAAAACTCTCTGGCGATCGACGATGGTCAGCTGCGGGTGGCTCCGTGGCAGCGTATGGGAACTTCTGTCGAGGAGATCGTGGCGGGGAACAGGGAAAGGAAGGCGCTCATCAATCCGGAATCAGAAAAATCTTTCGCACGGTTTTCCCACGACACTCAGGCGAAAGCGGGCACGGAAGATCGTTTTTTGGGCGAGAATATAAAAGTCCGGCAAGGAACGAAAGATTCCAACTCATGGCTGTTCTTCGGAATCAACAAAGGCATCGCTCAAAATACCAATGAAACTTTCAAATCGTATGTTTCGGTCAAAGATCTGAACACATTGACCCCCGAAAGATTCAAGCAATTCATGGCTGCGCTGCGGGATGCGGGATATAACGGCGATATAAAAATCTTTCAAGACATGTCCGAGCAAGGAATCCGGCTCAATGACCAGATCGTGATGCACGGCGGCTCAGAGGCGGATGCGAAGCTCGGGCTTGAAGTTGCAGAGAAATTCTTTGGTGCCGACTTGGACGAGAAGAGCCTCGGAAAAGATGAAGTTATCGACGGGAAGAATATGAGTTACAGCCAGATCCTCGCGAAAAGGATCGCGGATGCCGTGCGTCCGCACAAATCTCAATAATTTGTGCTGGAGGAGGGACTCGAACCCTCAAGCCTTGCGGCACTAGTTCCTAAGACTAGCGCGTATACCAATTCCGCCACTCCAGCATAAGCATAAGTATATTCCTTATTTGCTATAATGATACTATAATAATTCCTATGAATCTTCAATCCGGGGCGAAGGCGGCGAGTCCGAAGGCTATCTACTATGACGGAACCTGCCCCATGTGCACGGTGCTCATGGATAAGATCGGCAGTTCGAAAGCGGGAGAGAGCTTTGATATGAAAGATGCCACGAGCGAGCCTCTGCCGCGTGCGATATCGAAGGAAGCCGTCGAGCGGGGAATCCATGTCGTCGATGCTGACGGAACGGTCCATAAGAATTCCCAGGCCATTCTCTCGATCATGGCGGAATATCCGCGCTGGAAATTCCTTGCCAGGATCGGCAAGCTGCCGGTCATCCGCCAAGCGCTCGAGGCGGGGTATCGGCTGATTTCATTGCACAGGCATTTCCTGTTCGGCAGGGCGAGCCGCATCTTCTGGCTCAAAGTCGTGGTAGCGGCCGGACTCTGCGCCGGACTTATTTCCTCGTTCAGGCTGTGGGCCGGCGCGCGGTCATTTCCTCTGGTGCCCGCGTTCCGGTTCTTGCCGGCTCTGCCTCCTGCCGCAGCGACGATCCTCTTCGGATTGCTTCTTGCTCTCTTGCTTGCCGTGATCTTCGTGCCGAGGCCGCGGAAGCTGATCATCTGCATCTCCGCTATCGCGCTAATTTTTGCCGTCGGCGACCAGATGCGCTGGCAGCCGTGGTTCTATCAATATGCATTCATGCTCGGATCACTGGCATTCTTTTCCTGGAATCCTGGAGACGAGCAAGGCGGCCGGAAGGCGCTCAATACGAACAGGCTGATCATCGGCAGCATTTATTTCTTCAGCGGGCTGCAGAAGGTGAACGTCGCCTTCATGGGCAGCATCTTTCCGTGGCTCATCGCCCCGGTCGCGAAATTCTTTCCGGCGCAGGCCGCGCCGGTGCTGTACGCGTTCGGCATCCTGGTGCCCTTCATGGAGATGGCCATCGGCATCGGCCTCTTCAGCAAGAAGTTCCGCACGTATGCCGTCATCGGCGCGCTCCTGATGCACGGTTTCATCCTCTTTTCCATCGGCCCGTTCGGCCACGACTGGAACAGCGTCGTCTGGCCATGGAACATCGCCATGATGCTCCTGGTGCTCATCCTGTTCTACAAGGCCCGGGATTTCTCTTTCCGGGATCTTGTCTGGATCAGGCGCTTTCCGTATCAGAAGGCGGTGCTGGTCCTGTTCGCCGTCATGCCGATAGCCAGCTTTTTCAATATGTGGGATTCATATCTGTCTTCGACGCTATACTCGGGAAACACCAACAGCGCGAGACTCTCCGTGAGCGATAGTGTGGCAGAGAAGCTGCCGGCAGGAGCGAGACAATATCTCGCTGAGAGCAGGAGCGGAGGAAAAATATTGGATTTCTCCACCTGGTCCTTCGCCGAGCTGAACGTGCCTCCGTATCCCGAGACCAGAATATTCAAAGCTGTCGGCAGATACGCCTGCCGCTATGCCGATGCTCCTTCCGACGTTCTTCTCGATATATACGGAAAGCCGACGATGTTCAATCGCGGTTGGCCCACGACGTATACGTGTAGAGATTTGTAGAGAGTTATTGCGTATGGTCACAAGTATTTTTCTGCTGAAAAATCTCGCGACCCCGCCTCGGCACCGTCGTGCCTGCGGCTCGCACAAAACATCCCATGTTTTGTGCGCCCTGAAGGGATCGAACCTTCGACCTTATCCTTAAGAGGGATCTGCTCTACCAGCTGAGCTAAGGGCGCATGATTGTATTTTTAAATTTCCTGCCGGTGCCCGAGGTGGGGGTCGAACCCACATCCCTTGCGAGACACGATTTTAAGTCGTGCGCGTATACCAGTTCCGCCACTCGGGCATTATCTTAACATTTTTCCTAAAATATTTCCAATCCCTTTCTTTTAGGGAGGCCTGGGGCGGAATTGAACCGCCGCATATTCCTTTTGCAGAGGAACGCCTTACCACTTGGCTACCAGGCCGTATTCTTAATCCTACTTTTCCCGGAGCAACTCGTCAATCTTCTGACGGTTCTTCTCGCCGCGGTCTATCTCTATGTCGAGGAAGGGCACCACTTTCGTCTGCATATGCTTCTTCAGGTATTCCCGGATGTCGCCGCGCTTGCGCTTGGCGAACTCGAGAGCCTCAGCCTCCTTCTTCTCCGGCAGTACGGTCATGAATACCGTGGCGCGCTTGAGGTCGGGAGAACAGGTGGCGCCGGTGATGGTGATGAGCGAGGTCCTATTGGTTTCCGCCGCCAAGAACTTCGCGGTGAGCTCTTTGATGAAGTTCGCTACTTTTTCCTGTCTCTGTGTCATCTAGTTGGTCATCTATTTCTGTACTACGGCGAAGGATTCGATGATGTCGCCCGGAGCCACTTCGATCTTCGACTCGATCATCATGCCGAATTCGTCGCCTTCGAGGACGGTACTTGTTTTTGATTTGCTCTTTTCGAGGTTCACGATCTTGCCGCGGCCGATCTCGAAGTCGCGGCGCACGATCTTTACCGCGCCGTCGAGAGTGATGGCGCCTTCGGTGACTCTGCCTCCGACGATCTGGCGCTCGCGGGTTCTGCTGAAAGCCTTGATGATCTTCGCCCGGCCGTTGATCTCCACGGTGTCGATCTTCGGCTTGCGGGCTTCCATCTCGAGGGCGAGCCACTCGGTCATCTTGTAGATGATGTCGAAGAAAGAGATAGCGATGCCTTTCGCGTCCGCGAGGTCGGTGGCGTTCTTGTCAGCTTTCACATTGAAGCCGATGACGAGGGCTTCCGCTCCCGAGGAGACGTTCTTGATATCCGATTCGCCGATCGGGCCGACGCCTTTCTGCACGATGCGGAACTCGGCGCTGTCGCTCTGTATCTTGCCGATCTCTTTCTCGATAGCCTCGATCGAGCCCCAGACGTCAGCCTTGAGGATGATAGGCAGGATCTTCTTGTCGCCGTGATGGCCACCTTTTTCGGCATCCTTGGCGCCGGCCTTCTTGCTGGCGAAATCTTCCGCATACTCGAGAGCATCGGATTTCTTCTTGAAGGCTTTGAATTCCGCGCCGATCTTCGGCATCTTGTCAAAACCGACGAGCCGGATAGGGGAAGAGAAGGTGGCGCTGTCGATGACTTTGCCTAAGAAATTTTCCATGATGCGCGTGCCGCAGGTGCTGTCTTCCACGGCCACGGTCATGCCGCGGCCCAAGGTGCCGTTCTTTATGATGAGCGTGGCTTCCGTGCCGCGCTTCGGATCGAGGTTCGCTTCGATGACGATGCCGGACGCTTCCGCGCTCGGGTCGCCGGTGAAGCCTTCGAGCTCGGCGAGGATGTTCACGAGCGAGAGCAGGTTGTCGATGCCTGCGCCGGTCTTGGCGGAAATCTCCGCGCTCGGTATCTTGCCGCCGTAGTTCTCGAGATAGATCTCGTTCTCGGCGAGGTCTGCCTTGGTCTTCTCGACGTCCGCGCCAGGCTTGTCGATCTTGTTGATGGCGACGATGGCCGGAGTGGAGCTCTCGACGATGGTGCGCCATGCCTCGATAGTCTGGTTCTTCACCGAGTCTTCGGCAGAGACGACGAGGATGGCGATGTCGGCTACGCGGGCGCCGCGAGCGCGCATCTCGGAGAAAGCTTCATGGCCGGGAGTGTCGAGGAAGGTGATCTTTTTGTCGCGGCCGTTTTCGTCCTTGTGGATGACTTCGTACGCGCTGATATGCTGGGTGATGCCGCCCGCTTCTTTTTCCGTCACATTGGTCTTGCGGATGTAGTCGAGGAGGGTAGACTTGCCATGGTCGATATGCCCCATCACGACGACGATGGGCGGGCGTTCTATTGAGTTTTGTTTATTTTCTGTTTTCATGTCTGTTCTCTCTCAAGGGAAGCTGTAAAGTTTTTGCCTGCGGGCACTGGCTGCGTCTTGTCCGCCAGAAAATTTTGCAGCTCCTCTCGACTCTTATACCTGGGCCTTCTTCAGGACTTCTCTCTCTTCCGCGGTGAGCTCGTAATCGGATTTGCCGCCTTTGATCGGCTTGGCGAAGACGCTCATGCGGTCTCGGGAATACAGGCTCGAGAATACCACGCCGTCGCCTTCTTCGTTCAGCATGCCGATGGCGAAGCTCTGGTTCGAGCCCTGGTCGGCGAAGGGATTGAATCGTACCGTCTCGAGTCCTCGGACGCTTTTCTTGAGCTTCTGGTGCACCGTGGCGATCTCGCGTTCTGCAGAATCCTTTGCCGCGCGCAGTCGGTCGATATCTTCGCGCAGATCAATGATGACATCCTCCAAATTCTTTGCTTTCTTGCCGGCGAAGAATCTTTTCAGGCGGCCTTCGGTGCGTATCATCCAAATCGCTTCGATCAGGAAGATCAGGCCGAGCAGAACAAAAAGAGCTATTTGAAGCTTTGTATTCATTGTTTTTCAATATATACTATTTTCATGGCTAAATCAAATGCCTCCGCGCCGAAAAATCCTAGAAAAATCTATCTCGATCATGCTTCGGCGACGCCAGTAGACCCTGGCGCGGCGCGCATCATGCACCGGGTGTCGGAGGCTTTTTTCGCGAATCCGAGCGCCATCCATGAGGACGGCGTAGCGGTAAAAAATGCTCTGGCCGCGGTCCGTGCCGCCGTAGCCGAACCGCTCGGAGCGCACAGCGATGAAATTATTTTCACCAGCGGCGCCACGGAGAGCAATAATCTGGCAATAACTGGAATTGTAAATGCTTCACAAGATGAAAATTTTTTCAGGGGCTCGGCCAGACCGTTCAAAAATTCTCATTTTGTTCCGCATATCATCACGACAAACATCGAACATGCGTCCGTGCTCGAAGCCTGCAAATATTTGGAAAAGACAAAACAAGCCCAGGTGACGTATGTACCGGTTGAGCCGAACGGCATCGTCGATGCGAAGAAAATAAAAAAAGCTCTGAAGAAGAATACCGTGCTCGTTTCGGTGATGTACGCCAATAACGAGATCGGCACTATCCAGCCGCTTCGTGAGATTGCCAAGGAGATTCGCCATTTCCGCAAAGATAGCAAGAATTCCGCTTTGCCGTATTTCCATACCGATGCTACCCAAGCGACGAATTATTTATCCATGAATGCAGAAAAGCTCGGCGTCGATCTCTTGTCTTTCAATGCCGCAAAGATCTACGGCCCGAAAGGCATAGGGGCGCTTTGGAAAAAAAGAAGCATTTCGCTCGCCCCGATCATGCATGGCGGCGATCAGGAATACGGATTGCGCTCCGGTACCGAGAATATCGTTGCTGTTTCCGGTTTTGCCGAAGCTCTGGCTGTAGCGGAAGATATGAAAGTCAAAGAAGTAAAACGGCTCACGGTACTGCGGGATTATTTCATAAAAAAATTGCAGGCTCTCGATAAAAGAATCATTTTGAATGGCGATGCGGAAAGCCGCTTGCCGAACAATGTGAATATCACTAGTGCGAATATGCCGAGCGATCTGTTGATCATCGAGCTTTCGGCTCGCGGCATCATGGCGAGCGCGAAGAGCGCCTGCAAATCCGGCGACGGCAAAGCATCGCATGTCATAGCTGCCATCCGTCCCGATGCCAGAGAGCTCGACGGCTCATTGCGCTTTACTCTCGGCAGAGGAACGACAAAGGCCGATATCGACCACACTGCCAAGGCTCTCGAGCAGATTTTGAACAAACTGAAGAAGTGGTATAATTAGTCCTAAGCAATTTGTACTATGATGACCGAAGAAGAAAAAGCGAAAAAGATAAAAGAGATTTACGATGAAGCCGTTGCGAAACTGGATACTCTTGCAAGAAAGCGCAGCGAGATCGTCAAAGACTATATCAAAGAACTTGAGAACAAGAAGATAGAGGCGCTTAGGAGCAATTTAGGATTATAAATTAATTAACATATCCCTATGGAAAATGAGAAAGATTTGCTGAAGAAAGATTTGAGCACGCTTGAGAAGAAAGAAGACATAGAGAAATTCATTGAAGATACGGAAATTATGGGAGGGCATGAGGATATCGTGGCTTCTGCGAAGGAAAAAATTTCCCAGCTCGAAGTAAAAGCGTCCGGCATTGAAACTACTCCCGCACGGGCAGCCCAAGTCGAGAACCTGGGCGGCAATACTGAAATTGTTGCGGAAAAAACGAAAGAAGTTGACGCAGAAATAGCAAACGTCAAAGCGGATGCTGAAAAGCAAATAGCAGAGATTGAAATTCAAAATTTAAAGAAAGAGGTCAGCAGGGAAAAAATCGTACCGGGAGCCGTGTTTGATTGCAGGATGTCTAACGGCGCGATCCTCGAAGTGAGGGTGGAAAGCAAAATACAGAAGACTGCAGAAGCTATTCCTCGAGAATATGTCAGAATTCAGGCAACGCGAGGGGATTTGAATACCGATGTCACGCTGGATCAGTTGATCGAGAAAGAACCGGAACCGGAACAGAAAGAGGAAGAGAAAAAGCCCGAATAAGAAAAGAAAGAGGATAAAGAAAATCCCGATAAGCTTGCTGAAGAAGAAGCCAAAGAACAATAAAGCCATACATGAATACGCCCGAGACATATATCAGGAAACTCCACCCGCATCCGCTCGCGTTCTTCGGATTCTATTTCGGCGGCCTGTTCTTCATCGTTGCCGGACTGTTGCTGCAGCATTATCTGCCATTCATGGGCTTCATCGTGGTCGTGCTCGGCGTCTTCGTGCCGGTGCTCGGCGAACTCTTGCGCCATGCGGAAACTTTTTATATTCTCGAGGCAGGGGTAGAACGAACGTATGATTTTCTTTCGAGCTCGCGGGCTTTTGTCGACTTCGGAAAAATCCAGGACCTCACCGTGAACCAGGGCATTCTCCAGCGCATCTTCAGCATCGGCAATATGGCATTCGACACCGCCGGCACGGGCAAGGTGGAACTGCGTTTCTATGCTGTCAGCGATCCGTATGCTCTCGAAAAAATCATCCGCGACAAGATGGCCCGACCGACGCAAGTCGAGCATGTCGCCTCGTAGCTTTTCTCTTTTCGGCTTTTAAAAGCTTGACAAACGTGCTATAATCGAGGCATGGACATCAAAGACCTGAATAAATCACAGCTTATTCTGCTTGCCATCCTTCTGAGCTTCGTCGTGTCTATCGCCACGGGCATCACCACGGTGACGCTCATGGAGCAGGCGCCGAATTCGGTCACTGTGCCCATTACCCGCATCGTGCGCGAGACCGTCGAGAAAGTCGCTCCGGCCGCCGCCGATACGAGAAGCAATGCGCCGGCTCTCTCCGACGACGAGAAGAAGCTGCTCGAGGACCTCAAAGCCATCAAGCCGCTGACCGTGACGCTCTATCTGAAAGGAGATACGGAAGCCGCGGACAAAGTTCTCGGCACCGGCCTCTTTCTCGGAGACAATAAAGTCGTCATCGCTTCGCTCGTAACCGCACCCGCCGATGGACAGACGTATGTGGTCAAAAGCGTTCTCGGCGAGCAGAATATCGTGAAGCTCACGCAGGAAAAAGATTTCACCGTCGTAGAGCTCGCGCAAACCGCCACTCCGGCTGATCCGAGTAATGCCTCTCCGTCTGATACGTCATCAACTGGAGACGCCGCAGGCGGAGCTGCGCAATAAATAAAGCACCACAATAAAAAGTAATCACGTATACATACATATGCCACCACTACAAAAATTTACAGCCAAAGCAAAAGACGCCATCAAGAAGGCTCATGAGCTTGCTATAGAGCGCGGCATCAACCACGTCTCTTCGTCGCACCTCTTGGCCGCGCTGCTCCTCCAGGAAGAGAGCATCGTCAATTCCATACTCGACAAGCTCGAAATCGATACCATGCTCCTCACTGACGCGGTGCTCGAATCCATCGAGATGCCGGAGACGCAGAGCACGCTTTCGCCTTCGTACCAGATATATCTCAATCCCGATCTCGCGCAGTCTATAGAGCATTCGGTAAAGCTCGCGGAATTCCTGAAAGATGATTTCGTCTCGACCGAGCACCTCTTCATCGCCATGCTCGAAGTGCAGGGCGAAGCCCGCGAGATCCTTTCGCAATTCCGCATCCACAAGGAAACGGTCTTGAAAGTCCTCGAGGAATTGCGCAGCCAGAACATCACCGATGTCGGCGGCGAGCCGAAGCGCTTCCGACTGCTCTCGAAATTCACTCGCAATCTCACCAAGCTCGCGAAGGAAGACCGTCTCGATCCCGTCATCGGCCGCGACACCGAGATCATGCGCATCATGCAGATACTTTCCCGCCGCACCAAGAACAACCCGATACTGATCGGAGAAGCGGGCACCGGCAAGACTGCGGTCGTCGAAGGCTTGGCCCAGCGCATCGCCAAAGGAAACGTTCCGGAATCCCTCAAGGAAAAGGAACTCGTCTCTCTCGATCTGGGTTCGCTCATCGCCGGCACCAAATACCGCGGCGAATTCGAAGAGCGGCTGAAAGGCATCATGAAAGAGATCGAGCGTTCCGACAACAAGGTCATCCTTTTCATCGACGAGATCCATACCATCGTCGGCGCGGGCGCGGCCGAAGGCAACATGGACGCGTCGAACATGCTCAAGCCCGCCCTCTCTCGCGGCGAGCTGCGCGCGATCGGCGCCACCACGCTCCGCGAATATCAGAAGCATATCGAGAAGGATCCGGCCTTGGCCCGGCGCTTCCAGCCCGTCTATATCGACGAGCCGGAAACGGAAGACGCCATCGCCATCCTTCGCGGCCTCAAGGAAAAATACGAGCTCTTCCACGGCGTGCGCATCACCGATGATGCCATTCTCGCCGCGGTAAATCTCTCGACCCGCTACATCACCAACAGATTCCTGCCGGACAAGGCCGTCGACCTCATCGACGAGGCTTCTTCGTCGCTCAAGATCATGCTCGAGAACAAGCCGCCCGTCCTCGAAGACGCGCATCGGAAGATCATGCGCTTGGAAATCGAGAAGGAAGCTCTTAAGACAGAGATCGAGAACGGCGACAAGGGAGACAAGACTCTGAAGACTCGCATCAAGGAAATCGACAAGGAAATCGGCAACCTGACCGAGAAGACCAAAGAGCTCGAGCTCAAATGGCAGAACGAGAAGGCCACCGTCATGGAAATCCGCACCATCAAGAAAGAGCTCGACAGCATGCGCGTCGAAGCCGAACAGGCTGAGGTCCGCGCTGATCTTTCCCGCGCCGCCGAGATCCGCTACGGCAAGATCCCGGCGCTGAAGAAAGATCTCGACCAGAAGCTCGTCCGCCTGCAGAAGCTCCAGAAGTCCCGCCGCATCCTGAAAGAAGAGATCACTGCCGAAGATATCGCGGAAGTAGTGTCCCGCTGGACGGGCATTCCGCTCACCAAGATGCTCGAAGAAGAGCGCGCCAAGCTCGAGAAGATGGAAGAGGAGTTGGGCAAGCGCGTCATCGGCCAGGATGCAGCCATCAAGCGCGTCGCCGACGTCATCCGCCGCTCGCGCGCCGGCATCAGCGATCCGAACAAGCCGATCGGCTCATTCATATTCCTCGGCCCGACCGGCGTAGGAAAGACCGAACTCACCAAAGCTCTCGGCCAGTTCATGTTCAATGACGACCGCGCTCTCATCCGCGTGGACATGTCCGAATACATGGAGCGCCACAGCGTCTCCAAGCTCATCGGCTCGCCGCCCGGCTACGTCGGCTACGACGAAGCCGGACAGCTCACCGAAGCGGTGCGCCACCGCCCGTACGCCGTCGTGCTCTTCGACGAGATCGAGAAAGCCCACCCTGAGGTCTTCAACATGCTGCTCCAAGTCCTCGACGAGGGCCGCCTGACGGACGCGAAAGGCCGCGCGGTGAATTTCAAGAACACCATCATCATCATGACGTCGAACATCGGCTCGCAATTTATCGAGAAGATGGAATCGATCGGATTCTCCAACAATTCCGAGAGGCAGGACTACGGCGCGGTCAAGGACAAGGTCAGCGATGCGCTCAAGGACCACTTCCGTCCGGAATTCCTCAATCGCCTCGACGAGATCATCGTCTTCGATATCCTCTCCGAGGCCGCCATCAAGGAGATCGTGAATCTGCGCATCAAGGTGGTCCATGACCGTCTGGCCACGAAGGGCATCGGCTTTGAGATTTCCGAGAACGCGCTGGCGCACCTCGCCAAGGGCGGCTACGATCCGCACTACGGCGCGCGACCGCTCAACCGCCTCATCCAGACTAAGATACTGAACCCCGTAGCTTCCTACATCATCTCGAGCGGCGTGAAGAAAGGGGATACGGTCATCGTCGCGGTCAAGAACAACGAGCTCGCCATCGAGACCAAGCGCGGCAAGGTAAAGAGCCCGCTCTCGCCCCGGCCGACGAAATCGAAAGCGTAATCATAAAGCCCCGGGTCAGTCCGGGGCTTTTGCTTTGCGGAAATAAAAAAGCCCCGAACACAATCTGTGCCGGGGCTAAACCTATCCTAAACCATCACGAAATTTCTTCTTTGTACGTTCCACTGGTTCCTACGCTAACACTTTTCTCTTCTTTGGTGATTTCGATTTTGATATCACCGATGTTTCTGCCGGCTTTCTGATAGATGTTGATGCTCTGCGCGGGTATCTCGGCTTTGAATCCTCCAAACTCTACCTTGATGCCGTTCGGAGACTTCTGCATCTGTGCCAAGAGGGTGACTGCGCCTGCCCAGTCGTCTTTGCTGACGGTCTCATTCGTTTCTGATGTCTGGCTCTTTGTCGTGGTGCTGTCTCCACTACTCATGGCCTCTTTCAGTTTTTCCTTAAGGCCTGCGTTGGCTGGTGTTTCTTTTGCCTGATTAGTGCTCGCAGATTCGGTTACCGATGTTGTTGATGAAGTTGCGTCAGTCTTCGAATTCGGTTGGACCTTCTTATAAAGCCAAACCAGAAACAATACTGCAGCTGCGATCGCCAGGAGCTTCATGATGTCCCAGAACCAATCTGAACCATAATATGGCACAGGAGTCGGAACGGGGGTAGGAATCGGTTGTACTGCATTTTCGTCGCAGTCCACTTTCACTGTCTTGGTGAAGTGCAATGGCACTGCTTCGTAGCCCGTCTTGAAGAAATCCAATTTGTCTTTCTTCAATCTTTTCATGTCGCAACTGTAGCGCGGACTTGTTTTCATGTGATACGTGGGTATGCTTACCATAGTATCGAGATGCACTACCACAGACTTTGTCTGGGGAGCATATCCGGTTCTGGTATTGGAATTACAGCTTGCGAGCATGATGCATGCCGCAAGAAAGGTCAGAAGGGAAGTTTGCTTCATTTTTAACTGGTTTTATTCGTGAGTATTTAGGTTTAAAGAACTATGGGTATATTATAGCACCATTTTGTTAATTTGTCAAGTAAAAAAGCCGTATAAAATAAAGGCTTTTCAGGACTCGACCCTTACAGGGTCTGTACACCTTTCGCATCGTACTCGCCAAGGCTCCGTGCGATAGGCTCAAGGTCTTCTCGTCCTCTCACGCAAAGCTTCCGCTTTGCTCACGGCACATGCAAAAAACGCCCTTGCGGGCGCCTTATAGTGCATGTGCCGTGGAGAGGACTCGAACCTCCAAGGGGTTGCCCCCACTACTACCTGAAAGTAGCGCGTCTACCAATTTCGCCACCACGGCATACGAATCAAATAATAGTCCAAAAACCCTATTTTTACTAGGTGGAAGATATATTGACTTTTAGCATAAAGTATGCTATTATGTATGAAAATTCTTTGTCATGACAAATACAAAAAACCTTACAGATTCAAACATCAGCTTGTTACAAAAATTCGTTGAAAGACAAGGCACTGATGCTCACTGCTATACAGTAAGCGGACGGGTCTTTCCCAGCGGCCCTAAAATGGGCATCAATATCCTTTACATCGGTCACTACCGCTCGATGGAAACTATCGGTGAGATTCTCAATGGATTAGGACATTTTGGCGGTTCAGTTATTTTTCAGCAGAATTACGGCGCAAACATGTGGATGCAGACCGGACAGATAGATCTGATCGTAGCATTAGATACTGAAGCCGGCGAAGCAGATTGGCTCGGCAAATGCTATGACGCCGGTCGCAAGTCTAACGCTCCATTATGCGTAGAATTCTTAGTAGGAAGAGAATGCGGCCTCGATGAAAACTTTAAGGAGAAATTCACAAAATTCATGAAGGATGAATTTTATTCTCTTCGAAATGCTCTCGAAGCTGAACCTTCCAAAGAACGCGTCCGCAAGCTTACTGACCCTGAAATCGGCTGGAAAGGTAAAGAATTTCTTGCCGAACTGGTGATGTCAAAAGGCCTTGCATCGTACCTTCAAAGCATCGGTATGACTGATCCGAAACTGGTCTATAAAGGCACAGTTAGGGATTTGGTTTATAACTTTGTAATGATGGTAGATGGCAAACCGACATTTGCCGCTACGGAAAACCAGGAATTCAACGCTGAGATTAAATTCATTCTCGAACAGCTCGGCTACTTGCCGCGTCCGAAGATCGAAAGAGGAGCAGTGCAGATTGACCTCAACGCTCCTCTGAGCGACGATGCGATCACCACAGTACTTGCAAAAAGTATTGACATGCATGCTCATCAGGTCGTTCTGAATGTAGACAAGAAAGAGGTTCGGATTATCCGCGGAAAACGTCCTAATGTTACGACCGACAAGAAGTTCGACGTCGTAAATTTCAATTTTAAGAATCTGCGGAAGCTCATCGATGGAAAGACTGATATCAACCAATGGTTTGAAGACGGTCATCATTTTGACTTCAGCAGTTCCAAAACGGAAGAATCACCGCAGCCTGTACCGAAACGCGGTCTCATTAAAGGATGGATTCCAAAGATGTATGAGTATCGCGATATCATTGTTGATCGCGAGCTTATCGAAATGCTTATCAAAGTGGAAGAAGCTACATGCATTCCTCACTTTGCGTATGAAGCATTGCACGGAAGTTTCTACGGCAAGAAAAGCATGATCCCATTGCAGCAAATTGCATAACAATTCACAAAAACCGCTTCTCGATTGAGAAGCGGTTTTTTTAATTTCTTGTGCGTCGGGAAGGATTCGAACCTTCGTAGCCCGGAGGCGACAGATTTACAGTCTGTTGTAATTGACCACTCTACCACCGACGCAAGTACAGATAAAATACCATAAAACCCGCTGTTTTGCACCTTTTTGCTTTAATCTTCTTCGTATGTTATTATATATGCAAATCCCCGGGGGATTTTTTGTTTACCCTAATCATCTATTCATATGGAAATACGAAACATAGCAATCATAGCCCACGTCGACCACGGCAAGACAACCTTGACCGACGGTCTCATGAAGCAGAACGGCGGCGCCCAGGACGAAGGCCTCTCGATGGACTCGAATGCCATCGAAAAAGAGCGCGGCATCACCATCTATTCCAAGAATACTTCGATCGTCTACAAAGGCACGAAGATCAACATCGTTGATACTCCCGGCCACGCCGACTTCGGCTCCGAAGTGGAGCGCGTGCTCCGCGCCATCGATTCCGTGCTCCTCCTCGTCGATGCCGTCGAAGGCCCGATGCCTCAGACTCGCTTCGTATTGAAGAAGTCTCTCGAGCTCGGACTGAAGCCCATCGTCGTCATCAACAAGATCGACAAGCCTGCTGCAGACGCGCACCGCGTGCACGAAGAAGTCCTCGAACTCTTCTTCGAGCTCGGCGCCACCGACGAGCAGGCGGACTTCCAGACCATCTACGCCATCGGCAGGGAAGGCAAGGCTTTCAAGAACCTCGGAGACGACTCGAAGGATTTTTCCCCGTTGCTCGATCTCATCCTCGAGACTGTGAAGCCGGCATCCGGCCGCGAGAGCGAAAAGATGTCCGCACAGGTCTTCAACCTCGCCTACGACAACTTCCTCGGCCGCATGGCTATCGCCCGCATCTATTCCGGCAAGGTGGTTTCCGGCTCTACCATTTTCGTCAAGGGCGAGCACGGCACCCGTACCGGCCGCATCACCAAGCTCTTCACCTTTGAAGGCATCTCCCGCAAGGAGGTAACGGAAGCGACTGCAGGCGACATCGCCCTCGTGGCCGGCATTCCTGACATCTTCATCGGCGAGACCCTCTGCGAGGACGAGTCAGTGCAGGAAATGCCGCATATCGCCATAGACGAGCCGACGCTTTCCCTCAACTTCTTGGTCAACGATTCTCCGTTTGCCGGCAAGGAAGGCAAATTCGTCACCTCACGGCAGATCAAAGAGCGATTGGAGAAAGAGATGGAGATCAATGTCGGACTCAAGGTGGATTTCTCTCCCGATCAGGGCCAAAAGACTGAAGCGAAGTCCGGTCCGAGCTTCTTCCGCGTCTACGGCCGCGGCGAGCTCCATGTCGCAGTGCTTCTCGAAAATATGCGCCGCGAAGGGTTCGAGATGCAGGTCTCGCAGCCGGAAGTCATCATCAAGGAAGAGAACGGACAGAAGACCGAGCCGTATGAAGAGCTCGTCATCGACGTGCCGATGGATTCATCAGGCACAGTCATCGAGAAGATGGGCAAGCGCCGCGGCATCATGAAGAACATGTCCGAGAAGAACGGCATCGCCCGCGTAGTCTTCGACATCCCGACCCGCGGATTGCTCGGCTACCGGGGCGAATTCATCATCGATACCAAGGGCGAGGGCATCATGTCTTCCCGCGTGACCGGTTTCCGCGAGTATGCGGGGGAGATAAAGAAGCGCGACTACGGATCCATGGTTTCCATGATCAACGGCAAGGCAGTGGCCTTTGCCCTTGCAAATCTGCAGGAACGTGGTATACTATATATCGATCATGGGACCGAGGTGTACGAAGGCATGGTCATCGGCAATGTGCTCAAAGGCGAGGATATGTCGGTAAACCCTACGAAAGGCAAGCAATTGACCAACATGCGCGCCTCCGGCACGGACGAAGCCATCGTGCTCAAGCCCGCATTTACCCTCAGTATCGAGAGAGGATTGGAGATCATGAGCGGCGACGAGTACCTCGAAGTCACTCCGACATCGGTCCGTCTGCGAAAAAAGTACCTGACAGAGCTTGATCGCACCAAAGCCCAGCGGGGAAAATAACAGCCCAGAAAGCACGTAGGCTGAAGGCCAGTAATTAGACCATATAATTTGACACACATACAACCAGTGTGTATACTAAAAGAGATATAAAATAATTTTTTTAACACATGTCATCAATCACATTCAAGCCGAAACAAGTTACCAAGAAAATCACGTCGAACCTGCACGACAGGGCTCGCGACGTCATCATGAACCGCTTCGGCCTGACCGCTGATGCTGACAAGAAGACTCTCGAAGAGATCGGCAAGAAATACAACATCACCCGCGAACGCGTCCGCCAGATCGAGGACGTGGCTATCGCCCAGGTGAAGAAGTCCGATGCTTTCAAGGCTGAATCCGCAGTATTTGACGAGCTCAAGGAGCTCATGTTCTCGCTCGGTTCCATCGTGGCGGAGCACGAGCTTCTCGGCCGCATTTCCAAGGACAAGGCTACCCAGAACCACATCAATTTTTACCTCGTGCTCGGCGATTCTTTCAAGAAGCACCGCGAAGACAATCATTTTCATGCCCGCTGGAGCGTCGATGACGAGCTCGCGACCCGCGTGCACGACTCGCTGAAGAGGCTCTATGCGAGCCTGAACGACGAAGACCTCGTGCCCGAGACCGAGATGATCAAGAAGTTCTTCGATCACATGAAGGAGATCTCCGAAGAATACAAGAACGAGGAAGTGGCAAAGAGATGGCTCTCCATGTCCAAATCAATCTCGAAGAACCCGCTCGGCGAATGGGGCAAGACCACTTCTCCGAACATCCGCACTCGCGGCGTGAAGGATTATGCTTTCCTGGTCATGCGCCGACACGGCTCACCGATGCACTTCCGCGAAGTGGCCGACGCTATCACCAAGACCTTCGGCAAGAAGACCCACTACGCTACCACGCACAACGAGCTCATCAAGGATTCACGCTTCGTGCTCGTCGGCCGCGGGCTCTACGCCCTCGCCGAATGGGGCTACAAGACCGGCATCGCCCGCGACGTCATCAAGGATATCCTGAAGAAAGAAGGCCCGCTGTCCAAGGAAGATGTCGTCGATCGCGTCATGAAAGAGCGGTATTTCAAGAAGAACACTATTCTCGTCAACCTCGTCAATCCGAAATACTTCAAGAAGAACAAGAACGGCCTCTATACCGCCGTCTAATGCCAATGCGAAAAAGCCCCTGCCAAGGGGCTTTTTTCTGGCGTCCGCGCCTTACGTTTTCCCTGCTTTTGTATTACAATAGTGCATAATCATGCTTTCATCATTCACGTCGCTGTTTGTCCCATTCTTCCATATTCTCAATTTCGTGCCGTTCGCCGTCTGGCTCGGCATCGCCACATTTTTCCTGGGCTACGCCGCCCGCAAGGTCTGGCTGCATTACGTGCAGACGGAATTCATCTCCGGCATCGAATGGGTGCTCATCGAGATCATCCCGCCGCGCGAAGTCTTGCGCTCGCCGCGGGCCATGGAGCTCTTCTTCACCAATGCCCTCTACCAGTACAGCCCGAAGGGCGCGCCGGAAATGTGGTGGCGCGGCGAAGTGCAGCTGTGGTTCTCTTTGGAAATAGTTTCCCTCGAAGGCCAGGTGCATTTCTTCATCCGCACCCCGTCGCGCCTGAAGGAGCTCATCGAGACGCAGATCTACGCCCAGTATCCCCAGGCCCAGGTGAAAGTGGCGGAGGATTACGCCCTCGCCGTGCCGGAAATCTCCATGGAGAGCGAGCACAATCTCTGGGGCTGCGAATTCAAGCTCGAGAAGCCCGATGCGTATCCGATCAAGACGTATGTCGATTTCGGCCTCGACAAGGACCCGAAGGAGGAGTACAAGATCGACCCGATCTCGCCGGTGGTGGAGCTCTTCGGCTCTCTCAAGAAGGGCGAGCAGATGTGGCTGCAGATCGTCATCACCGCCGCCAAGAAGAAATACATGCACGAGGGCAAGGAGATCGACTGGGTGGAAGAAGGCCATCATATCCTTGAGAATATTTCCAAGCCGTACACCAAGGATGCCGAAGGAGTGAAAGAGGTCAAGGTGCCGAAATGGCTCGAGTCCGTCGTCGACGGCATCAACCTAAAGACGCTCAAGCTCGGCTTCGAGTGCGGCATCCGCTTCTGCTACGTGGCCAAGAAGGAGGCCTTCAACACCAACAGCAAGAAGAACAGCCGCCTCATCTTCCATCAGTATGCCAATCCGTACCTGAACCAGTTCGGCCGGCTCAACTCCACGAGCATCGCTTCGCTCTTCTTCGCCGTGCCGCAGAAGAAGATCCTCAAGAAGGCGAACAAGTTTCTCAACGAATACCGCGAGCGCTCATTCTTCTATCCGTCGCTCCGCCACAAGCTCACCTCGAGCCAGCATTCTCATACATTCATCTTGAACACCGAAGAATTGGCAACGCTGTTCCATTTCCCCGGACAGGTGCTCAAGGTGCCGACTCTCGAGCGCATCGAATCGAAAGAAGCTTCTCCGCCGACGAACCTTCCTATCTAATCTATGCAGCGCTTATTCAAGAATTCCATCTTTGCCGGCGTCGTGCTCATCGTCATCATCTTTCTCGGCTATGTTCTCTTTTTGGCCGCGCCGCATTCGTTCGCGCCGGAGACAATATTCACCGTGGAGCAGGGCAAGAGCTTGCGCAGTTTGTCGCTCGCGCTCAAGGATTCCCATTTGATAAAATCCCGCGTCGCATTCGAGGCGTTCGTCATCGCTTATGAAGGGGAGAAACATATCGTGCCCGGCGATTATCTCTTCGACAACAAGCTGCCGGTATTCGAGGTAGCGCGGCGCATCTCGCGCGGCGACCACCATTTGCCGCCGGTGAAAGTCACCATCCCCGAGGGATTCACCGATGCCGATGCCGCGGCGGCTTTTGCCGCCAAGCTGCCGAATTTCAATCAGTCGAATTTCTTTACGCTGGCAAAGGGAAAAGAAGGCTTTTTGTTTCCCGATACCTATTTCTTCCTCAATACCAATACCGAGACCGAGGTCATCGCCCTCATGAGCGAGAACTATGAGAAGAAAGTAGCGCCGCTCCGGCCGCAGATCGCCGCCACGGGACACGCCGAGAACGAGATCATCACCATGGCCTCGCTTATCGAAGGCGAAGCAAAGGGCGATGCCGACCGCGCCGTCATCTCCGGCATATTGTGGCAGAGGATAAAAAACGGCATGATGCTCCAAGTGGACACCGATCCGGAGACGTATCATATGAAAGGCCTGCCGGCGCATCCTGTGTCGAATCCCGGGCTCGAAGCCATCAAAGCCGCCATGTATCCGACCGCATCGCCCTATCTCTTTTACCTGCACGATGACAGCGGCACTATTCATTACGCAAAAACTTTTACGGAGCATAAGGCCAACAAGGCGAAATATCTGAAATAATATGAAGAAACATAATCTGGCATTCATCGACATAGAGACGACCGGGCTCAATGTCACCAAGAACGAGATCATCGAGATCGGCTGCGTCATCGTGACGCCGGATTTCGGGCTCGTCGAAGAATTCGATTTGAAGATAAAGCCTGAGCATATCGAGCATGCTGACCCTGTCGCACTCAAGGTCAATCATTATCATCCCAAAGATTGGGTCTTTGCGTATACTCTCAAGGAAGCCATGCAGATATTCGCCGACAAGGTGAAGAATTGCATCATGGTAGGGCAGAACGTAGCCTTCGATTCCGGTTTTCTCGAGTACGCGTTCATACAGACGGGCATCAAGAACAGCATGCATTACCACAAGCTCGATACCATCTCCATGGTCTGGGCCAAGCTCCACCGCGAGCCGGACCTCGAGCACTTTTCCCTGCGCGAACTCTGCGCCCGTTTCGACATCGTGAACGAGAACGCCCACACCGCGCTCTCCGACGCTCGCGCTACGTTCGAACTTTACAAAAAGCTCATGAGCCTATAGGCTGAATATGATGAAGAAAATGACCGTATTCGTCGGCATGTCCGGCGGCGTGGATTCGTCCGTGTCCGCGGCATTGCTCAAAGAGGCCGGCTACGACGTAGTCGGCGTATTCATCAGGACTTGGCATCCTGATTTTTTGGCATGCAACGAAGAAGAAGATCGCCGTGATGCCATGCGCGTAGCGGCGCATCTGGATATTCCATTTCTTACCTTTGATTTTGAAGATGTATATAAGAGGGAAGTGGCTGACTACATGATCTCTGAATATAAGAAAGGCCGTACGCCGAATCCTGACGTGATGTGCAACAAGGAGGTGAAGTTCGGCGCCTTCCTCAAGAAAGCCCTATCGATGGGCGCTGATTTCGTGGCGACGGGGCATTATGCGGTGAGAAAAAATTCTTCAGTGTTTTTTTCAGGTCCTCGGTTCTCCTCGCCCCAAATCCGAGGGGCTCGGCCAGACCGTTCAAAAAACACTGAAGAATTTTTTCTCGGCAAGGGTGCTGACCCCGCCAAAGACCAGAGCTATTTCCTTTGGACGCTGACGCAGGCCCAACTTTCAAAGATACTTTTTCCTGGGGGTCATCTGCAGAAAAGCGAAGTCAGGAAACTGGCGGCGAAGTTTAAATTGCCAGTAGCGGAGAAAAAAGACAGCCAGGGCATCTGCTTCCTGGGCGAAGTGGATCTGAAAGAATTCCTGAAGCACTACATCAAGGAAAAGAAAGGCGATGTCGTCAATGAGAGCGGAGAAGTCATCGGCCACCACGACGGCGCGGTGTTCCATACCTTGGGCGAGCGGCATGGTTTTACCATTACCGAAAAGACTCCGCATGACAGTGCCTATTATATCGTCGGCAAGGACATGAAGAAAAATACTTTGACGGTATCGCAGAATAGGAATACTGAAACCGCCGCGCAGCGTTCTATATACAAGATTTCAGATACGAATTTCTCGACAGTGCCTACTGATAAAAAATATACCGCACAAATCCGCTATCATGGAGAATTCTTACTGTGCGCTATCAAGACAAGCACCAAAGGCAAAGCCGAAGTCTCATTTGATCATCCCGTACTCGTGGCGGCAGGGCAGTCTATCGTGCTCTATGACGGCGAAATTTGTCTCGGCGGCGGCATAGTGGCATAAATAGTTGCTATATGGAGCACCATATAGCAACGGCACTCGGACATTATACAAATTGATTTGTATATGCTCCTCGTTTGTTGCTATACTAATGACATGGAAAATTTATTCTCTGGCCCGACGTTTGATATCGCTCTGCGCCTTTTCATCGCCGTGATACTCGGCATGGTTATCGGCACCGAGCGCGTCTGGGCCCACAAGACTGCGGGCCTGCGCACCTACGCCCTCGTCTCCATGGGTTCGGCGCTCTTCGTCATCATCTCGAGCCAGATGGTCGCCGCCTATGCGGGCTTTCCCGGCCTGAACCCGCTCATGATCGTAGCCCAGATCGTGGTTGGCATCGGCTTCCTCGGCACCGGCCTCATCTTCAACAAGGACTCGCATGTCATGGGCCTCACTACGGCCACGGGCCTGTGGGTGGCGGCTGGCATCGGCATGGCCGCGGGCTTCGGCCTCTACGGCATCGCGCTCATCGCCACGGTACTCACTATCTTCGTCTTCACCATTCTCTGGTTCGTAGAGGAGAGGATCAAGCGCACCAAACTCTTCGCCGATTCCGAAGAAGATGCGCATTAGGGCGCCGCTATTGCTAAAACAGAATATTTGTGTTATGATAAAACAGAATACGGTTTTTTGGTTTTCCATTTCCAAACCAAGCTGACCCATCAGTGAATGGTCAAAGTGTTCCTTGTATGAATATACGTTCAGTTCCTCTGGGAGAAATTGAGAAGAAAGTCCAGCTCTCTGTCCTGAAAACAGGTGATGTATTCCGTTTCGGCGGCTTCACCTATGAAGAAGCGATGACGAACAACAATGATGCTTCTTTCTACATGGTCGTAGAGATAACTCCGAAGAAAACGGGTCGTGTCAACATCGTTTCGATGGATGGCAAACATCTTCTCGAAAGGGACGAAAGCCATCTTGTCATCAGGCACGATGTAGAGCTGTATATAAAGCCTGCAGAGACAGAAAAAGGCTAAGCAAAAATTTATTTTAAAAACCGTAGCAATACGGTTTTTATTTTTTCCTAAAACTTTTATCTTTGGGGCTTTTGGTATACTATAGGCATCATATGACATCGGAAGACATACGCAGCCGGTTCCTGAAATTCTTCGAGAGCCGCGGCCATAAGCTAGTGCCGTCAGCCTCCCTCGTGCCGGAGAACGATCCTTCGGTGCTCTTCACTACGGCCGGCATGCAGCAGTTCAAGCCGTACTATACCGGTGCAAAGAATCCGGAAGCAGATTTCAATTCGAAGAATGTCACGACCGTGCAGAAATGCGTGCGTACCGGCGATATTGATGAAGTCGGCGACGATACGCATCTGACGTTTTTCGAGATGCTCGGCAATTTCTCGTTCGGCGGATACTGGAAGAAAGAAGCCATCGCGTACGCCCACGAATTTATCACCAAAGAACTCGGCCTGGCTATCGATTACGTTTCCATATTCAAGGACGACGAGAGCGGCATTCCTGCTGACGAAGAGTCTCGCGAGATTTGGAAATCAATCGATTCAAATCTGACGGTTACAGAGCACAAGAAAGAAGATAATTTCTGGGGCCCGACAGGGGACGAGGGTCCCTGTGGTCCGACGACGGAAATATATATCAATGGTGTGGAGATCTGGAATATCGTTTTCAATGAGTACTACAAGACCAAAGAAGGGCAGTACACGCCGCTCGAAACAAAGGGCATTGATACGGGCATGGGCTTAGAGAGGCTGTTGGTGCAGGCTGGCGCGGGCGTCAATAATGTCTACGAGACGGACCTGTTCGATCCTGTGCTTGAAATTCTCAAGAAGCTTTCGCTCGGCGGCGAGTATCATGAACAGAATGCCCGGATAGTCGCCGACCATGTCAGGACGTCCATCATGCTCGTGAGCGACGGCGTTCTGCCTTCGAACAAGGATCAGGGGTACATATTGAGGCGCTTGATCAGGCGGGCCCTGGTAAGGATCAGGCCGCTCGCCGGTTCTTTCGCCCATGAAGCAGTTCATGCATCTGCGAGTCCTACCGGCCTGGAAATTGAGCCAGCAGGCTCCAGGTCTGTTTTTCATGAAATCATCGAAGGTTTTTTTGAAATCTATAAGAACACTGCATACCTGAACGAGAACAAAAAACATATCAAGGAAGTTATTTTCGATGAAGAAATTAAATTTCGGAAAGGTCTGGAAAATGGTTTTAAGGAAATAGATAAAGGAACTATAGATCCGTTCATTTTGTGGACTACTCATGGATTTCCTATAGAGCTGACCATGGAGATTGCGAAGCCGAAGGGCATACATATTGACCTTGAGGATTTCAACAGGAAAATATCAGAGCATCAGAAACTCTCACAGACTGCCTCTGCCGGCATGTTCAAGGGCGGATTGGCGAATCATGAGCCTGCTACGGTTGAATTACATACCGCGCATCATTTATTGCTCGCAGCCTTGCAGGAAATCGTCGGCCCGAGCGTAAAACAGCGAGGAAGCAATATCACCGAAGAGCGCCTGCGCATGGATTTCGTCTGTGATCATAAATTGACCGACGAAGAAAAACAAAAAGTCGAAGCCTGGGTCAATGACAAGATCGCGCAAGGCTTGAACGTCGTCCGCCGCGAGATGCCGCTTGCCGAAGCCGAGAAGATCGGCGCCGAGATGGAATTCGGCGCGAAATATCCCGAGACAGTGTCCGTGTACTTCATCGAAGACAAAGACGGCAATCATATTTCCAAAGAATTCTGCGGCGGGCCGCATGTCTCGAACACTTCCGAACTCGGCCATTTCAAAATTTTGAAAGAAGAAGCAGTCTCTGCGGGCGTGCGCCGCATCAAAGCGGTGCTCGGGTAGCTTTTCCATAGTTTTTCTCCGCTTTCTCATGGTATACTTTTACCATGGGCTTTTTCTCTGCGGCAAAAAAGAAAGACGAGATCGCGCTCGTTTTCGACGTCGGCTCTTCGTCCGTCGGCGCGGCGCTTTTTCTCATGCAGTCGTCCGGCGCGCCGAAGATACTGTTCTCCCTGCGCGAGCAGATACCCCTCCAGGAGGAGCTCGACTTCGACGCCTATCTCGCGAGTACCATGCGCGCCTTCGAGACGGTGGCGCAAAAGGTAAGCGTGGCCGGCAAGGGCGCTCCGACAAAGATCTTTTGCACGCTTGCGGGATTGTGGACCGCCTCGCAGACCAAGACCGTCAAGTACAAGAACGACATGCCATTCATATTCAACAAGAAGCTGGCGGACAGCCTGATGGACAAGGAGATCACCGTTTTCGAGAAAGAGCATGTCGAGCGCCTCAAGCATTCCGACAACAAGGTCCGACCCATAGAGTTCAAGAACATGAAGACTATGCTCAACGGCTACCCGACGGCGAACCCGCTCAACCAGAAGGCTAAAGATCTCGAAATGCATATCTTCATCTCGCTCGCGAACGAGCAGATCCTCGGGCATATCGAGGAGTCGGTCTTCAGGCATTTTCATTCCAAGGAAGTGAAGTTCGCTTCGTTCCTGATGTCGTCGTTCGCGGTAGCCCGCGACATGTTCGTGCACCAGGACAATTTCCTGCTCGTCGACATCGGCGGCGAGATCACCGACATCTCCATGATCAAGAAGGACGTCCTGCAGGAGTCGCGGTCGTTCCCGATCGGCCGCAATTTCATCATCCGCGGCGTGGCTCGCGAGCTCAAGTGCTCTCTCGCCGAAGCTCAGTCTTTCATCTCGCTCTACAAGGACGGCCACGCCGCGGAATCGACGGAGAGGATACTCGAGCCCGTCCTTACCCGTCTCAAGGCCGAGTGGCTCGCGAGCTTCCAGGAGGCGTTGGCGAACCTGTCGAACGACATTTCCATCCCCGCTACCATCTTCATCACCATAGACGGAGAGTTCGTGGAATTTTTCTCCTCGACCATCAAGAACGAGCAGTTCAACCAGTACACCCTGACCGAATCCAAGTTCCGCGTCATCTTTCTCGGCACCGAAGCCCTGCACGGCATCGCCGAATTCGATCCGGCTGCCCTCCGCGACGCCTTCCTCATCATCGAATCTATTTACATTGCCCGCTTTCTCCGTTAAAATATATCCATGCCAAAGAACACTCTCGACGATATGGTGAGAATAAAGAGTACGAGGAGGGAAACCGCTTCGGAAAAGAATCTCGATGCCGAAGTCGACGATAAGTTCAATTCCTACTACAACAATCTCTCCCGCAGGGAGCAGCGCGCCGAGCGCGGCATGCGCACGAGGGAGCCGGGCGGCAAGTCGAGGAACTCGCTCTGGTTCGTCGCTCTCGTGTCGGCGCTCTTCCTCTTCTTCGCCGTCTCATTCCTCTTCACGAGCGCTACCGTCACCATCCATCCGAAGCAGAAAGACGTGCCGCTCAACGAGACCGTCACCGCCATCAAGGATTCCAATACCGATACCCTGCCGTTCGACCTCACCGTCATATCCGGGGAGGAGACGGCCGTCTTGCCGGCCGGCAGCACTACCGCGACGCCGATATCGGAAAGCGCCACGGGCACCGTGGTCATCTACAATGCCTACAGCGCGGCCGCCCAGCGCCTCGACATAAACACCCGCCTCGAAGGCTCGAACGGCAAGCTCTACAAGACCGTGAAGCAGGTGACCGTCCCCGGCATGAAGGGCAGCACTCCGGGCTCGGTGACTGTGGACATCTATGCGGCGGAGCCGGGCGAGGGCTACAACAGCGGCCCGCTCGATTTCAAGATTTTCGGCTTCAAGGGTTCGCCGAAATATGCCAAGTTCTACGCCCGGTCGAGCGGCGACATCGCCGGCGGCCTGGTCGGCACCCAGACGGCGGTGACGGGCGACGCGTCGGGCGGCCAGACTTTGGCCAGCCTCAAGGCGAAGCTAGAGGACGAGCTCTTCGCCAAGATCAGCGGCCAGATACCGGCCGGCTTCGTGCTCTTCAAGGATGCCGTCGTTCTTACCCTGAACGACGTGGTGACGGACACGACCTCCTCGAACAGCCAGGCTTCCGTCACTATCAAGGGCACGCTCTACGGATTCCTCTTCAACGAGGCCAAGCTTACGAAGAAGGTCCTCGAAGGGGCGGTCCCGGATTTCGACGCGAATCCCGTCCGCATCTCCAACCTCAAGGACCTGGACTTCTCCATTCCCGGAAAAGATGCGCTCGACTTCAGTAACGTCAGCACCATCGTCTTCAATCTCTCCGGCACGCCGCACTTGGTCTGGGACGTCGATACCGCAAAGCTCGCCGCCGACGTGGCAGGGAAGAAGAAAAAGGATTTCAATAGCGTTCTCGGCCAGTATCCGAACATCGACACCGCGAGCGTCGTTATCCGGCCCGTGTGGAAATTCTCTTTCCCGACCGACGCGGCGGACATAAAGATAGTCAATACGGCAGAATAGAGCCGGAGCATTTGACGCCGCGCTTTCTCTTTGTTAGAATGACAACCATACATGAGCGACAATAAAGACGAAAAACTTCTGGTGGCAAAAGGCATTGTCACCGAGGCGCTGCCTTCTACGCTGTTCCGGGTGAAAATCGAAGATTCGGGCGACGAAGACAAGGAAATCCTCGCATATCTGTCGGGCAAGATGCGCATGCATCGCATCAAGGTGCTCATCGGGGATTCGGTGGAAATGGTCCTCGATTCCTACGGCGGAAAGGCCAGGATCGTGAAGCGCCTCTGAGGGGGTTGTAATTTTTAAGGCAATGGTGTATCATAGTACTCACGGTTAGTAAAACGCCATACAGTCTTGAAAAATAAGGGTTTTATCCTTGTTTTTCTTTTGCACTTATATCGAACTTTTATGAAAATCAAAGCATCAGTCAAGAAAATATGCGATAACTGCAAGCTCGTACGCCGAGCGAGGCATTTGCGCGTGATTTGTATTAATCCGAAACACAAGCAGAAACAATAATCATGAGAATCCTCGGAATCACAGTACCAGACGAAAAGCGATTGGAATACGGACTGACTGTCCTGTACGGCATCGGCATTTCCGCCGCCCGCAAGATACTTGACCAGGTCGGCATCGACCGCGGCACCAAATCGAAGGATCTCACTCCCGAACAGGAGAACAAGATCCGCGCCATCGTCGAAGGCATCACCATCGAAGGTAACCTGAAGCGCGAAATTTCCGCGAACATCAAGCGCCTGAAAGACATCAAGAGCTACCGCGGCGTCCGCCACATGAAGCGCCTGCCGGTACGGGGACAGCGAACGAAGACAAATTCCCGCACTATCCGCGGCAATGTCCGAAAGACCATGGCATCCGGCAAGAGAAAGGAGACTAAGACATAATCAAGCGTCGCGCCGAAAGGACTTACGCGACGTGATTTGCAAAATCATATGACAAAGACAAACGACACAACAGAAGAGAAAGAGAAGGAAGTTTCCATCGAAACTCCGGCCGAAGGAGCAGAAGTAAAAGCTGCGCCTGGAGCAAAGGGGGGCAAGAAGAAAGTAGTTTCCGGCATCGTCTTCGTAGATGCGACATTCAACAACACCAAAGTGCTTTTCGCAGACAAGGGCGGCAACACGCTTTTCTGGTCTACCGCAGGATCTCTCGGATTCAAGGGCGCCAAGAAGGGTACGCCGTTCGCAGCCTCGAAAGTCGGCGACCTGATCGGCTCGAAGGCCATGCAGCTCGGCGTGAAGGATTCCGACGTCGTAGTGCGCGGCGTAGGCAGCGGCCGCGAGCCGGCGATCAGAGCATTCATGGCCAACGGCATCGAGATCACTTCCATCAAGGACGCGACTCCAGTACCGCACGGCGGACCGAAGCCGAAGAAGCCTCGACGCGTATAAATAATAATTTACATATATGATATCAAAGCCAAAATTCAAAGTATGCAGGAGACTCGGACCCGGAGTATATGACAAATGTCAGACCCCGAAGTTTTCGGCCGTCTCCAACAAGTTCTCCGGCCCGAACGCGAAGCGTCCGAAGGCTCTTTCCGAATACGGCACGCAGTTCCTCGAGAAGCAGAAGGTGCGCTTCTCCTACGGCATCACGGAACGCCAGCTCGGCAATTACGTGAAGAAGGCTTCACACATCAAGGGTGCCGGCACCGCGGAAAAATTCTACGAAGAATTGGAATCCCGCCTCGACAACGTCATCTACCGCATGGGCCTCGCAGCGAGCCGCCGCGCCGCCCGCCAGATGGTATCCCATGGCCACTTCATCGTGAACGCGAGCAAGGTCACCATCCCTTCATATGCAGTCCGCGAAGGAGACATCATAAAGATCCGAGAAGGTTCGAAGGCGAGCAAGCTTTTCGCGAGCCTCGCAGAAAAGATGAAGGATTACACGTTCCCGGCCTGGGTGGTATTCGATGCGAACACCTTGGAAGGCAAGGTCACCGCGAAGCCGAAGAATGTCGAGACGTTCCTCGACCTGAACGCCGTGCTCGAATTTTACAGCCGTTAGTTTATTAATATGTCCGCGGAAGCGCGGGCGCCATTATCAATTTTTTAACAAGTAATTTTTTATAAAACTATGCCCGAATATAAAATAATTATGCCCTCGAAGCCCCGCATCGTCACCGAAGAGGGAAATAAAGGAGTCTTTGAGATAGACGGCTTGTACCCGGGGTACGGCCACACTCTCGGCAATTCTCTCCGCAGGATCATTCTTTCGTCGTTGCCGGGCGCGAGCATCACCTCCATCAAGATAGACGGCGTCACGCACGAGTTCCAGACGGTGGAAGGCATCAAGGAAGATGTCATCATCATGATCCTGAACCTGAAGAAGGTCCGCTTCAAGATGGCTTCCGACGAGCCTCAGACCGTCACGCTCTCCGTCAAAGGTCCGAAGGTCGTCACCGCGAGCGACATCAAGACTACCGGCCAGGTAGAAGTATTGAACGGCGACCAGTATATCGCCGAAGTCACCGGCAAGGTTGAGCTCAATATCGAGCTCCTGATCGAGAAGGGCCTCGGCTTCATTTCGAAGGAAGTCATGCAGAAGGAAAAAGTCGACATCGGCACCATCGCCGTCGATGCCATCTTTACTCCTATCCGCCGCGTCGCCTACGAAGTTGAAAACATGCGCGTCGGCGACAAGACCAACCACAACCGCCTCCGCATCTCTATCGAGACCGACGGCACTCTCACTCCGCGCGAAGCCCTTTCCGAGTCTATCGCCATCATGATCATGCAGCTCAAGGCTATCATCGATTTCAAGGAGCCTGAAGAAGAGGAAACAAAGCCTGCCAAGAAGGCTGCAAAGAGCGAGGAAGCAGCTGACGCTCCAGAGGAAGACAAGAAAGGCGATGACTTTACTGACGTATTGAAGACCCGCACCGACACTCTCGACCTCTCTACTCGCACCCTCAATGCTCTCACCGCGGCGAACATCCGCACGCTCGGAGGCTTGGCACGCAAGAAGCGCGAGGACCTGCTCGAAGTCGAAGGCATCGGAGAGAAGGGCATTACCGAGATCAAGAAGATCCTCGGCAAGTTCGGCCTCAACCTGAAGGAATAATATATATAAAACACTACTATGAGACACGGTAATTCAAAAAGAAAATTCGGACGAGAGAGAAAAGTGCGCAACGCACTGGTAAATTCGCTTGCGCTCAACCTGATCGTGCGCGAGAAGATCAAGACGACCGAGCCGAAGGCCAAGGAACTCCGACCGTTCATCGAGAAGCTCGTCACGACCGCCAAGAAGAACACCCTCGCAAACAAGCGCTTGGTCATTTCCAAGCTTTCCAACCGCAGCAAGGAGGTGAAGAAGCTCTTTGAGGTCATCGCTCCGAAGTATGCCGACCGAAAGGGAGGCTATACGAGAGTACTGAAGCTCGGAGCCCGAAAGTCCGACGGCGCGGAGATGGCAATCATCGAATTTGTATAATTTCCGCAAATGATTTAGTATAAAACACACCATGAACAAGACAGCATCAAAAACGAATAAGCAGGCGGAAGAAGTCGTCATCGATGCGACAGGCCGCACGCTCGGCCGCGTGGCGAGCGAGATAGCCATGTCTCTCATGGGCAAGACCAGCCCTTCTTTCGAGCGCAACAAGTACTCCGGCTTCAAGGTGCGCGTCATCAACTCTTCCAAGCTCCGCATCACCGAAAAGAAGCTCGATGAGATCTTTCATACCCGCTATTCCGGCATCCCGGGCGGCCTCCGCATCATCAAGGGCAAGGAGACCAGCGAAAAGAAGGGCCTCAAGGAGCTCATCAAGCTTTCCGTATTCCATATGCTTCCCGACAACAAGCTCCGACGCGAGATGGTCAAGAATTTAAAAACTGAAGATTAAAATTTATATGGCTACTGATAAATCACAAAAATATACCGAAGCGATAGGACGAAGAAAGACTTCGACTGCGCGCGTGCGCATCTGGGAAGCGGCAAAGGCGACCTTCATGGTCAACGACAAGGATTCCAAAGAATATTTCAAGACCGAAGGCGAGCGCCGATTGGTCCAGGACCCTATCGTCAAAGCGAAGCCCGGCTCCAAGTGGGGAGTGGAAGTGCACGTCAAAGGCGGCGGTACGCACTCGCAGGCCGAGGCAGTACGCCATGGCCTCTCTCGCGCATTGGTCAAGACGGATGCAGAACTCCGCGGCAAGCTGAAGACTCTCGGATTCCTCAAGCGCGATCCTCGCGCCAAGGAACGCCGCAAGTTCGGCCTCAAGAAAGCTCGCAAGGCTCCGCAGTGGTCAAAACGATAAAATCTAAAGAAAAAGCACCCTTCTCTGGGTGCTTTTTCTTTAACACTAAGATTAGTTTAATTAGTTTAGTGTATATTTGACTAAACTTCATAAACTGATATTGTTGCTAACATGGATGCTATTAAAAACCCTTTTGCACCAGGAGCTGGAACACAGCCGCCAGAATTAACTGGACGTAGTGAAAATATTGCCAGAGCAGAAATTGTTATGGACAGAATTTTGGCGGGTAAGCATGACAGAAGTATTTTATTTATTGGATTGCGCGGAGTAGGTAAGACCGTATTATTGAATCGATTACAAAAAATCGCTACTGATAAAGGATATTACACAGTGCTTATAGAATCTCCTGAAGAAAAGCCTCTTTCAGAATTGCTAGTTCCTTATCTTCGACAGATTCTTCTACAAATCGATTTAGTTCAAGGAGCAAAAGATAAATTAAGAAAAGCCATAGCAGCACTTAGGGCATTCGCAGCCACTTTCAAAGTACAAATCGGGGACGTAGGTATTGGCGTTAATCCCTCAGCAGGCGTTGCTGACAGTGGTTCCTTAGACAAGGATTTGACTGATCTAATGGTAGCAATCGGAGAAGCAGCGAAAGAATCATCAAAAGCAGTCGCCATATTCATTGATGAATTGCAGTATGTTAAAGAGAAAGAATTAGGGTCATTACTTGCAGGTATACACAGATTAAATCAACTTGATTTACCATTAGTTATCTTTGGTGCCGGTTTGCCGCAACTTGCTGGATTAACTGGAAAAGCTAAATCTTATGCTGAACGTCTATTTGAATTTCAATCTATTGGCCCTTTGAAGGAGAAAGATTCTCATACTGCAATTAAGGGTCCTATCGAGCGCGAAGGCGCTTCAATTGATCCTGTAGCATTGACGAGTCTTATCCATGAAACTGAAGGATATCCTTATTTTCTGCAAGAATGGGGGTTACATGCTTGGAACTGTGCTTCCGGAACAAAAATTACACTTAATGATGTTAACACAGCAACCGAAAAAGCAGTTGAAGCTCTGGATCAAAGTTTCTTCCGTGTCAGATTTGATCGATTAACTAAAGGGGAAAAAGAATATTTGAGAGCAATGGCCGCTTTAGGCAAAGGGCCTCATCGTTCTGGCGACATTGCTTTAAAATTAAAAAAAGAAGCAAAACAAGTGGCACCTGTTAGGGCGACAATTATAGCTAAGGGAATGATTTACTCTCCTGCATATGGAGACAATGCTTTCACTGTTCCCAAATTCGATGAATATATGCGACGCGTAATGCCATTTAAAAGTAAAAAGTAATTACTTTATGCTAAAATAAATTTATGAACGACGAAGAAATAAAAAAGGAAGATATCCCGGAAGAGGAAGACGATGTCGTGGAATTTGAATTCAACGAAGACGGCGAGGAAGACTTGAAGAAGACTCTCAAGAAGCTCCGCGCCGATCTGAAGGCTGCAAAGAAAGAAAAGGAAGAATACCTGACCGGCTGGCAGAAAGAGCGGGCGGATTTCGCGAACTACAAAAAAGGGGAGGATGATCGCAAGACCATGCTCTCGGAATCCATGCGCGAGCGCATCCTCGGCCGCTTCCTTTCCGTCATGGACAGTTTCAATATGGCATTCTCGAACAAAGAGGCATGGGAGAAAGTCGACGCCAACTGGCGCAAAGGCGTGGAGTATATCTACGCGCAGTTCAATACCGTCTTTGACGAGTACGGCGTGAAGCCGCTCGGAGAAGAAGGGGAAGTATTCGATCCGAGCATCCACGAATCTATCGACATGGTAGCAGCAGAGACCAAGGATCAGGACCACACCATCGCCCGCGTGATACAGCAGGGCTACAAGCTCGGCGACCGCGTCCTCCGTCCGGCGAGAGTGAACGTATTTGAATACAAGGAATAAATGTTGCCTTTTTAAACGGCCGTGCAGAAGTGCAACATTTTTGTGCAAGAACGTAAATAATTTACGAGCTGTTAGCTGTTTTTCGTAGCTGCGATGAAGGCGGCAGCGGTTTCAGAGTCTAGCTTGTCCGCCACTATGATCATGAGCTCGGTGGTGAGGCCGAGATCTTTTTTAATATTCGTGAAGAGGTGTTCGTAGGGGAAAGGGGAGATCCAGACGGTATTTTTTATGCAGATGAAGTTGGCTTTTTTCAAGAGATAGCGCAGTGCCTCGCGCTCGCTCTTGCGGTCCTCGCCGATATCGAGGATGACGATGCGCCAAAAGCCGTCCCAAGCGGTAGAAACAGGCATGTCGCCCTGCTCGAGGGTCAGGCTGTGGAGCTTGGTTTTGCCTTTCTTGGTGATGCGGAGGTAGTCCTGGTTGTCAGAGCTGTGCATTTGGGCAAAACCGGCCTCTATGAGGTTCTTAGCACTGCGAGCGAGGGCATAGCTCGTTTTCGAATCGGGGGCCTCCTTGAGCGAATCTAGAGAGATTGCAGGCTTCTGGCCCAGTATTTTCAATATTTTCTTGGAATGGCCGCCTTTTTGGCCGTCTTTACTTGACATACCAGTATGATAGCACTATTATGGGTTTATACAAGTATTTCGCGACCACGAAATACTTGCTAAATTAAAATAATAAGTATATTATAATAATATGGGCAATAGATTTGATACTGAAGAGTATATTAAAGAAGTAAAGGAAATGAATCTTTTTGAATTAATTGCTTTTTCGAGTCAAAAAGTAAGTTGGTTAGAAAAAATAAAATTTACTAAGACGAGTCCATACAAGAAAGAAGATGAGTATGCAATATCAAGGTATCGAAAGTTTATCCATGAATTTCTCTTCTTTCTTAATACAGGTGTTAAGCCACAAAATATGGATGAAGATGATTTTCAGAGAACTAAAATTGTAACAGAAGTTTTAGTTTCAAGAGGAGAATTGAAAAATCGTGCATTAAATGTTTATAACTAAAATTATCAAAATAATTAATAAAAAATATATGAACGATACGATAAAAGAAAAAATAAAAAATTGGGCAGGTCTTAAAAATTGGGGGACACCACATCCATTAGATGATAACAGGTTTTTTGATGTCATTATTGAATCTTATAATAACAAGACTCATGTTTCTTTAGAAGAGTTTACTAATGTCCTTAAAGAATCATTAGATTTTAAACTTGATCAAGAAGTTATTGAGAAGCATTATATCAATTATGAACTTTGTCTTGAATTACTTAATTATTTTGAGGGTAAAAATTACAAATAAAAGGATTTATTAGTTAATTTGTACAAAAATGAAAACATTTACAATGAAACTTTTCGGGATTGGGTTTATAGTAATTATCATGAGCCTTGGCTATTATTTCGCGATTTTTTTACCTAATGAAAAAGCACATCAAAATTTATTAGTTAACCAAGACAAATGTTTGCAGATGGAAAAAAATATAACGGCTGATTTTGATAAAAATTGGCCAAACGATTTGTTTTCTGCTCAAAATCATTTTAATAGCAACTTAAACAAGTGTATTGTGAAACTTACCAATAGCTCCAGCGTGACAATATTAGATGCTACAGAAGATAAAAGTTTAATAGCTTGTTTTACTACTAACCAAAAAACAGACTGTTATAGTGGTGAGAATAATAAAATTACAAAAGATAATTTTGATGAGATTGAACATCAATATATGACAGAATAATTTATAAACTAATCAAATAAAATTATGGAAGAAAGAATAAAAAATTTAGAAGAAAAAGTTGCTTTTCTCACAGATGCTCTTAAGGTATACGGTATTCTTGAAGTAACAGATACAATGATTGATTCTTGGAGAAATAAAAAAGACTTCTTTCGATCTAGAGAATTATAAAATAATAAAATAAAAATATATGAGTAAAATAATTGGAATAGACTTGGGTACAACTAACTCGGCAGTGGCAGTCATCGAAGGCGGCGCGCCGAAGATAATAGAAAATGCAGAAGGTGCGCGAACCACTCCTTCGATCGTTTCTGTTGCCAAGAACGGCGACCGACTCGTAGGCTTGCTCGCGAAGCGTCAGGCTGTCACCAACCCGGAGAATACCGTCTACGGCATCAAGAGATTCATGGGCCACAATTTCGAAGACCCCGAAGTGCAGAAAGATCTGAAGAACGCGTCATTTAAGATCCAGAAAGGATCGAGCGGCGGCGTGGAAGTGAAGATCGGCGACAACTGGATGCGACCGGAAGAAATCTCCGCCATGATACTCGGAAAAATTAAAGCTGATGTCGAAGCCAAGCTCGGAGAAAAGATCACTGAAGCAGTCATCACCGTCCCTGCATACTTCAACGATGCTCAGAGAAAGGCGACCAAAGACGCGGGCGCTATCGCCGGCCCTCGACGTGAAGCGCATCATCAACGAGCCGACGGCAGCTGCGCTCGCTTACGGATTTAACAAGAGAAAGAATGAGAAAGTAGTCGTGTACGACTTCGGAGGCGGAACGTTTGACGTGTCCGTGCTCGAGATCGGCGACGATGTCATCGAAGTGAAGTCTACCGACGGCGACAGTCACCTCGGAGGCCGCGATATCGACCACAAGATCATCGACTGGATAGCTGACGAATTCAAGAAGACTTCCGGCGTCGATGTCCGCAGCGACAAGCTCGCGCTCCAGCGCTTGGACGAAGCGGCAGAAAAGGCCAAGATCGAACTCTCGACCGCAGTTGAGACTGAGATAAATATCCCGTTCATCACGTCGACCGCTGAAGGTCCTCAGCACCTGTTGCTCAAAATGACTCGCGCCCAGGTAGAATCCATCGCCGATGAATATATTTCTCGCTCGATAGAGATTTACCAAGCGCGCCCTTGCCGCTTCACCGTTCAAGATGGAAGACATCAACGAAGTCATCATGGTCGGCGGACAGACCCGCATGCCAAAGATTTTGGAAGAAGTGGAGAAAGTCTTCGGCAAGAAGCCGAACCTCTCCATCAATCCTGACGAAGTGGTAGCTCTCGGCGCAGCCGTGCAGGCCGGCGTCCTTCAGGGCGACGTGCGCGATGTGCTCCTGCTCGACGTCATTCCGCTTTCTCTCGGCATCGAGACTCTGGGCGGCGTGGCTACCAAGCTCATCGAGCGCAACACTACTATTCCCGCGAACAAGTCGCAGGTCTTCTCGACCGCTGCCGACAACCAGACCAGCGTAGAGATACACATCACCCAGGGCGAGCGCCCGATGGCGAGCGACAACAAATCCCTCGGCCGATTCATCCTCGACGGAGTGCCGCCATCACCGCGCGGCATGCCGCAGATCGAAGTTTCCTTCGACGTGGATGCGAACGGCATCCTGAACGTGACTGCGAAAGAAAAAAATAGCGGCAAGAGCCAGTCCATCAAGATCGAAGCGAGCTCCGGCCTCAAGGAGGACGAGATCAAGAAAATGCAGCAGGATGCCGAGCTCCATGCCGACGAGGATAAGAAGAAGAAAGATGTCGCTGATATCAAGAACACTTCAGAGATGGTCATCTACACTGCCGAGAAAGCGCTCAAAGACAACGACGCAAAGATTCCTCAAGACGTGAAAGACAGCGTGAATGCGAAAATCACCCGCGCTCCGCGGCGTGAAAGACGGCAGCGATGTCGAAGCTATCAAGAAAGCGAGTGAAGAACTCTCGACCGAGATGCAGAAAATAGGGGAGGCAGTTTCCAAAGCCGCTCCGGCAGCCGATGCGGAGCACGAGATTCCGAAAGAAGATCAGGAAACTGCAGCTAAAGATGCGGAATTCAAGGAAGGGGAAAAGCCGGAAGAAGGCGAAGCACCGAAAGCGTAAATCGATTATCACATAACTAAGAATTAAATTATGGATTACAAAACATTGGCGACGAAGGAAAGCGTAGACAAGACGATCGCGGCACTGGCTACTAAGAATGTTGAGGCCATCGTAGTCGCGGACAAGGCGGAAGCGCTCGCGAAGATAAAAGAGCTTATCCCGGCCGGGGCCTCTGTGATGAACGGAGCTTCGGTGACACTGGAACAGATCGGCTTCGTGGATTATCTGAAGGAAGGCACGCACGGCTGGAACAACCTGCACGACGCCATACTGGCGGAAAAGGACCCGGCCAAGCAGGCCGAGCTCCGCAAGCGCTCCGTGCTCTCGGACTATTATTTGGGCAGCGTGCACGGCTTGGCCGAGACCGGCGAGTTCGTCATCGCTTCCAATACCGGCAGCCAATTGCCGCACATCGTCTTCACTTCTCCGAACCTCATCTTCGTGGTCAGCACCAAGAAGATCGTTCCGACCCTGCCGGAGGCGTATGCCCGCCTCATGAGCCACGTCGTGCCGCTTGAGGACGTGCACATGAAAGAGAAATACGGCACGGGCACGGCCGTGAACAAGATCGTCACTTTCAACAACGAGAACCCGATGATGGGCAGGAAAGTGCGCGTCATACTGGTGGACGAGGACCTCGGATTCTAAGGAAGCTAGCAGAAGAATAAAAAACGCAAACAAAAAAGGAGTACGGATGTCGTACTCCTTTCGGCGATGATGTCATTGCTTATGCATTTTCAGAATTGAAAAGCGGTTGCGGGTTTGTTTTCTTGCCGAGCGTTACGGCGGCATTGATAGTTCCTTCGAAAGAATCGTGAATCAGGAACGGCCGGCCGTGGTCAGCGTCAAGGTTTTTCTGGATGACGCTGAGCCCCGGGAAACCGGCTTCGGCGCCCACGATGACGTTCACCTCTGGCATTCTGCAAGCTGTCTTGGTGCAAACTGTAATCAAGGAACCGTGCGCTTTTCAGGCTCCACCTGGCGATTTCACCGCGGGTGTCCCGGGCATAGTTTCCACCCTCGCGTGGCCCATATTTGTCCTCGCAGGGAAGCCAGAAGATGACGGCGCCATGCCATGATGCTTGCTCCAGGTAATGCCTTTCCCACAGCGTCTGGTTGGGAAAGCTGATAAAATGGTTTTTTACTTCAAAAGGGTACTTGTACAATTCGAGACCTAGTATATGGCCGTGCGGACAGGCGATATAGCACCAAGGGTCAAGTTCTGCAAGCATCTTAATTGCTTTGAATTGCCAGCCACCACCGCCCCTGATGGGTCCAGCCAGGAAATATAAGCGTTCGCCTTCTTTTAAATCAAAACCGACATTATCGCTCGGTAAGATCAATTTAATCTTCGTCATGATTATTAAGTTTTTAAAGTTCACGGATATAATAACTTTCTATTTGGGAAAGTCAATGAAACCCAGGCAGGCTTTAATGTAAAGGCTTTTTAGCCCTTGCCAAGTATGATACAATTAAACCAT
>JBBCGN010000006.1:0-50418 GCA_037200905.1 bacterium
ATGCGGGGCGTGGTCACTCCGAGCACTACCTATACCGACAACGGCGAGGTGACCATCGAGAAACACCAGATCTACAACTTCGACAAGCGCGGCCGCGGCCCGGGCACCACCATGCAGGACGTGCTGAACCAGTCGCTCAACACGGGCATGGTCTTCGTCGAGCAGCATCTCGGCCGGGTGCCGCTCAGGAATTACATGCTGTCATACGGCATCAACCAGAAGACCGGCATCGATCTGCCGAACGAGACGAGCGGCCTCGTCTCGAACATCCTCACCAGCCCCCCGCGAGATCGAATATGCCAACGCCGCTTCGGCCAGGGGCATCGCCCTCACGCCGATGGAGATGATCCGCGCCCTCGCCTCGCTTTCGAACGGCGGCAATCTCGTCGTGCCGCACTTGGCGGAGAAGATCAAATACGACGACGGCACCGAGCACGTCTTCACCTATCCGACGGCGCGCGTGAGATCACGCCGGAGACGTCGGAAGAGATCACCCGCATGATGGTGACGGTCATGGACAAGGGTCTGCATGCGGGCCTGCCGAACTACAGCATCGCCGTAAAAACCGGAACGGCGCAAGTTGCGGATAACGCCACCGGAGGGCTATTATAAGGACAGGCATACGCATTCGTTCATCGGATACTTCCCGGCGTATGATCCGAAATTCATCGTCTTTCTCTATGCGGTCAATCCGAAAGGCGTGGCCTACGCGGCTACCACCTGGACCAATCCCTTCATGGACATCGCGAAATTCCTGCTGAACTATTACGAAGTGCCGCCCGACAGATGATCGCCCTCGCATATGGATACATCAACTTTTTAAAAATATCATCGCTTATATATTGAAGCTGGAGTCGCGCCTGGTCTTGTGGAAATACAAGCCGAAAGTCGTGGCCATCACCGGCTCGGTGGGCAAGACCTCCACCAAGGACGCGGTCTACGCCGTCATCTCTTCGTTCGCCTATGTCAGGAAGAGCGAGAAGAGCTATAACAGCGAGATCGGCCTGCCGCTCACTATCCTCGGCGTGCCGAACGGATGGTCGAGCCCGTACGTCTGGCTCAAGAACATCCTCAAGGGCGCCTGGCTCTTCATCTGGCCGCACAAGTATCCGGAGTGGCTGGTGCTCGAAGTCGGCGTGGGCAAACCGGGCGACATGGACAAGACCGCTTCGTGGCTCGCGAGCGACGCCGTGATCATGACGGCCATCGGCGACACGCCGGTGCACATAGAATTCTTCGATTCCCGCGCGCACCTGATAGAAGAAAAGAGCAGGCTCATCAAGACGCTCAAGCGCGAAGGGCTGCTGGTCCTCAACGCCGACGATCCGGCCATGCTGGCCATGAAGGCCAAGAGCAATCGCCGCAGTATTACCTACGGGTTCCAGGAAGGCGCGGACATCGTCGGCTCGGGCGAGAGCATCCTGTACAACGGCAATGTGCCTGCGGGACTGGTCTTCCGCGTGGACGACGGGGGCGCGAGCCTGCCCGTCACCATCGAAGGCGTTTTCGGCCGCAATCATGCTTATGCCACGCTCGCGGCCCTGGCCCTTTCTTCCGGGCCTCAATTTCGACATGATCCGCGCTATCGAGGCGCTGAAGAACTACGAAGTGCCTCCGGGCAGGATGCGCCTCTTGCGCGGCATCAACGACACGCTGCTCATCGACGACACTTATAATTCTTCGCCGTTCGCGGCCTTGGCCGCGCTCGAGACCCCTCGGCGCCATCAAGTCGCTTCGGCCGGAAGATCGCCGTGCTCGGCGACATGCTCGAGCTCGGCCGCCACACCCAGGAAGCGCACGAGAACGTCGGCCGCATGGCCAAGAACAATGCGGACATATTGGTGGTAGTCGGCCCGCGGGGCCGCGGGGCATCCGGGACGGCGCCATGGAGGAAGCGCATGAGGAAAGGAGACATCTATGAATTTCCGAACTCGCGCGAAGCCGGAGATTTCCTCCAGAGGTTTCGTCACGGAGAACGACATCGTGTTCATCAAGGGCTCGCAGAGCATGCGCATGGAGCGCGCCGTGGAGAGCCTGCTCTTCGACCAGGCGAACAAAGCCCGGCTCCTGGTGCGTCAGGAGCCGGAGTAGTGGCAGCGCAAGGCCTAGGAAAATCTAGGCTCGGCCGTATTTGTCTTCGATGCGCACGATGTCGCTCTCGTCGAACGTGCCGAGGGGCAATTTCCAAGAATTTCACTTCGTCTCTGGCTTCGAGGCGGTGATCGACGCCGGGCGCGATTGCAAAGCTTGAGCCGGGAGCGGCTTCTCTTTTCTCCGCGCCTACCGTGACGAGCGCCGTGCCGGAGATGATGTACCAGTATTCGCTCCTTTCCTTATGATGCTGCAAGCTGAACGCTTCACCGGCATTCACGGTGATGATCTTGACAGTGCTCTGTTCGTTCAGGGTGAACCGCTCGAACTGTCCCCACGGCCTCTTGTCGATAATCGGCTCGATCATGGCTTATTGCGTATCTTCAGGGGCCCCTTCAGGTCGTTGATCTGGATCGGGCTCTGCACGGCCGACGGCGACATGTCGATGACGCCGAACTGCTTCTCGTAATTCTCGACCTGCTTGGACATCCATTCGGGCGATGCTTTTCATGACCTGCGGGGGTCGAGGCGAAAAGAATCGATGTTGTTGCCGGAAGTCAGGGGCGTAATAAAAGGCCTCCTTGCCGTACGCGCCGACAGCGCCGTCGATGAGCTTCTTCGGCAATTGGTTCATATTTATCTTGGTTGGGTCTACCATAATGATTTTTATATTATATTACTTTTCTGCGACAGGTACAGTATAGCACGAGTCCGGCGGGCGCGGATTTGACAGGGGGATAGGGGCGTTATGCTAATATTTAGGTATTCTAACTATTAGAATACCATATGAAAAAAACCAATCAATAATATCAAGGTATTGAAGCATAGATCCCTTGAGGAAGCCTTGCTCGAGTTCCGCCATGCCATGACCTCGGCCCTAGTGGAACAGGCCAAAGCCAAAGGCTGCAGCCTGGCGCATTTCGAAGTCCTGAAGTATATCGCCGAAGAAGGTAGTCCGTACATGAAGGATATCGCCAAGCGCCTCCATATCACTCCGCCGTCGGCGAGCACTCTCATCGACGCGCTGGTCAAGCAAGGCTTGGTGCACCGGGCACAGATGCCCGAAGACCGCAGGGACGGTCCGCGTGACGCTCCTGCCGAAAGCCCACGCTTTTCTCTTTTCCATCCACAAGCACAAGGCATCGATCTTCAACAAGATGCTTTCGAGATTGAGTGCGGAAGACAAGAGCGATCTTAGCAAGAATCCTTATCAAGTGCACATAATACATAACCCGTATGAATACATTCAAACAACTGTTAGCAAAACCGAAAATCGCCATTCCCGCATCTATCATCATCGTCGCCCTGTTGACGGTCTTCGCATACGGCCGCATCGGCGTGGCGCCGGCCGTGCCGTCTACGGTAGGCCTTTCTAGTTCGCAATCCGCCGTCGTATCCGGCGGCAACGTATCGCTCTCGTTCGCCAAAAGCGGCCGCGTGGAATCCGTGCTGGTAAAAGAGGGCGACGCCGTCCGCGCGGGCCAAGTGCTCGCCAAGCTTTCCGCTCCCGATGCCGAAGGCGCAGTAGCGCAGGCCAAGGGCGCCCTCGATCTCGCCCAGGCCCCAGTACGCCTCTCTCAACTCGCAGTACAAGACGGCGAAGGAGCAGCAGGATCTCATGGTGGCCAATGCCTACAAGACCATGGTATCGGGTTCGCTCGAAGGCGTGCCGAGCCATCAGGACCAGAACACGCCGATAATTTCCGGCACCTATGCCTGCGGCACGGAAGGCTCGTACAGATTGAAGCCGTATAGTTCCGGCGATTCGGATTCGGGCTACTCCCTGGCCGTTCTGGGGGCTCGAGAATGTTATTATTCCCGTGAAATACGACAATGCCGTGCCGCTCGGCACGTGCGGCCTCGAGATAAAGTTCAATCACGTGAACAGCTTCGACTCGAGCACGACCTGGACCATCAGCGTACCGAATACCAAGGGGCAGCGCATATCTTGCCAACAAGAATGCTTATGATCTCGCCGTCGCCAATCGCGACAAAGTCCTCGCCGATCTCGAGACGAACATCGGCACCAATACGACCAACAGCGTCGCCAAGGCCCAGATCGACGCCGCACAAGGCGCGTACCAGGCGGCTCTCGGCGCGTACCAGAACAACGTCATCGTGGCTCCGGTTGCCGGCACCGTCACCTTCGTCGATCCGGACCTGAAAGCGGGACAATCGGCAGTCTCCGGCAAATCAGTCATTAGCATTAATCAATAAATATATGGATACACCAAAAGAAAGCATATTCAAAAAGCCGTGGGTGCAGAGCCTGTCGGGAATCATGATCATCGTCCTCTTGGCGGCCGGCGTACTCGTCTATAAATCCCTCTCTTCGCGCGTGCGCATCGAGAACTCGCTCATCTCCGCTCCGGTTATCGCTATCGGGCCCGAGACCGCAGGCGTGCTCGATGAAGTGAACGTGCGGGCAGGCGACGCCGTGGCTCCCGGCCAAGTGCTCGGCCGCGTGGGCGCCGACGTGCTGACGGCGAAAGTGGCCGGCATCGTCATCTCCGTCGCCAATACTCCGGGGCAAGTCTTCCGGCCGGCCAGGCAGTGGTGGAAATGATCGACCCGAACGAGCTCCGCGTGGTGGGCACCATCAAGGAGAATGAAGGCCTGACCGACATCCGCGTCGGCGATCCCGGTCTCGTTCACCGTCGACGCTTTCGGCGGCAAGAAATTCGCCGGCGTCATCGATGCCATCAGTCCGAACTCCAAGCAGTCTGGCGTGGCCTTCAGCATCTCCGACAAGCGCGAAGTGAAGGAATTCGAAGTCAAAGCCAAATACGATGTCGCGGCCTATCCGGAATTCAAGAACGGCATGTCTGCCAAGATGAACGTCTATATCAAATAACCCTCGACAAGCTCGGGCAAGCTATGGAAGAAAATCAAAAGACAACCGAACATCCGACTGAAAAGCCGGCGAAAAAAGAGCAATCTGCGCTGGTGGATCCTCTTTACCGTCATCATCGGCACCTTTCTCGGCCGCCTCGACCAGACCATCGTGAACCTGGCCCTGCCGAAGATCATCGACGATTACGGCATCACTGTCACGGCGGCGGCTGGATCGCTACTGCGTATATCCTGGCGAACGCCATTTTCGTGCCCATCTGGGGCAAGCTCGGCGACTCCATCGGCCGCAAGAAGGTCTACATGCTCGGCTTCGGCATCTTCATCGTGGGCTCGGTGCTCGCGGGCCTGGCCTGGAACCTGCCGTCCATGATCGTCTTCCGCGTCATCCAGGCTATCGCCGGCTCGGCCGACTATCCGACAGCCATGGCCATCCTCGCCGTGACGTTCAAAGAAGGCAAGGAGCGCGCCCAGGCTCTGGGAATCTGGTCCTCGTCGTTCGCGGCCGCGAGCGTCTTCGGGCCGCTTCTCGGCGGGCCGCTCATCGACGGCTTCGGCTGGCGCTCGGTCTTCCTGATCAACCTGCCGATCGGCATCATCGGCATGCTGCATCGCCATGCGCTTCATCAACGAATCGCGCTCCGAGACCAAGATCAAATTCTTCGACTGGTGGGGCGCCATCACTCTCGGCATCGCCCTGTCTTCGCTCGTCTTGGTGCTCGACAAGGGCCCTGATTGGGGCTGGACGTCTCTCTCGAGCGGCATCGCGTACCTCCTGACCGTCTGTTCACCTACATCTTCATCAGGATAGAGAATCATGTGCCCGAGCCGATCGTCGACCTGAAGTTCTTCAAGATCCCGGCCTTCGTGAACACGCTCATGAACAACTTCGTGGTCTTCATGGGCATGATGGGCGGCATCTTCCTCATCCCCATATTCGCCCAGACCTTCCTCGGCTACAACGCCACGCAGGCGGGCTACTTGTTCATACCGATGGCCGCCGCGCTCATGATCGGCGCGCCGCTCGGGCGGCTCGTTCATCGGCAAGTATTCGTCGCGCATCGTGATATTCTGGAGCACCATCGTGGCGGCGCGGGCATCTTCCTGTTCTCGTTCCTCGATCCGAAGTCGGGCCCGCTCGCCATCATTCTGCCGCTCGTCGTCATGGCCTTCGGCTGGGCTTCGGCATGGCCCAGCGCACCAACGTCATCGCTTCCGTCGTCGACCAGAAGGAGATCGGCATCGCCTCGAGCGTGCTCGCCCTCGTGCGCAACCTCTCGGGCGCCTTCGGCATCGCTCTCTTTGCGACGATATTGAACCTTCGCACCGAGCGCATCATTTTCCATATCAACAGCTTGAGCACCCTCACCAGCCACTTGCCGCTCGATATGCAGAAGTACACCACGCTCGTGATATTGAAGATCGCAGATAGACGCGTATGACTTCGTGTTCATCCTGGCCAGCATCCTGGTCTTCGTCGGCGCCTTCGCCGTGCTCTTCCTCAAGGTGAAGAACGAGCGCCTCGACGTGAAAGTGCATGTCGAGGGGTGATTGACAAAATTTATTTTTCGTGCTAGTATTTTCCCGTAAACGCTATTTTGAAAACATTAAAACCATTTATCATGACTCACCAACCATCTTCGTCGGTGATTACTGTCAGCCTCGTGGCTATGCCTGAGTTGTTCTCGCTAGGTGCTCGTACCTCGATACATTACACGAAGCATTCCATCAAGGTTATCTCTCTCGCGAAGGATGGCGATGAATTTATGCGGATACACCAGCAGGTACAGCCTGACATCGTATTGCTCGATGTCGGCGCCCCTCCGTTCCGAAAAGGATTGCGAATTCTTGAAGATATCAAGAAGGAATATTCCAGTATCGGAGTCATCATGATTTTTGATACGCCGGATCCTAATGATACGGCCCGCGTAGAGAACAACCGAAAACTGGTAGAAGATGCGCTCGTAAAGTTCGCGAATGCGTGCATACAGCGCAATATCCAGCAAGAGGAGCTCATCCAGGCCTTCATCACGGTGCGCTATGAAGAATATTATTTCAACGACCTCGTGTCGCGGATATTATTCGACTCTGTGCGGCGCGAGCGGCGGATCATGGCGGAGACCGGTCCACGGCTCACCAAAAACGAGGAGAAGATCCTCGTCATGCTTTGTGAAGACAAGACGACCGAGCAGATCGCAGCAGGCCTGCATCTCAGCCCGCGCACTGTCGAGGCTAAGCGGCGCGAGATCAAGGACAAATTCGAAGTGGCGACAATTGCCGGGACTGGTGGCAAAAGGCAGTACGACTCGGCTTTTACAAGGTGTAAACACTTTGTAAAAGCAATCAATCAAAGAGGGAATTTTTTCCCTCTTTTTATTTTGACAAATAGATGCCACTGGAGTATACTCTACAGTGAATCTAGATTCTTTAAACAAAAAAATATCACATGAAAAATGTAACTGGCGGCGAGCCTACTTTCTCTAAGAGAGAACGCAAATTTTTGGAACACCTGTCCCACGATCTTATCACCCCCGAAATCGCGAAGGAGATGAACATCACCTTCCCCGAAGCAGAAAGCATGCATGATGCGATTCGTGCAAAAATGGGTGCCGAAGGGCCTGGAACTATGATGACCTACGCGTTCAAACACCAGCTCATAGACAAGCAGACGACTCACAGGCGTGCAGCCTGACCCGCATTTTCTCATCACATTAAAAGAAAGACTATGTCTTTCTTTTTTATTTTGAATGCGCCTTATATACTATCGTAATACCGTTACGTTCCTAAAGAGAAATTATCATGGGGCAGATGAACATCATCGCTCCTTGTTCATTGACGGTCAGGGCGAATCGTGCTATTACATAAGGGAAACCAGATTTTTTAACAACTTAAAATCCGATCATATGGAACACAACCGACTCATCCTCCTGCGCATGGTCCAGAAAGAAAGCCGGCCGGGGCCTCATCGAGCTCTCGTTCTCGGCCCTTGGTCATGACTCTTTGTTATTTCCTCACTGTATTCGTAGTGTCATTCTTGTCGCTGCAATTCGCAGGCTTTACCACGGACGACCCCGTACGCTGGTTCAGCGATGCCTATGGCCGATTCATGTTCATCGCCTACGTCCCGTTTTTTGCACTGGCATTCTACCTGATATTCTTCAGCGGCCTTGCAGAGTACCGGCGCATCTTCCGCCTCGTGCGGCAGCTCATCCGCGACAGAGAAGGGCAGAGGATCGTCATAGCCGTCGCCAATCCCCGGCAGAGCGCGAGCGACCGCTTACGCCTTTCAGAAGAGATTTCATTTCTCGAGGACTGCCTCATGGAGCTTCGAGGCAGGCGTCCGCTTAGTTTCTGGAAAAATATCTTTTCAACCTGGAAATTCCCTGCAGCATGAAAGATGAAGATTCCGCTATCGGCAAGCCCGTCGAATACGACATGTGGAAATACTTTTTCCACGAGAGACGAGATTCATATCGACACGTATGCCTTTCTTTCGGGCCAGGTATGCGAATTGACTGCCATCGTGGAAGTACAAGTTCGAGAGCACTATCAAAGTGTTCTTCCGGGGCCGAGAGGGAAGTGCCCTATGCCCACTGGGGCATACCGTACAGCCTGCGCTTCCTATCCCGAGGAGATTACTCCGAGCAAGCTGCTCATGATGAAGAGCATATTCGGAGTCACTCCGGACGGCTATGTGTATGTGCGGAGCGATCATCGTTTCCGGAAGGGCCACCATACCGCGCTCGAAGTCGAATATCTCGACAATGATGCCGGCACGGTAGTCTCTCTCGGGTACGTCGATCTGCGCAGCCGCCACTCTTTATTCCTGCGCAGGAAGTACTGCTATCCGAGGCGGTACTACGTCTTTATGGCGGCACAGAAAGAACTTCTGCTCCATAGAGGAGCATGGTGTTATTCTTGTGCCTGCGACGGGCTGGATCCGAAGCCGCATCGATGATGCGGCTTTTTCTTTTTACGAGAGCAGTACAGGCCTTCCTTTCCGGAAGGCCTTTTATCTGAAGATTGACTATAAAGGAAAATAATGTTAATATATCAGCCGGCTAGTAGTTTGCTAGTTCTTTAAATTCTGAAAAGGTATGAATCAAAAAGTTTTTGTTCCGCGCATGGCCGGCCTCACCCGGGAGGAGGTCAATGAAAGATAGCCGAGCTCCGCATCAAGTGCCCGTTCCTTTCCGACGCCAACGCCGAAGAGATCAGGTATTGGAGCGCTTCCGATTCCCATGTCGTCGGCACTGTCATCGACCCTGTCGGGCAGTATAAGTGCATCCCCTATGCGTACACGCGGGAAGACCTGCACGACGACTATCCCGGCTGCGAGATTTTCGACGTCGGAGCGAAACACGTTCCGCTTCCGCATGGCTCTCATGATCAGCGGCATGGCAGCCATTCGAAGGCCTATTATTGATGCTCGGAAAGCGCGCGAAGCCATGAAACTTTTAAAGGGTGGCAGGAGAATCCTGCCGATAACGACCTGTCCATTCCTGGGCGGGTCTTTTTATTTGACTTTTTATGAAAAATAATATATAATGTGTAAAATTTGTAAAACAAGAGATTGTCCAATATCGCACTTTAGTCAAAGACAGTACTGTTAGGAGGGCTTAAAGTGAAGATACGTTCGAGAGAACGTTAAATACCTAGCAGTTATCGGCCCGCCTATTCTTAGCTGCGGGCCCTTGTTTTTTTTGACAGAATAACATAAAATGTTATTACTATATCAACTAAAACCGTGATGTTTGACAACTATCATTCCGTTGATCATCTACGGAGGGGATACCCTCCAGGATGGCACTCAGTGCGGACCGGAGACCAAGCGCAGATGCAGGCACGCCATACGTTTTCTGCAGAGACACCCCGACCAGCAGTTCATCATAATCCTCGCGGCCGGCAAGCGGCCGGACAAGCCGGAGTATCCGCCTCTCAAAGAAGTCATGAAAAAATTCCTTACCATGGAATTGCACAGAGCGCATAACTTTTTCCCGCATACGCCTCTGCCGCCGATCATTATCGCGCGGCAGGAGGGATGGGGAACTTTCCACGAGAGTCTGGCTGCGGCCAATGTCATGCAGCGCACGGTGGCCAAGCAGGCCTATGTCTGCTCTTCGTGGTATCACATACCGAGGATACTGTTCATCTGGAATCTCATTTCCGGCTGGAAAGTATGGATTGTTCCTACTGCGGCATTGTCGCCGAGATTCGATTCTATCTTCCGCGAATGCGCCGCTTTTTTGAAGGTGATGAGAACATGGTACCTCTGGAGAAGAACACGCACTGAATGAGCATTATCAAAACCCTTTCTTATGGAAGGGTTTTTTATTTTGGAAATACCGTCGAGAGTTCGTCGGAATTGTAGATGAGCGTGCCGAGTTCGCCGTAGCTGTAGGTGTGCTCGGCGAGAGTGATGGCCGCGCCGGCTACTACCGGCGTCGGGTTCGGCCTGGAAGCCTGGAAGCCGATGTTGAAGAGGGTGACGACGACTTCGGGCTTTGCCGAGACGTCGTAGCCGGCCTTGGCCCACTGGCTCTCTATCTCTTTGATGTAGAGAGCGGTGTAGAGATACGAATAGTAGTGATCGTGCTCGTCGGTCAGGCGGTTGAAGAGCTCGGTATCGTGATCCGCGCCTTCGGGATAAGCGATCAGCTCGGCCATGCCGGATCCAGGATAGAACGGGCTTGTCGGATCGTTGGCATATGTTTCGATATCCTTGGCCGTGTCTTCCTTTATGCCCGAGACGCCGAGGGAGAATTTCGAGAGGGAGATCAGGATCTTCAGCGGCTCGAAGACGCGCTTGAAGCTCTCGCGGTTCGAGGTGAAGAAGCGGATCTGCTCGGGCGACACCACGGCCACGAGCAATCGGGGAGAGACGCCGGTCTCTTCCGCTACTTTGTTTATGACGCTCGCGTCCTTGGTAAACGCCGTTTTCAAAATGTCCCATTCCACCGTCTTGTCCCAATCGCATGTGGTCTGGGCTGTGTCCGCGCAGTCCTGTATCGGCGCTGCCTCCGGGATGCCGAGGGAAGCATTGCGCACGGCGTTCGAGCCGCGGACGTTGAAGGCCCCGAACTGCATGCCGACGAATACCGCGGTAAAGACCGCGCCGACGATGGCGAAAGCGTATACCAATATCTTGAATATCCTGCCGGGAACCCCTTTCATGTCGGGGCATTGTAGCACGAATCCTTGCCGGCATGAAACCGCGCGTATGAAAATGCCCGAGCGGCTGATATAATGGGCAGATGGAAGAAAAAGTGACGGTACAGACGCCCTGGTTTTTCCCGAGCGACGAAGTCCTGCGCAAGCTGCGCACCTCGCCCGACGGCCTGTCCGAAGAGGAGGCGGCAAAGCGCCTCGCGCGCTTCGGCAGCAACGATTTCCGGAAGAAGAGCGCCATCAGCATCCCGAAGCTCGCCCTGAAGCAGATCATGAGCCCGCTCATCTTCATCCTCATCGGTGCGGGCATCCTGACGGCCGTGCTCGAAGAATGGTCCAACACCGCGGTCATCGCCGCCGCCGTGCTCGTGAACGTCGGGCTCGGGCTGTACCGCGAATACCAGGCGGAAAATACCCTGGAAAAGCTCGTCACCTATATCAAGGACCGCTCGCGGGTGATGCGGGGGCGGGAACGAGCGGGAGATAGAATCTTCTCTCCTGGTGCCCGGAGACATCATCAAGCTCTCGTACGGTTCCCGCGTGCCGGCCGACGCCCGCATCATCTCGACCAACAATTTCAAGATCGACGAAGCCATCCTGACCGGAGAATCGGTGCCGGAAACGAAGACCGCCGAGTCCCTGGCGGAATCCGCGCCCATGGCCGACCGCCTGAACATGGCCCACGCCGGCACCCTCGTGGTGGAAGGCTTCGCCGCGGCAGTGGTGGTGGAGACGGGCAACAGGACGGAGATAGGCAAGATCGCCGACATCGTCTCCGGCACCGAGCGCGCGGTGACGCCCATCCAGAAAGGCGTCAATCAGCTCTCGTGGTACATCTTCATCCTGACCATGCTCATCATCACCGGCATTTTCGTTCTTGGAGTTTTCCGCGGGGAATCGGTGCTCGAGATGCTCATCCTCTCGGCGGCCGTGGCCGTGGGCGCCGTGCCGGAATCCCTGCCCATCGCCCTGACCATCATCCTCGCGGTGGGCTCCGACCGCATCGCTTCCAAGAAGGGCATCGTGCGCAAGCTCGCCGCCGCGGAGACCCTCGGCTCCGTCACCCTCGTCATGACCGACAAGACAGGCACGCTGACCAAGGCGGACATGCAGCTCGTGGGCATCGACACATTCGACATGCTGCGCGCGGGGACGTACGCCGAGCCGGGCCTCGCGAGCTTGTCTCCGGAGCAGAAAGCCGTCCTCGCCACGGCTTTGCAGAATATCGACATCATCGTGCAGAATCCCGCCGGTGCCGAAAAGGACTGGAAATTCGTCGGGCATCCCTTCGAGGTGAACATCGCCAAGGCTTCGGTAGCGCATGGCATCCCGCTCGGCAAGGCCTTGGCGGAAAAGAATCCGCTGCATATCCCGTTCAATTCTTCGCACAAATTTTCCGTCTCGAGGCAGGGGAACGATCTGGTCATCATGGCGCTCCGGACATCCTGCTCGAGCGCTCCGACGTGGACAAGGACACATATGTAAAGGTGCTCGGGTGGATAGAGCGGGCGAGCGAGGGCGGCAAGAGGCTGATCGCCGTCGGCACCCTCAATACCGAAAAGGCCGAGGATGTGCAGGTCGATTCTATCCGGCACATCGCTTTCTCCGGCATCCTTTCTTTCTTCGATCCCGTCCGTCCGGAAGTGCCCCTCGCCATGAAGAATATCGAAGGGCACGGCGTGAAAGTCGTCATCATCACCGGCGACCTCAAGGGCACGGCCGTCTCCGTGGCGCGCAGCCTCGGCTGGACCGTCGCCGATGACGAGGTCCTGACCGGAGAGGATATCCATGCCATGACCGACGAGCAGCTGCTCGGAGTGATACGAGGGATTAAGATATTCGCCCGGGTGACGCCGGAAGACAAGCTGCGCATCGGCAACCTGTACCGCGCGCAAGGCGAAGTGGTGGCCATGACCGGAGACGGCGTGAACGATTCTCCGGCCCTGAAGGCCATGGGACATCGGCATCTCTCTCGGCTCCGGCAGCGACGTGGCCCAGAGCGCCGCCGACCTCGTCCTCCTCGACGACAATTTCCAGACCATCAGCATGGCCATCGACGAGGGCCGGCGCATCCTCGCCAACATCCGGAAAGTCTTCGTGTACCTGATGTCGAACGCCCTCGACGAAGTCTTCGTGGTGGGCGGCAGCCTGCTCCTTGCGCTGCCCCTGCCGCTCACGGCCTTGCAAATCATCTGGGTGAACCTCTTCACCGGCAGCCTGCCGGCCCTGTCCTTCGCCTACGACGAGAACCTCGACCGCGGCGTCCGCAACAAGAAGCTCTTCAAGAAAGAACTGCTGACCACGGAGGTGAAAGTGCTGTCCTTCGGCCTCGGCACCGCGAGCTCGCTACTGCTCTTCTTCCTGTATTGGCTACTGCTCCAGTACCATGTCGACATAAAGGTCGCCCGCTCTGTCTTCTTCGTCTGCTTCTCGATCTACGTGCTGGTGATCGCCTTTTCCTTCCGGAGCCTCTACAAGCCGCTGTTCTCCTACAATCCCTTCTCGAACAAGAAGCTCAACATCGCCATCGCGAGCGCCGTGGCCATCCTCGTGGCCACCATGTGCATCCCGCCCGTGCGCAATCTCTTCGGCATCGCGCCCATGCCGCTCTCCTGGCTGTGGCTCGTAGTAGTGTGGATGGTCGTGAACGTGGCCTTGGTGGAGATCGCCAAGCGGATATTCCGGATGAGGATGCGCTCGTCGGGATAAAAGCCGGCCACCGCGAGACGCTGCCATTGACTTTTCATGATAAACATGCTAACATATAAAGCGTAACGAGTTTTTAACAAAATAAATATAACAATGAAAAAAGCATTATTGATCGCGAGCCTCATCGTTCTCGTGTACGGCATCTCTACCAAGGACGGATTCTCATCAAGTATGGCCTGATAGTGTTCATCCTGTGGATCATGGTTGCACTGATATCCCGCAGCACTGCGCCCAAGCACGGACGATCTTCCGGTTCCTTGGACCAGTATCTCGATCGTTTGAGCAGCAAGAAGAAAGAGAGTTGATAGTTGATGCCTTGCGTCTCGCGACCCCCCGAACCTGAAATACATGTATTTCAGGTTTTTTATGTGCGGCCCATGGCGGGGTAGGGCATGGTCTGCTGATCGGTGAAATGAGCTTGTATTCCAAGGCTGAAAGAGCATATTGACTTTTATTTAAAATATGATATACTATATAACGTAATCCCGATTTTTCACAATTAAATATATCGCCTCATGGATCGCATTATTTCTTCCCTCGGAATGATCGCAGGAGTGATTGCTCTTATGGCATTTATTCCTTTCATTATTGCAATTCTGTCGAAAAAAGCTAAACCGAGTATCATTACCTGGACCACGTGGGCCATCGTCAACTTGTTGCTCTTAAAAAGCTATTACGATAGCGGAGCGCATAATACTCTTTGGCTGCCGATTACTTTTTTCACAGGAGACGTGATTATCTGTCTGCTTTCGCTCAAATACGGAGAAAAGATAATCACGAGGTTCGATAAGATATGCATTGCGCTTACCGTGCTCAACATTCTCGGAATAGTATTGTTTTCGTACGACAAGCATGCGGTGCTGGCGCTGTCAGTTATCACCTTGTTTGTCGGAGGATTGCCAACGGTCAAAAAATCTTGGCTACGCCCTCAAAATGAGAACAGATTAGTATGGTCGATGTTCACAGTCGCTGCAGTTCTCAATCTTCTTTCGATAGAAGATTGGTCGCGATGGGAAATCATTGCTCATCCGCTATACGTATTCCTTATCGATGTTGGCGTTGCCACGATCCTTTGGATCAAACGACACAAACAACCTGCAATTGTTAAATCGTAATCGCGAAATCCTTAAAGCCCCATCCAGATATGGGGCTTTTTTATTTTTGTGACCCGTCGCAAGGGAATATGCCGAAATACAAGGCTGAAAGAGTATATTGACTTTTATAAATCAATATGCTATAATATACATAAGAAAACAATTTTTTGACAATCAAATACACACAATCATGAAAATCAGCACTTTCTTTTTCGGAACTGCAATCATCGTTTTTTCTTCTTTTATCGCTTCATGCGGAGACTCTGAAGCCACAATGGCCATGCGCGCCAAACAGATTGCGGAGGACAGCATCGCGAAAGCGGCCGCAGCCCTTGCGCAAGCCAAAGCTGACAGCGCCGCCAAAGCCGAAGCTGCGATTACGGAATTGGTACCTGAAACTATTTCTGTTACAGAAGTAACAAGTACGAAATCCTCCAAAGAAGAGTTCAATAACGAAGGCTTGGCGGAAGTTAAAGCATCTTTCGGCATTCACATCATTGCCGCAGGCAAAGCCTATGACGTGCAGGTAGAAAATGAAGACATGAATCACGAAGGCGGTAGCATTGAGAAATACGAAGACATGGACAAGCCCATCGCAGAAACTCACAAGCTCCGCGCCGGACATCCTTTCCAAGAATGTCACGAACTTTATCCTGTCAATCAACGGCAAGAACGAAGTTAAATCCTTTATTATGAAGGAAGAGATGAGCGGTGAAGCGGGAAAAGTGGGCACATACAAGCCCGCCGTAGTGATATGGAAAGCCCGCTGATGCGCCGAGAGAATTTTGGTTAGTAATAAAATCCCACGTGGTAGCCGATCAGAATATTCTGATCGGCTTTTTTATTCGGCATACGGGAATATTATTGACTTTTACTACATAGTATGATACTATGTATGCGAAATAATCTTTTTAAACTTAAACCCTAGAACATGATACACGGTATTTCGACAGGCAGGCCCGGAGCCACGCGCTTCAGCCTTCGCGGCACGGTGCTTAAGCACGTCACCCACACGACCGGCTGGTGGATATTCAAAGAAACATTTTACGGCATCCAGATCCAGCTCGATGAAAAACTGTAAAGCTGTGCGAAAAGCAATTCGGTAAGATTTACAATGTCGACGGATTTGAGGCCTCTATAGCGGGTGTCGTCAGTGTATTTTTTCCGCAAGAGGATATTGAAGACAAAGGCTTTGCGCCGGAACCAATGTCGGTATCACTTTTGCGAAAAGCGGACCGCTTGAGCAGTTCTTTAAAGGATCAGAGATGGTGATGGTAGTAGATGTGGTAAAGATTAAAGACGGCGTTCGCCTTGAAAACGAGCCGCTCCTATCCAGCTTTCTCTCTTATGATCGGCCGCACCAGATTTTGACAACAGGACTAAATTCCTGTTGTTTTTCTATTTGTGATCCTAGCGGTGCAGTATTGGAATACTGTAGTAGGGAATATAAGGGGATTTAAGATATAGAAAAATAAAAAACTCGTCAAATTTGACGAGCTTTTAGTCTTAGATACTTCTTTAGAAATTATTTTCGTTTCTTAGCATCAATAGAAAAACGATATAATCCGTAGAGACGAAGCATGGGCAATATACCATCTTGAGTTGGTTCTTTGGAAACCAGCATAACCTGTTTGTCTTTTAGGTTGTTTGCTATTTTCCATTTTTTGAAAAACTTATTCGCCTCACGCCAAAGATAACCTAGTTCTTTTTTAGTTATCTTATTTCGATCAACTGTGATTGTCGCCTTGCGATCAATAACTGTAACGCTTCCGTGCAAATTAAAATTGTTATCTGCAACGGAGAAAGAAAAATTTGCTTCCGTATTAGAGGGAAGTAGATAACGGAATAATCCGTCTTTTACTGTCTGTATCATTTGAGCTTATTTTTTTGTTGAAGAATTTGATGTTCACCTTTAAAGTAGCACGAAATAAATTGTTTGTCAATTTGTGATCCTAACGGTGCTGAATTGGAATACTGTAGTAGGGAATATGTTTAAATGCAAGATTGAAACAAGCTATTGACTTTTCATATAAAATATGCTTTACTATATAAGTAAACAAGTTCTAAAACAAATCAATACAAATATGGAAAAAGAACCGTTTGAAGAAAGAATGGTCCGGGTCCAGTGGCCCGAAACGTTTATCGGAAGATGGGTGGCAACCACCCTCTACGGCACTCACATGGAAGCAGATGTCGTCATTGCAGAGAGTCCTTCCGGCGTCATGTGTTTCGAAAGCAAAGATCACGGCCTGGCCTATTATGAGACGAAAGAGGTAAAGTTAATGGAGATAAAAAAAGATTATCCGCGGCTTTACATAAGAGTCTTTGTGTGTGGAAGTACGGAGGAGGAGTTGAAAGAGCGGAAACTCAAGACGGCATGACATGATTGCTGTCTGCAGTGAACCATCCCACAAGGGATGGTTTTTTATTTTGTCCTGAGATAAGCATTTATTACCTGACCGGTCAGAATATTCTGGCCGGTTTTTGATTTTTCCGGAAAAAATGCTATTATCATCATGTTTTTGGCCCTTATCGTCTAACGGTTAGGACACCGCCTTCTCAAGGCAGTAATCAGAGTTCGATTCTCTGTAGGGTCACCATTTAGAGAGCGCTCGAGAAGCGTCAAGATAATATTCAGTAAGTCTGTATACTACGAATTTAACTGAAAAGAGATATAATTTGAAGATATGGAAAAATCACCCGAAGAGACAAAAAGGATTGAGGCCTCGATGGAATTTGTCGAAAAATACTACACCGACGACATTGTCGAGAGAGCGAGTCCTGAAAGCGTGTGGGCAGCGCAGTGGGCGACCTATGTAGACGAAAATCCGTGCTTGATGTGGCATGCGGCCCGCAATTCTATGATGACGCATTGGCATTTGCTCAAATTCCGAAAAAGTTCGTAGGGGTAGACCTCAATGAGGCCAACATTAAATTTTTAAAAACCTCCTTACACCCCAATATCATTAAAGCCAAGACAGAGCTTGAAAGAAACGGGTCGCAAGTTGAATTGCTTGTACAAGACATTACGGCAAGGAAGCCTGAATTCGATAGACAGTTCGACTCGGTATTCGCATCAGGAATCATCGGCAATTTTGGCATTGCAGAAACTAAAGCAGTCTTACAAAACATCAATTCCTATCTCGCTCTTGGAGGCCAATTCGTCATGGTGAGTTGGGGAGATGATTATCTGAGCAAAGAAAAGAGTGAGGAAAGAGAGGCATCTGGATGGTATCAAAAGCAAGAATTGAAGCCGGAAGATTATGCTCGCTTAATCAGCGAGGCCGGCTTTACAATAGAAAAGCAAGAAGTGCATGAGGTCGCGGATCCTAAAGAGTATGAATGGGGCTGCATATTCGGCTTTATAGCGAGGAAAACCGTAGATAAAGAATCTTCAAACTAATTACACTAAACTATTTCCGCCTTAAATTTAAGCATATTCCCTATCAAATAGTTCCAATTCCGCACCGTTAGGCTCACTGATAGAAAAATAAAAAATCCCGCACAATTTGTACGAGATTTCATGGATCAACATTTAATGCTTCTGACGCTCTCAAAAATAGAGTTCAGTTGTTCTGCTAATAAATCGAGCTCTTTTCTCTTTTGACTGCAATCTAGAATATCCTTTGGGTATTGGTCTATGTACTCTTGTATGAGCACAGTCATTCTTTCACAAAAAGGATTATATCTTATGTACTGCATCAATTCAGAGGAACCAAATTCAGGAGAGGGATTGTTCTTGATACGAAATTTATCTTTAGAAATAAAAAGCACAGTTTGACCAAAGTCATTGATACTATAAGAACAATGTTTGATTCCCACCAATATGCCAAAGTCAATCAAGCTTTTTAGAAAAGTTCCTTTTTTATCATTAAGAACTTTTAAGAGGTCATTTCGTTTTGTTGTGATTGTTTCGAATAGTTTTCTTAACTCTCCATCTTTATCAGAGATAAGCTCTTGAATCTTCTCGATTTCATTTTGGGCGTTCGATAGATATTTTTCAGCATTCTCCAGACCATTAAAGATTTGTTTCATATTTACGATTTAAGTATTTGAAGAATTTATTTCTGTCCCTATAATATCATATTAATAAAAGTCAATAGGCTAATTCCTCTTTAAATTTAAACATATTCCCTACTATAAAGTTCCAATTCAGCACCGTTAGGGTCACAAATCTTTTGAGAGAGCAAACTGCTTTGCTCTAGAAAAAATTTGTGAAGACGGAGGCATATGTTTGCAGTGGCAAACAAGCCGAGTCCGGGTCTGGAAAATTTATGAGCGACGGCGAGTAAATTATTGTGGATCACTGATAGAAAAATAAAACTCTGTAGGATTTCCTACAGAGTAAAAATAACTAAGCCACTGCTGAACTAACTTCTCTAAAAGTAATAGAAGTAAGATTCTTGAAAGGTACAATGAGGTAACTTTGAACATGGTTGTCTACTTCTTCTGAATCAATACCTATCATCTCGTCATTATCGAATTCTGTAATTACAGTATATTTTGCAGAATCTTCTATTGACGGAAGGATAAATAGAACGGAGCGCTCATCTACTGCATACTTTCTCTTCTTGCCTTCAGGGTCTGCAACGGCATACATATCAATAGCTTGCGCGATCTTGTACTCGTGTGTACCTGGTTTTCCCTTGAGCTCGTAACTGAATATTATGCTCACGACAAAGTTACTTCCTTTTCCAAAAAGTTCACTGATCTTGTCCATCCAAAATATCGCCAATTGCTCATTATCATTGGTATCTGTTGGCTTTTTAATGACAATTCCATTATTTTCAGTATTCATTGTTAAGGTTTTATGTGAATGTGCAAATTTGTTTACTATTAGACTTTATAACATATTTATGAAAAATCAATAGCTTTTATGAAAAATCAATAGCTAACTCCTCTTTAAAATTTAAGCATATTCCCTACCAGATAGTTCCAATTTTGTATACAAAGGGTCACCTTTAACAGCTCGCACGAGAAGCGTATTTTGGAACAAAAAGTAGTACTTATCATTGGATTGCCTGGATCAGGAAAAACCACCTACATTGAACAGCATCAAGACATGTTTCATAATTTTGTCGTCTGTGACGATTATCACAAATCAGCGCTGCAAAAATCCCGAGCATTCAACGACAGCATTTATTACAATGGTGTGCGAACGGCTCTTCTATCAGGCAAGAGCGTTGTCATGGCCGACATCGCCTGGTGTAAATTTGAGCGCTTGGACATAGTAACTAAGGGGCTCCAAGAGCTTTGTAAAGAACTGAAAATAAATCCACCGATAGAATTTCTTTATTTTGAAAACAATCCAGAAGCATGCAAAAGAAATGCGGTACACCGCGGGAGAAAAGAACGAGTCGATCGGGAAATAGAGTTTATTGATAAAACCAGCAACAATATCGCATTCCAAACGAGGCTATTTCCATACAAATAGTCGATGCACGACAAGGGTCGGAATGATATACTGGAAAGGCACTAATTAATATTTCTATTAAAAAAGCGTCCTTATAACAAGGACGCTGGTTTTTGGATTTTTAGACAGTTATGATATTTTTCGGTTTCTGTATGCCATTGCTGACATTTGTTGGTCATTTTCTATCCCGTCCCTGATGGTGCTGTCAAAATCAATACCGTCGCTCACGATGCCGGAGAACTTTTTGTTCCTGTTCGTCTGAGCGTGCTGATACATTTTTTTGACCTTACCGGGAAGCTGTTGGGCTTTGGTCATCAGCTTTCTAGCGCTGTTTCTTAAATTCATGCGTTACGTTTTTCAGTTGAGAAATTTGATTACAGGATATTGTACTGCCAAGAATGCGGTACAAGGGAAGGGGTCAGAATCGGCCGGAAGATGCTATGGCGCGCTGCACTCCAGCAGAAGAACCGGATCGGTTATTCTGCACGGCTACAGCCAGCACCGGCTGGTTAACCTCCTTTTTGAGCCTTCGGAGCTCTTTTTTCTCCTTTCGGATCTGGATGTTCAGGTCTCTGCGGGTGTCGCCGCTCGCATTGCGGCAATAGAGTTTGAGCGATTCGAGCTCGTCTCTTTGTTCTGGATGTTCCTTAGATGTTGCTCTGCGGACATACGTTCGGGGGTTTTGATGTTAAGAAAAAAAGTTAGATGCAGTGTTCGCGGGGTCTTGCCCCTGCAGGCGTTTGAGCTTCGAGATCTCTTTCTGGATCTCTTTGCGCTTTGCCTTGTCTTTTACCTGTTTCAAACTCCATGTGGAGGTCGTGGCTTTCGCGAGCGCAATTCGTTGAGAGACAGCTGTCCTTCGGCGCTCTGGCCAGTCTGAAGCATAACTTCGGGTTTTCGTTAAAAGATTGCGTGGACGGATCAGGCCGCCATTGTTTCTTCCTCGGGCTGTCTGCGCACTAAGCGTTTTGCATCGCTGTACGCATCGATCCTGCAGATTTCGAACTCCGTGACGGTGCCGTTCTCCTGGATGACGTATCCCGTATCGCCGGCACGCTTGCCAAAGAGCGCCTGGCCGAGCGGGGAGTGCAAGGGAATGATCTTCTTCTTGCGCTTTTCACTGACATGATTTTCCATCATCGTGTCGATGAAATACTCTTCGGGTTCCTTTGCCGTTCAGGACAAGAAGCACGCCGTTGCCCGGCCCGACATGGGATGTCTGATGCGGCGGGTTCATAAATGGGTCGCTTCATCAATTGACTCATGCGGATAGCTTTCTTGTTCAAGCTTTCTGCGAGCATGGGGTCTGTGATCGTCTCGAGCATTTTGTTCACCATCCTGATTTCGCCTTGCAAAAATTTGTATCCATTCGGAAGAAGACGGTGCATCACGTTCTGCAGGCTCAATTCCCGAAAGGTTTCGCCATTGGTCTCGGGGGACGGAGGTTTTTGCTCGCTTTCACGGATAGGGGTTTTGCTCTGCGCTTTCGGAGCTTTGTTCATAACCTTTTTCATAACTGTCTGTGTGATTTTAAAATTTCAAAAAACGAAAAATATATCGGTTACTATTATATAGATTTACCGATGTAATGTCAAACCAGGCCCGCAGGCCTTGCAGCTATTCGTCGGAACGGGGCTTTTCGAGCTCCAACGTGGCCAATTCGGGGCTCGTACCGGCGATCTTGGTGACGTCTTTGTCTATCATCTTGAGGGCCTTGTTCGAGGCGTTGTAGTGGTTGGTGACGGTGCCGATGGCGTTGCCGAGCTTTGGTGTGGTATTCGCCGTAAGCGTTCAAGTGCTTGCCCAGGTCTTCGACTTTCTTGATGATCTCTTTGGCGGATTCCTCTATCTTGAAAGCCTTGAAGCCGTAGAGCACGGACTGGAGATATGCCATGAACGTGGTCGGGGAGATGATGATGACTTTCTTCTCGTTGTAGGCGTAGTCGATGAGGTTGCGGGTGTTCACCTTTATCGAGCCGACTTCGTTCACCAAGAGGTCGTAATAGATGGCCTCGGCGGGAATTTACATGAAGGCGAAGGGCAGGGTATGCTCGTCCGGGCGGACGTATTTCGCCGTCTCGTCGATGCGCTTCTTCAAGTCGTTCTTGAATTCCTTTTCCAATTCTTCGCGCTTGCTTGTCGTCCATGGCGTGCACCACGCGGTCGTAGTTGTCGAGCGAGAACTTGGCATCGATGGGGATTGATGCCTTCCTTGGTGACGATGACGGCGTCCACCACTTCGCCGTTCTTGAATTCATACTGCATCTGGTACTGGCCGGGGGCGAGAGTGTTTGAAAGAATCAATTCGAGCGAAGCTTCGCCCCAGTTGCCGCGCTGCTTCTGATGCTTGAGAGTCTTTTCCAGGCTGCCGAGCTTCTCGGCGATGGTCACGAACTCGCGTGTGGCTTCGTTGGCCTTGGTCTGCTCGCGGGTGACGTCGTTGAGGCTCTTGTTCATCTGCTCGTTTATCTCTTTGATAAGGCGCTGCGAATCGGAGAATTGCGTACGCACGGCGTCCTGCATATCCGCGGCGGCTCTCGGTCATCTTTGAATCGAGGGGCGCGGGCCAGTTCCGCCATCTGCTGCTGGAGCAGGAGGAAAGACTCGCCCTTGTCGTCGGGCTTCTTCCTTTTTTCGAGCCACAGGTAGGCGAAAACTACTCCGGCGGCGGCGCTCACGATGATCCAAAAGATGTTCGGCATGGGCTTATTTTACAGTAAATATAAGAATAAAATAGCACTTGACAAATAGGTATATTATATGATATAATATAAGAAAGGGTGCGTTTGTATTTGGTTGGTTATTTTTGGTCCCAAATCTTGGAGGCAGGAATAACCAACTAAATATCAGACCATGACAACGAAACAGAAAATAGCCTTGCTTTCATGCTGGCCATCAATTATCGCTGAAGTCTTCTTCTTAACAAGTTATGTTTCAGCGTATAAAAAAGATGTCGTCCTGTATGACAAGCTCGTGACTGGTTCGATACTTCTTTCGTTCCTGTCGACCAACATCATTCTGGCGCTCTTCTTTACCCGGCGCCCCAAGACCGCATAAGGCGAAAATGCCAGTCGAAAAGACATCATAATATAAGTGATGTCTTTTTTTTATTTCCCCAAATAGTGTCTGAGAGTATAGATCCAATCCTCTTCGTTGGCGGGATTCTGCTCCTTCTGTTTCAGGAGCCAGTCGAGGTAGCCGGGATCGAGGCGGGCCACTTCTTCGAGGGTCTTGCCGTTGTAATTTGCCGAAAGGAATGCTATACATGAGCGAAGGCGTGGCGGAAATCTCGATCATTTTCTCGATGGCAGCCGCTTCGTCGATGGCTGTTTTCTTTCATGACTTGTCGAGCAGGCGCTCGTAGAGCTGCTCGAGCACCAGCACGTCGCCCATGGCGTCATGCGCCTCGGCTTCGATCTCGATGTCGAGGTAGTAGCGCAGGAATTGCAGCTTGTATTGGGGGATGACGTTCTTGGTGTCGAGGGCTCGGCTACTCGCAAGGTATCGATGTTGCGAGTCGGCACGATGCCTTCTTTTTCTATGATGGCGAGGTCGAATTTGGCATTGTGGGCCACCATGACGGCAGAAGGATCTTCGAGGAGAGTTTTGATTGGGGCATAGTGTTCGCTTTCTTGAAAGCCGGTTTGTCTGCTACCATTTTATTTGTGATATGGGTGATGGCGCTCGCTTCGGGGGGAATGGAGACAGGCGGCTTGAAGAGCTCGCAGAAAGTTTCCGACGCTGACTTGTAGGCGAGCTGGCAGAGAAAGTCTTTTTCCGGCTCGTTGCCGGTGGTTTCCGTATCTAAAAATATGATGTGTGGGGATTTATTCATCCCGTTAGAGATTTGCATAATATCGTGTAATTAAATGGGATCGTCTGATAAATTTGATCCTGTTATCTCTAACGGGATTCATGTGGCTATTCTAGCATGTTTTTGTATGATGGACCAAGAAATATAATTTTTAGAAAACACACATAATTTTGAGCTCAAAATTTGCTCTGCTCGTCGCTCAAGAAAATATTAGCCGGAGTACCGCCTTTATTTTCTAAGCTCCTGCGCAAGGTTTTCATAAAAATTATATTTCTTAATCCATATGTTGCACGAACAGATAAAAAACAGCTTGAAAGACGCTATGCTCGCCAAGGACGCGGTCAAGCTCAAGGCGGTGCGCAATATGCTCTCGGCTTTCACCAACGAGCTCGTGGCCAAGGGCAAGAAGCCGAACGAGTTCCTCTCCGACGAGGAAGCTCTGGCCGTCATCGCCCGCCTGGCCAAGCAGCGCAAGGACTCTATCGAACAGTTCCGGGCCGGCCAGAGGGAAGACCTGGTCAAGGAAGAGGGAGGCCGAGCTCGCCATCCTCGAAGTCTACCTGCCGAAGATGATGGAGAAGGCCCGAAGTGGGTCGGTATCGCCGAGGCCAAGAAGGCCGCGCTCGGCATCACCGACGCGGCGCACAAGGGCCTGCTCATGTCCGCGCTCATGAAAGACCTGAAGGGCAAGGCGGACGGCGCGACGGTCAAGGAGGCGGTGGACGGCCTGTTTTAATACGCCCGCGTATGTATACGGTAAAAATATTAACCCGGCTGATCGAGCACCATCAGGCGCTCGCATACGGCCTGATATTTCTCGGGCCTGATCTTCGAAGGGGAGATCACGCTCATCTCGGCCGGCGTTGCTGTCGCATCTCGGCCGCGCTCAACCTGTGGGCGACGCTCGCCATCGCCGTGGCCGGAGGGCTGACAAAGACTTTCTCGGCTATTCGTTCGGGCAATTCCTGCACCGCAAGTTCAACCGTACGAAATTCCTGGCCTTACGTGGAGAAGCGGCGTTGCTCTACGTGGTGCCGCGTGTTCGCCGAGAAGCCGTTCTGGTCCATATTCCTTTCCAAATTCATCACCGGCGTGAACTATCTCGTAGTCATCTTCGCGGGATACAAGAAGATAGCCTGGAAGGACGTACCTCCGGGCGGAAATCACTTCGACGATCATCTGGGCGCCGCTCCTCCTCGCCATCGGCTACTTCTTCAGCTTCGCCGCCATCCACCTGAGCAGGGAAATCGGCGCTTCTTGCTCACGGTCGCTTCATTTACTATAATCTTCCTCCTCGTCCGACAGGCTGATCGGGCTCTTCTACGAGCTCTCCGAGCATTACAAGATGGGGAGGAATGCTCCATGACGAAGCGGGATGCGTTCCACATTTTGTTGGCGAATTTCGCGTAGCCGCGGATATCATTTTCGTCCAGCTTGAGATCGTTGCCCGGCGTGTTGCCGATGATCATGGCCATGCGCAGGGCATCATTGCCGTACTTTTCGATGATAGAAAGAGGATCGATGGCTTTCTCGCCGAGCGATTTCGACATCTTCTTGCCGTCGGCGGTGCGGACCATGCCGTGCAGGTATACGTTCTTGAACGGCACTTCGCCTAAGAGATATTGCGACATCAGGATCATGCGGGCGATCCAGAAGAAAAGAATATCGTGTCCAGTTTCGATAATCGTCGTGGGGTGATAGGTTTCCAAGTCTTTTGTTTTCTCCGGCCAGCCGAGGGTGGAGAATGTCCACAGTCCGGAAGAGAACCACGTATCGAGCGTATCTTCATCCTGGGTCCAGCCTTCGCCTTCAGGCGCTTCTATGCCGCAATATGCTTCGCTTTCGTTTCCTTTCGCCTTGTACCAGACCGGTATGCGGTGTCCGTACCAGATCTGGCGGGAGATGCACCAGTCGCGCAGATTCTCGATCCAGTGGAAATAGGTCTTTTCGAAATGCTCAGGCATGATGTTTATCTTCTTTTCCCGTACCGGCTCGAGCATCAATTCTTTGAGCGATTTATCGCCGCGCGCAGGAATTTTCTTGTTCACGTCCACGAACCATTGCAGCATGATCTGCGGCTCGATGATGCCGCCGGTGCGCTCTGCCGTAGCCACGCGGTTCACGTAATTCTCATCGATAGAAACGAGTAGGCCTTTCTCTTTCAGTTTTTCCACGATCTTGTCCCGGGCCTCGGCGATCTTCATGCCGGCGAATTCGCCGGCGATAGGGAGGAGCTTGCCGTACTTGTCGATGATCTGCTCGCGGTCGAGCTTGTATTTCTCGGCCAGGGCGAAGTCTTCATGCGAGTGCCACGGCGTGATGGTCATGACGCCGGTGCCGAAGTCCATGTCGATCATCTCGTCCTTTATGATGGTGGCCTCTACGGGGCCGTTGATCCACTCCACGGTGATTTTCTGCCCGTGCTCATAATTCTTGTATCGCGCATCGTCGGGATGCATGACCACGTATTTGTCGCCGAATTTCGTTTCCGGCCGTGCCGTGCCTATCTCGAACGGGCCGTATTTGAAGGTATAAAATTTGCCTTTGCGCTCCTCGTAGACGAGCTCGTCGTCGGAGATGACGGTCTGGCCTTTCGGATCCCAGTTCACCATCCTGTTGCCGCGATAGATGAGCCCGTCGTCATACATGGTTTTGAACGCAGTCCGTACGGCAACAGTGCGTTTTTTCGTCGAGAGTAAAAGCTTCGCGGGACCAGTCGAGGCTCGCTCCCATTTTCTTCGCCTGGTTGACGATGGTGTCGTGCGAGTCCTGAGCAAACTTCTCGACGCGCTTCAGGAATTCCTCGCGGCCGAGGTCGTTCTTGCGCACCCCTTCTTTTTCCAGAAGCTTCTCGACTTTCGACTGCGTGGCGATGGCGGCATGGTCGGTGCCGGGAATCCATAATGTTTTTTTGCCCTGCATGCGGGCATGGCGCACCATGATATCCTGGATGACGATCATGAGGGCGTGGCCGGTATGCAGATTGCCGGTGACGTTCGGAGGAGGCAAGATTATCGAGAAATGCTCGGCATCGGCCTTCGTGACGCCCTTTTCGATGCAAGTATCAGGATTGAAGAATCCGCTCTCTTCCCAGAGCTTGTATATGCGCTCTTCGGTGTTTTTGGCATCGTAAGGCTTCAGAAACTTTTCGTCCATAGCCTCCATAGTACCATAAAAGCGGGCTTTCCTACAGTTTGAGGTAGCCTTCGGCCTTGATGTTCGCGCCGCGGCCGACTTTGCCTTTCTTCTTGAGAAATTGCATATATCCGGCCATGCCGATCATGAGGGAATTATCGGTGGCGAGGCCTGCACCAGGAAAAAGTACCTTTACGCCCTTGGCGGCTTTTTTTATTTCCGTCCGCAGATACTTGTTCGAGGCTACTCCGCCGGCCACGATGAGGGTCTTCGCATCGTATTTCTCAATGGCCTTTTTCGTCTTGTGCGCGAGCACCTCGACGGCGGCATTCTCGAATTCGAGGGCGATTTTCGCTTTCGTGCCGGTATCGAGCGTGCCGATCTTCTGGGTCAGGTACAGCACTGCTGTTTTCAGTCCGGAAAAAGAGAAATCAAAGTTCTTGGTGTACATCATCGGTCTTGGTAGCGAAAAGCTATGTCCTCGCGGGGGTCGCATAATTTTCTGCTGAAAATTTGCTCCTGCTCGGCCCGTCGGCCTGCGCAAGACCCCGCAATGACATATCTTTTCTCGCCCTATCTGCTAATTTCGATATTTCCGGTCCGCCGGGATATGGCAGGCCGAGCATGCGGGCTACTTTATCAAAGGCTTCGCCGGCCGCATCGTCGAGCGTCTCGCCGAGAATCTTGTATTTCATCCAGTCCTTCACCAGTACGAGCTCGGTATGTCCGCCGGAGACGAGCAGCGACAGCACGGGGAATTTCATTTTCGGCACGGTGAACTTGCCGTTCTGCTTGCCGAAGACGGACAGGATATGGCCTTCCATATGGTTCACGGGCACGAGCGGCACTTTCCATTTCTGGGCCAGTTCTTTGGCAAAGACGATACCGGTCCAGAGGGCCGGTTCGAGGCCGGGGCCGCTGGTGACGGCGATCAGATCGACGGGCTTGTCTTTCTTGTCGAGCTTGGCCTTTTTCAAAGTCTTGGCGAGCAGTAACGGCAAGGCCTTGATATGCTCGCGCTTTGCGAGGGCGGGGAAGACTCCGCCGTATTCTTTGTGGATGTCTATCTGCGAAGTCAGGCTGTTCGCCAGCACGCGAAAAGACGCCAAAGGTCCATCTACGCCATGGCGTAGATTCGGAATGCGCCGTGTGCTTCGACGATACTCACTCCTGTCTCGTCGCAAGATGTTTCGATGGCCAGTATGTTCATAGGTTTGCGTCTTAGTATATATAGCATATAATAGGGCATTAGCAATTAATTCATCTGCGTCGCGCTTCAAAGGACACTATGCGATGTGATTCGATTCACAAGAATCGTGCTGGGCATAAACAAAATCATATGACTACAAAAGAATTTTATATCAAGACGTTGAACGACGAGACCAAGAAGTTCCGCGACGCTAAGAGGCATTGCCGGACGATCAGTTCGGTTACAAAGTCCACGATAAATCACGAGAGGCTGGGAATTTGGCAGCGCAGCTCGGAGCTCAGTGGGAAGCTATTTCAGGCGTGCTGACTGCGGGCGTACCGGCATTCAATGCGCACTCCATGGCAGGCGATATCACCAAGGCTCAAGTGCTTGAGAATTACGACAAAGGAATGGATCAGCTCAAGAAGGATGCTGCAGCAATCTCCGACGAGGAGTGGGAGAACGGCAAGGGCGTGCTCGACATGGGTCCGGCAGGCAAGTGGGAAGACACCAAGTCCGGCATGGCCTGGGGCTTTCTCTTCGATGCGATCCACCACCGCGGCCAGCTCACGACGTATCTTCGTGCCATGGGCGCCACCGTGCCGTCCATCTACGGCCCGAGCGCTGATACGAAGCAGTGATTACGAATAGAGAAAGGCAAAAGAAAACCCCGCTAGCTATTTTAGCTACGGGGTTTCTGTCATTGTGTCTGCGCCGACGTATAGTTTGTCGGTGCCGACTTCGAAGGAGAGAAGCGGGACTTTCGGCTTTTGATTGATGTATAACATCAATCCGCCAGTCTGTTCTTCATTGAGAACGATACTGGTAACTCCAGCCTTTTTTGCTTCTTCGTACCTCTTCTGTGCAAGTTCCTCCAATCCTTCATTGATTAACATAGTGCTCGTTGTTTTCTTTTATAATATTATAATTATTCGACTTTGTCAAGTTTGCGTCTCGCGAGGGGAATAATAGCGCTGCGCAGATTGCGGACCATCTTGAGATCGTCTTGGAATTTGCCTGAGACTTGCGTATAGCCCTTTTTCTTTTCGTCGTACACTGTAGCGAGTTCTTCATAGGTAAAGTCGCTGCCCGTGCCTTCAACTGCAGTTCCGAAATCGATGATGACCGGCTGGCCTGCTTTGTCTATCATGACATTGCGTACATGCAGATCACGATGGTAAATACCGGCATTATGCATTTTCTTGATCTGATCATCTAAATCTTTCATGAAGGGTTCATTGGAAAATGCATCAGGGACTTTGGATGGCTGAGCAAGGGCTTCTTCGACATTGATGCCGTCAATCTTTTCCATAAGAAAAAATTCATCACCGCTTTCAGTCTCGATTGAAAGCAAGGCAAGGGGAGTACGCACTCCGGCTTTGTGAGCCTTGCCCTGGAGCTCGTTCTCGCGATCGATAGTATTGTAGACGAGTTGCGGCGTTTCTTTCACTTTCTTGAGGCAGACCTTGGAGAATGGGCCTTCTTCGATTGCCAGGATCTCTGCGTTGCCGCCTTCGCCGATGGATTTCGCATGGATCTCGAACGTCTTCAGGCACTCAATCAATTCCTCGACTTCTTTCGTTTCGAGAATCTTTTGTATCTTTTTTATTTCGTACGGCTTGATTGAAAAATCTTCCATCATATATTTGTGCGCGATACAGGATTCGAACCTATGGCCTACCCCACGTCAAGGGGTCGCTCTACCAACTGAGCTAATCGCGCGTTCCTCTGATATTACATTTTCTGGGCGATTCTTTCAAGGGCCAGTACGAAAGCGCTCAAGCGGAGATTGGTATTGAGCTCTTTGGCTTTGGCGAAAATGCCCTGCGCCGCCGTGTCCATGAGGCCGTGCAGTTTCTCGTTCACCTCGTTTTCCGTCCAATGCTCTCCGACCAGATTCTGCTGCCATTCGAAATACGAGACGGTGACGCCGCCGGAATTCGCCAATATGTCGGGAATGGCAGGAATATTTTTTCTTGAACAATATTTCATCGGCTTCCGGTGTCACTGGCCCGTTGGCAAGCTCTAATATGACCTTGGCTTGCACATTGCCTGCGTTCTGGGCGGTAATGACATTCTCAAAGCAGCAGGTATCAGGACATCGCAGGGAAGTGCGAGCATTTCTTCGTTGGTCATATAGGTACTGTCGGGAAAATCTTTCAGCGAGCCGGTACTTTTCTTGTATTCCGACAGGGTTTTGATGTCGAGGCCGTTCGCATTATACGCCGCGCCTTTCGAATCCGAGATGGCGATGACCTTGTGTCCGTGCTCTATGAAAATCTCTCCTGCGTTGCTGCCGACGTTGCCGATGCCCTGGATGACCACACTGCATGACTCGGGCAGGCCGAGCTCTGCGCGCAGGGAATCGAAGACATAAAAACCGCCGAGACCGGTGGCTGCAGTGCGGCCTTCCGAGCCGCCTTGTTCGACCGGCTTGCCGGTAATGTGGCATCGGTCTTTTCTCCGGTGATCTTCTTGAATTCATCATTCATCCAGGCCATGATCTCGGGCGTAGTATTCACGTCAGGGGCAGGCACGTCTTTCTGCGGGCCGAGGTAGCTTGCCATGCCGCGCACCCAGCCGCGGGAGAGGCGTTCGAGTTCGCCTTTGGAGAGAGTCTTCGGATCGACAGTGATGCCGCCTTTGCCGCCGCCCATGGGGATGTCGGCCACGGCGCATTTGAGGGCCATCCAGAAGGCCAGGGCCTTCACTTCGTTTATTTCCGTATCCTGATGATAACGGATGCCGCCTTTGTAGGGGCCGCGGGCGTTGTTGTATTCCACCGGTAGCCGTCGAAGACTTTCGTAGAGCCGTCGTCCATCTCTACGGGGATGGAGATTTTGATGTCGTTGTCCGGTATGCGCATGCGCGCCAAGAAATCGGCATCGAAGCTTTTGATCTTCGCTGCTTGTCGAGCTGGGTCATGGCGTTCTCGAACGGATTTTGCATAGGGAACTATTGTACCGCTTTTCGGAAGAAAAGTTTAGGCAGTGAGCTCTTCGAGGAGAGCGAGCTCTTGCTTTGAGTTCGGCTGGATGCCTTCCATGATGTTCGCGACAGGAACGGCTTCTACTGATTTGCCTTGGGAGCGGGCGAGGCCGATGAGATCGGTCAGGTAATACTCGCCTTGGGCGTTGTCGTTCTTGAGGGCGTTAATGTTTCCCCAGAGCCATTGCCGGTCAAAGCAATAGATGGCCGGATTCACTTCCTTGAGGCCCTTTTCAGCGTCGGTCGCATCCTTGAATTCGACATTTTTCTCCACTGTGCCATCGGCGCTCCTGATGATCCTGCCGAAGTTCATCATGCCAGCGCGCCACTGGAGATAATCCGGGACGATGATGGTGCCCATGGTGATAGCCGGCTTCGATTCTTTATGTTTCTTGATGATGGAAGTGATCGTTTCTTTGGAGATGAGGGGTTGGTCCGTCGAGAGGACGAGAACGATGTCGTACTCCGGATGCATGGAATCCTTGGCGGAAGAAACTGCATGGCCGGTGCCGAGCTGCTCCGCCTGATGGGCATATTTCTGGCCTTCGCCGATGACTTCAAATATCCGCTCTTTCTTGTGGCCGACGACGATGACCGGCTGTATCGGAGGATGAAGTTCTGAAACCGTATCAAGGATGTGCTGGAGGAACGGTTTGCCCTTGAAAGGGGAAAGGGCCCTTCGGATCGTCCGATTCCATGCGCTTGCCCTTGCCCGCGGCCAATATGACGATTTGAACCTTGTCTAAGATGTTTCCCATAGGACTGAAATTATACTAACTCTGATACATATTGTCGAGAAGCTATTCCGCCTTCTCGCGCTTTCCGATCTCTTCCAGGATCTTCGGAATCTTCCTGAAATCATTCATGAGCGTCTCGCGCATCGAGCCGTCGTAGAGCGCGGCGGCCGGATGGTAGAGGGCGTAGAAATATTTCGTGGGCATGCCGTTGAACTGCTTCACCAATAATTTGCCGTGGGCCTTGGAAATCTGCTCGGCAGGGAAGAAGTTGTTCATGGCATGGCGGCCGAGGAAGACGATGAGCTTCGGCCCGATGATCTTGAGCTCGCCGAGCAGCCATTCCCGGCAGGCGGCTTTCTCTTCGGGCAGGGGATCGCGGTTGTTCGGCGGACGGTATTTCACGATGTTGGTGATATAGACGTCCTCGCGCGCGAGATTGATGGCCTGGAGCATCTCCGCCAGGAATTTCCCCGCCGCGCCCACGAACGGCCGGCCCTGCTCGTCCTCGCTCTTGCCCGGCGCCTCGCCGATGAAAACGATGTCCGCATCGGCGCTGCCGTCGCCCGGTACGGGCTGCGTGGCCGTCCGCTTCAGCTCGCACTCGCATTCCGCGAACCATTTCCGGTGCCAGGCGTCGAGTTTCTCCCTTTTGTCCATCCCGTTAGAAGCAGGTCGCGGTCAGGCCGTGACTGCTTGAAATTAAGGAATAATATGTGCGACTGCGGCTTCTAATGGGATCCATGCTCTCAATTATAGCCGAAAAGGCCGGCAGGTACAGTTCATTGACTTTTACCCCACATGTGCTATGATACTCGACGGTAAAATGATTTTGTACTTAAAAACCAAATTGAATTATGCTGAAAAGACATCGCCAGACTGCAGAGCACATGATGAACATCTTCCAATTCCCGGGAGAAAGCGATCTCGAATACCGCAAAAGGGTATTCTTGCACGCGTATCCCTACGGCGACTTGTTCGCCGTAGAAGCCCTCTTTGCAGTCAACGATTGGAGAAATCTGTCCTCCGATGACAAGAGATTCATGGAGAAGGCGAAACAGACCTTTGACTCCGGCGGCATGATCGCGCTGCGGGCCCTCGTCGATTCCTTCGCCGAAGATCCCAGGCGATCGTACGCGCCACCGCATGAGAATGAGGCTGTGCGCGCATAATGGCCGCACCAAAACCCGGAACTAGTTCCGGGTTTTTATTTTTGGACTAATCATCGAAGGAAGCCGCTATATATTGACAAATAACATAAACATGGCAAAATGGCTATGAAAAAAATTATCTTTGATCTTCAAAATCAACCTTGTTGAATTGCATGTTGACTTTTGTATATTAAAATGCACAATAAAGCGAAACTTATTTACAATGAAAACAGAAAAAATACTTGAAGGTGCAATTCACCTTGACAAGCTCATGGGCATTCAGGTTGCCGTCGTTCACCATCTAGGTACTGATGCGTTCAGCAGACCCCAAACAGGTTGCACGTATTATCAAGTCATCAATGAATACGACCTTGGTAATTACGACGACATTGAAGATGGTGCGGAAGTGACCTTCAAAGTTGAAGAGCCGGGGATAAGCATCTACCGCTTCGGGGTCACGCAGACTCGCTCTCAGTGCACCATTTTGACAATCAAGCGCAAAGGACAAATCATTGAAACTACCGACTACAGGTATGAAAAAGAGTACAGTAAACAAAAATCCGTGATTGTCTGATATTTATTAGTTTTTCAAAGCCGAACCGAAAGGACGGCTTTTTATTTTGTGAGCCTATGACCAGTAGAGACTTCTGGTCCCTTGCCCTATAAAGCTATGCAAGACTTTGTCAGTGTATTATTTCGACCCTTCTCGGCTGCTCGGACCAGCTCTCTCATTGGTGAGCCTAGTGGTGCGGAATTGGAACTGGATAGTAGGGGAAGAATATAAGGGGATTTACGATTACATTATACTATTGACTTTTAATATATAATGTGATATTGTATATTTGAAATAAGCTTTTAAAACTAAAAATCAATAAAATGGATAAAACAGATTTCGAATCAGAGAACTGGTTCATTACCCGCTACGATAAACATCACGGTGTAAGAATTAGTAAACGGGAAGATGACAAAGTCATTTATGACATTGAATGCATGATAAAATACGGAATGTACGGTGTCACACCAACGAATGATACTCCAAAGATAGTACACGAATTACTATCAATAACCGGAGTAAATCTTGTTGCTTATGATCCTCGTCCAGAGAAAGCCTGTGTTCGATTCATCAACGTTAACTCTTATTACAGAGAGAATGAGGTTCTCAACCCTGCTAAGTTTATTTTGTCGAAATACAAAAACAGAGAACCCGTTCTTTATTGATTAAGAATTTATAAATCCTTTGACCATAATGGTTGAAGGATTTTTTCTTATAGTAGCTCGAACCTTCTCGTACACCCGGTAAAGTTCGAATAAATTATTGACATAACTACAAAGTATGTTATACTGTACTTAAATTTAAAATAAACAACAATGCATCAAATCATTATTGTAGGCGCTGTAATCCTTGTAGGAATTCTCGCCATTTTGTTCTTCATGGTTTGGCTTCTATGGTTCAGAAGCTCTAAAGACTCTGTTTGGCCACAAATCACCAAATGTAATATCTGTGACAAGCAGGTATACGTGTGGCAGCTGCACGAACGCAGGAATATGGATATATCCATTTCAGGAGATATATTTCTGGGCAATATTTCCGGCTCAGCGATTGTTCATAAAAAATGTGAAGGTAGTCCGAAATCCAAAGTCACTGTAAACAGAGGTTAAAAAAACATCCGATGTCCGCTATATGTATATGGCGGACATTTTTTATTTGCTTCAATTATATCTCTTTTTCCAGATCTCGTAGCTATGCAAGCTTACCGAATTATTGCCTCAACGCTACTCGAGCGCTCTCTAAAAGGTGAGGATTCAGCAGGTAGAACCTTTCGATTCGTTGCCCTGCAAGGTTATTTCTAATAATTAGCGACTAACATCCCGACCCTTCTCGTGAGTGTAAATTTTTGCTAGCTTAACAAAATTATTTCCTCGGCAATATTTTGAAAATTCATATTACTTGTATCAAAAATCGTATGGGGTATAGGAATAATTTTCAGTAATTCGAGTAACTCGTCCTGTTGGCTAGAATAGTATCTAACGATTTCCTCTTGAGTATTTCCTTTTGTATTAACATAATTATTCCACTCGTCATCTCTATGGGATTGAGCCAGAGAATTCTTTCTTCAAGTTTATTATTTGGTATCTCTAGGAAACAAATCTGTGCACTATTTTCCAATAACAAAGAAGCGCTTTCTGTGAAATCTTCGATATGTGCTCTAGTGCGCCAGATATGAGTAAGATAGAGACGGTCAAAAATAAGTATGCCTTTGCTCGAAGAAAGATATCTATTTAAAAGACCTGTAATATGGTCATTTGCTGTTACTGGATCAGTATTTTGAAGCAATGGCATTAGAGTTTCTTCCTCGCCGATAAATGTGTAATCAAGTCCTCTTCGAGTGAGTATCTTTTCTAGTTCATTCTTCACGGAAGTTTTACCGCTAGTGGCGATGCCCTCAAGCATGATAATGCTAGTTTTCTTCATAATATTCTAAAATAAAATCTTGTAATTCAGTCGGGGAAGAGGACTATTCCTTTAAGATTTTCATGCGGTTCCCTTGTAACGTATGACTCATCGTGAGATCCCCAAAGAACAGCAACTGTCGGTATTTTAGCACGGTCGGCTTCTCGAATATCGCCCAGCGTGTCGGTAACAAATAGCATGTCTTCTTTTTTTATCTGATACTTTTCTTCAATCATGTTAAATTTCTCAACTTTATTTCTTGAAATTTCTGCCGAGGCTACCAAATCAAACATATCTCGTATACCTGCTTTTTCCAAAAGCGGTAGTAGATTTCGCTCCATAGCAGAAGAATTGATGGTCAAAATGTAATCCTTTGCTTGAGGAATTTTAGTAATTCAAACATTCCGTCATACATTCCGACTTCTAATTTTTGTTGTGAGTATGCCAGTTTTCTTGATTCTTTTTCTTCCTCTGTCCGAATAACGGCAGTATTGTTGAGTTTGAACTTCCGTATTTCTTCATGGAAGTTCCCGGCCAATAACTCTTTGTGATGGCTTCTTGTCAGATAAGGATAATCTTCTAGAAAAGCATTCTCAGCAATTGTTACAGAGTCAAAGAGAACCCCGTCCATATCGAAGATGATCAATTTTTTCATATATCTGATTATATCAGAAGAGTCTATTTCTGAGTTTCTCGTGCGCGCTGCTGTTGGTGACCCTACAGGGAATCGAACCCTGATTACCGCCTTGAAAAGGCGATGTCCTAACCGTTAGACGATAGGGCCATGTAAAACTAAAGCAGAAATATAATAGCATTTTTGGGCCAAATTGCAAAAATAAAACGCCTCCTTTATAGGAAGCGTGTAATCCTTGCTGACCCCTGCATCAATGCGGATGCAGGGTATTTCGCAGGGAATCGATGTTCATGTAGTCTATCTCTACCACTTCTCCCCGGTATACATGCAGCCTTTTTTCTCTGACTAGCAGGGAATCGCCCGGCAGGTCGAGGGCGTACCAGGTGGTCAAAAGAGTGACGTGTCTTTGCCGAGCCAGAATCTGTCGCCGACGCTGATCTTCCGCTTTCCCAGCCAGGGGAATGACGGATACTCGGGGTTCGCCTCCGGCCCGGCTTTTATGACGATGTCATAACTGCCCGGCTTGTCTCCGGGCTCGACCGAAGAGACTTTCGTGTAGGCGGCCTCGGTCGTGAGGATTGCGGCGATGCCGATGCCAACCAGCAGCACGAAGAAGATCGCGATAGTCGTTACGGAAAGATTGAATTTCTTCATTATTCGAGGTTTTTGAGTTTACAAATAGTTCTTGATTTTCATTATATCATGAAAAGTTATATTGTCAAATAAAAAAGCATCGACCGATACGGTCGATGCTTCACGCGATGTGCGGATGCTTCAAGAAGATCTCTCCGATTTCGTACCAGCTCCTGACGCGGTTCTTGATGCCTGTGACGTTGTCGTGGACGCCGAGCGGATCGTAGAGGCATGCGAATATGTCGTCCTGCGTCGCGAGGATCTCAGCCGGCGAGTTGTCGATGAAGCCGGCCTTTTTGGCTTCGCGAGGCAGGCCTCTCACGACCACGTCGCTTTTTTGGACGGTCTTGAACGTCCCGTCCTGCAAGAGTTCCCGCACGCACCGGACATTGTCGACGGAGTCCGGGATCTGCCTTTTGACGACATGATTGATGACGTCCAGGCCGCGGCGCTCCCTGCCTGTCACGATCCAGATGGTGTATCTTTTGGCCAGGCGGGGAAGCACTCGGACCATGTCGGGATCCATGGGCTGCACGTCTGCATGCAGCTCGTACGAAGGCAGGAGATGGATGCTGGCATCGCGGTATATCTCTTCTCGCGTGGGACGCTTGTCTTCGGAAAGTATTTTCCTATCGCCTCCTCAAGGGGCTGCTCGCGTATGTAATCCCCGAGGCACGAGCTGATACTGTACCGCTTATTGAAGTAGCTGATATATACGGCCAGCGTGTCGAACATCGTTTGGTCGAAATCTAAGAACAAGAACGGTTTTTCGGTCATGTCGGTAAGTTTTAATCCTTGCCAAGTCTAGCACTTTAAAAAATATCGTCAAATGAATCTTAATGTGGATTTAATGTTGATAGTGGGGATAAATATGCTACAATAGCCGAGCTAAGGAGACGTGGCTATGAGATATGAACTGCTTCATATCTCATCCGGTTCCGCGAAGCGGAAAGAGCCGTTGCCATAGGCAGGCTCTAGGGAAGGGCCCGAGAAGGGCACGAAGCCCGTCTCCGAGCATAGCGAGGAGACGTGGCTGAGTGGTTGAAGGCACTGGTTTCGAAAACCAGCATATGGGAAACCGTATCGTGAGTTCAAATCTCACCGTCTCCGCCAGTAGTTTTGAAAAGTAACAGTAAAAATTGCCTTATTTTGGGCTATATTTCAAAACCAGAAATTGCTAAAATAGGTCAACCCTGAAGGGATTCGAACTTATGGATAAAACGCAATTTATAAAAACCTGTAATCAGCTTCTTGAGGCATACGAAACAGGTTTGCTTGGACAAACCGTGATGCCTGAGGATTCCAATCTGGAATTGAAAAGATGGATCGAGAAGATCGCATCGCGTATTTTACGCTCCCGATGGCACTTAACTATCAGCGTGATAGCTATAAACTTTGGGAAGCTGCCCTAAAGACTTTTAATGATCCCGAAACTCGATTCGTATTCGATGTTGAGAAAGTCTCAAAAAGCTCAGAGGACGAGGTTCGAGCCGCGTTAATGAAATACAAAGTCGCGCTTCAACCGAATAAGCATGTAAATACGTGGCGCACGATAGCAAAGACCATCTATGAAAATTGGGGATCGTTCACGAAATTCTTTGATGCGACTGAAGGAGATTTTCTTGCTCTCAAAGAAATAGTGAATATAGATCATAAAAAGGGATTTCCATATCTATCAGGTCCAAAGATATTTAACTATTGGTCATTCATAATAAGTACCTACGGCGGAGTTTTTCTTATGAATCGAGATCATATAGAAATTGCTCCCGATACTCATATCACACAGTGTTCAGTAAAGCTTGGAGTAATTACCTCCGATGAAGCGCTATCACTTACAAAAGATGTAATCTCTGCAAAATGGCGCGAATTACTGAAAGAAAGTGGAATCGATCCGATCGACATGCACCCGCCACTTTGGTTCTGGAGTAGAAACGGCTTTCTTTACCAGAATTAGATATTTTAGTTACCCTATACAAAACAGTATAGAATCCGTAAAATAATCACCATGACAAAGCCCAAGCAAGTTAAAAATCATGCTGGTATCTCACTAGAACGTCTGGCGGAGCTTCGACATGCCACACTTATAGCTTCTACTGGTTCGTCACTTCGTCTCTCTGGCTCAAAAGTCACCAACAAACAGGTCGAGCAGATTTTGAACGCAATCAGTAAACCTTCTGGGCAAAAGTAGGAACATCAAATAAGGCAGGGTTTTCTTTGTATATTTGTCTTAGGTTCCGTATAATTCTGTCTAAGTTCGCGAAATTGAGCCGCTTCGGTTCAAAGTTGTGCCAACCATCACCGCAGTTTTGAACGCAGTGAGAAACTGCGGAGCGAGCGAGCAAACTGCTTTGCTCGCGTGTGAGGTTTGAACGACGGAGTGTGAAATTTTCAGTAGGAAATTTCCACAAGTCGGTGCCCAGACCGGAATTTTTCGACGGAAAAATTCCGAATCGCGGGCAAATCTCACCGTCCTCCGCAAAAAGAAAAGCCCTTGCATGTATATACATGCAAGGGCTTTCGGATTGCCTTACTGCAAGCCGGTAGATTCGGTCTTCGAAACTTGCTTTTCTGTTTTCGTGAATGCCACCACGACTGCAATAATGTAAAAGACGATCGCAATGATGATGAGCCATGCTTTATTCGGCGCCTCGTGGCTGTAATACAAGAAGAAGTAGCCGGCAGCGGCAAATGCGGGGGAGATAAGCCGGGCCTTCTCATGGCTGGCTTCGCTCGCGATGCTTTTCGCGTCCCATTTGGGATATTCTTTTCGCAGCATCTTTTTGTAAGGGAAAAAAGGTACCAACAGGATGCTTGGTAGTACTCCGAGACTTGCAAAGAGCTGGAGCGCGGAATAATGCTCCGCATGCAAGGAATTGGATAAGCTGAAGATCGAGCAGAGGACGATGATATACAGCCCGCCGACCCATAGGAAAGTGTGAAGCATTCTCATGACGTATATGTTTTTGTTTAAAGAAGGGTTACAGGATATATTATAACCATAAAAAGCTATTTGTCAAACAAGTCTAGTATGGGCATTGTATAGTATAATCAGGCCATGGATTACTATAAAAAATCAGTGGCCCTGCACAAGAAATTGAAAGGCAAGCTTGAAGTCCGTTCGAAAGTTTCGATAAAAAATAAACAGGATTTGTCTCTGGCATACACTCCCGGCGTGGCCGAAGTCTCCCGCGTGCTCGCCAAGAACAAGAATCTCGCCCGCGAGCTGACTCTGAAATCAAACTCCGTTGCCGTCGTTTCCGACGGCTCTGCCGTGCTCGGCCTGGGCAATATCGGCCCATACGGCGCATTGCCGGTGATGGAAGGCAAGGCCGTGCTCTTCAAGGAATTTGGCGGTGTGGATGCATATCCGATATGCCTCGATACCCAAGATACCGAAGAAATAATAAAAATTGTGAAAGCTATCGCGCCAGGGTTTGGCGGCATAAACTTGGAAGATATTTCTGCGCCGCGATGCTTTGAAATAGAGGAACGGCTCAAAAAAGAATTAGATATCCCGGTGATGCATGACGACCAGCACGGCACGGCTATCGTGGTGCTTGCGGCCCTCATCAACGCCCTCAAGGTCGTGAATAAGAAGAAAGAGAAAGTAAGAATCGTTATAAATGGCGCCGGTTCGGCGGCTATCGCCATCGCGAACTTGATGATGGAATACGGCGTCACCGGCGGCAATATCATCATGGTGGACTCGAAAGGCGCCATACACAAGAAAAGGAGCGATTTGAACATATATAAAGCGAAAATTGCCGGCAAGACCAATGCCTTGAAAATATCAGGCGGACTCGATGAGGCCTTGGTGAACGCCGATGTCTTTATCGGCGTATCGGTGGCTGATACCTTAAAACCCGAAGTTGTGGATACCATGGCTCGCGATCCGATAGTCTTTGCAATGGCGAATCCGAATCCAGAGATAAGCATGGAGAATGCCAAGAAGACCAAGATCAAAGTCTTTGGCACGGGCCGCAGGCGACTATCCGAATCAGATCAACAATGTCCTTGCTTTTCCCGGCATTTTCCGCGGGAGCGCTCGACAGCGGGGCCAAGCAGATCACGGAGAAGATGAAACTCGCTTCTGCGGAAGCTATCGCTAAGCTCGTCTCAAAGAAAGAATTGTCGCCGAACTATGTCATTCCCAATCCGTTCGATAAAAGGGTAGCCAAAGCCGTGGCCCGGGCCGTAGCTTCCAAGAAATAAAAAAGAAAGAATTTGAAACAAAAAAACTCCGGCTCAAACCGGAGTTTTTTTCATTGTGCAAGTTATTTGGTATGTATGGCGAGATAGATATCTTCGAGAGCGCGTACGGCGTCGCCGGCAGCGATGTTGTTCTGGTGATAGAGCACGGTAGTGCAATCGCCCGCGGCCCCAGATGCCCGGAGTCTCGGTCTTCTGCGTGACAGGGTCGATCTTGATGCGGCCCGTAGTCGTCGAGCGCCACCACTTCTTTGGCAAAGTCTGTGTTCGGGATCTGGCCGATCTCTACGAAGACGCCGGAGACTTTCAATTCATGCGTTTCGCCGGTGGTCTTGTCCTTGTAGGTGAGGCCTTCCACCATCTTGTCGCCTTTGACTTCAAGGATGTCGGCGTTTCAAGATGGCTTTCATTTTCGGATTCTTCAGGACCTTGTCGACGGTGATCTCATCGGCCTTGTTGAAAGAGTCGCTCCTGTGGATGAGGGTGACGGAATTGCAGTAGGCGAGGAGCTGGGCCGCGGTCTCGAATCCGGCATTGCCGCCGCCGGCGACCACTACGTCCATGCCGGAAAAGAGCGGACCGTCGCACGAAGCGCAATAGGTCAGACCTTTGTGCTCAAGCTTGTCGGCGCCTACGGCTTCGAGCTTGCGGCGTCCGGAACCGGAGGCGATGAGTATGGTCTTGGTGGTGAAAGTGTCGCCTGATTCGGTGGTGACTTGGAAGCGGTCGCCCTGTTTGGAAATGTTTGCCACTTTCTCGCCGTCTTTGGCCATGAGCGTCGAGCCCATGTCTTCGGATTCTTTTGCGTTCTCGGTGCCGATAGCGTTCGCCAGGACGTGCTTCTTCAGGTTCTCGGCCAGGTCGTGGCCGGAGATGGATGTGCTGCCGATCCAGTTATAGATAGTCTCCGAAACGATAGACTGTCCGCCCCATTCGCCGGTGAGCAAAAGGGTATTCAGGCGCTTGCGCGCGGCGTATACGGCCGCAGAAGCGCCTGCTGGACCGCCGCCTATAATGATCAGATCATATGTATTCATGGGTATAGTATAGCACAACGCAAAAGTGGCCATTATGGCCACTTTTTTGCTTGTATGATTAATTCTTCTTTCTGCGGAGAAAGGCCGGAACAGCGCTCCAGTCGTCGTTGTCGTCTTCGATGATGATCTCTTCCTCTTTCTTCTCGGGCTTCTTGAAGAAATCATTGTTGCTCGAGCCCATGTTCGACTGGATGCTGTTGTGGATCTCTTTCTTCGCCACTGCGGCATTCTCTTCCTTGACTTTCTCGCCGGTCGGAGGGCCCGCGAAGAGGCTCTTCCTCGGCATGTCGGCAGGGAAGCTCGTGGCGATGACGGTGACCTTGAGCTCGCCCTTCTTGAGCTTCTCGTCGCGGATGGTGCCGAAGATGACCTTGGCGTCCTTGTCGATGGATTCGGTGATGATCTTCGCCGCTTCCTGGATCTCGTGGATGGTGACGTCCTCGCCGCCGGAGATGGCGAAGAGCACGCCCCTTGGCGCCGTTGATGGAGACCTCGAGGAGCGGGGGAATTGATGGCCTGGAGAGCGGCCTGTTCCGCGCGCTTCTCGCCGGAGGCCGAGCCGATGCCCATGAGGGCAGAGCCGGCGTTCGCCATGACGGCGCGGATGTCCGCGAAGTCGACGTTGATGATGCCGGGAGTGGTGATGAGGTCGGAGATGCCCTCGACTGCCTGGCGGAGGACGTTGTCGCACATGGCGAACGCTTCCTTGAAGTTGGTGTTCTTATCGGCGAGCTGGAGGAGCTTGTCGTTCGGGATGACGATGATGGCGTCCACTTCTTTCGCCAGGTCTTCGAGTCCCTTTTCCGCGAGCTTCATGCGGTGCGCGCCTTCGAAGAAGAACGGCTTGGTGACCACGCCGACAGTGAGTATGCCCTGCTCCTTTGCGGCGCGCGCCACGATCGGCGCGGCTCCCGTGCCCGTGCCGCCGCCCATGCCGCAGGCGATGAAGATCATGTCAGCGCCCTTGATGACATCCTGGATCTCCGACTTCGTCTCTTCGGCCGCCTTCTTGCCGACTTCCGGATCCATGCCGGCGCCGAGGCCCTTGGTGAGGGTTCTTGCCGATGTGGATCTTTTTCTCTGCCAGGGAGTTGTGCAGGTCCTGGGTATCGGTGTTCATGCTGATGAATGTCACGCCCTTGACCTTGCTATTGATCATGTGGTTGACTGCGTTCTTTCCGGAACCGCCGACCCCGATGACCACGATGCGAGCGAAGCTTTCGATTTCTGGGTTTACTTTAGGCATATAAATAGGGGATTAGTGGATAATTGCTGATAAAAGGCCGATAAAAAACTGATATTTCCCTATCATAGCAGAAAATAAAAAAAAAGCAAACTTTTTGCTTTTTCCGGAAAAATCGCCGAAAATCGGGGGCGTCACGCATTACGGCATGAACTGTTTCGTTATCGATTTTATGGCGCTTTTCAGGTCTTTCAATATGCCGCCCATCGAGCCTTTCTCGTATCCGCCGCCTTCATGATCGGCGGTGATGAGCCCGAGCACCGTGAACCACGACGAGTCGCGCAGTTTCGTCTTTGACGAGCCGAAGAATTCGCTGTTGCCGATCTTTGACGGCAGGCCGAGCGCCGATTTCGACTGCTCTTCGAGGCCTTCGATGCCTGCGCCGCCGCCGATCCAGACGATGCCGGCCGGCAGGAGCTCGTTGCGTTTTATCTTTTTCAGATGCGTCTCGACCAGTTCGAAGATGTCGGAGAGGCGGGCCTCGATGATCTCGTCGAGGCGCTTCTTCGAGAAGTTCGCGGTGGTGTTGCCGAGCTTGAGATTCTCGGCTTCCTCGAGGGTGATCTTGAGGCCCAAGGCGATGTCGTTCGTAAAATCGCTCGCGCCGATGGAGTACGTATGGAGCGATACCAGCGTGCCGTTTCTCGAAGACCGCGAGCGACAATGTCTCCGCGCCGATGTTCACGAGGGCCGAGCCGACGATCTTCTGGCGCTCGGAGAGGGCGATGCTCGATGCCGCGACCGGGGCGGCGATGACATCGATCGGCTCGACGCCCGCGCCGGTGATGACTTCGAGCAGGTCCTGTCCTCGAGGTGCTGGTTCGAGTAGGTGATGAAGAGGGCCCGGGCCTCGAGCTTGTTGCCCTTCATGCCTTCGGGGCGTCCGAGGACTTCCTTGCCGTCGAGCTTGTAGGCGATGGGGGAGACCTGGATGACCTTGCGGTTGCTTCGAAGCGATGTTCGTCTCGGCTTCCTCGAGGGCCTTGCTGATGTCGAGATTGGTGACTTCGCTGTCGGCCTTGGAGATGATGGTGGAACCAGTATTGATGTCCCCGCGGAGGGGTCACGCCGGAGGCTGCGACGTATGCCCTGCGCACTTTCACGCCCGAAGTCTTTTCCGCCTCGGCGATGGCCCGCTTGAGCGACGACACCGCTTCGGCGAAATTCACCACGTAGCCGCGGCGGACGCCGAGGGTCGGCGCTTCGCCCACGCCGATGATCTTCGGGAACGCTTCTCCCTTTGAGAATTCGCCGATGACCACGCGCGTGGCGTGCGTGCCCAGGTCTATGCCGACTGATATGTTTCGTATCATTATTTCTTGTTCTTCCTTATTTTTCCCAGTAAAAATTTATTCCGCTCTTCTCAATAGTACTACGTTGCGCCGCGCGTATCAAATGCCGCGTTCCGTGGATAACTGGCAATTTTAAAAGATTTTTTGCAAAACGGAGGATGGCGGTTTTTTGCAAAAATAAAAATGCACCCGGAGAGGGGTGCATTTCTCTTATCGTATCTTGCCGAGCTTGCGGAGCTTCTCGACTTCCTTCCTGCGCACGAGGCGGTTGAGCGTGCTCTTCTTCGCCTTGAGCTTCGATTCCTTGCGCTCGTTGTAGCGGCCCTTCTTCACCTTCTGGATGATGCCGGACTCCTGGACCTTGCGCGAGAAGCGGCGCAAGACGGCTCGCATTGTTCTCGCTCTGGTTCTTCTTGATCTCTATTACTGTCTTTGCCATATAGTACAGAGAGATTAGCATAACAAGGAATATATGGCAAGGCGCGCTCATTGCCCGGGTTCATTTTTTAAAGCCCGTTTTGATCTTTTGGCCCAAAAAAGCTACTATAGAGCATATGGATAAAACAGCGGACTATATCACGGAAGAGAAGCGGCAAGCCCTCGAAGCGGAACTTGCCGACCTGAAGGGCCCGAAGCGCAAGGAGATACTCGATGCTCTCGAATATGCGAAATCGCTCGGCGACCCTTTCCGAGAATGCCGAGTACCACCAGGCCCGCGAGGATCAGGGCAAGCTCGAAGAGCGCATCGCCAAAGTAGAGGAGATCCTGCGCTCGTCGCAAGTCGTTTCCGCATCCGGCGGCGACATCGTGCAGATCGGCTCCAAAGTCACCGTTACCAAAGAAGGCGGTTCCGAAGAAAAATCTATCAGATCGTCGGCGCCGAAGAAGCCGACATGGCGGCGGGAAAAATCCTCGAACAAGTCTCCGTTCGGCTCGGCGCTCTTCGGCAAGAAGAAGGGCGACGCCGTCTCTTTCAGCTACTCCCGGCGGCGCAGTCAATTATAAAATCGTAAACGTGTCATAATAGAGGCATGTCAGCAATCGACGAAATCAGGAGACGCTCGTCTCGCGAAGCTCAAGATTCTTCAGGGAGAGAAGGCATTGACCCGTATCCGGCTGATTCAAAGCGCGAGATAAGGCTCGCCGATGCCGCATCTCAATTCGAAACTCTGGAAAAGGACGGTGCGGCCAAATGGATCGCGGGCCGCGTCATGTCCGTGCGGGGGGGCAGGGCGGCCTCGTTTTCATAACGCTCAACGACGGCACGGGAACATTTCAGGGCTTGCTCAAGAAAGACACGATTGGCGATGAAAACGTTCGATCTTTTCAACGATGTCGTAGACATCGGCGACTTCATCGAGATCGACGGCACTTTTTTCACTACCAAGCGTGGAGAAAAAGACTCTCGAAGCGAAAGAATGGCGCATGCTTTCCCAAGTCGCTCCTGCCATTGCCGGACAAATGGGATGGCTTGCAGGACGTGGAAATGCGCTTCCGCAAGCGATAATCTCGATATATTGATGAGTCCGGAGATCAAGGAACTTTTCGAGAAAAAGGTGAAGTTTTGGCGCCACTACGAGAAACTTTTTGGAGAAGCATAATTTCATGGAGGTAGAAACTCCTACTATAGAAGTCACCACCGGTGGCGCAGAAGCCCGGCCGTTCAAGACGCATCACAATGATTTCGATATCGACGTATTCATGCGCATCTCCGTCGGCGAGCTGTGGCAGAAGCGCCTGATTGGCTGCCGGTTTCGAGAAGACGTTCGAGATCGGCCGCGTGTACCGCAACGAAGGCTCGAGCCCCGACCATCTGCAGGAATTTACCAATATGGAATTCTATGCCGCATACATGAATCTCGATGCCGGCAAGGCATTGGTGCGCAATCTTTTCATAACCATCGCCAAAGAAGTTTTCGGTACGACAAGCTTCGAGACTCGCGGGTACAAGTTTGATTTCGATACGGTATGGCCGGAAATAGACTATGTAGAAGAGATCAAAAAAAACTACCGGCATCGACGTGCTCGAGGACTCCGAAGCTACCATGATGAAAAAGCTGACCGAACTCGGGGGTCACCTACGAAGGCAAGAACAAAGAGCGCCTCACCGACTCGCTCTGGAAATACTGCCGCAAGCAGATCGCCGGTCCGGCTTTCCTCGTGAACCATCCGAAGCTCGTCGCGCCGCTCTCGAAATCGAATCCCGACGACCCGCGGCAGACGATCATGTTCCAAGTCTTGCTCGCAGGTTCTGAACTCGGCCGCGCGCATGCAGAACTCAATGATCCTATCGATCAGGCAGAACGATTCGAATCACAGCAGAAATTGATTGATCGGGGAGATGATGAAGCCATGATGTCAGATACTGAATACGTAGAGATGCTCGAACACGGCATGCCGCCGACATTCGGATTCGGATTCGGGGAAGATTGTTTGCAATATTGTCGGATAAACCGATCCGTGATACGCAACTCTTTCCGCTGATGCGGCCTAAAGAATAAAAAATCCCCTGTCCATGAACGGGGGATATTTGCAATGGCTTCTTGATTAAAACCCTGATAGGTTCCACGTACTTATATACAGGCGTACCAGATTCTTGGTCGATACCCAAAAACATCAGAAGAGCCGGAACTTCCTCGGCAGTTTGCTCTGAATTGCCTTCGACTGGCTTCGAAAGATTCAACTCTCCACTGCAGGAGGGTTTTGGTTGAATGTGCTGCTCCATACATAACAGATTTTGATGTACTTCGTTATCTAAATAATACAACAAATTTATAATAATGCAAACTCTACAGGCGAGAAAAAGTTATCCACACATTATAGTGTGGCGGGGTGGGAGAGAGTGGTCTATAATGTACCCCAAGTGGGAAAAGGTGGGAAATCAGAAAATAAGTGAAAAATAAAAAATATGCTCATCGGCGAATATATCCATACAATTGATGCCAAGAACAGAATTTCCTTGCCGGTAAAGTTCCGACAGGAGATGGGCAAAAAAAATTATCATCACTCCGGGACTCGACCAAGTGCTTGTTCATTTTCACAAACAAAGAGTGGGCCAAGGTTTCCAAGCGCCTTTCCGATACCGATTCCGACCTTTCCTTTCTCGAGGCAGACAAGCGCAGCTTCAACCGTTTCATGTTCGGCCGCGCGGCCGAAGTGGAAGTGGACTCCATCGGCAGGATCCTGATCCCCGATTTCCTCAAGGACCGCATCGGATTGAAGGACAAGGCTGCGGTGGTGGGGTGGGCGTGGAGGATCGCGTGGAGATCTGGAACGACAAGGTCTGGTCGCAGTACAAGGAAACCGTGGAGAAGCAGGCTGATCAGCTCGCGGAGAAGCTCGCCCGCGGCAGAGCATAAAATGGCCTCGCCTGTTAGGACAGCAACGGCCGAAGGACAGCGTTCACAAGAGCGTTCTTTTACAAGAAACCATCGGCAATCTCGGCATCACCGGCACGTCGGTGGTGGTCGACGGCACGTTTCGGCGGGGGCGGGCACAGCGCGGAGATCTGCAAGAAGCATCCGGGCGTGCGCATCATAGCCATCGACCAGGACAGCGGAGCTTGAAGCGGGCCGAGGACAAGTTCAAGGGCCTCGACTGCAAGGTAGAGTTCCATACCGCGAATTTCCGGGACATGGATACGGTGATCGGCGAGCCAGTCGGATGCGGTCATCCTCGATCTCGGACTCTCGTCGGACCAATTGGAGAATTCTGGGAGAGGATTTTCTTTCATGAAGAATGAGCCGCTACTCATGACCATGAAAGAGAATCCTTCCTCGGAAGACCTTACGGCCAGGGACATCGTGAACACCTGGAGCGAGGAGAATCTCGCCGACATCATGTACGGATTCGGCGAGGAGCGATTCTCGAGGCGCATAGCCAAAGGCATCGCAGGGGCGAGGAAGAAGAAGCCTATCGAGACGACGTTCGACCTGGTGAGCATCATCGAGCAATCGGTTCCGGCGCCGTACCGGCGGGGGGAAAGACCCAATTGCGCCACGAAGACCTTTCAGGCCATACGCATCGCCACCAATGACGAGCTCGGCGCGCTCTCCACGGGACTGCGCAAAGGGTTTACGGCCTTGCGGCCGGGAGGCAGGATGGCGGTGATCTCGTTCCACAGCCTGGAAGACAGGATCGTCAAGAAATTCTTCAAAGCCGAAGCGGACGAGGGTAGGGCGAAGCTCATCACCAAGAAGCCCATAGTATCGGAAAAATCAGAATTGACGGAGAATCCGAGAGCCCGGAGCGCGAAATTACGAATCATAGAAAAATTATAAATAAGTTTTGATACAAGAAATATGAAAGCAGCAGCATTAAAAATGAAGAGGTATGCGAGCAGCGTCAACATCGTCAAATAACAGCGATCTTTCCAGGCGCGCGCTGCATTTCATGCTGCTGTCTCTCGCCTGCTCGGCATCGCCTACGCCGTCATCCTCGCGAACATGGTCTTCAATATCGTCGAGCGCAAGGCTCTCGAGACGCAGGCCCGCTCGCTCGGCAACGACGTATCAGGCCATGGAACTCACGTATCTCGCCGAATCGAATAAGGTGGATCTCGCCCTCTCGTACTCCATGGGCTTCAAGGAGACCAAGGCCACGTTCGCAACTCGCAAGTCGCTGAAGTCATTGGGCAGCGTAAAAGTTTCGAACAATGAGCTCTAAGCTTTTCTCGAGAACTTCGGTACTGTCCCTCGGCGTCATCGTGTTCGCGCTCGTCCTCATCTCGAGGCTTTTTTGGCTGCAGGTGCTCCATTCGAGCGCTTATTCCGAGAAGAGCCGACCGCCAGTACGTCTACGCCGTCGTCGAACATTCTTCGAACGGGAGGCACCATGTTCTTCCAGAACAAGGACGACGGCCTCGTCTCCGCCGCCCTGCAGACGGCCGGATTCAAGATCGCCATCAATCCGACGGAGCTCGCCGACAAGGAATCCGCGTACGCGGGTATCAATGCCGTCGTACCGGTCGCCAAGGACGATTTCATGAACAAGGCCGCCAAGTCCACAGACCCGTACGAAGAGGTGGCCACGCATCTTTCGAAAGACGAAGCCGACGCCGTCACGGCCAAGAAGATTCCCGGCGTCTACATATACAAGGAGAAGTGGCGCTTCTATCCCGGCGAGAACCTGGCGTCGCAGTCGCTCGGGCTCTTGGGCTACAAGGGCGACAATGCTCGGCGGCCGCTACGGCCTCGAGCGCCAGTACGACGACGTGCTGGCGGAGAACGAGGACGATTCTTACGTGAACTTCTTCGCCCAAGTGTTTTCCAATATCAACAAGACGCTCTTCGAGAGCGGCAAGAAGAGCGGGGACGTGGTCACCACCATCGAGCCGACGGTGCAGAGCTTCCTCGAGAAATCTCTCGCGGGCGTCCGCGACAAATACAATACCGATTCCATCGGCGGCATCATCATGAATCCGAAGGACGGCTCGATCTACGCCCTCTCGGTGAAGCCCGATTTCGATCCGAACTGACGTCTCCAAGGTCAAGAACGTGGCCGTGTTCTCGAATCCGCTCGTCGAGAGAACGTCCTCGAGTTCGGCTCGGTGGTCAAGCCGCTCGTCATGGCCGCGGCGCTCG